>JBDHLC010000001.1:0-294039 GCA_039586075.1 Gemmatimonadota bacterium | reverse complement strand
CCCGCGCACGCCAGCGCGCTGCGGCTCCGGGCCACCCGCTCCACCTCGGTGGAGTCGGCGCGGTACGACCGGACCAGGCGGACGCCGGCGCTTCCTACCGGCTCCAATCCGGAGCAGCGCTAGCCCATCACCCCGTCGGACCGTGAGGGTCGATACGGAATGAAGAGGCGAACGAAGGGTCCGGTGACCATCTGGGACTCGATGGAGGGGAGGTGATTGTGGCCTCCCGCCAGGTCTCGCTGGTCGTTGTAGACCCGGGCTCGAGACTCACTTCGCTGGCTCGCGTGGGAACGAACGCGGAGCCCACCACGTGCAGGTCGCCGGTTCCCGCCATGATGTCCCGGACGAAGAACACCCCTCCCAGCAGGATCACCACCAGGGCGGTGGCGGTCCCGGTCCGGCGCGAGCCGAAGTTGCTGGCCAGGGTCAGCTGAATGGGTCCGTAGATGGGGTATCCGGTGAACCGGTAGAAGCCGCGGAGCACGCTCTTGATGCCACGCCGGAGAGGCGATCCCGGGTGGACGCGGTGGGCTACGGCACGGTCCAGGAGGGTGGGGAGGACGGCCATGACCATGAAGGCACCCCACACCCACCAGAAGACCCGGACTGCGCTGACCTCACCCGGGAGCAGCGCGGACCCCCCGTACGCTACGGTGAGGAGTCCACCCAGGGTGGGAATGGAGATCACGAACACGGCCACCAGCGAGAAGGCCACGGCGAAGATCACCGAAGCCACGTCGTCCGTGATACGGATGAGGCGGCGTACCGGGGGGAGCTCCTGGCGGATGTACTCCATGGCCAACGGGCCCTGTCGCAGTCGCTCGGGCCGCACACCCCTCGGGAAGACGGAGTCGAGGCCCACCAGCGCCACCCAGAGCGCGCGGACCACCAGGTGGAAGACGAAGGCTGTGACGAGTCCGTAGATCGCGAGCTTCCCGTACGCAAAGGTCAGGGTGGCCACGTACGCCGCTCCTTCCCCCAGCTCCACCCGCAGGTGGTTGAAGACGCGGTCCACGGGACCCGGAGCCTGGAGCAGGGCGAACGTGACGAGCCCCGAGATCAGGAGCTCGAGCTCCCGGGTCTGGTGGTGAAGACCCCGGAGGACCTTTCGGAGCCTGGGGCTCCCTCTTCGGGAGGGACGGGAGGTGCGGGAGGATTCCGGATTCAAGGTCACGGCTCCTTGGGGTCGCGAACGGAAGACGCACGCACGAGCGGTGAACGGCGTGACGCTGCCAGATAGGACCTCTATATTGGCCGCCCTCGAAGGGAACCCAACCAACCCAGATCCACGTGAAGAAGATCCTCGTCACCGGGGCCGGTGGCCAAATCGGCTCCGAGCTCGTCCCGGCCCTGCGGGCGCAGTACGGCGACGCCCAGGTGCTCGCCACGGACATCCGCTCGCCGGACCGGCATGCCTTGGATGCCGGACCCTTCCAGGTCCTGGACGCAACCGACCCCCGGGCCGTCGGGGCCACGGCCATGCGCTTCCAGGCGGACACCATCTACCACCTGGCGGCGATCCTTTCGGCGGTGGGCGAGCGGGATCCTCGTCTCGCCTACCAGGTGAACATGGGAGGGCTGCACGCGGTCCTGGAGGTGGCCCGCGAGCAGGAGCTGGCCGTCTTCGTGCCGTCTTCCATCGCGGCGTTCGGTCCGAACACGCCGCCGGATCCGACGCCGCAGGACACCATACAGCGGCCCACCACCATGTACGGCGTCACCAAGGTGAGTGGCGAGCTGCTCTGCGACTACTACCACCTGCGATACGGGGTGGATACGCGGGGCGTTCGATACCCGGGGATCATCTCGTACGGCGCACCCCCCGGGGGGGGCACCACGGACTGGGCCGTGGACATCTACTACCACGCCGTCCGAGGCGAGCCGTACGAGTGCTTCCTGGCGGAGGACGCGCAACTGGACATGATGTACATGCCCGACGCCGTGCGGGCCGCCATGGAGGTCATGGAAGCGGATCCCGGCCGCCTCCGGCACCGCAACGCCTTCAACGTCACCGCCATGCAGCTGGCTCCCCGGGATCTGGCCGCCGTCATCGCACGGCACGTCCCGGGCTTCGACATGCGGTACGAGGTGGATCCGGTGCGTCAGGCCATCGCCGCCTCCTGGCCGCGCCGCATCGACGACTCCGCCGCCTGCGGCGAATGGGGGTGGTCGCCGGAGTACGATGTCGAGGCCATGACGGTGGACATGCTGGACAATCTCCGCCGCAAGTTGGGATAGCGGGGATGCTCGTCGTGACCGCTGCGATTCGCTCGGTGCAGGATGCCATGGCGGAGATCGCCGAACCCCTGGACACGGTTGGGGAGCTGTTGAGGACCGAGGGACCACGCTTCCTGGGTGCTCTGGTGGTGTTCGTGGGGGTGGGCCTGCTGGGCGTGGTGGTTGCCGCCACCGTGAGCAGGATCCTGGATCGCACCGGACGAGCCGGTCGTTACAGCCGGGTCGTTCGACGCCTGATTCGCTGGACCATGGGCGGGTTGGGCCTCGTCATGGCCCTGCACGTCCTGGGGATGACCGCCATCGCCACCAGCATGCTGGCCACCGGCGGAGTCGTCGCGGTCATCCTCGGATTCGCCTTCAAGGACATCGGGGAGAATCTCCTGGCAGGGATCTTCCTGGCCTTCTCCCGCTCCTTCGACGTGGGGGACCTCATCGAGAGCGGTGGCCTCCAGGGCGTGGTCCGGTCCATCGATCTTCGCGACACGCATATCCGGACCGCGGACGGGTGCGACATCTTCATCCCCAGCGCCTCAATCTTCCGAAACCCGCTCCTGAACTTCACCCGGGACGGACTCCGGAGGGGTTCCTTCACCGTGGGGATCGACTACCGCGACGACCCGGAGCGCGCCTTGGGCCTGCTGGAGCCAGCGGTCCTGGAGGCGGACTGGGTGCTGCATGAGCCGCCACCGGTGCTGGAGATCAGCGGGCTCGCGCCTTCGTGGGTCGAGATCCGGGTGCATTTCTGGGTCGATACCTTCTCCGGCGGGGGCCTCGTGCGGGGTGGCACCGCCGCCATGGCCGCCTGTCGGCGGGTCCTCATCGAGAACGGCTTCACGGTGAGCTCCGAGGTGACCACGGCCGTGGCGCTGCCCCCCTTGGAGGTGTCTCTGGAGCGGACCCCAGGCACCCGGGACGGAGGAACGGGTGGCCCGACGTCGTGAGACAGCGTGTCGTTCCGCATCGCCGGGGCGGACCCGCCGTGGGCGGGGCGAGCCGCCCCTCCCGCGAGGGCGCCCAGTCGGTACCTTCAACCAGGGGTTCGCCGGACCCGAAGTTCCATCCCGAAACAAGCGAATCGCACGATGCCAATCGATCGTCTGAATGATGTCCTGGACGCCCACGTGAGGGGGCTGGAGGAGGCCGGTACCGCCAAGGGTGCCGAGTCGGTCGTTACCGGGGTGCTCCCCGCCGCTCCGGGCCGGGGCCCCCGCTTCCACCTCCAGGGCGAAGGCGAGAAGGAGTTCATCCGCATGAACTCCAACTCGTACCTGGGCCTCGGGCTCCGGCCCGAGGTGATGGAGGCGGAGGAACAAGGCACCGCGCGCTACGGAGCCGGTCCGGGCGCGGTCCGCTTCATCAGCGGGACCTACGACGTGCACGTGGACCTCGAGAAGGATCTGGCCCGGTTCCACGGACGAGAGGACGCCATGGTGTTCTCCTCCGCGTACGCCACCATCGTCTCCACCATCGTTCCGCTGGTGACCAACGAGACCGTCCTCATCTCCGATGAGCTCAATCACAACTGCATCATCAACGCCATGCGGCTGGCGCGACCAGCCGGGAAGGCGGTGTACGCCCACAACGCCGTGACCGAGCTGGAGGCCGCTCTGCAGGAGTGGTCGGGAAAGGCCCGGCGGGCGCTGGTGGTGACGGACGGGATCTTCTCCATGCGGGGAGACCACGCCCCGCTGAAGGAGATCCAGGAGGTGTGCCGGAGGTACGACGCCCACTTCCCCGAGAACGTGGTGCTCCTGGTGGACGACTCCCACGGCGTGGGGGCCTTCGGCGAGACCGGCCGGGGCACCGAGGAGTACACCGGGTGTGACCCGGTGGACGTCCTCGTGGGCACCTTGGGCAAGGCGTTCGGCGTAAACGGCGGATACGTGACGGGGTCCCACTCCCTGGTCCGCTTCCTGCGGGAATCCTCCCCCATGTACATCTACTCGAACCCCATCACTCCGGGGGAGGCGGCCGCTTGCCGTAAGTCCCTGGAGATGGTGGACTCCGAGGACGGCCGCGCCCTCCTCACCCACCTTCGGGCCATGACGAAGCGCTTCGAGGAGGGGCTGGGCCGCATCGGAATCGAGACCATCCCCGGCGATCACCCGGTGGTTCCTCTCATGATCCGCGACACCCGGCGAACCCGGGCCCTCGTGGACTACCTCTACGAGCACGGTGTCCTGGTGACGGGGCTGGCCTTCCCGGTGGTCCCCCGAGGGGACGAGGAGATCCGGGCCCAGGTCAATGCCGACCACGCCCCGGAAGACATCGACCGGGTGCTCGACATTCTGCAGAGTTACGACGGCTGATCCGGTAGGAAGACACCAGCCGACTCCGCCAGCGCGGCACGCGAACGCACTCCCTGAATCTGAATCGACAACGACGAGGATCCGACATGAAGAGCGACATCCAGATCGCCCAGGAGGCCGATCTACGCCCCATCCAGGAGATCGCGGCCAAGCTGGGCCTGGCTCCGGAGGACATCGTGCCCTACGGCCATCACAAGGCGAAGATCCCGCTGGACGTGGCGAAGGCCCGGGGCGGCGAGGACGGGCGCCTGGTACTGGTGACGGGGATCAATCCCACCGCCGCGGGTGAGGGGAAGTCCACCGTCTCCGTGGGCCTCGCGGATGCCCTGAGCCTGCGGAACCGGAATCCGGTTCTCTGCCTCCGGGAGCCTTCCCTGGGTCCGGTGTTCGGGATCAAGGGTGGAGCCGCCGGCGGTGGGTACAGCCAGGTGGTGCCCATGGAGGAGATCAACCTGCACTTCACCGGGGACTTCCACGCCATCACCTCGGCTCATGCGCTCCTGTCCGCGGTCCTGGACAACCATCTCTATCGGCCCAATACGCTGGGCATCGACCCGACCCAGATCACGTGGCCCCGCGCCGTGGATATGAACGATCGGGCGCTGCGAAAGGTCGTGGTGGGGCTGGGAGGTCGAACCGGGGGTGTGCCCCGGGAGGATGGATTCGTGATCACGGCCGCGTCGGAGATCATGGCGATCTTCTGCCTGGCCGACGGCCTGGACGACCTGAAGGCGCGCCTCGACCGCATCATCGTGGGATACACGAAGACCGGTGAGCCGATCCGGGCCGGGGGTCTGGGAATCTCCGGTGCCATGGCGACGCTGCTGAAGGACGCCGTGAACCCCAACCTGGTGCAGACGCTGGGTGGGACGCCCGCGCTCGTCCACGGAGGCCCCTTCGCGAACATCGCGCACGGATGCAACTCGTTGTCGGCCACCCGGGCCGGGCTCGCGCTCGGCGACGTGGTGGTGACCGAGGCCGGATTCGGAGCGGACCTGGGCGCCGAGAAGTTCTTCGACATCAAGTGCCGGTTCGGCGGCCTGAAGCCCGAGGCCGCGGTGGTGGTGGCCACGGTGCGGGCACTCAAAATGAACGGTGGCGTGGGCAAGAGCGACCTCGTCCCGGAGAACGTAGAGGCGGTGCGAAAGGGCTTCACCAACCTGAAGGGCCACGTGGAGAACATCCGGAAGTTCGGCGTGCCGCCGGTGGTGGCCTTGAACCGGTTCGCCACCGACACCGACGCGGAGATGCAGGTGATCCTGGACGGCTGCCGTGAGCTGGGGGTCACTGCCGTGCTCGCCGATCCGTGGGGCGGGGGTGGAGAGGGCTGCCTGGAGCTGGCCGACGCGGTCTGGGAGGTGCTGGAGGCGGGGGAGGCGGACTTCAAGCCCCTCTACCCGGACGGCCTGGGGCTCACCGAGAAGATCGAGATCGTCGCGCGGGAGATCTACGGAGCCGAGGGTGTGGACGTGGACCCGAAGGCGGCGAAGGAGATCGCCGCGCTGGAGGCTGCCGGACTCCGCGACGCCCCGGTTTGCATCGCCAAGACGCAGTACTCGTTCTCCGACGATCCCAGCTTGCTGGGCCGCCCCACCGGTTTCCGCATCACGGTGCGAGAGGTGACGCCCTCGGCCGGCGCAGGATTCGTGGTGGCCAAGACCGGGAGCATCATGACCATGCCCGGGCTGGGCGTCGAGCCTTCGGCCATGAAGGTGGACATCCAGGACGGAGTGGTGACCGGCCTCTTCTAGGGATCTACGCCTGGGAGTTTCCCCTTCCCCGGATTCTGGGAAGGAGCGCGGGGACGCGTGCCTGGTAGGCCCGGTACGCGTCCCCGAAGCGCTCTACCAGCTCCCGTTCCTCCAGGTGCACCAGCACGAGGATCAGCGGGATGAGCGCCGCCGTCACCGCGTACGCGGCTCCGTGATTGGCCATGAGGCTCCATCCCACGGTTGCCACGAAGACGGAGACGTACCGGGGGTGCCTCATACGGGCATACATCCCCTCGGTGAGAAGCGTGGGCTCCCCATGACGGTCTTCACCCGGGCCCTGGGCGCCCGTCTCGGGTGGGGCATCGGAGGGAGCCGGAGCCGCGGTGGGGGCTCCCGGCTCCCGGCCCCCCTCCCGCAAGGGCCGGAGCTCCGGCACGCCGGCCAGGGTCCGGAAGTCGAGGTGCTTCCGGATCCGCCTCTCCATGAATATGGCCGTTCCCCAGAGCCCGAGTCCCGTGTAGAAGAGCGCCCAGTTCTCTCCCAGGTCGGTGCCGGCCACGGGTGCTCTCCACCGTACGAGCATCCCCATGAGCAGCACTGTGATGGGTACCACCACCAGGTACGTTCGCGCGGGACCCACCCTCCGCCAGTAGCCGGCGAAGGGGTGGATGAGGTACCAATAGAGGAACGCCGGCGGGATGGTGGCCCAGATCACCAGCGCCAGCACGTACCGGATCGTGTCCATGGGTCTCACGGTTTCGGGTGGGCGACAGCACAACATAGGGGTGAAGGACCGATGATGAAGCTTTCCGGAGAGTGTTCGATCCCGGGCCCAGCGGCCCGGTGGACGGTTGTCGCCGGGCTGGCGGTCTGCCTGGCCACCGGTCTGCCCAACGCGGCCGCCTCCCAGGTGGTGGGACCGGAACGGGGGTCGCTGGTGGTGGTGGGTGGGGCCATGCAGGACCCAGCCATCGTCCAGCGGTTCATTGAGCTCGCGGGAGGCCCTCATGCTCCCATCGTGGTGGTCCCCACCGCCGGAGGTGGGGAGGAGTACGACGAGTACTGCTCGTGCCTCGCCTTCCTCAGAGACAATGGGGCGACGGACCTCACCGTGGTCCACACCGCCGATCCAGAGGAGGCGAACACGCGGAGGTTCGTGGAACCCATCCGTCGAGCGAGAGGGGTCTGGTTCACGGGTGGTAGGCAGTGGCGCCTTGTGGATGCCTACGGAGGGACCCTCGCCGAAGACGCGTTCCGGGATGTGCTCGAGCGCGGCGGAGTCATCGGGGGATCTTCGGCCGGGGCCAGCATCCAGGGGTCGCTGCTGATCCGGGGCGATACGGAGACCAACACGGTGTTGTTGGGTGATCACCAACGTGGTTTCGGATATCTGCGGAACGTGGGCGTCGACCAGCACCTGCTCATGCGGAACCGGCACTTCGACATGCTCGAGGTGCTCGACGAGTACCCGGAGCTTCTCGGTATCGGGCTGGACGAGAACACCGCCATCGTGGTCCAGGGGGACCAGATGGACGTCATGGGACAGGGCTACGTGGCGATCTACGACCGGAACGCCCGCATCGACACCGGTGGCGACTTCTACTTCCTGGCCCCAGGCGACCGCTTCGATCTGGCCACCCGCCAGGCCTCGCGGCCAGGCCGCACCTATCGACCGCTGGGGAGAATCGAGCGATCGGGCCGGGATGGTCCCGCCTCGGTGGGAACGATGGTGCAGGAGAGGCCCCGGCGAATCGGCGACCCTGAGGCAGGGCCCGTCATCGAGCCCTACGGCGCCGTCTTCGAAGTCCGGGGACTTGAGGTGCCGGTGGACACCCAACGGGAGTACCGGGTGGTCTTCGACGTCGCCACCTCCACCGAGGAACCGGGCGAGGTCAACCCGGGGATCAATACGGTCGCCCGGTTCCTGAACATGCACGCCCGGGCGGGAGTCCCGCTGGAGAACATGCATCTGGCGTTGGTGGTGCATGGCACCGCAGCCAAGGACGCGCTCCGGGAGGGACCGTTCCGGGAGCGATACGGGACCGACAACCGCAATGCCGACCTCCTGCGGAGGCTGGCCGCCGCCGGAGTCGAGATCTTCATCTGCGGACAGTCGGCCATGAGTCGGAACCTCCCCGACGACCAGCTGCTGCCGGAGGTGCAGATGGCCCTGAGTGCCATGACGATCCGCGCCGATCTCCAAGCCCGGGGATACGAGGTGATCAACTGATGAACCGGATGGGGCACGCCCCACCCCGGTGGAGCATGGCGCTGGCTCTGACGCTGGCAGCCGCCGCCTGCGGGGGTGGGGGCGAGACCGGCGCAAACGCCAGCGAAGCCGCCGCAACCGGTGAGGATGACCCGGGTCGGCGGACGCCCACCTCCACGGAACCACAGCGGTACCTGGGCGCCCTCACCGTGGAGGGTGGGGCCGAGATCACGCTCTGCGACGGTACCCCCGTGGGGGTGGATGGCCCCGAGATGTTCGATCTGGTCGGACTCCACGCGGATCTCGCTCCTGCGCTGGAGCCCATGGAGGGCATCTTCGTGGATGTGCTCGGCGAGATGCGGGAGGACGCCCAGGGTCCGTGGCTGAACGTGATCGGGCTTCGCCGGGCCGCGCTGGAGGGCTGGGGATGTGACCGGGATGAGCGGAGCCTGGTGATGGAGGCCTCGGGTACGGAGCCCTTCTGGACCCTGACCGTGGAAGACTCCGTGGCCACGTGGCGGACTCCCGAGGACGTGAAACAATTCGTTCACGACGGCCCCTTCGCCATGCGGTGGGGTGGATGGGAGTTGGAGAGCCGTTCCGGCGCGGACGAGCCGCAGCTGAGAGCCGAGCTGTACCAGGAGCCCTGCCGAAACGCCATGTCCGGCGCGTGGAGCCACCTTTCCGTGGAGGTCGTTCTGGCTGGCCGCACCTTCCGTGGGTGTGGCTTCCTGGGGCCGGAGGCGGAAGGCCACATCTGATCCCGGTGGATCACGGACGGTCCGCCGAGCCCGGGCCCGACGTCCTCCGAGAGGCTGCTCCCACGAGGTCGTAAGCATTCTCCCGACACCATCGGGTCGGTGGATGAGGCATCCTTGAGACGAAAGGTTTCACATCGTTTCAACGGACCACCTCCATGGAACACTCTGGCCCCAACCAGTCGGCCCCAATCCCCGGGATCCCAGGGTGGGCTCCGGACAACCTGAGCCTCGAGGTCCTCGGGGAACTGGCCGACCTGGCCTGGTTCCAGGTGGACCGGGACCGAAACGTGGTCGCCATGAGCGACGCCATGGAAGAGCTCACGGGGATCCGGAGGGACGAGGCCGTCGGCCGCCCCTGCATCTACCTGAGCCGCTGCCACGAGTGCCTGCGGCACTGTGGCGTCTTCGAGGGTGGGCGGGTCAAGGACCACGGGCTGACCCTCTACGACAATCGTGGCTCCGAGATTCCAGTCGCCAAGTCCGGCCAGGTCCTGCTGAACCGCGAAGGGGAGATCATCGGTGCCCTGGAAGTGGTCCGGCCCCTTGGGAGCGGCAACGCCGTGGATGAGCGGTGCCTGGACAAGGCCGCGACCGAGTCGGCCAGGATCGCGAAAGTGCTCTCCGAGACCAAGTACAACCGTACCGCGGCCGCCAAGGTCCTGGGCATGAGCCGGACGACGCTGTGGCGGAAGATGCGCGAGTACGACCTGTAATCCATCCGGCCCGAACCACGGGAGGGGATGACGCAATGAAGAAGGTGCTGATCCTGGGCGGCGGGACTGCCGGCACGATGATGTCGGCAAAGCTGCGGAGAAAGCTCGACCCGGACGAATGGTCCATCTCGGTGGTGGACCAGGACAACGAGCACATCTACCAGCCGGGACTCCTGTTTATCCCGTTCGGCACCTACCGCAGACGCGACGTCATCAAGCCTCGTTCCCGCTACATCCCGGCGGGGGTCCAGCTAATCCAGAAGCAGATCGATCGCATCGCTCCGGAAGAGAACCGGGTCTACCTCGCCGACGGCACGTCTCTGGGATACGACTTCCTCATCATCGCCACCGGTAGCCAGATCGTTCCGGCCGAGACCGAGGGGATGATGGGGCCTGGGTGGCACAAGAACATCTTCGACTTCTACACCCTGGACGGGGCCATGGCGCTGTACGACGCCCTGGACCGGTTCAAGGGCGGACGCCTGGTCCTGAACACGGTGGAGATGCCCATCAAGTGCCCCGTGGCGCCGCTGGAGTTCGTCTTCCTTGCCGATTGGTACTACACCGAGCGGGGCATGCGGGACAAAGTGGAGATCGTCTACGCGACTCCGCTGGAAGGCGCCTTCACCAAGCCCAAGGCCAGCGAAATGCTGGGCGGGCTGATGGCCGAGAAGAACATCCAGGTGGTGCCGAACTGGAACACCGGCGAGGTGGACGGCGAGAAGCGAGTGCTCTCCACCTGGGACGGCAGGGAGATGAACTACGACCTCCTGGTGACCATCCCGACCAACATGGGCTCGGACCTCATCGAGCGGTCCGAGATCGGGGACGAGGGGAACTGGGTCCCCACCGACCGGCACACCCTCCAGAGCCAGGTGGCCGAGAACATCTTCGTGATCGGCGACGCCACGGATCTGCCCTCCTCCAAGGCGGGGTCGGTGGCCCACTTCGAAGGGGAGGTGCTCGAGGAGAATCTCCTGCGGGCCATCGAGGGACGGGAACTGCTTCCGGAGTTCGACGGGCACGCGAACTGCTTCGTCGAGACCGGGTTCGGCAAGGCCGTCCTCATCGACTTCAACTACGAGACCGAGCCTCTCCCGGGACGCTTCCCCCTTCCGGCCGTGGGTCCGCTGACCCTGCTGGAGGAGAGCGAGATGAACCACTGGGGCAAGCTGGCCTTCAAATGGATGTACTGGAACCTCCTCCTGAAGGGTGAGGAGATCCCCCTGGCCGAGGCACGCATGTCCATGGCCGGAAAGTGGAGCTGACCATGATCACCGAAACCGCATCCGTCGAGCAGCTGCAGGAGCAGATGGACCGGCTCGAGGCCAAGCTGGACCGGGTCCTCCAATACACCCAGGACCTCGAGCACCGTGTGGAGGGATTGAGCGAGTTCAAGGAAGACGTCGTTCCGATCCTGAACGACGCGGGCAAGCTGGCCTCCCACAAGCTCATGCAGCTGGAGGCCTCCGGGACCCTGGGAGCCGTCCGGGACATCGTGGCGGCACTGACCGACCGCGCAACCCTGGAGATGGCGAGCCGGGCGGCGAACGCCATGGTGGCGGCCCGCGAAGAGGACCGGAAGGTGGGCCTCTTCAAGGCCATGAGAGACTCCGATGTGCGCCGGGGCATGGCCGTCCTGATGGCCGTCCTCGGCGAACTGGGAGCAAAGAACAGCAAAGCGAACGACACGTCCCAGGCTCTGGTGGCCGGGGACTGAGCCAAGTGAGGAGCAGGACATGACGACACTCGCCGATGTGCAACTGGACGCGGACGGCTTCCTGGCCAACGCCGACGACTGGACACCTGAGATCGCCGAAGCGTTCGCGAAGGAAGCGGAGATCCAGCTCACGGACCGTCACTGGGAAGTGATCAACTTCTGCCGCAAGGACTTCGCCGAGAAGGGTACGGCGCCCACGGTGCGGCGGATCACGAAGGTGGCCGGCGTGCCCACCAAGGAGATGTATCAGCTGTTCCCCGGCGGCCCGGGAATCCTGGCCTCCAGGATCTCCGGCCTGCCCAAGCCCAAGGGCTGCATCTGATCCTCCCGCCGCGAACCCGCTTCGCCCCGGGGGCGGAGCCGGGCCACACGCACGACGAACTCAGACGGAATCACACATGAGCACCGTTCTCGAACAGGCTCCTGCCGGCGCCTCGGAGGCTCCGCAGGAAGAGAAGACCAACCGCAAGATTGCCATCATCTGTTCCAAGGGGAGCCTGGACATGGCGTATCCGGGGCTGATCCTGGCCAATGCCGCCCGCATGATGGGGATCGACGCCGTCCTCTTCTTCACCTTCTGGGGGATGGACGTCATCAACAAGAAGAAGGCGGACAAGCTCCACGCCGGGATGCTCGGGAACCCCTCGAGCCCCATGCCGCACGCCCTCATGGGTCTGCCCGGCATGGAGGGCTTCGCCACCAAGATGATGAAGAAGAAGATGGACGAGATGGACATCCCGCCCGTGAGCGAGATGCTGGAGATCCTGGACGACGCCGGGGCCGAGCTCTACGCGTGCCAGATGGCCATGGAGATGTTCGACCTGGACCAGGAGGATCTCGTGCCCCAGGTGCACGAGGTGATCACCGCCATGGACTTCTACGACAAGTCCGACGGGGCTCAGATCATCTTCATCTGATTCCATCTCACCACTTCTGACGTACGCAGGTCCCATCATGCTCCGGCGGAGCCACAGTGGTTACAAGCGCGCTCAATACGCGCTCGTGCTGGCGGGGGCCGTCCTCACCGCCTCCCCCGCCCGCGCGGCCATCACGTCGGGTCCGCCGGAGCCGGGTGCAGCCACAGCGTGGCGCGTGGTGGTGTCACCCTTCGCCGACCTCTGGTATCACGGTCTGGCGGTCGTGGGCTTCCATGGCTTCGGTCCGCACCCCCTTTATGACGTGGCGTACGGCCGAACGGCCGCGAAGGCCCGTCCGCAGGGTGCTTTGACGATGGAGGCGGAAGCCCTCCGGGCCGAGTTCGAGGGGGATCCCGCCTTCGAGCTGCTCCACTTCATCCCGGTCTACCTGGCCGACCTCTCCCCTGAACAGGCCCTCGCGGGCCTGCGGCGGATGTCCGATTCGAGGGCTGGTGGAGGTTTGGAGGCGCTGGCGGGTGCCCAGGGCTTGGCCGTGGTGGCCTCTCTGCTGCCGGAACCGAAGCAGAGAAGTACCCTGCTACGGTTCGTGACGGCCCTGGAACGGGAGTGGGCCAGAGGACTCGAGAGCGAGCTGCGGGCCAGCCGGGAAGCGCGATCCGCGAGGCTCGGGGCCCTCGAAGCTCGGTGGACGAGCCGCTTCGTCCCCGCTCTGGCGCCCTACCTGGAGGCCTTCGGGCTCCAGGGTGGGTGGATCATGCCCTCCCCACCCCTCGGGCTGGAGGGGCGCTTCTTTCAGGGGGACCCGCGACAGGTCCAGGACAACGTCGTGATCGTGGGGCTGCCCCCCACGGTCGAGGGCCATGACGGAACGCTGGCACCAGTGGTGCGCGAGCTCTGCTACCCGGCGGTCCGGAAGGCCTTCGAAGCTGTGCAACAACGGTACCAGGACCGGATCGCGGCCTCCAGGGCCAGCGATGCGGCGGCCACACGGTGCGGAGAGCTCCTGCTGGAGAAGCTCCTGCCCGAGGCCCTCTCGGCGTACCGGATTCGATTCGGGCTCCAGGGCCCCCACTCTTCCGCCTGGTCTCCCCTCCCGGACCCGGCTGAAGGGACCGCGTGGGACGCGGCCCTGGTGCGCGTTCTGAACCTCTCGGGAGGTTCCTGACCTCGCCGCCCCAGAAGCGGCGAACAATCACGTTTGGGAGGACTCACATGTCGTTCAGATCCACATCCCGGGGCGCGCTCCTCATCGCGCTCTCCCTGGGCTGGAATTTCCCTCTTTCCGCCACGGACGGCCACTTCCTGCATGGTGTGGGGGCTGTGAACTCCGCCATGGGCGGGGCCGGTGTCGCCAGCATGGACGACCTCCTGGGGAGCTTCTACCTCAATCCCGCGGGCATCTTCACCGAGGAGGGTTCGCGGGTCGCGCTGGGCTTCGAGATGATGCAGGCGCAGCGCTCCGTCAGCAGCTCGTTCGGAGGATTCACGGGCGAGACCGAGAGCAAGAACGCCTTCGTACCGATCCCGGCGTTCGGCTGGGCCACCAAGCTGGACGACAACCTCACCTTCGGGGTCGGCATGCTGGGGATCGGTGGGTTCGGAGTGGATTATCCATCCGACCCGTCGAACCCCGTCCTCTCGCCGCGTCCCATGGGCTTCGGCCAGCTCTACAGCAACTTCCAATTCGTGAAGATCTCGCCGGCCTTCTCACTCCGCCTGAGCGAGAACCTCTATCTGGGAGCGAGCTTGAATCTCGATTGGGCATCCCTGGCCGTGGACCCCATGCCCACCGCCTCCCCGGCCGTGGACACGAACCTCGGGACGGCCTACTACAGCCGCGCCACGGCGGCGGACGGGGCCTTCGGCGTCGGATTCCAGGCCGGGATCCTCTACCAGGCCACGGACATGCTCCGTGTCGGGCTCTCGTACTCGAGCCCACAGGTATTCCAGGACTTCGAGTACAACAGCATGTACGAGAACCCCACGGTCAACAACTTCGGGAGCCCCAGGGACATCACCTTCTCCATGGACGTCCCGGCCGTATACGCGGGTGGATTCGCGCTGGACTTCGGAGGGGCGCAGTGGAACGGTGACCTCCGTTACATCACCTACTCCTCCACCTCGGGCTTCGACAAGGCGGGGATGGACATGACCGGGGCCGTGCAGGGCTTCGGATGGGAGGACATCCTCGTCCTGGCCACGGGCGTTCAGCTTCAGCCAACCGAGCGCTTCTTCCTCCGTGCGGGCTACCACATCACAGTGGGCGCGGGCCTGAAGTGGGACCACGTCGGCATCGACGTCGGCTACTACCGGGCGCTGGAGAACGACATCACCGGTGCGTTCCCGACTCCCATGGGGAACATGGATGTGACCAACTCCATGTTCGAGGATTCCTTCCTGATGAGCTTCTCCTTCACTCCCGGAAGCTGATTCCTCGTTGGCAATACCTCCGGCCCTGACCGGGCCGGGAATCGACCGGGCCGGTTCCCCACGGGGACCGGCCCGGTTCAATCTCAGCCGCCGGAAGAGTTCAGGATGATCCGGTTGGTCCGGATATCCCAGGTCAGCCGGACGCCGCCCTCCAGGACGAAGCTCTCCGATACCAGCGCCCGGGGTTGGTTCTGGTTCAGCGCCGGATCCATCCGGTCCGCGGCGCCCTCTTCCACCACGAGCTGGTAGCGTCCGCTGAAGCTGCTCCGGCGGATGCACTCCGTGACCGTCCGGCCCATGGGGACTTCTCCGATCCGGCTCCGCGTGCCGTCCGTCCCCACCAGGAAGACGCGGGCGAGGGCACTGCCTCCTCGGCTGTTGTCCACGGTTACGCAGGCCTGGGGCGCGTTGGGATCCTCGGGCGTGCTGGCGCAGGCGGCGCCCACGAGGCAGACGGCCGCCAAGGCGAGAGACTGGATTCGCATGGGAAGCATCGATGGGGTTGAGGTAATCTGTAGGGACGCTACGGGGCGGCCCCCTCGCGGTCAATCACGTCCGCCCGATCCGGCCTCCGGAGCGGGCTTGATGGGAGGGATGGTCGTCAACCACCTGTGGCGGGATCGCCCATGGTGGGGGCGACTCCCTGGGTGGACATCGAAGCCCCTGTGTTAGATGCTGCCGTATGGACACTGGTTCCCCTTCCCGCCTTTCCGCGGACGACGCGGCGACCATTCGAGACGAGGTGGAGCGGCTCGCAGATCGAAGGCCCCGCCGAGATCCCCAGTTTCCCGGATGCCTTCTCGCCTTCCTGGGAATGGTGGTGCTGACCCTGACCCCTGCCCTGGGGAGCTGGGTCGACATTCCCCGCGGAGGAGCCCGAGCGTTGTTCATCCTGGCGGTGGCTTCCCTCTTCGGGGGCGCCGTCGTGGCCCTGTTCGGCGGCTCGCTGGAGGTCCGCGCCGCCCGGCGCGATTCCGAGGCCGCCGTCGGCCCCATCCGGGCGCACGGGGAGGGGCAGGGTGACCGCCAGGAGGCGGTGCGGGCCGCGGTGCGACTCCTTTCCAGCGCGGTGGTCGCACCGGGTCCCGGGGCGACCTTCACCTATCGCCCGGCCGAGATGGCCCGGCGCCTGGGGCCCGGGGGACTGGCTCTGGTTCGGGCCGTGGAAGAGTATCGCCTGGCGAACGACGCCCGAATCGGGCCGGTCTTCACGACCACCGGTGAGGGCTTCCCGGAGTGAATCCGCTTCCGAGGCCCGCGAGCAGGACGCCGGGTCACGGATCGTGCCTTTCCTCCTCCCGGCGAAGACCGCAGTATTGCCCCGCAGTGCAACACCCAAACAACGGATTGACGATGCGAAAGACGACGTGGCTCCGGGGGGGGCTGGCGATTCTGGCCGCCCTCACCGTATCCGGATGTTCCGTATTCTCGCCGGCTCCCGAGGAGGCCGGCCCCACCGCCGGTCCCGCGGGGCCAGCGGGCGGGCCCGCGGGCCGGCGACCCAACGGCCCGCAGAGTGGGCCCGGGGACTACGACGACGTGATCACCGATGAAGCCGAGACGCGGGAGGGCCTCTTCAAGACCCACCGGATCGGCGACGACCTTTTCTTCGAGATTCCGCAGGAGGAGTTCGGGGCGGAGATGATGCTCATCGCCAGGGCGGTGGAGTCCACTCTCCAGAATCCCAGCGGGTTCTTCGGAGGCGGTGCCCGGCTTCTGGTGCAGTGGGAGCGGCACGGCGACCACGTGGTCCTTCGTGAGCGGTCCTACCGGCTGACGGCGGATCAGGACGACAACATCTACCGACAGGTGCGAGGCTTCCAGAACGGTCCGGTCATCGCTCGGCTTCCGGTCCGGGCCTACAACCCGGAGGACAGCGCCGCCGTGGTCGAGGCCACCGACCTCTTCCTGACGTACAACCGGGACATGGGGAGTCTTCAGGGCACCCAGCGGAATCGGAGCTGGTTCGAGCACGTGGCGGCCTTCCCCCGCAACATCGAGGTAGAGGCCACCCAGACGGGGAACGCGCGGCCCCCCGGATCTCCCCCGTCCGTGCAGCCGAGCACCCAGACCGTGCGGATGCACTGGAGCATGCTGAAGCTCCCGGACGATCCCATGATGCCCCGCTACTGGGATGCCCGCGTGGGATTCATCTCCACCTCGTACTACGACTTCTCGTCCCGGGAGCACGAGTCGGAGATGAAGCGCATCATCCACCGCTTCAAGCTGGAGCCCAGTGACCCGGCGGCCTTCCGCCAGGGTGAGCTGGTGGAGCCGGTGGAGCCCATCGTCTACTGGATAGACCCCGCGACCCCGGAGTGGATGAAGCCATGGGTGAAGGTGGGAGTCGAGAAGTGGAACGTGGCCTTCGAAGAGGCCGGTTTCCGGAATGCCATCCGGGCCGAGTACGCGCCCGCGGACGACCCCGACTGGTCCATCTACGACCTGCGCCACTCCATCATCTATTGGCGCCCCTCCACGGTCGCGAACGCCACTGGCGGTCAGATCGTGGACCCCCGGACAGGGCAGATCCTCAAGGGGGAGGTCAACATGTACCACAACATCATGGACCTGCAGCGGGAGTGGTACTTCGTCCAGGTGTCGCCGCTGGACGAGCGCGCACAGCGGCTGCCCCTGCCGGATTCGCTCATGGGTCGGCTGGTGGAGTACGTGGTCACCCACGAGATCGGTCACTCCATCGGCTTCCCGCACAACATGAAGTCGTCGGCCATGTATCCGGCGGACTCGATCCGGAGCCGAGCCTTCCTGGAGCGGATGGGAGGCCACGTGGCCACCCTGATGGACTACTCCCGCTTCAACTACGTGGCCCAGCCGGAAGACAACATCCCGCCCGAGCTTCTGATTCCCCAGGTAGGACCGTACGACAAGTACGCCGTCCGGTGGGGCTATCGACCCATCCTGGACGCCCGGTCCCCGGAGGATGAGCGAGCGACCCTGGACCAGTGGGCTCGTGAACAGGACGACACGCCCTGGTTCCGGTTCACCACCAGCGACTCTCCGAATGATCCGGAGAACCTGACCGAGGCCGTGGGGGACGCGGACGCAGTGCAGTCGACGACCTACGCGCTGCGCAACCTGGAACGGGTGATGGACAACCTCCTCTCCGCCACGGAACGGCCTGGGGAGGACTATGCCCTCACCGAGGACCTGTACGGGGGTGTGGTAGGTCAGTGGGGCCGCTACATGCGCCACGTGGCCGCCATCATCGGGGGTGCCATCACCCAGGAGAAGGCGGGAACAGGCCGTCGGTTCGAGCCGGTGAGCGAGGAGCGCCAGCGCGAGGCCATGGAATTCCTGGCCGATCATGCCTTCGAAGTCCCGGAGATGTTCCTCGACGAGGAGATCCTGTGGCGCATCGAGGCCCGAGGAGCGGTGGACCGCATTCGGGATTCGCAGACCTCGCTGTTCGGGACTCTACTCCAGCCCGCGAAGCTCAACACGCTGGTGGAGTACGAGGCCCTGACGGGTGGGGAGACCTATACCCTGGCCGAGTACATGTCCGACATGCGGGACGCCGTCTGGTCCGAGCTCGAGGCGAGCCGGGTGACGGTGGACATCTATCGCCGCAACCTTCAGCGCGCCTTCCTGGACCGGGTGAACAGCGAGCTGAATCCGTCGGACGAAGATCTGCAGCGGGAACGGGCTCTGGCCGCGTTCCTGCCCCGCCCTCCCCGCTGGGGGAGTGACGTGCGGGCGATGCTCAGGTCGGAGCTGCGTGCCATCGACGCCATGGCAGCGGATGCGCTGGGCCGGGCAGGAGATCGGATGACCCGCGTCCATTTGCAGGACGTCCGTTCCGAGATCGCCAAGATCCTTGAGGGGAGCGACTGACCCCGTCACTTCGCGGTGAGTGGGACCTGGAGCGGGGGCGGGTGCTTCGGCATCCGCCCCCGGTTCGTTTGGGCCTGTGCCGCTCCTAGTCGGCGCGTAGCGATTGCGCCGCGTCCACCCGACCGGCCCGTTGGGCAGGCCAGATCGCCGCGGAGGCCGCGGCCAGGAGAAGGACCAGCACTCCGGCCAGGTAGGCGCGGGGGTCGAGGGGACCCACCCCGTAGAGGAGGCCGGCGACCAGGCGCCGACCGGCCCAGGCCGCGACCAGCCCTGCGGCCAAGCCCACCCCCACGGGCCGCATCGCCTGCATCACCACGAGCCGGCGGAGCCCCGAAGGAGTGGCGCCGAGGGCCTTCCGCACTCCGAGCTCTCGTGTGCGTCGAGTGACCGAGAGGCTCACCACGCTAAAGATCCCCGCTGCGGCCAGCAGGAGTCCCATGAGGGAGAGTGCCGCAAACAGCTCGGCGTTCATGCGTTGGGTGTAGACCGCGCCCTCCACCACGTCCTGGTAGCTCACGGCGTTCACGATGGCGAGATGGGGCTCGAACTCCCGGAGCCAGCGCTGAAGCAACGGGATCGCCTGCTCCGGAGCGATCCTGCTCTGGACCAATAGCGCGCTCCCGGTAGGGTAGGGTTGGCCCGCATAGGGAAGGAAGAAGGCGGGCTCCGCATCGTCGAGGAAGTTCCGGAGCTTCACGTCTCCCACCACCCCCACCACTTCCGCAAGCGTCGCCCCGCCGTCGGCTCCCGGGATCTCCACCTGCCTGCCCAAAGCGTCCCCCTGCGGGAACAGCCGCAGGGCCGCGGGGCGGTTCAGGATCACCACGGGTGGCGCCCCGGCGCTGTCCGCGGCGGTGAACGCGCGACCCTCCTCGAGCGGGATGCCCAGCTTCTGGAAGAGCCCGACGTGGACCCGCTCCTGGACCGCCGGTACTTCCTCCTCCTCCCCCAGGCGCCGGAGGCGGACGGTGGGATGCCCCGACAGCGGAGCGTTTCCCGAAACCGTGGCGCTTTCCACCCAGGGCTCGGCCGCGATCCGGGTCTCCACCTCCTGGAAGAAGCGTTCCCGCTCGTCGGGCCGGAGCTCCGTGCTGCTCGTGGAGATGTGGCTCCCCACCAATTGCGCGTAGCGGAACCCGGGGTCGACGGCGGAGGCACGGTCGAGGGTCTCGAGGAGCAGGGCGGAGTAGACCAGGAGCACGATGGAGAGACCGACCTGTGCCCCGGTCAGGACCGACCGGCTGGTGGGCAGTCGCGTCTCGGCTGCCGACGGTCGATCCTTCCGACCCACACCCTCCGAGCGGAGCGGGTCGGTGATGGCGCGACGCCGAACCTCCAGGACCGGAAGGATCGACGCGACCAGCCCGGTCACGATGGCAGCGGCCAATGCGAACCCCACCACGGACGCGTCCACCTCGAGCGCGCGGGTCACCGTCTCGCCCCAGACGCTGGGGCGCTCGAAATACGATCCGATCTTCCCGCTCAAGGGAACGGCCAACCCGACTCCAAGCAGCGCGGCCAGCAGGGCAAGGGCGACATTCCCGACCACGATCCCCACGCTGATCCGTCGGAACGACGCACCGAGCGCGGACCGGATCGCGAAGCTACGCCGGCGAGCGGATACCCCGGTGACGAGGATGTTCGCGACGTTGGCGCACACGAGCAGGAGGAACCCGGCGGCGGACCACACCATCACACGGTTCGCGCTCGACTCGGCGATCCGGGTGCGGGGGTCGATCCAGGTGGCTTCCTCCACCCGGACTGTGCGCAGCTCCCCGCTCCGGGGGTACGTCTCGTCCAATCCGCCGGCGATCCGGTTCAACTCCTCGGTGGCGGCGTCGGCTCCAATCCCCTGCGCGAGCCGGCCATACACGCGGACCAACGGAGCATCCCGGTCCAGGGCCATGCGGTCCCAACCGGTGTACCGTGCGCGGAAGTGCGAGAACGGAATCCAGACACGCGGGCGGAAGTCCGCAGCGGACCCGAGAAAGTCGGGTGGCGCGACACCCACGACGGTGTACGGCTCGAAGTTCAGGTAGACGGTCTGTCCCACCACCCCGGGATCGGCGCCGAAGGTGGTCCGCCACCACTCGTGTGAGATCACCGCGGCCGGCTCGGACTCCGGACGGTCGTCCGAGGGGCCCAGCACCCGGCCCAATTCGGCCCCCACCCCCAACACCGGGAAGTACGAGCCCGAGACGGCCTCCAGAAACGCCACCTCCGTCAGGGATGGCAGGCGCACGCTGGCGGCATAGTAGGGCTGTGTCGCCGCGACGCCGTCGAACGACCGACTCTCCCGCGCGTAGTCCTCGAAGTCCAGGAACGACGGATCACGGAACGGCTCCGACGGCAGCGTCTCGAACAACCGTACCAGGCCCGGGCCCTCCGTCCCCGGGAAGGGACGCCCATAGGAGTCCAGGTAGGTGAACGTGGCGACGGTGGTCGCCAATCCCAGCGCGAGAATGACCAGGGACAGGGCGGGGTAGAGGGGCCGCCTCATCACGGTCCGGGTGGTGATGCGGAGCTGTCTGATCAGGTCCATGCGCGACGCCTCCGGCCCTCCGGCTTCGGGGGTGGATAGGGGACCGGCTCCGTCCCCGGGCCAACATCCCCTCGGCCCCCGCGGGGGCGCAACCCGCCCCGGTGGACGCGCCGTGCGAGGACAGGCTCGGGACCTGCGAGCGTATCCCCTGTTGAATGGAGGGAGTCGGTACGAATCCGGGCTCGCGCCCGGCGGATTACGGGAGGAGACGTGGGATGACGAGGGGAGCGCGTGTGCTGATCCTAGCGATGGCCCTGCTGTCGTGCGGGGGAAGTCCCTCGGATCCGGGTGAGGGGTTGTTCGACGGCGAGGGGGAACTCGGTGAGTGGGTGAGAGCCCAGCTCCGGACCCGGACCTACCAGATCCACGTGCCTACGGGCGGCCCGCCTCCTTCGGGGTACCCAGTCGTCGTGGCGCTCCACGGCGCCGGAGGGAACGGCGCCTCCATGCGGGGAGCCCTGGGGCTCGATGCGCTGGCGGATGCTCGGAGGTTCGTGGCGGTGTACCCGGACGGCGTCCTGGACAGCTGGGCATTCGGGTGTGGGGGCTGTTCCCCAGCGGAGCGTGCGGGAGTCAACGATGCCTACTTCCTGGACACGCTGTTGGAGCACCTGGCCGACCATCTCTCGCTGGACCTGAGCCGGATCTATCTGGTGGGGTTCTCCCAGGGGGGGATGCTGGCAGGCTACGCGGCTTGCCGAAGCCTCTTCCCCGTTGCGGGGATCGGATTGGTGGCCGCCACGGTGGTCCGGCCGGTTCTGGAGTGGTGCAATCCGGATCCACCGTTCCCCGTGGTGCAGATCCATGGCACCGCCGACGGGCAGCTTCCCTGGAACGGTCTCGGAGAGGAGACCCCCTGGCCCGGGGTCGAGGAGGTGTCCGAATCCTTTCGGGACGCCGCCGGATGCGACCCCGAGCCGACTACTGTGGACCTACCGCAGGGAGCGGGGGAGGTTCTTCGATACTCGGGGTGTGGGCCCGGCGGGGGAGTGGCCCTCTATCGATTGGAGGGAGGAGGCCACAACTGGCCCCTGAATGGAGCCGGCCTGGGCCTCCCCCCATTCGTGGTCGGCGTGAGCGCGACGGATGTCCTGGTCCGCGAATTCTTCGGGGAGCCGGGTTGATGTAGGCGCTAGCGCCGGTTCAACCCATCCTGAAGGAACTTCGCCACCGCGTCCACGTCCTTGTACTTGAGGCCCTCGAGGCCCCAGTGAGGCATGCCGCCTTCGGCGCCGACGAAGATGAACTCCCTCAATCCGTCCAGGTCCCCGATGAATCGCCAGTCGACGGTGGTGAAGTCCGGCGGCCGCAGGGTGTCGCCTTGGCTCACGAAGCCCCCGTCGCCCTCGCCGTATCGGCCGTGACACCGGACACAGGAATAGCTGAACACGACACTACCTCGCACCACGGCGTCTTCATGGGATTCCCATGTGATGGTGTCGAATCCCGCCGGATCAAACTGGGCCAGCGCGGCTTGAACGGAATCCGCGGCACTGGGTCCAGACTCGACGGCCTCTTCGGAACCGCCGCCGCACGCTGCCAGCAGGGCAACGGTGGCCAGGGTCAGGAGGGATCGGCTGCGCATGGGTCCGGTCCTTTATGAGTGGGTGTTGAAATGGGGCGTTTCCCAACGTCAACCTATGCGCCACCGTGCCACATTGCCGTAGGGAAACACCCCACCTCTCCGTGGAGAAAGTCCAGTACAGACACCGCCCTCCCAACCTCGAGCGATTGCGGTGGGCGCGCTTCGCGGATTCCGGACCGGGGCGGGCGGTGGTGACTTGCCCGTGCGCGTGCCCGCTGGGCATCTTCCCCCGCCGGCTTCGCCACACTCCAGCCTCTGTCCAACCCGCTCAGCCCCATGTCCGACCAGAACCGCCGTAACCGAACCGACCCCGTCGATCACTCCAACTCCGCGACCCCGTCGGATACGCCGGACCCGGGTCTCCATCGCCGGGACCTGCTGAAGCTGGGGGCGTTGGGAGCCGGGGCCGCGGCGCTTGGTGGACTGGCCGCGTGCGCCCCGGATGCCGGACCCGGCGATGGCGCGGGGGAGCTGTCGGGCCGGCCGCCCGCAGGTCTGGGTTCACCACCCGACCAGTTCTTCCGAGCGGCGCCCATGGAGACGGTCCGGGTCGGCTTCGTCGGTGTGGGCGGAATGGGGGGCGCACACGTCCGCAACTTCCTCCGAATCGATGGCGTCGAGATCAAGGCGATCTGCGACATCAACGAGGCCCGGGCCCGCGAGGTCGCGGAGTGGGTCACGGAGGCGGGGAATCCGGCCCCCACCCTCTACACCCTGGGAGACTACGACTTCGAGCGGCTTTGCCAGGAGGAGGAGCTCGACCTGGTGTTCACGGCCACGCCATGGCGGTGGCACGTTCCCGTGTGCGTCGCCGCCATGGAGAACGGGAAGCACGCCGCGACGGAGGTGCCGGCCGCCTACACTCTGGACGACTGCTGGAAGCTGGTGGAGGTGGCGGAGGCGCAGGGAAAGCACTGCGTCATGATGGAGAACTGCAACTATGACCGCCCCGAGATGATGGTCTTCAACCTCGCCCGGCAGGGACTGCTGGGTGAGATCCTCCACGCCGAGTGCGGCTACCTGCACGACCTCCGGGGCATCAAGTTCTCCGAGACCGGTGAGGGGCTGTGGCGCCGTGAGCACTCGAAGACGCGGAACGGGAATCTCTATCCCACGCACGGTCTGGGCCCGGTGGCGAACGTCATGGACATCAACCGGGGCGATCAGTTCGCCACCCTGGTCTCCATGAGCTCTCCGTCACGAGGTCTGCAGGACTGGGCTCGCGAGAACTATCCCGAGGGCGATCCCAAGCGGCAGGAGACCTACGTCCTGGGGGACGTGAACGTGTCGCTGATCCGGACGCACCACGGGCGGACCATCTACGTCAGCCACGACACGAACCTCCCTCGGCCCTACTCCAGAATCCACATGGTGCAGGGGACGAAGGGGATCTTCCAGGGATATCCGCACCGCGTGCACATCGAAGGGATGAGCCCTGGCCACCAGTGGCAGGAATGGACCGAGCTTCTGGACGAGTTCGATCACCCGCTGTGGAAGGACCTGGAGGAGATGAGCGCTGGTGCGGGCCACGGCGGGATGGATTTCATCGAGGACTACCGCCTCGTGAAGTGTCTGCGGGAGGGACTTCCCACGGACATGAATGTCTACGACGCCGCCGCACTGTCGGCGGTCGGGCCGCTCTCGGAGTGGTCGGTGGCCAATGGTAGTCGGCCCGCCGATTTCCCGGACTTCACCCGCGGGAAGTGGAGGACCTACCCCAGGCTGGAGATCCTGCGCGCCTGACGGTTCGGAGCGACGTCCCTCGGCCTCGCCGTACGCCGTGCCGGCCTCTACCCGGCTGTGCCGGCCACCGAGAATCGGGGACCGACCTGCGGTCCGAGCGTGAGGTGGGGGATGAGCGGAAGACTTGAACTCCCGCGCCTATCGGAGCGAGAGTAGAGATCGCTTCGACCCCTCCACGTGGACTCTGGAACATGCTTAGACGCTCTTTCCTGAGCGCCCTTCCCGGCGCCGCCCTGGCCGCGTTTCTCCTCCCCGGCGAGGCTGTCGCTCGTCGGCGCCGACTCCTGGACCACCCGGAGCCCCGCCCCGGGATCGACGGTTCCGGAGTGGTCAGCGCGGCGCAGCTCCGCACCGAGGGAATCCCGGAAGAGACCATCGCCCTCTTCGATGGAATCCGGGAGATGCCGGAGATCGCCGATGGGCTGGCCTGCTACTGTGGGTGCATGATGATGGGGAATCGGTCGCTCCTCATGTGCTACGGAGAGAAGGGCATGGCCCGGGGATGCCAGATCTGTCAGGGCGAGGCCCGAGTCGCGCACCGACGCTGGAAGGAGGGTCAGACGCTGGACCAGATCCGGAGGGCCATCGACGCGCGGTACGGGTGACGCCCGACCCGGAGGGAGGTAGGTTGAGGCGCAGACGGATCTGACCCCGATCCGCCTGACCTGACACCCACCGTCGAGGCCCGCTTGCTCCAGCTCCAACCAGCAGCGCCCCTGTCGGTTCCCTGCGGTGGATGCTGCTCCGCTTCCGTCGGGTTCGAGGCGGGATCCGTGGACCTCGAGGAGTGCGAGTTCACGGCTCGGGGGAGTGCTTCGACCGGGGATGCGCACCATGGGCGGGCCTGAGCTATTCGGGCCCCGGGCCTCCGGGGAGACGCCGTCGGACGCCATGTCGGTGTCCTGGGCTCCCGGTCGTGTGAACCTCATCGGCGAGCACATCGACTACCACGACCTGCCGGTCCTGCCCATGGCCCTGCAGAGGGGAGTCCGGATCGTCTTCCGGCGGCGGCGGGACGGGGAGGTCGTCCTGGCCAACACGGACGCCGAGTTCGAGCCTCGCCGCTTCGCCCTGGACTCCGGACTGAGCCCCTGGGCCACTGGGGACTGGGGAAACTACCTGAAGGCTGGGGCCTTGACGGTGCTTCGCCTCTATGGAGTCGAACACGGTATCGAGGGGGAGGTGTCCTCGGACCTGCCGCCGGCTGCTGGTTTGTCCTCTTCGTCCGCGCTGGTGGTGGCGGTGGCGAACGCCCTTCTTCACGCGAACGGTGTCCGGGCGGAGCCGCTGGATCTCGCGGAGGCGCTGGCCCGGGGCGAGCAGTTCGTGGGAACCGCGGGCGGCGGCATGGATCAGGCCGCCTCGCTGACCGGTGTGGCCGGACATGCCATCCGCATCGCTTTCAGGCCGCTGATGGTGTCCCGGGTCCCCTTTCCTGAGGACTGGGTCGTGCTGGTCGCCCATACCGGAGTAAGAGCCGAGAAGTCCGGCGGTGCGCAGGCGGCGTACAACGAGCGAAGAGCGGAGAGTACCCGGGCTCTGCAGGAGCTGTCCCGGCGCATGGCCGGAGAGGTCCTTCCGCCGTCGGCACTGCTCGAGCGATTCGACAGCGGGATCCTGCTGGAGCGGTGTGCCGGGCTCGCAGCCCCCGGGGGCCCTTGGGCGGCGCACGCCCTGTCGGAGGCCGTTCGCGTGGATCAGGCGGTCGACGCGCTACGAGATGCCGACTTAATGCGGTTCGGACGGCTCCTGAACGAGTCTCACCGGTCACTCCGTGACGTCTACGGCGTGAGCCATCCGCGCCTGGACTCCCTGGTGGAGGCGGCAGTGGAAGCGGGTGCCGCCGGAGCCCGGCTCAGTGGCGCGGGATTCGGTGGATGCATGCTGGCGGTGACCCACCGAGACCTCGCAGGTCGGGTCGAGGCGGCTCTGGAGGAAGCCCAGGCGGCCATGGATCCGAAGCCGGGCCTACCCCCGTTCGTGGCCCAGCCGGGCGACGGTGCGCGGGTCATTCCCGGCTAGACCCGAAGCGGGGGCCCTCCGGACGCCAGGGGTCCCGGCCGGTCAGCCGCCGCCGGGAGGCCCGCCCTCGAAGATGATCTGGACTCGCCGGCCCTCCGGATCCTCTGCGACCAGGAACCAGGCAGGGCGGTCGACGTCCAGAGAACCGTCCTCCCCCAGCGCCTCCGGGAGCGGGATCAGGAAGAGGCCCGTGGCGTCCAGAGTGTCCTGGGCTTCCCGGCCCACCAGGTCTCCCAGGTCCGCGATGCGCCCCCCTTCCCTCAGCAGGGGCTCGTCGTACTCCACCAGGATGTCGGATGCGAGGGGGGGGAGGCCGGGGGCCACCACCGTCCCGCCACGGATGAGCAGATCGGGGGGGCGTCGGCCATTGTACGCGAGGGACTCGTAGGCGGCCGGATCGTACCCCGCGTACCGTTGGGTCGCGATGGCATCCAGGGCATAGAGGATGCCGACGAAGTTGGTCTTGCGGAGGTGCTGCTTCTGGGGATCACCGGTCCACGCCCCGGACTCGATGAGCACGGTGCTGGCGCCCCAGGAGCCCATGAGGTCGCCGAAGGCTCGGGGGTTGAAGGTGTCGTCGTACTTGGCCACATGCCCTCCCACCAGCGGATCCATGGCCTCCAGCAGGAGGGAGGCCACCTGCATGGCGCGTCTCCTCTTGGCATCCACGTCCCGGGCCTCGTTGAAGGCCGGTGCCAGGAGAGCGATGGCCACGCCGCGGTCGCTGTCTCCCACCCGGATGGAGGCATTCTGGTCATGCAGGTTGAAGCCGAAGTCGGGCTCCACCCGATCCCGGACCGCCTTCAAGATCCGGCCCTCGGGGGTCTGGAGCCTCCGGGCGTCCCGGTTCACGTCGATGCCCTGGGCGTTTCGGCGCCGAAAGCGCTCCGCGCCGTCGGGGTTCAGCATGGGAATCATCCGGACCGTGGCGCCCTGGGCGATGCGACGGGCCAGAGGGTGGTCCGGCTGGTCGTGGAAGAAATGGATCACGTCGGCCAGTGCCATGGATGCGGTGCTCTCGTTTCCGTGCATCTGAGACCAGAGCAGCACGCTGACCGGCCCGCTACCGAAGGTCAGAAGGCGGATCTCTCTCCCCTCCGCACTGTGGCCTGCGACCTCCGACCGGATCGGTCCCGCGACGTACGGGTCCACCATCGTCCAGTAATCCGCGTGGTTGAAGCGACGGTCGTCCAGGCCCTCGACCCGCACCTGCGCGTGCAAGGCCATGAGCGACTCCGGCGTGGCGTCGGGCGCGGGCGCCGGTGGGGCCGTGGGTGCTCGGGCACCGGCACAGCCGGCCAGGACGAGAGCGGCGAAGACGGGCGCGGTGCGGGTCCGCATGTCGGTGGACTCCGGTTACGGGGAGCGTTTGGCCAATAGGGACGGTCCTACTGTGACGCCGTTTGCCGTCCATGGAAACCACCCTGGGGTCGTGGCCCCCTGGCGGAGTGCGCGGGCGATTGCAGCCAGAAGATGCGGATAAGTTGCGAGTTGCGTTGAGGGGAATCACCCGTGCACTGTGAAATGGGATGGGCGGGGTGGTGACAGTCCCTCCAACCGAGCGTCCCCGTGCGATTCTACCAGCGCGCAACCGTCGGAGCCGAAGCCGGTCTCATGGCCGGAGCCGCCGTCATCCTCCTCTTCCTGGTGCAGGACGTCGTGCAGCTGGCGCCTCTCGCTACCCCCGAAGCTCTCGCAACGAGCTTGTTCGGCCCGGCAGGGTTTCAGTACGACATGGGAGTCCTTTCGCAGGCCGGGGCCGTCGCGGCGTTCGGAGTCCGTCTGATCTCGTACACCTTTCTGCACTTCCTGGCCTTCGCCGCCCTGGGCATGATCGGAGCCTTCGCGTTGAGCAACGCATCCTGGGCTGCGAGCCTGATGGGAGGTGGGGCGTACGGGCTGACCGCCTGCACGGCGGTGTTCTACGGGAGCCGCCTGGTCATGGACACCCCGGTACTCCTGGAAGGCGTCGGACTGCCTGCCATCCTGGTGGCCAACACGGTGGCGGGGGTCGTCATCGGTGGCGGGCTCCACCTGGTCCGGAGTCCGGACGCGGAGGAAGGGTAGCCACCTGATCCGCCGCCAGGGGAAGGGCGCTGGCCGACGCCGGGTCAGTGCCCCGGCGCCCGGATCATGCGACCCTCCTTCATGATCAGATCCGGGGACCGCAGGACCGACATGTCGGTGAGCGGATCGCCCCGCACGCCTACCAAGTCCGCGAAGCGCCCGGGAGCCAGCACCCCGAAGTCCTCCTCACGACCGAAGAACCGGGCGGGCCAGAGCGTGGCGGACTGGAGGACTTCCATGGGAGGCACACCCAGCTCTACCCACTTCACCATCTCGCGCCACGTGGCGTCGTTGTGGAACATGGAGGGGATCCCGGCGTCGGTTCCGATGAGCATGCGGACCCCGGCCTCGCGGAGCTCCGCGAACTTCCTGGGGAGACGGGGAATGCGGCTCGGGAAGAGCGCGTAGTAGGGAAGGTGCGGGATGTCGTCCAGAGACTGTCGGATCTCGCGGGCCATCTCGTCGGGCATTCCCGCCCGCCAACTCGGATCGTCCAGGCGCTCGGGGAAGACCTCTCCCGTGTACCGCATGACGTAGAGGGGTGAGATGGTGGGCGTCCAGAAGAGCCCGCTGTTCCGCTCCGCCAGCATCTGCAGCACGTCCGGGGCGTACCCGGGAGCCGTACCCAAACCGGTGTGCTCGAAGTTGTCCACCCCGTGCTCCAGGCCCACCCGGATCTCGTCCATTCGATGGGCGTGCGCCACCACGCGGACCCCTGCCTGGTGGGCGGTCTCAACGATGGCCGAGACCTCGTCCGAGGTCAGCTGGTCCTGGTCGATGAGCTTGATGACGTCCACACCGGCTTCGATGAGCCGCCGGGTCTTGGCGCGGGCGTCCGCGGGGCCCTCGACCCCCCAGCGATAGTCCCGCTGCCAGGGCTCGTAGGGCGCGCGCTGCAGGAACGGGCCGGAGATGAACAGACGCGGCCCGGGGATCTCGCCCGCCTCGATACGGCGACGGGTCTCCACCAGCGGATCCAGGGGGCCTCCCAGGTCCCGTGCGCAGGTGACGCCCGCCGACAGGAGCTGTTCGGAGGCGATGGCCATGACCTCCTCGTTCCGCTCGCCGTAGAGCTCGTCCCATCGCTGGTAGTCGCCGTGACCCACCAGCTGCAGGTGCACGTGCATGTCGCACAGCCCGGGAAGGAGCGTCATTCCCTCGGTGGACACCACTCGGGTGCCTGGGGGGACGACGACCTCGGTGGCGGGTCCTACCGCGACGATCCGATCGCCCGAGATCAGGATCACCCCGTCCTCCAGCACCCCACCGCCATATCCGTCCAGGATCCGGCCTCCCACCAGGGCCACGTCGGCCGGGGGGGACTGGGCGGCGGCTAGACCGCCGGGAGCCAGTGGGGCGCCCAAGGCCTGCAGCACGGCCAGGACCAGGGCCGCCTTGGCGAACGGTGGGCGGAGGACGGGCCGCGTGCGCTCCGATCGGGAGCGGCAATGAGCGGCCATGACCGCGACGCGTGGGAGGAAGTAGCGCATGATCGGCGGGGTCGGGAGGGACGGGTCCGGCGAGGTTGGGCCAGGGGGGCGGTCAGAGTCCGATCTTCGGCCTGAGACGAAGGATGCCGACCCCACACGCCGCGGAGACCATCAGCAGAGCGACTCCCAGGGCGGTGCGGTCGAAGAGGATATAACCCGTGCCGAACAGTCCGGCGTAGACCAGGATGCACCCCAGGAACCACGCCAGCGCGGCGGCGGAAAGGCTCTCCTCGGGCTCGTACGGGCCGCGGGCATCCGTGCCCACGAGCTTACCACGGTACGGATCCCAACCTGGCCCCATGGGCCGGATCGTCCGGTAGAACGTCCTCAGGCAGTCCGAATTGGTGGCGGGGGTGGCGAAGGTGACCAGGAGCCACCCGACGGTGGTGATGAAGACGCCGGCCACCAGCTGCGTCGAGGCGCTCCACGCCGGAGTCGACCACATCCACGCCCAGTCGATCCCCAGCGGCACCAGCGAGACGCCGCCACTGAAGTAGAGGGCCACGCCGAAGGAGATCACCATGGCGCTGATCTCGCTCCACGCGTTCACGCGCCACCAGAACCAGCGCAGCAGGAAGACCAGTCCGGTCCCGGCGCCGATCTGCAGGAGGATCTGGAAGGCCTGCAGCGCGTTTGACAGCAGGAGGGCCACCAGGCCCATGAGGACTGTCAGCACCACGGTGGTGACGCGCGCCACCGCCACGTAGTGCCCCTCGGGCGCGTTAGGTCTGAGGAACCGCCGATAGGCGTCCTGGACCACGTAGGAAGCCCCCCAGTTCAGGTGGGTGCTGATGGTGGACATGTAGGCCGCCGCCAGGGAGGCCACCACCAACCCGAGGAGGCCGGAGGGGAGGAAGACCAGCATGGCGGGGTAGGCCAGGTCGTGACCGAGGATAGAGGGATCCAGCCCGGGGAACGCCGCCTGGATGTCCGACACCGCTGGATAGACCACCAGCGAGGCGAGCGCCACCAGGATCCAGGGCCATGGGCGCAGCCCGTAGTGTGCGACGTTGAACCAGAGCACGCTCTTGAGCGACTCCTCCTCGTCGCGAGCCGCCAGCATTCGCTGGGCTGCGTACCCCCCGCCGCCAGGCTCCGCCCCGGGGTACCAGGTGCTCCACCACTGTACCGCGATGGGGATCACGAAGACGGCTGCGGCGGTGCTCCAGTCCGAGAAGTCGGGGAGGAAGGAGAGCTTCCCCTCCAGGTTCGGGTGCGAGATGAGGCCGGACAGCCCACCCACTTCCGGGTGACCCACGGCGTACACCGCGGCCGCGATGGAGCCTACCATGGCCAACACGAACAGGAGGAGGTCCGTGGCCACCACACCCCAGAGTCCCGACGTGGCGGAGTAGATCAGGGTAACGGTGCCGGCGATCAACACCACCTGCACCGGGCTCACGCCCAGCAGGACGCCACCGATCTTGATGGCCGCCAGGGTCACCGTGGCCATGATCATGACGTTGAAGAACACGCCCAGATAGATGGCCCGGAACGCCCTGAGGAAAGCGGCCGGCCACCCCGCGTACCGGAGCTCGTAGAACTCCATGTCCGTGACCACGGCGGACCGCCGCCAAAGCTTCGCGTAGAAGAACACCGTGAGCATTCCGGTGATGCAGAAGGCCCACCAGACCCAGTTTCCGCTTACGCCCCCGGTGCGAACGATGTCCGTCACCAGGTTCGGCGTGTCGGTGGAAAAGGTGGTGGCCACCATGGACGTGCCCAGGACCCACCACGGAAGGGTCCTCCCCGCCAGGAAGTACTCCGTCGTGTCGTGGCCCGCCCGTCGGGCGAAGTGCAGGCCGATGAGCAAGACCACCGCGCCGTAGGCGGCCATGACCAACCAGTCCAGGAAGGTGAGCTGCATCTGTGACCTCGGTGGGAAGGGACGGGTAGGCCGCCCGTGGATCAGTCTTCGGGTTCCGGGAGGCTGTCCTTCAGGGGGGTAGAATACGTGCCATCCCCGTGGAGCGCCTCCAGGCGGGAACGGACCGATTCCGTGTCCTGAGGGTGCGTCACCCCGAACCAGCGGCGGCCTTCGGGCAGCAGGTGCAGGGAGAGCGTCCCCTGGTCGAGCAGCTGGTCGACTGCCGTGCTCAGGGCGTACTCCGTGGCGTCGTCCGAGCCCCGCTCCAGAAGGAAGCTCCGGAAGCCCTCCCTCAGCAGGGGTAGGATGCAGGGCCGGAAGCCCCACAGGTTCATGGACGCCGGGGTGCCCGGGGGGACGCTCACCTGCTTCCCCTCGGGGTCCACACCCAGCATGCCTTCGCGCCCGCCCCGCCGCACCTCGAAAAGCTCCACCACCCGCCGGACCCGCCCCTCGTCGTCGGCCTCGATCCAGCCACGGGACACTCCCCCGTTCGGGGAGAGCGTCGCCTCCATGGGATAGCCGACGGTGGCGGCGGAGCACGGGTCCCGATCCTCGTTCATGAGCCACCGCGCCAACGGGGCGAGGGCCTCGGGACCGTACCAGTCATCGGCGTTGGCCACGGCGAAGACACCCTCCAGCCGGTTCGCGGCGGCGAGGACGGCCTGGCCCGTACCCCACGGCTTCCTGCGGCTGGCGGCCAGGTGCACCAGGTCTTCCGGAAGGTCGTCCAGCTCCTGATAACACCACTGGACGGGAAGGTCGCGGGAGAGCTGCCGAGCCAGGTGATCTTCCAGAGCGGGGCGGAGGCTGCGGTTGGTGACGACGACCACGCGTTCGAACCCGCTGCGGAGCCCGTCCACCAGCGTATACGACATGAGGCTCGCGCCGCCGGGTCCCAGTGGCGCGAGCTGTTTGGGCCGACCGTATCGGGTCGATCGGCCCGCCGCCAGGAGCACCAGGGCAGGGCCCACGGTCAAGTGAAGATGGCGGGGTGGCCCCCCGTGTGGAGGAACACGATCCGATCTCCCGCCAGGAAGTGTCCCTCCCGGACCCAACGGATGATGCCCGCGGCGGCCTTGGCGGTGTAGACCGGATCCACCAGCATTCCTTCGCTGCGCGCCAGCAGGTCCGTGGCCTCTGCGGAGGCCTCCGTGGGGATGCCGTATCCCTGTCCCACCTCTTCGTCGGAGACGTCCACCCGGGTGAGCATCCGGTCCAGGATACCCGGGTCCATGTCCAGTCGCTCCAACGCGCCTCCCGCCAACTCGGATGCGGTGGAGAGCAGCTCGTCCCGCGGAGTGTCGGCGCTTACGGCGAGGAGGTGTACGTCCGGCCGGTCCAGGAGCGCGAACCCGGCCACGAGACCCGCCAAGGTCCCGCCAGACGAGGAGGCGAGGACCACGTGTACGTCGCGGTCCCGCTCGTGCGGGATCTGGTCATGCAGCTCCAGGGCCGCGCGGACATACCCCAGCGCCCCCAGTGTGGTGGACGCTCCCAGCGGGATGATGAGTCCCTTTCCGCCGGACTCCGCGATGCGCGTCAGCTCCACGTCCATGGCGGGCCCGCGGTCGGCCCGCGTGGGAACGGACCGGATCTTCGCGCCCAGCATGCGGTGCAGAAGCGCGTTGCCTGTCGGCGGGTCGGGTGGATCGCCGTTGACCACGAGGATGCAGCCGAGCCCCAGGCGAGCCGCGGCGGCGGCCGTAACCCGGCAGTGGTTGGACTGCACGCCCCCCGTGGTGATGAGGTGGGTGACATCCTGTAGCCGGGTCGGAGAGAGCTCGTACTCGAGCTTCCGAACCTTGTTGCCCCCCAATCCGAACCCCGTCTCCTCATCCAGCTTGGCCAGGAGCTCCGGGGTCTCGGGGCCCAGCGCTCCCCGGAGACGTGGGGTGCTGATGATGGGCGTGGGGCCCGCCACGAGGTGTGTGCGGGGATGCAGGTCCAGAAGGGCGTAGATCGCTTCGGGGCGCATGGTCGTCAGGTTGGGCCCGGGAGGTGGGCGCCCCACCGGGCCGCCCACCGGGTCGCTGCCTCCAGGACGGTGGAGGTGTGGATCCGGGCGATCACTTCCGCGTCCGGAGCGTACCCGCCCGACATGACTGTCGCCACCGGTACGCCCGAGCGCTCCGCATGATCGTAGACCAGCGCGTCCCGTCTGGCCATCCCTTCGAGGCTGACCGAGAGCCGGCCCAGCGCGTCGCCCTCGTACGGATCCGCTCCGGCCAGGAAGAGGATCAGCTCCGGCCCCCAGTGCGTCACGACCTGGAGCGCACGGTCCACGGCCTCCAGGTACTCGTCGTCGCCGGTGCCGTCCGGCAGCGCGATGTCCAGGTCGCTGTCTTCCTTGGTGAAGGGGTAGTTCCCCTCGCCGTGCAGGGACAGGGTCAGCACCGTGTCGTCCCCGGCGAAGATGGCGGCGGTACCGTTCCCCTGGTGCACATCCAGGTCCACCACCGCCACGCGGGAGACCAGTCCGGCGGCCTGGACGTCGCGCGCGGCCACCGCCACGTCGTTGAAGACACAGAATCCCTCTCCGCGCTCCGGGAAGGCGTGGTGCGTCCCCCCTGCCAGGTTCACGGAAAGGCCGTCGTCCAGAGCCGCTCTGGCCGCGGACACCGTTCCGCCCACCGACCGCCGGGAACGCTCCACCAGCTCGGCCGACCAGGGGAAGCCGATACGTCGCTGAGCATTCCGGTCCAGGGATCCGGAGACCACGGCTCGGAGATAGCTCCCGGTGTGGGCGCGGAGAAGCTGTCTGTCCGTGGCCGCAGGGGGAACCAGCAGCTCGATTCGCGGGTCCCGGCTGACTGCCGCGCGCAGAAGCGCGTATTTCCGCATGGGGAATCGGTGCCCCTCGGGCAGGGGGAGCACGAAGTGATCGCAGTAGAAGGCCTTCATGGCGGGCACGGTAACCTCGAGAGGCCTCGAGGGTCCACGGTTCACCGATGTCGGGTCCCGGTCGTTTCGAGGGGGGGCGGCCTTCACCGGATCACCCCGGGCGACCACGACCTCCCGTGGTCAATCCCGGCGGGTCTCCAGCGCCATTCGGATTCGCGACACCAGGGCGGCCAGAGAGCTCGACTCGGCCTCCTCGCCACTCACGACCACGTGGGCATGACGCCGGCTCGGGCCAACCAGCGCCTCGTGCATGGGCTCCACCGATGCATGCCACTGCCGAAGAACCGATTCTCGGTCGCGCCCCCGTTGCACCACGTCCCGCCGCAGACGTCGCTCCAATCGGACCTCGGCCCGCGCGGCCACGAAAACCCCGAGATCCAGGCAGCTCCGCAGCTCCTCCACCGCGAGCACGAGCACACCTTCCACTACCACGAGGGGTGCCGGGCCCGTGGGGGCGGGGCCGCCCACCAGACTGTGCGTGGCGAAGTCGTAGCGCGGTACATCCACGGCCCGACCGAGGCGAAGAGCGGTGAGATGCTCGGCGAGGAGGCCGGTGTCCAACGCATCGGGGTGGTCGAAGTTCCGGCGAGCCCGCTCCGTGGGCGGGAGATGGGAGAGATCCCGGTAGTAGGCGTCGGAGGGAACCAGAACTGCGCACGTTTGCGAGAACTCCGCCAGGACTCGCCGGGCCAGGGTGGTCTTTCCGGATCCCGACCCCCCGGCGATTCCCACCAAGAGAGCAGGAGTCACGTGGACTCCTGGACGAAGATGCGCTCCGCGAGCTCCAGGGAAATGGGCGTGGTGGCTCCGGTGGCTGTCCCCACCTGAACCTGCAACGGCCTCCCGGGCGACCGGGAGCGGACCCGGACCCGAGCGCCCGGCACCAGGCCGCGAGCCTCCATGGCCCGGAGTTTCTCCGCATCTTCGTCCCGGACAGCCTGGATCACGTGCGGCTCGTCCAGGGCCGCGTCCGCCAAGGTCCGAAGGGACGCGGGCTCGATCTGACCCTCCGCGGTGGGGATGGGAGCACCGTGCGGATCGCGTCTCGGATTCCCCAGGGCCTCCGCCATGGAATCGATGAGCCGATCGGACGCCGTGTGCTCCAGACGCTCGGCCTCCTCGTGCACCTCTTCCCAGGAATACCCGAGTCGTTCCGTGAGATACGTCTCCAGGATCCGGTGCCGGCGGATCACCCGGAGAGCCACCCTGTGCCCCTCTGCGGTGAGCTGGACGCCACGGTACGGCACGTGGGCGAGCAGTCCCATTCCGGCCAGTCGCTTGACCATGCCCGTGACCGACGACGGCTGGACGGCGAGGTGCTCCGCCAGCGCGGAGGTGCTGGCCGGAGAGCCCGCCCGGGTCAGCCCGAACACGGCCTTCAGATAGTCCTCCACCGATCGGGAGAGGCGCCTGGGATACTTCGCCACGGGCAGATTCGGGGATCAGGGAAACCGTACCTCGGTTCTCTGGTATTATGAGAGTATGGCCGCCCGGTGGGAATCGCGGGTGGGAGGCGCAGGACACTGGCGAGACGACGATGCCGATCTACGAAGACAAGACGGAGGGGATCCTGGTCCGTGTGACACCGGGTTTCTCCCTGGCGCAATCCGAGCCCGACGAAGGCCGCTTCGTCTTCTCGTACCAGATCCGTCTCGAGAACCAGGGCACCGAGAGTGGGAAGCTCCTCTTCCGCTACTGGTACATCCATGACGCCAACGGCGAGAACACGGAGGTGGACGGAGAAGGCGTCATCGGGCAGCAGCCGTGTCTGGAGCCGGGCGAAGTCCATTCGTACCGGAGCTTCTGCGTCCTCGGGTCCCCATCCGGATACATGCAGGGTCACTACACCTTCCAGCGCGCCGACGGCCGCCGATTCAAGGTGAAGATCCCCCGTTTCCACCTGGAAGGCCCGCTCACTTCGCTGGACCTTCCCGGTCACGGGGAGGATCCGGTCATGCACTGAGGTCGGGCAGCCGCCGCGAGTCCGCCTCCCCCCTCTCTTTGAGCAACTCTGCTCAGAGCATAGATTTAGCGCCCAGGACGGTTGACCGTCCGCGAGACATGCACAGACTGGAGGAAGGTGTGGAAGATTCCGTCGCCGTGGACGCCAAGCGGATCCTGCTTCGCTATGGGGCGCCCATCACGGTGCTGGATGACGTTCCGGAGGCGAAGCGCATCGAGTTCGCGCGCGCGGTGAGCCGCACGGCGCTCGCCGAGCGTGGCGCCTTTCTGCGGAACCTCCTCAAGGAAGAAGGATTTCTGAAGGAAAAGGGCTGACCTCCTCCCCCTCCACTTCCACGCTCCGCGTGGCATCCAGAGGGAGCTGTAGCGCAATCCGGGCCCAGCCCGAGTCTCTCTCCGTGTCCACGTCCACCGGCTCTCCGTCCACCCGGACCGTGCGGAGCCGCCCGAGAGGAAACCAGGGCTGGAACACCATCGTGACAGGAACGCTCCCGGTCCGGGGACGTAGCCGCCACTCCGCCAACGCCCCCGTCCGCTGGTAGGACAGGTCGATCACACCCTCCCCGACCCGAAGCCCTTCGAGGCGGAAGGTGGTCCACCGGGGGGAGAGAAGGGGGCTCAGGGTGATCCGACCGTAGAGTGCGTCCGCCTCGGCGCCCAACACTCCAAGCACCAGGTGCAGGATGGCGAGGACCGCCGTGCCCTCTCCGAGGGAGCGTGGGTCCTGGAGAATTCGTGTCATTGCACGGCGCATGGCCAGCGCTTCCTCCAGGCGCCTCGGCCTGGAGACGCCGGCGCGCCCGTCACGAAGCAGGAGCGGGGTCCGGTCCGGTTCCCACCCTGGGCCCACCATGGGAAGCCTGCGGCCGAGTGCGGGCTGGAGATCCGCATCCGCGTCGCCGAGGCGGAGCGCCGTCAGGGGCGCGTCCCCCATCGCTTCGCCGGCGGCCGCGACCTGGTTGCGGACGGCACGTACCATGGATCCCCCGAGGTCGTCCAGATCCGACGGGTCGCGGAAGGTCTCGAGGACCTGCTCACGCCAACGCTCCAGGGGAGCCGTCTCGCCGGTCCACGCCACCCAGCGGGCCAGCGCGACCGCGTTCAGGATCCCCACGGCACGGGGACTCCAGCCCAGGGAGCCCAGGGCTGCCCGGCCCGCCTCGCGGTCTCCCGAGGCCGCCGCGGCCATGGCCAGCCACGCGGCTCCGCCTCTGGGTCCGAAGAGGTCGGGGCCCGACGGAGTTGGATCACCGTAATCTTCTTGCCCCGGAGAGTCGCCGGGATCCATCACGCGCACGGGGTGCACCCGTGGAGGAGCGCCTGGCGAGGCGAGAAGCCGGTCCCGTATCCAGGCGCGGCACCACCGGAGCCCGTCGTCCATCGCCTCCACGCCGGTGTCGAGGACCAGGCCCGGCTCCCCCTCCCCCCAGGAGGCGTCCTCTCCCCTCCGATAGTGGGCGGCGGCGCCGGCCAGGGCCCCGGGGCTGGTCCACGAGGCTCCCGGTGGGGCGGCCTGCAGGAGGAGCCCGACCGGGTCCCCCTGCGCCAGGGGGAACCGCCATCGCGCGACGAGGGCCCCCTCGGGATGCGTCAGCTCGGGGAGATGGTCCGAGCCCGGCGAGATCATCAGCACACCCCGGTCTGCCCACGCGACCCAGAGCAGGCCGGGGGCCCGGTGATACTGGATCGGGATGGGGCCCTGGTCGGGTCCGGAGCCGGGGCGGCCTCCCCGGCGTCGAGCGGATGGTGGGAGCTCCACCGTGATCTCCAGGGGAGCCGACGGGTCCGGTGCGGGTCCGGTGCGGGTCCACTGCACGAGGGCGCCTGGGAGGTTCTCCGGAAGCTGCACCGACTCGAGAAGACCGCCGCTCGGCGTGAAGCATTCTCGCCGGGCACCCCGGGGACCTGCCAGAAGATTCGCCCCCGCGGCCCCATGGGCGCGGACGGGGCCCGTGAGGGCAACGCCGTCGCCTTCCAGAAAACGGATTCCGCCCGTCCCGGTGATCCCCACACGGACGCGGCGCGCGGAGAGCTCCAGGATGGAATCGTCCGCCCGCCGAGGGTGCGCGAGACGCTCCGGTGCGGCCAGGGGCGGTAGCGCGGCCGTGGAGAGGCGAACGTGTCGGGGAAGCTCTACCTCGGTCAACCGGAAGGTCACCCATCCACCTCCAGCGTCCGCAGACGGTTCAATGCCGCGCCGAGCTCGAACGGGCGCACCCACGCCAGGTCTCCAGGGGACCGGCGGTCCACCGTGTCCAGGTCCGCGGCCATGGCCTGAGCGATCCGGGCGACCAGCTCCGACAAGGCCGTCCCGCCCCAACTGCGGTCCCGGGCCAGGGTCTCCAGCGCAGCGGCCACGGTCCGGAGCTGGGAGGGAAGAAGGAGCTGTTCAAGCGCCGAGAGATCGAGGCGCTCGCCCCCGACTCGCAGAGTGCGCTCATCCAGCGCGCGGACCCGCAGGTCGCGATCAGCCCGACCCTGGGGAAGGGAACGGAGTCCCACGCGCCGGGGTTGGCCCGCCCCCAGGGGCCGCCCCGTCTCGGCGCTGCGCCCCGTGGGATGCCGGGAGGCCACGCGGCGGGCTTCCTCCGTGACGTCCATCGGTTGGAAGGCGTTCATGGAGATCACTCTGTCGGCGACGTCCAGGTAGTCTCCGCTCCCCCCCAGAACGAGCACCGCGCTCACCCCGTGCTCCCGGTGGAGCTCCCGGACGCGATCCACCAGGGGGGTGATGGGCTCCAGCGGAGAGGGGACCAGCGCCTGCATCCGCCGGTCGCGGATGAGGAAGTTCGTTGCGCACGTGTCCTCGTCCATCAGGAGGGCAGAGGCGCCCAGAGACAGCGCTTCCACCAGTCCCGCTGCCTGGGACGTCGAGCCGGATGCGTTTCGGGTGCTGAAGCGCCGGGTTTCCTGGCCGCCGGGAAGTCCGTCGATGAACGGGGAGATGTCCACGGCGGTGACCGACCGGCCGTCCTCGGCTCGGATCTTCACCGCGTCCGACACCGTGACCACGGCTTCGCGCCCGTCTCCCGGCCGGTGATTGTACACGCCGGCCTCGATGGCGCGGAGGAGGGTCGACTTGCCGTGGAATCCGCCTCCCACCACCAGGGTGACGCCCCGAGGGATCCCCATCCCCGTCGTGGGACCCGCATTGGGAGCGGTGAGCGTCACGCGCAGGGGCTCGGGCGACTCGAACGGGACGGCCCCCTCCTGCATGGGTCGATCATCGACACCGCTTCGGCGCGGAAGGATGGCGCCGTCCGCCACGAAGGCCACGAGGGCCGCGGCATCGAGCTGGCCCCGCAGCGCCTCGGCGTCCTCATTGACCGCCGCGGCCCGTCGCAGGATGTCCGGAGGATGGGCAGAGTGAGAAAGGAATCGCCGCACCAGCTCGGGGACCGTCTCCGTCAGGAGTGCCGAGGCGGCCCGGCTCAGGATCCGGCGGCCCCGGGCGGGCAGCCCTACCGTGAACCGAGCCTCCACCGTGCCATCCACTCCCACATGCACCGCTGTCTGGGGGAGGACCAACTGACCGGGGGAGGCCATCGCCACCGCCCCGCTCTTCCCGCTCCCCGAGCCACGGACTCCGGAGACGCCGCGACTGAACTCGTGGGCCAGCCAGGCCGCCGCGCCGAACCGACGCGGCCGACTCGCCAGGAGCCACGGATCCAGGCCCGCGCTCGCGGGCAGCAGGTGGGCACTCACTCGCGAGGGGGCTGCGAAGGGGTCGCCCTGGACGTGGTCGATGGAAAGTCGGAAGTCCCCCATGTCCCAGGATCCCCGAATCGCCTTGTAGGCGGGATATCCCTGTCCGTCGAGACGTTCCAGCTGTGCTTGCAGGTCGCGAGACGTGGCCATGGCTCAACCCTCGCCAATCCACCTGATGGGGGCCACCCCCCGCCACCCCCTTTCGCGCCGGCCCCGGTCTCTCTCCGGGAGGTGCCTCGTCGTCCCTTGAGATGGGCGGCCGCCGGTGTCACGTTGGCCGTCTCACCCCGATTCGGAGACACCATGCACGCCAGACGATCCGTCGCGGGACCGACTCCTCGGTTCGCGACGCTGCTCCCCGCCCTCGCTCTCGTCCTGAGCCTCGCGAGTTGCCAGGCACCCGACGCCACGCCACCGCACGAGGATCTGCCCCAGGTGGCCAGCTCTGCGGCGGGCCTGGTGTCGGCGGCCCAGCCCCTGGCGGCCCGCGCCGGCGCGGACATGCTGGAGTTGGGAGGGAACGCGGTGGACGCCGCCGTGGCCGCGGCCTTCACCCTGGCGGTGGTGGAGCCCAGCATGAGTGGGTTGGGCGGCCGCGTACAGATCCTGATCCGCACCCCCGAAGGCCAACACATCGGCATCGACGGCACGACGCAGGCGCCGTCCTCCTACGACCCCGACACGGCCCCACAGGCGTCGTACGGCTACGACGTCATCGGGATTCCCGGAGTTCCCGCCGGCCTCCTCGCGGCGCACGGACGGTACGGCACTCTTCCTCGCTCTACCGTCATGGCTCCGGCCATCGAGTATGCGGAGGATGGGTTCGAGCTGCTTCCCAACGAGGCCGCTCGGCACGCCGCGGCGACCGAGCAGCTCGCGGAGTTCGAGGGTAGTCGGGCCTACTTCCTGCGACCCGACGGAACGCCGCACCAGGCTGGAGAGATCTTCCGGCAGCCGGACCTGGCGCGAACGCTGAGAGCCATCGAGGCCGACGGAGCCGACGCGTTCTATCGGGGCGGTATCGCCGAGACCATTGCGGCGGACATGGAGGCGCACGGCGCTCCCGTGACCCTTGCCGCGCTGGCGGAATACCAGGCCCTCGACAGTCGCGTCGTCCGGGGGAGCTACCGCGATCACGACCTGGTGGGTCTCTGGATCCCTTCCTTCGGCGCCATCACGATCGAAGTGCTCCAGCTGCTGGAGACCCGGGACGTGGCGTCCATGTCCGAGGCGGAGTGGGCCCGGGCGGTGGCCGAGGCCATCCGGGTCGGTTACCTCGATCGCCCCAACCAGGACACCTGGGAGGACGCCGAGCGCCTCACCTCCAAGGATTACGCCCAGCAGCAGGCGCACCTCATGCGCGCGGAGGCGGGTCGTGCCTCGGCGGTCACGGCGGTGCCGGACGGTCACACCACCCATCTCACCGCCGCCGACAGGGGTGGCATGGTGGTGGCACTGACCCAGTCTTTGGGTCCGAGCATGGGCTCGAAGGTGGCCACACCTGGGCTGGGATTCCTGTACGCGTCCACCCTGGGGGGATACCTGGGACGGATGGAGCCGGGAGCCCGGGCACAGTCCCACATTTCCCCCTTCATGGTGGAGCGGGGCGGGCGGCCATTCATGGCCATGGGTGCAGCGGGCGGCGGGCGAATTCCCACCGCGATTGTCGCAGCGGTGAGCCGGGTCATCGACCGGGGAATGTCGCTGGAGGAGGCGCTGGCCGCTCCGCGGGTCGTGCCCGACTATCCCAGCCAGACGGTGGGCGGCGACGTGGAGGCGCCGCCCCAGTTGGAGGTGGAGACGCAGACGGGCATGGGATTCGGCGCGGAGGTGATCACGGAGCTGCAGGCGTTCGGCTACGAGGTCGAAGTCGTCGAGCGCGCAGGCGCGTTCGGGAGGATCCACGCGGTCCGGTGGCGCGAGGACGAGCGGCTCTGGGTGGGAGTGGCGGACCCCGACTGGGAGGGGGCGGTGGCCTCACCCAGGGAGATGATCCGATGAGACTGACCAGCGCAGGAATCGCCATCGCCCTCATGCTGGGGCTGACCCATCCCGGTGTAGCCCAGCAGTACGACGTGATCCTCCGAAACGGGCGGGTACTGGACGGGGAGGGGAATCCCTGGTTCCGCGCCGACGTTGCCATCGCCGATGGCCGCATCGCCGCGGTGGGTAACCTGGGTGGTGCTTCCGCGGCCCGGGAGCTGGACGTCACAGGGCTATACGTGTCGCCCGGATTCATCGACGCGCACTCACACGCAGGCCCGGGACTCGTGTCGCAGGGCTTGAGCCACGCACAGCCCCTGCTCACCCAGGGGATCACCACGGTCTTCATCAATCCGGATGGGGGCGGCTCGGTGGATCTGGCGGAGCAGCGGACCGCTCTGCTCCGGCACGGCCTCGGGGTGAATGTCGCGCAGCTGGTTCCGCACGGATCCGTGCGCAGCGCCGTGCTGGGCTCCGAGGACCGTCTGGCGAGCCCGGCCGAGCTGGACCGCATGAGGACGCTGGTCCGTGCCGGGATGGAGGCGGGAGCCTTCGGGCTGTCCAGCGGGCCGTTCTACGTTCCAGGCAGCTACTCGGATACGCACGAGCTGGTGGAGCTGGCGAGGGTCGCTGCGGAGTACGGTGGCGCCTACACCAGTCACGTCCGAGACGAATCGGACTACACCATCGGGGTCGTCTCGGCGCTGGACGAGGTCATCACCGTGGCCCGGGAGGCGGGTCTTCCCGGGGTCCACACGCACGTGAAGGTCCTGGGCCCGCCGGTGTGGGGGTATTCGGCGGCGCTGGTGCACCGCATCGAGCAGGCCCGCGCCCAGGGCGTGGAGGTCTACGCGGACCAGTATCCCTACCCCGCGTCGGCCACCGCGCTCAACGCCGCGCTTCTCCCGCGCTGGGCCGAGGCCGGGGGGCGCGATTCCCTAATGGCCCGCATGGGACGTGCGGCGGACAATCGTCGCATCCGGGGGGCCGTGGTGGAGAATCTCGCCCGCCGGGGCGGAGCCGACCGGATCCAGTTCCGCAGGGTGCGGTGGGACTCCTCGCTGGAGGGCCGGCTTCTCTCCGACGTGGCGGAGGAGTGGGGCATGGACGCGGTAGAGGCCGCCTTGCGGATCTTCGAGCGGGGCGGTGCGTCCATCGTGTCCTTCAACATGAACGAACGGGACATCCGGACTCTCATGGACCAGCCCTGGACCATGACCGCTTCGGATGGCGACCTGGTCCCGTGGCAGGAAGGAGTGCCCCATCCCCGCTCGTACGGCACCTTCCCCCGGAAGATCCGCACCTACGTGCTGGAGGAGGGGATCGTGACCCTGGAGGAGGCGATCCGCTCCATGACCTCTCTGCCTGCCCGTGTCTTTCGGATGAATGATCGAGGCCGGCTGGAAACCGGGATGGTCGGTGACCTGGTGGTATTCGACCTCGGCCGTCTTCGGGACCGGGCCACCTTCACGGACCCCCATCAGCTCTCCGAGGGGATGGTCCACGTGTTCGTGAACGGCGAGGCCGCCATCCTGGACGGCGAGTTTCTCGACGTGCGGTCCGGGGAAGTGCTCCGGCGTCACTGACCCGGGCCAGGACTTCAACTCTCTTCATCATCCAGGTGGAGCCACGGCATGGCGGCGATTCGCGACTTCATGGAGACCCACTACCTGCACTTCAACGCCCGGGAGACCGTGGCGGCGGCGCAGGCGTGGGAAGCCCACCTCGAGGCGGGCGGAAAGATGTTGGTGACGCTGGCGGGCGCCATGTCCACCGGGGAGCTGGGGATCATCCTGGCCCGCATGATCCGGGCGGGTAAGGTCCACGCCATTTCCTGTACGGGGGCGAATCTCGAGGAGGACGTCTTCAATCTCCTCGCCCACGACCAGTACGAGATCATCCCCGACTGGCGGGCCCTTTCCGCTTCCGACGAAGTGGCGCTCTACGACCGGGGAATGAACCGGGTGACGGACACCTGCATCCCCGAGGACGTGATGAGGCACCTCGAACGGCGGCTCCTGGCTCGGTGGAAGGGCGCCGCCGACTCAGGCGTGCGGAGGACGCCGGCGGAGTTCCTCTTCGAGCTTCTGCGGAGTGGGGAGCTGGAGGAACATTACCAGATCGATCCCAGCCACTCCTGGATGCTCGCGGCGGCGGAGATGGGAATCCCGGTGTGGTCTCCCGGCTGGGAGGATTCCACGTGTGGCAACATCTTCGCCGCTAACGTCCTCATGGGGAGGTTGCCCCACCACCAGTGCGTGACCACCGGCACGGAGCAGTTCGCCGATCTCATAAGCTGGTACCGGGCGAACCACGGAGGAGGGGACGTCCCGTCCGTGGGCTTCTTCCAGATCGGAGGAGGGATCGCCGGAGACTTCGCCATCTGCGCGGTGCCCTGCATCATCCAGGACATGAAGGACGACGTCCCGTTCTGGGGATACTTCGCCCAGATCACCGATGCCGCCACCTCGTACGGTGGGTACTCCGGGGCCCCGCCCAACGAGAAGATCACGTGGGGGAAGCTCAACGCCGATACCCCCAAGTTCTTCATCAACTCGGACGCCATGATCGTGGCGCCGCTGATCTTCGCGTACGTCCTGGGGGACTGACCCCGCCCTTCCCGGTCAGCGAATGGGGAGGTCCATGGACGGGTTCCTCTCGAAGAAGGCGGCGGGCTTCAGGTCGAACCCGTGGAGCTCCATGGGCAGGATCGGCCAATCCTCGGGGCGCGCGATGTGGTGGAAGCCGATGGTATACCAGACCACGATGTCGGTATCGGCGATGGGCCGGTTGGCCCGGGTCCAGGCTGGAAGACCTTCATCCTCCGGCGCGTTGGTGGGATACGGCCCCGAGGCGAAGAGCTCGTCGCGTCGCATGGGCGTGGTCCAGATGGTGTGCTCGGTGAAGCCGGCGTTGCGGCGGATGTAATCGCTCTCCAGGAGCATCGTCCGGGCGCCGTGCCCTTCCACCAGGTAGCCGCTGGGGTAGCCCTGTGGGCCGATGCGCGACGGATTGACGATCCGCCAGTGCTCCGGCGCCATCAGCGTGGAGGTGCGCTTTCCCTCGGCCTCCCGACCCGGCACGAGGGTCTCGACCCGCCACACGCTCCGGCGGGGATTGTCCATCGGGAGTTCCTCGGTGACGATCTTGTCCACAGCCAGACTGTTGTCGGCGCCGTCCACGTCGAAGTCGAGGCGGAAGTTGAAGAAGTGGCTGTGGTTCATGGCCACGGTGTGAGGAGCGACGAACCGGCCATACCGGTCATCCGGCTCACCCGGGTCGTTGGAGGCCGACTCGGCTTCGACGGTGAGGATCTGGTCGATTCCGGTTGCGGCTAGATTCACGCGAATCCCGCCGTCCTGCTTGAAGACCCAGTCGAACAGGTAGTCGTAGTTCCCGGCCTGCATGATCATGCGGAGGACCAGGTCGGTGCGTGCCCGGGACTCGATATAGTCGTCGGTCCCGTGCCTCCACGCCGGCTCGGCACCGGGCCTCTCGAAGAGGCACGCCACCTTGGCCACGCGGCGGGGAGAGCCATCGGGCTGGACCACCCAGCTGTCCACGTAGTGGGCCCGGGCCGGACAGTCCTGGCCGGGCTCAAGGGACCCGGCGATTCCCTTGAAGGTCGACGAGAAGGTCCCGAGATCGTAATAGGCCTGGTGGGACCAGGGTTGGTTGGGACCCTGGTACGGGACGAAGAGCTCCGACAGGGACGCCTGATACAGGACCGAGCGGAACTCGCCGTCGAGCTCGTGACCCACCTGGGAGAGGACGATTCCGCGGCGAGGGTCCACCCGGAAGTGGAAGCGCCATGACTCCCAACTTACCTGGCTGCCCTGGATCTCGAACCCGACCCCCTGGGGCTGGCTCACCACGATGGGTGGCAGAGGCTCGCGGGTCGGCCCAACGGCCTCCGGGTGATGCTCCGCCACCGGCCCCGTGCGGGGCACGATCCCGTAGTCCCGAACCTCGAGGATCTCCCGGGTCTCCAGGTCCACCACCACGGCCAGACCCGCCACCGGCTCCCCAAGACCGTTCACCTCCCCCACCCCGCTGAAGCAGGAGGCTCGGGCCGCGCGCCGTCCCCGCTCCTCCTCCTGTCCCAGGAAGGCCGTGGCGTCTGCGTAGCAGTAGACCATGGTGAGATCCGTGAATCCCCGTTCCTCCAGCGCCCTGCGCACTTCCGGGTGCTCCAGGATTGCCGCGCTCACGCCCCAGTCGTCCGGGCCCAGCATGTACCGGGTGTCGGACACCGCCTCGAACCGAAGGAGCCGTTCCCCCACGAGGTCCACCACCGCCTCGTACCCGGTGCCACCGTCCATCAGGTGCAGGAACGCCTCCCTGCGAAACGGCTCTCCCTGCTCCCAGGAGACCACTTCGTCCTTCGGTGGCTCGTGCACCGTCGCGAACAGGAACCGGGCGTCGTCGCTGATCTCACCGGAATTCCGCATCACGCGGTAGAGCGTCCAGTGTTCCTGCGCGGACAGGTGATCCATGGGGTGGGTCGGCGCCTGGCCCGCGAGCCGAGTGCCGAACACGGTGAGCAGGAGCACGAGGAGCGCTGGAATACGCCGACAGAGGGTGTGCATGGGGGAGGGGTCCGGTTGGTGGGAGGAGGGCACCGGGCTCTCCCCGGAGGCGGGGAGGGCCGCGGCACCATGGATCCGGAGCGCCGGCGGCGCAATGGCCTTGGGAATCGGGAAGGCGTCGTGCGGCCCGGGGGCTGGCGCCCGGAGGTGGGGGCACCCACCATCAGGCGGGATCAGCGGGGTGAGCCGGCGGGGTGACCAACGAGGGCACCGACCGGGTCAGCGCCCCCGACTCCCCGATCGCCCCGGCGGTCGCCAGACCCTGGAAGCCCAGAGTCGAGTCCCACCTTCCCACGGGGATGACCATGACGCCTGACCGTTTGGAGCGCAGCGCGCAATCGTCCTGCCGACACCTCCGACGCCTTCTCGTCCTGGCCTCCGCCGTTGTCGGCATGGCGCTTCCGGCTTCGGCGCAGGACGGTCTGAAGGTCTACATCTCCGCGGACATGGAGGGAGTCGCCGGGGCCGTGACGGGCGATCAGCTCGGGCCCTCGGGCTTCGAGTACGGAGCGTTCCGCGAGTACATGACACGAGAGGTCCTGTCCGCCATCGACGCAGCCAGGGAGATGGGAGCCACGGAGATCGTGGTGAGCGACTCTCACGGAAACGGGGAGAACCTCCTCCTGGACCTCCTTCCGGAGGACATACAGCTGGTCCGGTCCTGGCCGAGGCCCCTCATGATGATGGAGGGGATCGACGAGTCGTTCGATGCGGCGCTCCTGGTGGGATACCACGCTTCCACCACCAATCCCCGGGGCGTGCGCGCGCACACCATGTCCAGCGCGAATCTCACCGCCATCCGAGTGAACGGTGTGGACATGCCCGAGGCCGGCATCAGCGCCCTCATCGCGGGGCACTTCGGGGTGCCGGTGGTCATGATCTCGGGAGACGACGCCATTGCGGCGGAGGCCCTGGAGCTCCTGGGCGACATCGAGACCGCCGTGGTGAAGTGGAGCTACGGCTTCCACTCCGCCCGCACGCTCATGCCGGCCCCGGCGCGGGAGGTGATCGCCCAGAAAACAAGGGCCGCATTGGCGAGACTGGACGACTTCCGCCCCTACCGGATGCAGGCTCCATTGCGGCTGGAGATCTCCTACAAGAACTACATGCCTGCCGAAGTGATGGCCTACCTGCCCGTGGTGGAGCGGGTGGATGCACACACCATCCGGTTCGAGGCCCGGGACGCCGTGGAGCTGTCGAAGTTCATCGAGTTCGCCATGAGCTACGGCGCGAGTATCACCCCGTAGGACACCCACCCGACTCCTGACGCGCAGCATCCCTCCCCCGACTTCACGAGGCCCCCGGTGGACGCTTTCGAATACGTGATGGTCCTGATCTCCATCATCGTGGGTCTGGCCATCACCCACGTGCTCAACGCCCTGGCGGCGGCGGTGCACCGGCTGCGGGGCCACGGTGATCCCCTTCGTCTCGAGGCGGTGTATCTCCTGTGGATCGGCTTCGTCACCACCTGGTTGGTGTCGTTCTGGTGGTGGGAGTTCAAGTTCCAGGAAGTGACGGTCGATTGGTCCTTCGGCCTGTATCTCTTCCTCATCACCTACGCGGTGAGCCTCTTCCTGGTGGCAGCGGTGTTGGTCCCTCACCGAATGGACCGGGTATCGGACTCGTACGCGTACTTCATGGAAGGACGGAAGTGGTTCTTCGGTGGGCTCGTGTGTCTGGTCGTCCTCGACACGCTGGACAGCTTCCTGAAGAGCGCGGAATGGGGGATGCGTCCCATCTTCCTGGCGCAATCCACCTTCAACCTGGGAGCTGCGGTGGTGGGGATCGCGTCGGAGCGCCGAGGGGTGCAGCTCGCGTGTGCATCGGTCGCGTTCGCCGTGCAGATGGTCTACATGTTCCAGGAGGTGGGTGTGCTGGGTGCCTGGTAGCTCCCGCCATCTCCGGCAGACCGCACCACCTCCGGAAGCCCCCGCGGCGGGACCCGGCTGACTGGCCTGCTAGGGACCGGTCCGGATCAGCCAGCCACCGCCCCCGGCGTCCCGCACCATCTCGGTCACCCGGGGGTCGTCGCGGAGAAGCTCTTCCACCAACCCCAGCAGGACAGGCGTCCCGGAGGAGCGATTCCCCTTCCCGGTGACAATGCGGATCACCGCGCCGAGCGGACGCTGAGAGCAGGTGGCGAGGAGGCTCTCCACTCTCCGCTGGGCCTGGTGCGTCCGCATCCCGTGGAGGTCGACGGTAAGGTCTGGGACGACCCCGTGGAGAGTCGGAGGCAACTCCGGAGGCGGGACGTGCGTGGGCCGGCGCTTACCCATCGCCCGGGCCGTCCACCGGAAGGCCCTCCAGCACCTCGTCCAACCGCGACTTGAGGTCCTCCATCTGTGACTGGCCCAGGCGCTGGCCGAGGTACGCCGCCAGGTGGATGAGCCCCAGGAATGGGATCCCCAACCATACGGCCCAGAGCCCCCACGCCGGTTCCCCCGATGCCCACTGCACGTAGCCGAAGGTCCCGCCGAAGAGGATCAGGAAGGCCACCAGGACATACAGGAACATGAAGAAGGTCCAGACCTCCGGCTTGGGCGCGAACCGGCCGAAGATGCTGGACCCCTGCGACTCGTGATCCAGGCGGAGGGAGAGGTGCGGTGACCAGAGGCGCTGCTCCGTCTCCGGAAGGTGGATCTCGCACCAGCGGCCCTTCCCCTTCCAGCAGTCCCGGGATCGCGAGTCTGCCAGTTGGGCACGGAGCACTTGGATCGCCTCCTCGCGAGGAAGGTTCAGGCGGAGCTTGAACTGCGGCCGGAGTCGCGCCGGATCCGGCTTCACGGTCTCGGGGGTGGGGGGCTCGTGCCGCATGTCGCGATGTCCCGCGTCAGGGGATGATGGTCCCCAGCCCCGCCTCCGCCAAGGTCAGGAGGAGGGCCCGCTGGATGGCCACGTACCCGTCTTCGTTCACCCAATACTCTTCCGGTGCGTGTCCATTCCCGCCAGCCCCGCCCCGACCGATGGTCACGGCCGGGACACCCAGCGCGATGGGGATGTTGCTGTTGGTGGAGGACCGCGCCAGCTCCGGATCTCCTCCCAGGACCGAGGCCGTCGCCATGGCCCGCTGGACTAGCGGATTCGCAGGCGGCGTCTCCCCCGACGGGCGGTCACCGATCTTGTCCAGGACCAGCTCGATGGGCCTTCCCTCGCGCCGAAGCTGGTTCTCCTCCACCTCCGCCCGCTCCATGGCGGCGATGAAGGCGGCCTCGATTCGAGAAAGGCTCTCGGGACTCTCGGACCGCATGTCCACCTCCATCCATGACTCGAAGGGAATGGAGTTCACCGAGGTCCCTCCGCCGATGCGACCGACGTTGTAGCTGGTGCGCGGCCCGGAGCGTGTCAGGGTGTCCGCCGCGTCCTGGAAGTGACGGATCCCCCGGCCCAGGGCGTGGGCCGGGTTCGCGAGGCCGAACGCGCCCCAGGAATGACCGCCCGGGCCCTCGAACAGGACGCGGTAGCGCACGCTGCCCAGCCCCATGGACACGACCCGGTCCAGTCCTCCGCCGTCGACCTCGATCCAGGCGTCGATGGGATCGGCCCCTTCCCGAAAGAGGTATTTCATCCCTCTCAGGTCGCCGAGCCCCTCCTCTCCGACCGTCCCTATGAACAGCAGGTCGTCCTCGGTCTCCACGCCCGCCTCCTCCAAGGCGCGCAGCACGGTCAGAACCACCACCAGACCCCTTGTGTCGTCCCCGACGCCCGGCGCGAAGAGGGTGTCACCCACCTGCCGGACCGTCACGTCGGTTCCTTCGGGAAAGACCGTATCCAGATGGCCGCCGAATGCGATGGTGCGATCGCTTCGGACGCCTCGACGCAACCCGATGACGTTGCCCTCCTCGTCGATCCACACAGAGTCGGCCCCCAACTCCCGGAGCATCTCGGCGAACCGGATCCCACGCTCCTCTTCCAGGAAGGGGGGTGCCGGGATCTCGGTGAGCTCGATGGTTCGCTCGAACGACCACTGGTCCAGCTCCTCAACCCGGTCCAGGGCGCGAGTCACCGCGGGGTTCGCCATGAGCTCCTGGATCTGGTCACGGACATCGGGATCGGTTTGCTGTCCGGCCGCCCCCGCCGGGAGAGCCATCAGGAGCGACGTCAGGAGAGACAGGGAGATTGTGGTGCGCATCATGGCGATAGGATCCAGAATGGCTGAAGAGCGTGCGGGGCTGGGGTCTCGGGCCGGAGGCATGGGACGCGTCCGGCATGTTTGCGGTCACATGATGGGAGCCAACTCGGTTTCCACAAGGTGCCGGCGTTGGGAGGTGACCCACGTCAGGGATACCAGGCAGAAGGCCGCCGAAGCCAGCGCGGTCCCTCCGCTGAGGCTACCCTGCGTCCAGAGGACCGCGCCAGCGCCGGCCAGGACCAACAGCCGGGTGGTCTCCAGGGGCGCGGCCCACCGGGCCGCCTCGAAAACGCCGCCGATGCCCGCCAGAGCCACCGTGAGGTAGAAGGCGCCGGCGGCCAAGTGAGCCACCGGGAGGGCGTCGACCCGTGCCAGGAGGAAGAACGTCGCCACCACGACGGTCACGAATTGGACGAAGCCGTAGCCGGCCAAGGCCGCCGGGATGCGGGTATCCCAGACCTCGAAGGTCTCCCGGCTCACCTCCGGGGGCACCGGTCGGCCGCCCTCGGCATCCGGGCGCCAGCCTGGAGGGCCGAAGAGATACATCCACCGGTCCCTCCACCGGTCGGCCCGGGCGACCTTCCTGGCCACGTCCCAGAACACGTGGACGTTGGCCCAGAGCGGATTCCAGCTCCGCAGCGGAGTGGTGATCCCGTAGACCGGCTCCTCCTCCTCCGGCTGAAACGTGCCGAAGAGCCGGTCCCAGATGATGAAGACGCCGGCATGGTTCCGGTCCAGGTACTTCGGGTTCACGCCGTGATGCACCCGGTGGTGGGACGGGGTGTTGAGGATCCACTCGGCGGGGGCCGAGAGCCGACCCACCGCCCGGGTGTGGATCCAGAACTGGTAGACCAGGTTGAGCGCGTAGGTGGTGACGTACATCTCCCAAGGGATTCCCGCGAGAGCGAGCGGAAGGTAGAAGACCCAGGTGAAGAGGCCGTGAAGCGAGCTCTGCCGCAGGGCCACCGCCAGGTTGTACTCCTCGCTGGAGTGGTGGACCACGTGACCCGCCCAGAGCAGGTTGATCTGGTGGGACAGGCGGTGACTCCAGTAGTACGCCAGGTCCACGAGAAGGAAGACGGCGGTCCAGGAAAGGAGATGGGACGGCAGGACCTCGAATCCCAGGGGGCTCGCCGCCGAGGCCGCCACGAAGCTCCCTTCGGGCCAGTTGGGAAGCCCTGGGACCCATCGTTGCAGGGCCCAGTGGGTTTCCACCCAGGCGAAGATCCCCACCGCCAGGAACTTGGTGAAGATCCCCGACATCTGGCTCAAGACCCCGAGGCTCAGGTCGGCGACGGAGTCGTTGAGCCGCAGGAGCTTCCGTCCGGTCCACGCCTGGACCCCCAGCTCCGCGAAGAGGAGGGCGAAAAAGAACGGGATGGAGTAGAGGATGATTCCCATGGCGGACCGAATCTAAAGCCCCGTCTCCGGGTGTGCGCCCATCACGCCGGGGGCTGCGGCTTCCCTCGATCCATGACGGCGCCGGGAGTCATCCCTCGCGCAGGCGAGAACCCACCACGTACTGCTCGTCGAACTCGCCCGTGCGGAGGGTGAAGATCCACTGGTCGCGGATCACGGGCACGTAGTACCGAGACGGCTCGAACGCGAGGAGCCAGGTCTTCAGGTAGGTACCATCCTGTCCAATCACGTCCACCGCCCAACGACCGTCCTCTTCTCGTTGTCGAAGAACCCACACCCTGGACTCGTCATCCACGGACAGCTGATAGGCCACCGGTTTCCGGTCGGGCAGGACCGAGCTCCAGTTCACCTCCACCCGCCCGGCCCGCTCCATGAACTCCTCGATCCGCTGGATCTCCACGGCCCGCTCCTCGGCGAGGACGGGCGGGCCCTGAACCGGCAGCTCGACCTGCACCAGGGTGTCTCCCGTGGCCAGGTCGATCCGGGTGAGGTGATATCGGTCGCTGGACTCCATGGTCCAGAACGAGCCGGCCGGATCGAAGGCTGTGAGCCGTGCCGGAGCGAAGGGAGCACCGGCGAAGCCGCGTTCCAACGCAATCCCGCGGACTGTGGATGTACCGATCCGAAGGGAGTCTCGAACACCGGACTCAGGATCCACCGCGAGGACTCCTACGTCGCTGGTGGCCTCGTAGTATCCCGGCTCCGGCCGGACCGCGTCGGGGTCTCGCATGGTGAGGTCGTGCCAAAGGCGGCCGTCCGCCGCCACGGTTCCCTTCCACAGGTAGCCGTATCGACCCAGTGGGAACGGGTAGGTTTCGACCTCACCGTCGGAGAGCAGCCGCGTCAGCCGCATCTTTCCGTGATCGTTGATCCAGAGGGCCTGGTCACGGTCGAAGAAGAGGCCGTTCGCTTCCGCCACCTCCCGCGGACCCTCACCGGTGCCGTACCGCAGCCCCAGGTGGTTCCCCTCCAGGTCGAAGGCGTGCACCTCGCTGGCCTGGTGGTCCAGGACCAGGAGCTCACCTTCGGGGCTCATCTCGATGCCGCGAACGTCGCCGAAGATGAAGCCCCCGTCCTCCCCGTCCAACGAGCCGATCTGGAGGTTGCTCGACAGCTCCGCGGTGCGGTCCTGTGGAAGGTCGCTGTAGGTCACCACGTCCCAGCCGCCGGGGGCTCGGGTCCGATGGACCTCGCTGCCAGGCCCGGGCTCGGAAGCGGAACAGGCCAGGGCGGTGCCGCAGAGGAGGAATGCCCGCGAGATGGACCACGGCACCGCGAGTCGGCCACGAACGACGGTGTGGGCTGACGGCGACAGCCGGGAATTCCAATAGCTCATGATTCCGTTCCCTCTTCGGTGAGCGTGCCCCGTGACACTGGGGTGAGGTTGGACCTATCCGCAATGAACAGAGCTTCGGTTATCTTTGTTGGCTATGCCCCGAACTCTCTCCTCCGGGGCTCCAGACACCGAGCACGCGGTACCTCCATGCCCATTCGAAATATCGCCATCATCGCCCACGTCGATCACGGGAAGACGACCCTCGTGGACCAGATGTTCCGCCAGGCCGGGGTCTTCCAGTCCCACCAGGCCGTTGAGGAGCGGGTGATGGACTCCAACCCCCTGGAGAAGGAGCGGGGGATCACCATCCTGGCCAAGAACACGGCGGTCACCTGGAATGGGGTGAAGATCAACATCGTGGACACCCCCGGCCACGCGGACTTCGGAGGAGAGGTGGAGCGCATCCTCCGCATGGTGGACGGTGTGGTGCTCCTGGTGGATTCCGCCGAGGGTCCCATGCCCCAGACCCGGTTCGTCACCCGAAAGGCGCTGGAGCTCGGACTCTATCCGCTGGTGGTCATCAACAAGGTGGATCGCGCGGACGCCCGCGTGCACGAGGTGCACGACGAGGTCCTGGAGCTCTTCATGGACCTGGAGGCCACCGACGAGCAGCTGGACGCGCCCTTCCTGTACGCCTCGGGACGGGACGGATGGGCCTCCCGCGATCCCGACCAGGTGAGTGAGGACCTGGACCCGCTCTTCGAGACCATCCTCATGTCGTTTCCCGCCCCGGATGTGGATCCGCAGGGCCCCTTCCAGATGCTCGTGTCCACCCTGGACTATTCGAGCTACGTGGGGCGGATCGCCATCGGTAAGATCGAGCGGGGTACCGTGAGGGTCGGAGACCAGGTGGCCCTCCTGCCGCTGGGGGAGCCCGGTCTCGTAGACGGCGGTGAGGTCGCCCGGGTGAGCAAGCTCTACACGTTCAATGGGCTGGACCGCGTGGATGTACAGGAGGCGTCGGCTGGAGACATCGTCGCCCTCTCCGGTCTGGAGGGCGTCGAGATCGGAAAGACCATCACCGATCCCACCGTGCGGCAGCGGCTGAAGGGGATCGCGGTGGAGGAGCCCACCCTCTCGGTGGACTTCACGGTGAACAACTCCCCCATGGCGGGGCAGTCGGGCAAGTTCGTCACCACCCGACAGGTGCGGGACCGGCTCATGAAGGAGCTCGAGCGGAACGTGGCCCTTCGCGTGGAAGACACGGAGTCACCCGACACCTTCACGGTGTCGGGCCGCGGAGAGCTCCACCTCACCATCCTCATGGAAACCATGCGTCGCGAGGGATACGAGTTCCAGGTCTCGCGTCCGCGAGTCATCCAGCGGGTGAACGACCAGGGGCAGAAGGAGGAGCCCTACGAGGAAGCGGTGGTGGAGGTCCCCAGCGACCTGGTGGGAACGGTCATCGAGAAGATGGGAGCCAGGAAGGGGGAGATGACCGACCTCAAGCCCATGGGCGAATCCGGCACCTCCCGACTCCGCTTCCGCATCCCGGCCCGAGGCCTGTTCGGCTACCGATCGGAGTTCATGACCGACACTCGTGGAGAGGGCATCCTCTACCACAACTTCCTCGAGTACGGCCCCTGGGCGGGGAACCTCCGGGGCAGGCAGAAGGGCGTGCTGGTGGCGGACCGCGAAGGAGTGGCGGTGGGCTTCGCCCTGTTCAACCTGCAGGAGCGGGCCACCATGTTCGTCACCCCGGGGAATCCGGTCTACGCCGGGATGATCGTGGGGGAGAACGTGCGTCCGGACGACATGGACGTGAACGTCTGCAAGGAGAAGAAGCTCACGAACATGCGGACGACGTCCTCCGACGAGAACATCAAGCTCGAGCCCCCTCGGCAGCTCACTCTGGAGCTGGCTTTGGAGTTCATCGAGGACGACGAGCTCATCGAGGTCACCCCGGACGGGATTCGACTCAGGAAGCGCATCCTGGATGCGAATCTTCGGCGGAAGGAAGAGAAGAAGCGGGCAAAGGAAGCCTGACACCCGGAACACGTCAGTGTGGTGTCGCCTGGTGGGGTGACCATAGGTTGGGCTGACTCTTCGGCGCCGAGGCACCTGGAGGTGCCCGGCCCGCTGGACCCATCACCCGCTTCTCCATCAGCCGAGGCAGGGCATGCTCATACTCTCCCGGAAGCAGGGCGAGGCCATCCTCATGGATGGAGGGATCCGGATCGTGGTCCTCTCCACGGAGAACGGCGGGGTGCGCCTCGGGATCGAGGCACCCGAGCACATCGGGATCGTCCGCGAGGAGATCCTCGATCGTCCCGATACGCCCCCCATGGAGAGCTCCTCTCCTTCGTAGGGCTTTCCCCTCTTTCCAAACCGGACCGCCACCCTGAGGTTCGGCATGGGTGCGCGGGGGGCCGGGGCCGGAAGACACGGACGGGGTTTCTCAACTCGTGGGTCGTCGCCGGCACGGACCCCGGCGGACGCGACGTGAAGCAGCCCGAACCGATGCAGGAGGAACCCCCACCGTGCTCGTGCCCAAGGACGGCGTAGAAGCCAACACCCACCCACTGAACCAGCTGGAGGTGCGATGGGACGGGTCCGCCCCCGCGGTGGACCGGATCCCTCTCTACGAGGTCTACATGCGGATGGCCGAGGAGTTGGCCAAGCGCAGTACCTGCTCCCGGCTACAGGTGGGCACGGTCATCACCGATGCGAACCTCGAGAACGTCGTGGCCATCGGGTACAACGGGAACGCCCGGGGCTTTCCCAACCGGTGTGACTCGGACGAGGCCGGACGCTGCGGCTGCATCCATTCGGAGCAGAACGCCCTGGTGAAGTCCCCGGGCGGAATGCGGGAGAAGGTGGCGTTCGTGTCGGCGAGCCCCTGCGTGATGTGCGCAAAGCTCATGGTCCAGGCCAACGTATCCCACGTCTTCTACCGTGACGCCTACCGCGATGGATCGGGCCTGAAGGCCCTGAAGGACGCCGGGGTCGTGACGGTCCAATACACCCGGTGGAAGGACGCCTGGCGGGATTGAACCACGGTCTGGAAAAGCAGTCTCAACGCACTACCTTCCGGATCCCCCCGGTCGTTCGAGCCACGGGCGTCCCCTCTTCTCCGCCCGGCTCCAGCCCAGGAGACACCACCGTGAAGCTGTCCAGCGGACGATTCTTCCTTCCGGGCCCCACGGAGGTCCACCGGTCCGTTCTCAAGGCCCAGGCGAAGCCGGTCATCGGGCACCGTGGCCCGGAGATGCGGGCGCTCATGGACCGCCTCCAGCCCGGTCTCCAGGACCTGTTCCGAACCCGCCGCCCTGTGGTGGTGTCCACCTCGTCGGCCACGGGCCTGATGGAGGGTGCGGTCAGGGGCGGTGTCCGCAAGAAGCTCCTTTGCCTGGTGAACGGCGCCTTCAGCGAGCGTTTCGCGAAGATTGCCGAGGCCTGCGAGATCCCGTTCGAGGTCCTCGAGGTGGCGTGGGGCAACGTCCACGACCCGGGGGCCGTTGCGGACCGGATGGGAACGGGAGGGTTCGACGCCGTGAGCTTCGTGCACTCGGAGACCTCCACCGGAGCCCTCAACCCGGTGGAGTCACTCATGGAGGCCATCCGCCAGTATCCGGAGGTCCAGGTCCTGGTGGACTCGGTGACGGGTATTGGCGGCGCGCCCTTCCTCACCGACGAGTGGGGGGTGGACCTGGTCCTGACCGGATCCCAGAAGGCGTTGGCTCTGCCCCCTGGACTGGCCTTCGGCGTGGCCAGCGAGGCGTTCCTGGATCGGGCTGCGTCGCTGGGTGGCAGGGGCATGTACCTGGACATGGTCGGCTTCTACGCCCAGCTGGAGAAGTCCCAGACCCCCACCACGCCTGCGGTGACGCTCCTCTACGCCCTCGAGGCGCAGCTGGAGCGGATCGCGGCCGAGGGGGTGGCGGCCCGGTGGGCGCGACACGCGGAGATGTCCCGCCGGACCTGTGACTGGGTGGATGAGCTGGGGCATCGGCTGGGCCTGGACCTCCATGTCCTCGCCCCCGAGGGGGGTCGGTCTCCCACGGTGACCTGTATCCGGCTTCCCGCCGGGATGAGCGGCCCGGCGGTAGTCGAGGCCATGAAGGAGCGCGGGTGGGTGATCGGCGGAGGGTATGGCAAGCTCAAGCCGCTCAGCATCCGGATCGGACATATGGGAGACCACACCGTGGGCCAGTTGGAGGAGCTCCTGGATGTCCTCGAGCAGGTCATCCGGAAGGAGGCTGGCTCGTGAGCTTCCGGGTCCTGGTCACGGACAAGATCTCGTCGGAGGGACTGGCTCCCCTGGCCGGAGAGCCCCGGTTGGAGGTGGTGCAGGAGAACGACAGCGGGAGCGAGGCCTTTCAAGCCGAGTTGGCGCAGGCCCACGGGTTGTTGCTGCGATCCGCCACGAAGGTCACGGAGGAGGTCCTGGACCGGGCTCCTCTCCTGCGGGTGGTGGGGCGCGCGGGGGTGGGCGTCGACAACATCGATCTCGCGGCGTGCACGCGCCGGGGAGTGGCGGTCTTCAACGCCCCCGCCGGCAACACCGTCTCCGCAGCCGAGCTGGCGTTCGCCCTCATCCTCGCCAGCGCGCGGAGGGTGCCCGAGTCGGATCGTTCCGTACGGGAGGGGGAGTGGGACCGATCCCGCTTCAAGGGAACCGAGCTGAGCGGAAAGACGCTGGGACTGGTGGGGGCGGGACGGATCGGAGGCGAGGTGTCCAGACGAGCGAAGGCCTTCGGAATGAGGGTTCTCGTCTACGATCCGTTCCTCACCGAGGAGCGGGTGCGCGCTCTGGCCGCCGAGGCACGGGAGCTGGATGACCTCCTCAAGGAGGCGGACATGGTGAGCCTCCATGTGCCGCTCACCAAGTCCACGCGGGGTCTCCTGGACTCGCACCGTCTCTCCCTGATGAAGCCCACGGCCCACCTGGTGAACGCCTCCCGCGGCGGAGTCGTGGACGAGGAGGCGCTGGCCGAGGCGTTGCAGGAGAGCCGCCTCGCCGGGGCGGCGCTGGACGTGTATGCCAGCGAGCCGCTGGATGGGGACAGCCCTCTTCGTACTGCGCCGAACCTGGTCCTGACGCCCCACCTCGGTGCCTCGACCCTGGAGGCGCAGGAGCGCGTCGCGACGGAGGTGGCGCAGGCGGTCCGCTCCGCACTCCTGGACGGAGACCTCGCCGGGGCCCTCAACGCCCCCACCGTGGGAGGAGCCGCGCTACGTCGCCTGGCGCCTCTCCTGGACCTCGGTCGTCGACTCGGGCGCCTGGCGGTGGCGCTGGCCCCGGGGGGGATCAGCGGCGTCGAAGTCGGATACGCCGGGGACGCCGACGACGCCCTGGGAGTCCTTCCCCGTCACGTGCTCATGGGCATGCTCACCCCGGTCCTGGGTCGGGATCAGGTGAACGTGGTGAACGCCGCGGTGCTGGCGGAGAACCGAGGCATCTCCGTGTCCACGCGGCGTCTCCCCCGCAAGTCGCTGCCGGGGGAACGGGTGGAGGTGGAGGTCACGACGTCCAAGGGCCCGGTTGCGTTGGACGGGGCCCTGCTGGGCGAACACCACCCTCGCCTCGTCGGGCTGGATGGATACGACGTGAACGTGGCGCCCTCGGGCACGCTCCTGGTACTCCGGAATCGGGACGTTCCCGGGGTCATCGGGCGGGTGGGGACACTGCTGGGCGGGGCCGGCCTGAACATCGCCGAGTACCACCAGGCTCGTCGATCCGAGGGGGGCGACGCCCTCGCTGCGGTGGTGCTGGATGGTGCGTTCCCCCGGGAGATCCTGGGGCGCCTCACCGAGCTCCCCGAGGTCACCGACGCCCGAGTCGCGGAGTTGGACTAGTCCGTGTCTGGACCCAAGCGGGGGGAGGAGGCGAGGGTCGCGGGTCCCCGGGAGCGCTATGAGGCCCGCGGAGCCCAGCTCACCACCCAGGCCGAGGCTCTGGAGGCGCGCTCCCGGCGACTTTCCGTGCTGCGAACCGTGGTCTTCCTGGCCGCCTTCGCCTGCTGGGTCGGCGCGGACCTGCTGGACGCCGTGACGCTGGGCCGCGCCGCCAGCCTGATCCTGCTCGCCGGATTCGTAGTCCTCGTTCGTCGGCACAGGGCCCTGCGCAGGGAGCTGCGGTGCGTGGACACCGGCCGGGAGTGGGTCCGCCGGGGCCTGGCGCGCCTCGATCGCCGGTTCGAGGATCTTCCCGCCCCCGAATCGGTCCAGGATCTTGCCGGACACCCGTACGCCGTGGACCTGGACGTCTACGGGCCCGCGTCGCTGGCGGCGCTTCTCGGTCCAGTCTGGACCCCACCCGGGCGGACGACCCTGGAGTCGTGGCTCCTGGGTCCGGCGGCGCCGGACGAGATCCTGAGGCGGCAGGAGGCCGTCCGCGAGCTCGCCCAAGACTGGGAGCAGAGGGAGGCGACTGCGGTGGAGGGCGCCCTGCTGGATGCGGGCGACCCGGACCCGGGTGGGGGCGGCGATCCCTTCGACGAGTTCCTGAGCTGGTGCGAGGGGAGCAACACGCTCCCCGCGTGGCTTCCCGTGGCGGCGTGGCTGCTTCCCGTGGCAACGATCGTGTTCCTGGTGGCCGACCTGGCGGGTCCCCTCTCAGCGCGATGGTGGATCGTACTCCTTCTGGTGCAGGCGGTCATCGCCTTCGGCCGAGGAAGGCGACTGCACTCCCAGTTCTCCATGGCCTCGACCGGGCTTCCTGGACTCCGGCGGTACCACGCAGTCCTGGAGTGCTGGGAAGAGTATCCCGCAGAGGCCGAGTGCCTGACCCGGGAAGTGGAACGCCTGGGGCGTGGTGAGACCTCGTCGTCCCGCGCTCTCGCCCAGCTCGAGCAGCTTCTTCACCTGGCGGATCTCCGGCTTTCAACCCTGTACGTGGTCTTCGCCGTGGGCTTCCTCTGGGACGTGCATGTGGTGCAGGGCCTCCTCCGGTGGAGGGCGCGTCACGGATCCCACGTCGCCGGATGGATGGAGGCGATGGGTCGGCTCGAGGCGCTGTCCTCCCTGGCCACCCTCGCCGCGGATCATCCGGGCTGGGCGTACGCCGACGTGACCCCGGCGGATTCGGAGCCCCGCTTCCACGCCCGGGACCTGGGGCATCCCCTCCTGCGTCCCGACGAGTGCGTGTGCAACGACGTGGAGCTGGGGCCCCCGGGGACGGTCCTTCTGGTCACCGGCTCCAACATGTCGGGAAAGAGCACGTTGCTCCGCTCCATTGGACTGGCGGCGGTCCTCTCCGGCGCCGGCGCCCCGGTTTGTGCCCGGCAACTGCGGCTTCCGGCCGTGACGTTGTTCACCTCCATGCGCGTGCAGGACTCCCTCGAGGCGGGAGTGTCCTTCTTCATGGCCGAGCTTCTCAGACTGAAGGCTCTCCTGGATGCGGCGCCTCTTCCTCTCGGGGATCCGCGGCGCCTGGAGGCCCACGCGTCAGACGGTGAGCGGCCGCTTCTCTACCTGGTGGACGAGATTCTCCAGGGGACGAACTCGGAAGAGCGGCAGCAGGCGGGGCGGCGCCTGATTCGGCACCTCCTACGCCGATGGGCCCTGGGGGCCGTGACCACGCACGACCTGGAGCTGCACCGGGAACCGGAGGTCGAAGCCGCGGCGGTTCTGGTCCACTTCCGGGAGACCCTGGACGAGGCGGGCGACGGCCTGCACTTCGACTACCGACTCCGAGAGGGCCTCGCCACGACGCGCAACGCATTGCGACTGGCGGAGAACGTGGGCCTCACGGACCCCGACCAGAGCTGATCCCGGCCGGCTCATCGCGACGGCTACCGAATCTCCGCGTGGCCGGCGGGAGACCGGATCGCGGTCCTCCTCAGCGAACCACGCCGTAGCGACGGAGGACCTCCAGAGTCTCCGGGATCGGAAGGGCGTCGGCGGTGCGTCCGTCGCGCCCGGTGACGGTGGTGGCCATGAGGAGCGAATTGTAGATGGACTCCTCCGTGGCTTCGACCACGGCCTGGAAAAGCGCGGACATGGAGTCGTTCCCGACCTCGGTGGGGGCGGTGGCGGCCGCGCCGGGGCTTCGGCGGACCGATGGGTGGGTGGAGAACGCGATGACGTAGTCGCCCGATCCGTTGCCGGCGAAGGACCCGGTACGCGCCAGGCCCATGACGGCCCGGCGAGCCAGCCGTTCCAGGTTACGGTCGGAGAGCGGGGCATCGGTGGCCACCACCATCATGATGGAGCCCTGTCCGGTGTCCTCCTGGTCGAGCCATGGATCTCCCACGTCGGAAGGCCGCGTCCCGGCGGGTCCGGCCTCGCCGGCTTGCCCCACGGCGCCACGGAACGAGTACCGGCCGAGCTCACGCCCCACCGGGGCCCCATCCAGAGTCAGGATGCCACCGAAATTCGACTGGACGAGGACCCCCACCGTGTGGCCGCCGAGGGAGCTGGGCAGCACCCGGGAGCTCGTACCGATCCCGCCCTTCCACCCGAAGGCCCGGGTCCCGGTCCCGGCTCCCACGGACCCCTCGGCCACCGCACCACCCGTCGCGGACTCCAGGGCATCCCGCACGTGCTCGGGGGTGATGGGGCGGGAGCGGATGTCGTTCAGGCCCCCGTCGTTGGTCTCCCCCACCAGCGCGTTCAGGGAGCCCACCGTCTCCATGCCCTCGCGGGCGAGCATCCACTCCACCATGGCGTCGGCTGCCTTCCAGACGCAGAGGGTGCAGGTCAGGAGGATAGGGGTCTCCATCTCCCCGAGCTCCCGCACCTGGGTCACTCCCAGAAGCTTGCCGAATCCGTTCCCGACGTGGATCGCCGCCGGGACGCGGGACAGATACGCGTTGTCTCCGTGGGGCAGGATGGCGGTCACGCCGGTACGGACGTCGTCGCCCTCCACGACCGTCGCATGTCCCACCTGCACTCCTGCGACGTCGGTGATGGCGTTCCAGCGGCCCGGCTGGAAGATCCCCACCTCCACGCCGATGTCCCGGGCGCGGACGCGATCGACTGCGGACTGGCTCATGGCGGCCTCCTGGGCCGATACGAGGAACACGAGGACGACGGCTAGAATCCGGTACATGACACGCGCCCTTCAGGGAGGTGGGGGAAGAGTATCCAGGAGGAAGAGGAGCAGCAGGACGGGCTGGTAGAGGATGGACCCCAGGAAGACCTGTCGGACCCGGCGCATGCTCATCTGCCGAGAGGCGAGCCACGCGACTCCCAGCATACCAGCGCTAAGGATGGCCGCTCCTCCCAGGTAGACCGACCCGGTCATGCCCAGTGCGGTGGGGGTCAGGCTGAGCAGGAACAGGGAGACGGAATGATACACCATGTGTCGCCCGATCCGTCGGCCATCGGGATCGGTGGGCGGGGCCAGGAAGAACCCCACCCGTTGGTAGTCCTCGCGGAGTAGCCAAGCCAATGCCAGGACGTGGGGAAGCTGCCAGAGGAAGTAGATCCCGAACAGAACCCACCCGCCCAGCTCGACCCCTCCGGTGGCCGCGCTCCATCCGATGAGGCCGGGAAGGGCACCGGGCACCGCGCCGGCCAACGTGGCCAGGTAGGAACGGGACTTGAGGGGGGTGTAGATCCCGATGTAGGCGCCGGCGGAGACCAGGGTGATCGCGGAGGGGACCAGGCCCACGGTGAGGCCCAGCGCAACCACCCCCGCCACCAGGAGCATGATCCCGAATGTGAGCGCCTGAGGCGGGGTGAGCCGCCCCGACGGAAGGGGGCGGTTTCGGGTCCGCTTCATCCGCCCATCCACCTCGCGCTCCACGTACTGGTTGAGCGCCAGCGCCCCACCGGTGGCGAGTCCCGTTCCCATGAGGACCGCCAGCGTGGGAAGGAGCGCGGGGCGGCCCTGCGCCGCCACGAAGTAGCTTACCCCGGCAGTGATGGCCACGAAGCCCGCGATACCGGGCTTCGTGAGCTCGTAGTAGGCCGTCAGGAGACCGGGTGGAGATTCCCGGCGGGACGACTCCACAGCGGGGCGATCAGGCGGCTCGATCATGGCCCGTAATGTAACCCGTGGCCGCCGGAGTCCAGAAACAAAAAGCCGTCCCGGGCCGTACTACCCTGTGTGGTGGACGAGAGGGCGGGGGTGGTGGAGGGCCGGGTGGATACGCCCGGCCCTTGGCACGTCCCCGGAGCGAGATCAGGAATGGAACCGCGGCACGAGAACGAGCTGAGCAACCACGAGCGCCGGCGGCGCGAGCGCCCCACCTGGCGGCGCGCGCTCCTGGTCTCTGGGCTCATCCATGCGCTGCTCTTCCTGACCTTCCCGGTCCAGTCGGTGCTCATCTCGCCCTTCGCAGCGGCGGGACCTCGGGCCGGGGACAACCGGGCCGCCGCGGGATCGATGCAGGCGATGAACATGCGCGTTCCGCCCTCGACTCCCATCATCCCTCCGCCCATTCCTCTCCCCACGGTGACGGACATCGAGCCGGTGGAGTTCGAGCCGGAGCCGGCCTACGAGCCCGCCGCCATCTCGGGCGAGACGCTGGGCCTGGACGAGGGACCGGGTCTGGAAGACGGTACCGGCGAGGGCGACGGTGGCACCTCGGACGAGGGGCTCTTTCGCCTGGTGGCGCCGGTACCCCGGGCCGTCATGTTCCCCAATGCACCCGACGACGACCGCATCCGCGGCCGCGAAGTCGAGGTGTGGGTCTTCGTGGACGCGTCAGGCCAGGTGGTGCCGGACTCCACCCAGTTGCGGCCTCCTACTCCCAACCGGGACTACAACCGGCGCCTGGTGCGGGACGCGGCGGAGTGGTCGTTCTCGCCCGCCATCCGGGACGGGCGTCCCGTGGCATCCTGGTTCAACTATCGCTTCACCCTGGGCGGATAACGTCCGCGAGCTCCGCCGCCCTAACCCCAGAACGCCAGACGAAGACGCGTGAGCAACGGCAGCTCGCCGTGGCCGCCGGTGCAGGAAGAAGGGTCCATTTCGGCGTTGTAGGCCGTGGCGTTGTCGGCCACCAGCGGGAACTCCGCCTCGAGCACCTCCTGCGCGGTCCCGGTAGTGACGCTGATCAGGAGGCGGTCGCCGGATCCGATCACCCGGTTGTGAGCCGCGGGAACCGCAAGGCCGTTCAGGACGAAGACCAAGGAGGTGTCCGCCCCGGCCCGGTAGCGATCTCCGGTGGCCGTGTGGAGAAAGTCCTCTCCCAGGGCCATGTCCAGGTTCGCCATCAGGGCCCCCCAGGTGGCCCCGTCGTGGTGCACGTGGACCACGTCCGCGTTGTTCTCGTGCAGGTGCACACGCTGCTGCGGAAGGATCCCCTCGTACGAGGCGGTGCACGCCCCGATCTCCTCCATGTAGCGATCAGCGGACAGATCGAGGCGCTCGCCGTCCACGAAGATCGCCCAGTTGGCGTGGTAGTGCGTCGTGTGGTTCAACGGGGCCAGGACGAAGCGTACCACGCCCAGCGCCACGGCGCCGGCGAGAAAGGGGAGGATCCAGTTCTTCATGGATGACGGGGATGAGGGAGTGAGCCGAGAAGAGGGGCGGAGCTTCCAGGAACCGGTCGCATCGACCCTCAATACACCGAACCCATCCGATCGGATGCGCGGTATGATTACACGTCCTACCTTCGCTCCGCACCTTCGCCCCGAACCCCGGTCTGCCATGGAACGCACTCGCAGCAGCAAGCGGATCCTCTGGGTGGACGACGAGGTGGAGCTCCTGAGGCCCCACCTCCTCTTCCTCCAGGCCCGGGGGTATCACGTCGACGCCATCGCCAATGGGGACGATGCGCTGGCGCTGTTGCGGACCAACCCCTACGACCTCGTCCTCCTGGACGAACAAATGCCCGGACGACGGGGGTTGGAGGTGCTGGAGATCCTCCGCCGCGAGGACCCCCACGCGCGGGTGGTCATGGTGACCAAGTCCGAGGAGGACCGGACCATGACCGAGGCCATCGGGCGGCGGGTGGACGACTACCTGGTGAAGCCCACCAGCCCCAGGCAGGTGCTGTCCGTGGTCACGCGGATCCTCGAGGGGTCCTCGATCCGGCAGCAGCAGGTGGCCCAGGACTTCGCGGGCCGCTTCGGCCGTCTGTCCATGAAGCGTCAGGAAGCGGCCACCGCCGATGATTTCCGGGAGCTCTACACCGAGCTGGTGGACTGGCACGTGCGACTCGAGAACGCGGGGGAGGAAGGGCTCCTGGACTCGGTGGGCTCCATGCTCATCGACCTTCGCCGGGACTTCGGCGAGTTCATCGTCCGGGAGTATCCCCAGTGGCTTCGGGGACAGCGGAAGCGACCCCATCTCTCCGTGGACGTGGTCCGGGAATACCTCGTGCCATGGCTGGGCTCGCAGCCCGTGTTCTTCGTGGTGCTGGATTGCATGCGGCTGGATCAGTGGCGCGTCATCACGCCTCTGCTCGCTCCGTACTTCGAGATCGACGAGGCGTACCACTACTCCATCCTCCCCACCGCGACACCCTACGCCCGAAACGCGATCTTCAGCGGGCTGTTCCCCGACGAGCTGGCGCGCCGCCGGCCCGGGTGGTGGGACTCGTCCGACGACGAGGGCTCCATGAACGCCTTCGAGGACGAGCTTCTTACGGACCAGCTGCGCTACCTCACGGGACAGCCGGTTTCCGTCCACTACGACAAGATCTTCACGGACCGGAACGAAGAGCGGGTCCGGAGCCGGGTGCGTCAGGCCATCCGGGAGCGCAGTGGCGTCATCGCGCTGGTCTTCAACTTCGTGGACCTCATGACGCACGGTCGGTCCGAGTCCCCCATCCTCATGGAGGTGGCCAAGGACGAAGCGGCGCTCCGTTCGCTGACCCGGTCCTGGTTCGAGCGATCCACGGCCTTCCAGGTCCTTCGCGAGGCGGCGTCCAGCGGATACCGGGTCGTGCTGACCACGGACCACGGCTCGATCCTCTGCCAGCGGCCGTCCACGGTCTTCGCGCGGCGCGACGCCACCGCGAACCTGCGGTACAAGTTCGGTGTCGACCTGCGACCGGAGGATCCCTCGACGGCTCTGGTGACCGGGAACGAGAAGGACCTCCGCTTCCCTGCTGGACGACTGGGGATGAGCTACGCGGTGGCCCTGGAGGACCACTTTTTCGTGTATCCCACCAAACTCCGCGAGTACCAGGCCAAGTACCGGAACTCGTTCCTCCACGGGGGCATCAGCCCCGAGGAGATGATTGTCCCCGTGGCGCGCCTGACGCCGCGACCCTGAGGTCCTTCCGCCGTCCTGGGGGCGGCGAAGCCTAGTTCTGGGCCGGCGCCGCCTGCAGCAGCTCCCGGGCGTGCTCCATGATCTCCCGGGGGGTGATGAGCTTCATGCAGGTGTAGTCGTTCCCACAGGTGACGGGCTTTCCCAGGGTGTGACACGGAACGCAGGCGAGCCAGTGGCGCACCATGCGGGCCACCGGCGTCGGAGGCTCGATGTACCCGGCGGGCCCGAACACGCAGATGGTGGGGCGTACGAAGGCGTGGGCGGCATGGGTGAGTGCCGTGTCCACACCCACCACCAGGCTGGCGCGGGAAACCACCGCCACAGCCTCCCCCAGGGAGGTCTTCCCCACCAGGTCCACCAGGGCGCCCCCGGCCTGTGCTAGCACACGGTCCGCCGCGTCGCGATCCGCGGGTCCGCCAACCAGGACCACCGGGATCCGGAAATCCCGGTGCATGTCCCGCGCGAGCTCGGCCCAGCGAGACTCGATCCAGTGCTTCCATGGCCGCGTGGTGAAGGGAACCAGCAGAATGAAGGGCCCGGCCACGCCGGCCTCGGCGAGAGCCTCCTCCGCGCCTCGATGCAGGTGGGGCTCCAGGTGGAGGTCCAGGGAGAAGTCGGTGACGTCAAGGCCCAGCCAATCGGCCATCAGCCGGGGCTCGCCGCTCATGTGCGCGACCTCGATCCCGGTGGGATACCGGTGGGTCATGAGGATGGAGCTCCCCTCCTTGGACCCGAGACCCACCCGAACCGGCGCGCCCGAGAGCCGGGTCACCGCTCCACTCCGCAGGAGCCCCTGCATATCGATGGCCAGGTCGTAGCGTCGCGCGCGCAGCGTATGCCGGAAGTCCCGGAGCCTCCGCCAGACCTCCCGGAAACGACCCTTCCGGATAAGCCGCTTCCACTCACCCCGGTCCCACACCACCACCTCGTCCAACTCGGGGTGGTGCAACACGACGTCGCTGGCAGCCGGCTCCACCACCCAGGTGAGGTGAGCCTCCGGGTACCGATTTCGGAGCGCTCGAATGATGGGAGTGGCGAACATGACATCGCCCCGCGCGCTCAGTCGCACGATGAGGATCGCCTCCGGCTCCGCCGGGATCACCGGCGGGGGAGGCGGCGTGGTCTGGAGGAAGATCTGCAACGGCATGGGTGGTCGCTCCGGGGGGACTGAAAACCGGGCCGATAACGTTAACATAGACTCCGTGAACCGCCCCACCCCTCTTCCGAACCTGCTGGACGCCGCGTACGCCACCGCTCTCCTGGTGGCGTCGCCGCTGCTGGCGTACCGCCTGGCCCGTACCGGGAAGTGGCGTTCCGATTGGAGGGGGAGGCTCGGGCACGCTGACGCCCTCCCGGCCGACCCCCGCCCCACGGTCCTCCTGCACGGCGTGAGCGTCGGGGAGGTTGCCGCGGCGGACCCGCTGATCCAGGCCCTCGGGGGCCCGGCGGGCAGGGGGCCGTGTCGCGTGGTGGTGAGCACCACCACCAATACCGGGGTGACGAGGGCCCAGAGCCTGTACGGGGACCATCACCGAGTGGTCCGGTACCCCTTGGACTTCGGTCGGTCGGTGGCGCGATTCCTGGACCGAGTCCAGCCGGACGTCGTGGCTCTTCTCGAGCTCGAGGTCTGGCCCAATTTCACCGCGGCCTGCCAGCGACGCGGGATTCCCGTGGTGGTGGTGAACGGTCGCTTGAGCGAGGGGTCCTTCCGGGGGTATCGCCGCCTTCGGCCCCTCTTGCGGCCCTCCTTTCAGAGGCTGGCGGGGGTGGCCGCACAGACCGAGGACTACGCGGAGCGCTTCGAGGCCATGGGGGTCTCACGGGACCGCATCGCGGTCACGGATTCCATGAAGTGGGAGGCGCCCCTGCCACTGGGTCTGCGCGCGGCCGGGGAGGAGCTCGGGAGGGAGATGGGTGTCGATCCGGACCGCCCGCTCGTGGTGGCCGTATCCACGGGGCCCGGAGAGGAGGCAATGCTCCTGGATGGGCTCCCGGAGGGCGTGCAGCTCATGGTGGTTCCGAGGAAGCCGGAGCGATTCGAGGAGGTGGCGCGTCTTGCCACGTGGCTGCGCCGATCCGAGGGCGGGCGAGGGACAGGAGACCTGTTCCTGGTGGACACCATGGGGGAGGCGGAGACCGCCACCGCTCTGGCCGACGTGGTGGTTGTGGGCCGGACCTTCAACGGAATGGGGGGGTCGAACCCCGTGCCGGCGGCGGCGCTGGGCAAGCCCACCGTGTTGGGGCCCGACCACCAGAACTTCGCGGAGATGGTGCGTGCGTTGGTGGACGGGGGCGCCGCCCTGGTGTCTCCCGAGCCCTGGCTAGCCGTGGAGCGGGTCCTCACCGACGACGCCGTCCGCCGCGACATGTCCCAGGCGGGCCCACGCACGGTGGCGAATCACGCCGGGGCGACCGCGAAGAACGTCGAGGTGGTGCGGCAGCAGCTCCGCTGACGCTCTCCCGCGTCCCGTGGTACCTTACGAGCCGTGAAGCTCTACCTTCGGATCCTCCGCTACCTGCGCCCGCACCAGGGCGTATTCCTTCTGGCCGTGGGCGCCACCTTCGCCTTCGCCGGGCTGGATGCGTTCGCCTACGTGCTGCTGATCCCGTTCGTCAGCGTCCTGTTTGGCGAAGGGAGTGGGGCGTCCCTTCCGGGTGCCGGGGGCGCGGAGGTCGCCGGGGACGGGGAGAAGCTCGTGGACCGCCTGCTGGACGGAACGGTCTACCGGATCGTCGACCTGCAGGGAGACCGCCTCGAGGCGGTGCAGGGGATCATCCTCCTCATTCTCGTGACCTTCGCCCTGAAGAACGTCTTCGACTTCCTGCGCACCTACATGGTGGCACGGGTGGAACAGGGCGTGACGCGCGACCTGCGGGACGAGGTGTACGATCACCTCCTCGAGCTCGATCTGGCCTTCTTCGGACGGACCCGCATGGGACAGATCGTCTCCCGCCTCACGCACGACGTGGAGCAGCTCCGTACCCTCCTGGCGAAGGAGCTGGCGCGGATCCTGTCGTCGGGATTCGAGTTCCTGGCGGCGATCGTGGTCATGGTGAGCATCTCCTGGCAGCTCACCCTGGCCGCCTTCATCGTCATCCCCGGGACCATGGGGATCTGGGGTCCGCTGGTGAGGAAGCTCCGCAGGGGGGACAGGCGGGTGCTGAACCTCGCCGGGGAGGTGAACGCCCACATCCAGGAGACGCTCTCCGGGATCCGGCTCGTGAAGTCCTCCGGCGCGGAAGCGATGGAGCGCGGGCGCTTCCACGGCCTCACCGGTGAGTACTTCCGGCAGTTCGTCCGAACCGAACGGTGGAGGGCGTTGGCGGCCCCCCTCACGGAGATGCTCGCGGCCGTGGGGACGGTGGTGATCCTGTGGTACGGCGCCCGGCTCGTGGTAGTTGAGCAGGCCCTGACGGGCTCCGAGTTCGTGGGATTCCTCGCGCTGTCCCTCAAGCTGTACGCTCCGGTGAAGTACGTGGCCAAGTTCCCGGCGTTGGTCCAACCGGGCCTGGTGGGCGCGGAGCGGGTCTTCCAGTTCCTGGACGCTCCCGTGGAGATCCGGAGTCGCGAGGGCGCGGGGCCGTTCCCCGGCCTGGAGCGGGAGATCCGCTTCCGCGATGTGTCCTTCGCGTACAAGGAGGGCATCCCGGTCCTTCGCGGAATCGACCTGACCGTGCCACGGGGGAGCGTGGTGGCCCTCGTTGGGCGCAGCGGTGCGGGGAAGACCACGTTGGTGGACCTTCTCGGGCGGTTCTACGAGACCAGTGAGGGGTCCATCACCATCGACGGAGTCGACCTCCGCGACATCCGCATCCAGGAGCTTCGGAAGTCCCTGGGAATCGTTTCCCAGGAGACGGTGCTCTTCCATGACACCGTGCGGGCGAACATCGCCTACGGCCGACCGGGGGCTTCGGACGACCAGGTGGAAGCGGCCGCCAGGGCGGCGAATGCCCACGACTTCATCACGGCGCTGTCGGAGGGATACGACACGGTGGTGGGAGAGCGGGGAACGGAGCTCTCCGGTGGGCAGCGTCAGCGCATCGCCATCGCCCGGGCTCTCTTGCGGAATCCGCCGATCCTGATCTTCGACGAGGCCACCAGCGCCCTGGACACCGAGTCGGAGAGGCTGGTGCAGGAGGCCATCGAGCACCTCCTGCAAGGACGGACCGTCTTCGTCATCGCACACCGCCTCTCCACCATCCAGAAGGCCGACCAGATCGTCGTGATGGAGGCGGGTCGGATCGTCGAATGGGGCCGCCACGCCGAGCTACTCGACCAGGGCGGCGCCTACCGGAGGCTCCACGACATGCAGTTCCAGGACGCGGAGCCCGACACCGATCCCTCCGCAGCGCAATGAGCCCGTGACCTCGGCAAGCTTGGGCGCGGGCCAGCGGCCCGGTTCTACTCCGTCGGTCTCCCTCAGCCACCGGCTCGAGTACACCGCGTTTCGGTTGTTCCGGGGTGTGCTCCTCGTTCTTCCAGAACCTATCGCCCAGGGGCTCGGAGCGGTCCTGGGCTGGCTGTTCGGGTCCGTGCTGCGAGTGCGCCGTCGGGTGGTGGACGAGAATCTCGCCCGGGCATTCCCGGACGCCGACCCGGCTTGGCGGCGGCGGGTGGGAGCCGCGTCGTACCGTCACCTCGGTCGGGAGGCGGTGGCGATGTTTCGGCTGGCGGGCACCTCGTCGGAGCGGGTCAGGGCGGTCACCGAGGTCGAGGGCCTGGAGGAGCTACGCGAGACTCTCGCCGGGGGGAAGGGGGTGGTCATGGTCACCGGCCACCTCGGAAACTGGGAGATGGGGGGGGCGGCCGTCGCCGCGCGAGGCGTCCCGGTGGACGCGGTGGTCCAGCTGCAGCGCAACCAGCGCTTCGACGAGGACCTTCGCCGCGCGCGGGAGCGCCTGGGGATGCACGTCATGTCCAAGCAGTCCGCTCCCCGGGCGGTCCTGAAGTCACTCCGGGACGGTCACCTTGTGGCCCTCGTGGCCGACCAGAACGTCCTGCGGGGGGCCGTGTTCGTGGACTTCTTCGGCATCCCCGCCGCCAGCGCTCGCGGACCCGCGGTGTTCGCCCTCCGGACTGGCGCGCCCCTCTGGGTGGGTGCCGCGCTCCGCGTTTCGGGCGGGACTCGGCGCTACCGGATCGTGATCAGGCCCGTCACCGTGGAGCCCACCGGTGACCAGGAGGAGGACGTTCGCCGAATGACCAGGGCCTGCCTGGCCGTGCTCGAGGAGTGGATCCGAGAGGCCCCTGAGCAGTACTTCTGGCTCCACAAGCGGTGGAAGACCCGGCCCCCGATTCCGGAACCGGGCGCGGGAAGCGATCATATAAGCTGAAGAATCCTGGTTCCGTCGGAGACCCCACCGTGATCTACGTCTGCATCCCAGCCCGAAACGAGGCCGCCACGCTCGGCCCCCTTCTCTGGAAGGTGGCCCAAGTGATGCGGGACTTCGGGCGGGAGCTCCAACTGGTGGTGCTGGATGACGGTTCCACCGACGACACGGCGGATGTGCTGGGCCGGTACGAAAAGGTCCTTCCGTTGACCGTCCTCCGGGAGGACGAGTCCCGGGGATACGGGGCGGCGGTGGACCGACTCCTCCGACACACGGTGGAAGCTTCGGACTATCCGAAGCGGGACGCCGCGGTGGTCCTGCAAGGGGACCTCACAGACGACCCGTCGTACCTGGTGGACCTGGTCAAGACGCTTGAGGGTGGGGTCGACGTGGTCTCGGGGGCCGCGCCCGACCCGGGTCCCGAGCTTCCACGCGCCCTGCGGTGGGGCCGACGCCTCGCACCGTACGCGCTGGGCGCTGCGTACCGGACCGCGCCGGTGGAGGACCCCCTCTGCGGCCTTCGAGCCTACCGGATCATCGTACTGAAGAAGGCTCTCCGGGAGGACGAAGCCACCTTGGCGTCGGCTCCAGAGCCCTGGGTAGCCAACGTGGAGCTCCTGCAGCGCCTGACCCGGTTCGCGCGCCGCGTGGAGACCCTTCCCGTCACCCTGCGGTACCACCTCCTGGTTCGGGAGTCACGCTTTCGTGCGGTGCACACCCTGAAACGACTGTTCACGCTCCGATCCTCCCCGTGGGATTCCCCCGGCGGGGACACCAGCCGCGACCGGGAGCGAGCCGCATGAGAGGCGCAGCGGCGGGCGTCGCGTTCGCGTTCCTCGCCCTCCTGGTGGGTGGGCCCGGGGCCGCGCAGACCGGCGGACAGGTGAAGATTCAACTACCGGATTCCCTGGGACTGGTCTCGGACGAGCCCATGCAGGTGCCGTTCGCACCCGGGGAGGAGCTTCTCTACGAGGTGAAGTTCGGACGCCGGGTCGTGGGTGAGGGATTCCTCCGGGTCGGTGAGGTCGAAACCCTCCGAGGACGCCGCACCTACCATGCCCAGATGGGCTTGCAGGGGAGCCTCTGGCCGTTCTCGGTGGACTATCGGTACGACTCGTGGATGGACGTGCGCGACCTGGCCAGCCACCGGTACATCCAGGACCAGAAGGGGACCGACGCCCGGTACCGGGCCTACGAGATCTACCCGAGGGAACAGTGGTGGGAGCTGCTGGGGTCGGAGCGGACGGGAGAGACCCTCTCCGAAGCCCCTCTGGACCAGGTGTCGTTCCTCTACTTCATCCGGACGCTACCGCTGGAGACCGGGGACGAGTACGAGCTCAACCGGTACTTCAAGGAGGACGGCAACCCGGTGATCATCCGGGTGCTGCGCCGGGAGACCATCCGGGTCCCGGCCGGGGAGTTCGAATGCATCGTCATCGAGCCCGTCATCCGGACGTCGGGGCTTTTTGGAGACGGGGGCCAGGCAGAGGTCTACCTCACGGACGACGAGGACCGGCACATGGTCTATATGCTGAGCCGCGTGAAGTGGCTTCCGGACATCCACTTGTCGTTGAAGGAAGTGCGCTGACGTGGGACTCTCCCTGCGGAAGATCCGGCTGCGCCTGGTGTGGCTGCTGATCATTCCGTTCCTGTGGTTCGCGACCCCGTCTCCCGCTTCACTGATCACCGGGGCCGGTCTCGCCGCGGTGGGGCTCTTCATTCGCGCGTGGGCCGCCGGCTTCATCCGCAAGGACAAGCAGCTCGCCACCAGCGGCCCCTACGGGCACACGCGGAACCCCCTCTACCTGGGGAGCTTCTTCCTGGGGATGGGGGTGACCGTTGCCGGGGCCCAGTGGATCTTCGTGCTCGCGTTCTTGGCCTTCTTCTTCGGGGTGTACGGGGCCACGATCCGGAGCGAGGCGGACTTGTTGGAGGGGATCTTCGGAGACCAGTACCGGGACTACGCCGCCAACGTCCCCCTGCTCCTTCCCCGGCTCACCCGCTACCGCGCGCCGGAGCAGTGGGTTCCCGCAGGGGCCTTCAGCATGGAGCGCTACAGGGGAAACAAGGAGTACGAGGCGCTTCTGGGTGCGGTGGCGGCCTTCGCGTTCCTCTGGGCCCGGATGTACCTGGGCTGACGGCTCGGGCGTGACATCCCGTGTGGGGAGGCCGAGCGGGGTGGCCCCCCGCCCGCAGTGGCCAGTGGGGCGTCAGGGTGCCGAAACGTCGGGACCGGGACTCTCCCAGAGATACAGCGCGGGGCCGTCGTGCCACTTTCCCTTCACCTGGATTCGGAACCGGTATTCCCCGGGGATGGGAAAGACCACCTCCTGGAGTGGCTCGACGTAGTAGGTACGGGCCTTGGGACCGTCGGGGTCGGCTTCCACGACCTCGGTGTAGCCGCTGCCACGGAGGCTCGGGTTACCCTTGGGGTCCTGAAGCTCCACCGTGAAGTTGTAGCGGCCATGGTCGGCACGCTCCCACTCCAGCACGGTCACCAGCGTGAGGTCGTGCTTGGCGGGGAAGCCGGGCGCGTAGAGGTCGTGGTACTGGCCGTCGATGAAGAGCCGTCCGTCCGGCCCCTGACGGGCATGGTCGCAGACGAGTCCGAGAAGAAGCTTCATGTCCGGATGGTGCGGGGTTGTCCTAGGAGGTCGGTTCGCGGGCTTCCCCGGGGTCACCGTCGGGAGGAGCGCCCCACCCGCCGCCGCCCGGGGACCGCACGCTGAGGATGTCCCCGGCGCGGGCCTGGAAGGTAACCTTCCCGGGGAGATTCTCCTCCAACCCGTTCCGGATGAGCACGTTGGCCCCAGGGGCTCCCGCCTGGCCTCCCTCCGCGCCGGCCGGGCCATGGACCCTCCGCTCCGACAGGAAGGTCACCGTGCTGTCCGCGAGCAGTTCGATGTCTCGCCGTAATCCCTCGCCGCCTCGATGCAGCCCCTTTCCGCCACTCCCCTTGCGGAGGCTATAGCGGGTAACCCGGAAGGGGTAGGCGTGCTCGAGGGCCTCCACGGGGGTGTTGAGGGAATTGGACATGTGGCAATGGACACCGGAGAGACCCGGCCCGCCGGGGCCGGCGCCCATTCCTCCGCCCACGGTTTCATAGTAGGCGAAGGGTTCACCGGATCGGTGGTCGAGGCCGCCGGCCGTCGTGTTGTTCATGGTGCCCTGCGACAGGGCGGGGACGCGGTCCGGGAGCGCCTGCCGGAACGCCGTGAGGAGCACGTCCGTGATCCGCTGGCTGGTCTCCACGTTCCCGGCGGCAACGCTGGCCGGGGGGCGGGCGTCCACCACCGAGCCCGCCGGAAGGATGGTCTCCACCGCCTTCAACGATCCGCCGCCGGCGGGGATCTCCACTCCCAGGAGGTCCTGTGCGAGGCAGCGGATGACATAGCGGGTGGCCGACCCCGTGATGGCCGCAACCGCGTTAACCCCCCCCTGGACCTGCGGCGAGGTCCCGGTGAAGTCCACGGTGGCCCGGCTCCCCTTCACGGTCACCGCCACGCTGATGGGGATCATCTCCGTGCCGAAGCCATCGTCCTCCATGTGGTCCACGGCTGTGTACCGGCCGTCCGGCACGGCCTCGAGTCCAGCGGCCACCAGGCGATCCGCGTACCCGATGAGATCCCGCATGGCGCTTCGCACGGCGGGGAGGCCCCGGCGGTCCACCATTTCCAGGAGGCGGATACGCCCCGCATGGAGTGCGGCGAGTTGCGCATCCAGATCGCCCGCCCGTTCCCCTGGCGTGCGGACATTCGAGAGAACCAGCCGCCACAGGTCCTCGTTCCGCTCGCCCCGCGAGAACAGACGGACCGGCGGGATCCGGAGCCCCTCCTGCACGATCTCCCGCGCCAGGGGCATGGATCCCGGAGTGATCCCACCGACGTCGCTGTGGTGCGCACGGGCCGCGACGAAGCCCAGGAGCTCCTCGGCACCGCCCGCGCCGGCGTGCACGGGCGCCAGGACGGTGATGTCCGGAAGGTGGGTGCCGCCCTGGAAGGGATCGTTGACCATGGCCACGTCACCCGGCTCCAGCGTGCCCAGCACCTCGAGCGCCGCGTGCACGCTCATGGGCATGGCCCCCAGGTGCACGGGCATGTGGTCTCCCAGTGCCACCGGGACGCCCTCTTCATCGAAGAGAGCACAGGAGTAGTCTCGCCGCTCCTTGATGTTCGGGGAATATGACGCGCGGCGCAGCGCGGCTCCCATCTCCTCGGTCAGCGCGGTGAAGAGGTGACGGAACACTTCGAGGGTGACGGGATCCGCACCGGAAGGCTCCAGGGCCGGTTGGCGAGTGGGCATGATTCAGTTAGGTTCCATGGCTGAAACGACAATATCTGGACCCCCGATGCCCGACCGGGCCGGTCCGGAAAGATACACAGGGAGGTGTACGTGGCGAATTCTGTTCTTGACCAGGCTCGTGATGAGCTGTTCAGCCACATCAACCGCTGTGGCGTGCTTCACGCCTCCCCCGAGGACCAGGAAACGTGGATGAGCGAGACGGTGGACTACCTCGCCGAGCGCTACCCCGAGCTGGGTGATTCCCAGCTCGACGAGCTCAACGCCATCGGGATGCGCTTCTGCGCCCCCGCCATCAGCCACGGCGACGAGCACACGGCTGTGAATCAGGAGAACGCAACGGTCGCCTGAGTTCGGTCCTCGGGGCGTGAAGGCCCCTGCCGAGATGAAGTCCGGGGGGCGGGAGCGGTGGTGCTTCCGGCCCCCGACTTGTATCCGGGCCTCCGCTCGACCCGGGCCGGTGGCGGAGCGGTTCCAAGCGTCCTATCTTCCGGCCCCAAAATCCTGATCCCGGAGCCCCTCCGTCACTCATATGGTCAATGGTTGGCACACTCAGGAGCCCGCCCCTTCGAACGCGATTCCACTGAAGGGGAAGGAATACCTGAAGCGTTACTACACGAATCAATACCTCGAATCCCCCATGGGGGGGGTGCTCCACGAGTTGAGGGTCCGCCCGGAGTCCGACGGGTCGGGCACGGTTCTCTTCGAGTGTTCCGCCTCCTCGCTGCGCTACGAGCTTCGGATTCCCAAGGCGACCCGTCGGGACAAGGAGAAGGTCCGGGACGAGCAGGGAGACGGGCGGGATCCGATTTGCCCGCGGCACGAAGACCCTGTGGAGAAGCTGCTGCGGAACGGAGACTACCTCGTATGCCCACGCTGCGGGGTCCGCTACGGCAAGCCGGTTTGAGCCCATTTCGGGCTGCCGTCGTGGGGATCCGCCCTTGGTGAGCGGAGAAACTGCTGCGCTGCCGCACAGAAGTCTGGTTTCCCCAACCGCGTCCCCGTATATTCGGCCCAGTCGCACCGCGATGGCCGTCTTTGGAGAACGAGCATGCAGGAACGGTTCCTCAGTTCAGAGGAATACGACGAGCAGGCGCACGAGCTATACAACCAAGGGGACTACGACGGGGCTCTCGAGATGCTCAAGGAGGGCCTCTCTCTTTACCCCAATGCCGTAGAGCTCTATATCGGCATGGGCTACGCGCGCCTCGCGCGCGAGGAGTTTGCGTGGGCCCGGCGGGCATTCGAGCGCGCAGCCGTCCTGGACCCGGGCCACGAGGACGCCCTCGTGGGGCTCGGTGAGATCCTGCTCCGGTTCGGCGACCATGCTGGCGCGCTGAGGCTCTTCGGAAGGGTCCAGGCACTGGGCTTCGACGAGGACGTCGATCTCATGCTGACCATGGGCCGCGCACTGTATCGAGAGCAGTTGTACTCGGACGCCCGGGACATCTTCTCCCGGTGCGCTACGACGCGCCCCGACAGCGCCGAAGTGGCGGCGGCCCTCGGCTACACTTTGCATCGGTTGGGTGACGAGGTGGGCGCGGGGCGGCAGATCCGTCGGGCGCTTCGGTTGGATCCTGATCTCCATGAGGCGCGGACCTATCTCGGGCATCTCCTCTATGACCGGGGAGACTGGGAAGGGGCGCTGCGGGAGTTCGAGCGGGTGCCTCCGGTGGAACACTGGGACCCCGTGGCCGTGTGGCGGATCATGGAGCTCAAGCGCGCTCTCTGGCACATGGAGTCGGGTGACGCCAGGCTGACGCCGTGGGAGGAGCGCCTGAAGGAGCTGGACTCCATGGAGGACTCCATCGATCGGCTTCTCGCCGAGGTGGAGGCGGGCGTCACCGGCCGGAGTCCCCTTCAACTCGATCCGTCCCAGCTCGAGCTCTTCGACAGCGGGAGCGCGGCGGATTCGGGGCACATTCAGGTCCGAACCCACGATGGGACGGTCTACTGGGGGAGTTGGCTGGCCGTGGTCCGGCAGATGAGGGACGGGGCCGGCTTTGGACACGAGACACTCGTCCAGTTCATGCGGCGCATGGCCGAGCGGTGGCACGAGGTGAGCGGTGTGGAGATTCCGTTCCAGGATCCCGAGAGCTTTCTGAGGACCGCGGCGGCCGCGCGATTGATCATGCTGGAGGACCATTCTGGGGGAAGTGAGGGGGTGACGCGATGACCGATGCGATCTTGTCCCGATTCCACGGGGCGTTGGTAGATGCGCTCCGGGACCGGAATCCGGACCAGCTTTCCCGCCCGTTCACCGTGGCGGAGATCTACCAGGACCTTGTGCCGTACGGCGCCTATCGGGACGTCCTGGGTGTCGAGATGAATGGGGACTACGAGCACGCCCTCCTGCGCCTGCTCGCCGGGGAGGGGGACTTCGTGGAGATGGAGTCCGAGCACGCTCTCCACGAGATCCGCGAGGAGCTGGAGTCCGTGAATCCCAACACGGGGCTCTACCGGGAGTTCGCGGCGGTGGATGTGCGCCTGAATCCGGCGAAGCTGCCGGCCGCTGGCGGCACCGCGGTCCAACCGAACGGCGACGCTTCCGCGGCCGAGGCGCAGATGGGCAACGAGATCACCTTCCCGCCCTTCGGACCTCCTTCGTCGCGAGACCGGGAAGAGACCATCGTGGTCTCCCTGGGTGATTTTGCCGCGTCGGACCCACTGGATCCTGAGATCGTGGACGACATTCCCGCCCAGACTGAACCCGAGGCCGAGCTCGTGCCCCAGTCCAATTCTGCGACCGATGTCTGCCGGTGGTGCCGGGAGACGCTTCCCAAGCGCGACCACCTGAACTTCTGCCCCTTCTGCGGGACGGATGTGAAGCTCGTGCCGTGCGATTCCTGCGGCGAGGCGCTGGAGGCGGACTGGCGCTTCTGTATCGCATGTGGCGCCCGGGCGGCGGGGGACTGATTCACGGGCCGATTCTCAGAATTCTGACATCGGCGCTCACCGCCCTCGTAGTGGCGTGTGAGGCGGCTCCGGAATTCCCGCCCGACGTGGTACTGCAGGACTCTCTGGGGCTCACCCCGAAAGACCGCGTCCATGTGGTGGCCGTTCTCCACCTGTACGGTGAGGAGGCCACGGACCCGGATTCGATCCTGGTGCGACCCGGCGATTGGGTGGACTTCCGCACGCGAGACGCGCACCCGCGCGTCGTGCGCTTTCCCGGGGATTCCCTGTCTGGGGACCGTCTGGAGTTCCTTAGGGCACGAGGCATCCTGGAGAGCCCACCCATGGTCCGCCCCGGAGTACATTGGGTTCTCCCAACGGACTCCGCCCCGCCGGGCCGGTACCCGTACAGGGTGGATGGGAGCGGGTCGTCGGGGTGGGGCGTCGTCGTCGTGGTCCCGGATCGCTGACACGGTGGCCACCACTATCGCGCCACCCTATACTCCGAGGCCCCTTCGGCGACCCTGTCGCTCCGCCGGGGCCGAGTGCAGACCCCTCCGCTCTTTGGCAACCCTAGATGCACCGCATCGCAATCATTCCTGGTGACGGGATCGGTCTGGAGGTCACCCGCGAGGCGGTGCGGGTCCTCGAACGAGCCTCCGTCCTCTTCGACGTTCCTCTCGAGCTGGTCCACTGGGACCTGGGCGCGGATCGCTTCCTCCGCGACGGGATCACCATCACGGACGAGGAGTTCACCTCCCTCGCCGAGGAGCACGACGCCATCCTGCTCGGTGCACTGGGGGATCCGAGAGTACCCGGGAACGAGCACGCCCGTGACATCCTCCTGGGGCTTCGCTTTCGGCTCGACCTGTTCGTGAACTACCGGCCGTCGCTTCTCATGGACCCGCGCCTGTCCCCCCTCAAAGACGTGGAGGCCGGAGGGATCCACCTGGACATCTTCCGGGAGAACACGGAGGGTGTCTACGTGAACCTGGGCGGGAGATTCAAGCCGGACACCCCCGACGAGGTTGCGGTGGAGGAGGACTTCAACACATGGAAAGGGGTCGAGCGCATCATTCGGGCTGCGTTCGAGTTCGCCCGCGAGCGGGAGCGCGGCCGAGTCACGCTCGTGGACAAGGCCAATGCCATGCCGGCCGCCGGGCGTCTCTGGCGCCGGGCCTTCCAGGCGGTGGGCGAGGAGTTCCCCGAGGTCGAGCAGGACGCGATGTACGTGGACGCCATGGCCATGGACCTGGTCCGTCGCCCCCAGCGGTACCAGGTGATCGTTACGGGGAACCTGTTCGGGGACATCCTGAGCGACCTCGCGGCGGAGCTGACGGGTGGACTGGGGATGGCCCCGTCCGCCAATCTCCACCCAGGTCGCCACGCGCTCTACGAGCCCGTGCACGGCTCGGCACCGGATATCGCCGGACAGAACCGAGCAAACCCTATGGGTGCCATCGCGTGTGCGGGATTGATCCTGGGGCAGTTGGGTGTTTCCGAGGCCGCGGATGCGGTGGACCGGGCCCTGCGCGGCGCGGTTGCCGCCGGGGTCACCACTCCCGACCTGGACGGTGATCGCACCACCGAACAGGTGGGGGCGTGGGTTGCCGACGCTCTAGGGAGCTAAGGAGAGGCTGGATGGCGCAGATCGACCAGTTCCTGAGAGTCCTCGTGGAGCGAGGGGGTTCGGACCTCCACCTCACCACGGGGGCTCCGCCCATCATGCGGGTCCATGGGAACATGCAGAGGCTCAAATTCCGAGATCTGACCGCCAAGGATCTCGAGACGCTCGTCTACGAGATCATGGACGAGGACTGGCGGATGCGGTTCCTCGACACCATGGATTTCGACTTCGCGTACGAGATCGAGGGGCTCGCGCGCTTTCGCGTGAACGTCTACTGGCAGAGGAAGGGACTGGGCTGTGTGCTCCGGACCATTCCCTCGGAGATCCTCACCGCGGATCAGATGGGATTCCCCGAGGTCGTCAGGAAGTTCTGCGCCCTCACCCGGGGTCTCGTTCTAGTCACGGGACCCACCGGGAGCGGCAAATCCACGACGCTCGCGGCAATGGTGGACCTCATCAACGAGACGCGGCAGGACCACATCCTCACCATCGAAGATCCCATCGAGTTCACCCACAAGAACAAGAAGTGCCTGGTGAACCAGCGGGAGGTGGGCGCCAACACCCGCAGCTTCGCGAACGCCCTTCGGGCGGCGCTCCGGGAGGATCCGGACGTCATCATGGTCGGGGAGATGCGGGATCGAGAGACCATAGAGCTTGGGATCACTGCCGCGGAGACGGGCCACCTGGTGTTCGGGACGCTGCACACCAGCTCCGCGCCCAAGACCGTGGACCGGATCATCGACGCGTTTCCCGCCGATCAGCAGGAGCAGATCCGGGCCATGCTCGCCGACTCCCTCAAGGGCGTCATCTCGCAGGTGCTTCTCAGGGCGAAGGACGGGCAGGGCCGGATCGCGGCGCTGGAGATCATGGTGGGGACCGGGGCCGTCGCGAACCTCATCCGTGAGAACAAGCTCCACCAGATTCCGTCCATCATCCAGACCGGGAAGAAGGACGGAATGCAGCTCCTGGACCAGCACATCCTGGAGCATCTGGTGGAGGACCGGATCGACGCCCGGGAGGCCTACCTCCGAGCTCACAACAAGGAGGCCTTCAAGAAGTACCTCGACGAGGCGCCACCGGCGCTGGAGTTCGCATAGGGGGAACGGCCGGGCGGAGTTCGTGGAAGCGGAGCCGTCCTGGGAATGGACGACGGGCACTTGGGGGAGGCACGCATGGGTACGCAGGGACAGGACAGGGATGTGGTCTTCCTCTCCGGGAAGCGCACGGGCTTCGGCAGCTTCGGCGGCTCGCTCATGGGGTTCTCCGCCACGGACCTGGGAGTCGTGTCCGGGGTGGCCGCTCTGGAGGCGGCTCGGGTGCGGCCCGATCAGGTCGACCACGTGGTCTATGGCAACGTGCTCCAGACCTCGGCCGACGCCCCGTATCTCGCGCGGCACGTGGGATTGCGTTGTGGGATTCCCCAGGAGGTGCCGGCCTACACGGTCAACCGCTTGTGCGGCTCGGGCTTTCAGGCCATCGCCTCCGGGGCCATGGAGATCCTCGTGGGTGGGGCTCGCGTGGCACTGGTGGGCGGGACCGAGTCCATGAGCCAGGCTCCCCACGTGGTACGGGGGGCACGGTGGGGAGGCCTTCGACTGGGTGACGCCGGGGGGGCCTTCGAGGACGTGCTCTGGCAGGCGCTGGAGGACTCGCAGTGTGGGCTCACCATGGCCCAGACGGCGGAAGAGCTCGGAGAGCGCTACGGAGTCACCCGTGAGGAGTCGGACGCCGTGGCACTCGCCTCCCAGAAGCGGGCAGCGACCGCCTGGGCGGAGGGCCGATTCGCCGCGGAGGTGGTCCCCGTCACGGTGCGGACCCGGAAGGGAGAGGTGGAGTACGCCGCGGACGAGCACATGCGGCCCGACACCACCCTGGAGAAGCTGTCCGCCCTTCGCCCCTACTTCCGGAAGGACGGCTTCGTGACGGCGGGGAACGCCAGTGGGATCGGTGACGGAGCGGCAAGCGCGGTTCTCGCGGACCGGACCTGGGCAGAGGCCCAGGGTCTGGAGCCCCTTGGGCGGTTGGTGTCGTGGGCCTTCGTGGGCGTGGACCCCCGCATCATGGGAATCGGGCCGGCGCCCGCCATCCGCAGGGCTTTGGCCGAGGCCGGGCTGACGCTGGACCACATGGACCTGGTGGAGGTGAACGAAGCGTTCGCGCCGCAGTACAAGGCCGTGGAAAAGGAGCTGGGCCTGGACCCCGAGAAGACCAACGTGAACGGCGGCGCCATCGCACTCACCCATCCCCTGGGCGCTTCCGGCGCTCGGATCGCGATCCACCTCCTCCACGAGCTCCGGCGGCGGGGAGGCCGGTACGCCGTGGGCTCCGCGTGTATCGGGGGCGGGCAGGGAGGGGCCGTGGTGGTTGAAGTAACCTGATCTCCACCCCTTAGTTGATGGTATGACCGACCAGGACACCCCTACCGGCCGGAGCCTGAACCGCCGTCAGTTCGACGAGGTGATCCGACGTGCGGCCGAGTTGACCGCTCAGGACACCGAGTCGGGTAGTGAGCTCGGCGAGGATGAGCTCTTCCGGATCGCACGCGAGGTGGGCCTTCCGGAGCACCACATTCGCCACGCTCTCTCCGAGGTCCGGGCAGGATCGGTGTCGGGGAGCCTGCTGGACCGGTTCTACGGCCCAGCCCACATCGTCGTCTCCAGGGTGGTGCCGGGCTCCACGGAAGAGGTCGCCAGGAACCTCGACGGGTTCCTCGTGGGGGGGCGGCTCCTGCACCGGGTACGCAGGACCCCCAACTACCTGCAGTTCCGGCCCGCGGTGGACTGGATCAGCAGCCTCGCTCGGGCGGCGAGCGCCACATCCCAGCGGTACTACGTGGCATCCGCCAAGTCCGTGGAGGTCCGGCTGAACGAGGCGGAAGAGGGCCGCACGCTGGTGGAGTTCGTCGTGGATCCCGGCATCCGGGGCGACTGGGTTGCCGGGGGGGTGATCGGGGGCGGGGCCGGCGGGCTGGTCAGCGGAGTCGGTAGCGGAATCTGGCTGGCCTCGGTGGGGCCGGATGCGCTGGCCATCGGAGCGGGGATCGCCTTGGCCGGAGGGCTCTTCGCGGTGATCAACCGGATGACGGCGGCTGGCCACAAGAAGAAGTGGCGCGAGATCCTGGCGGAGGTGGAGGGGATCCTGGACCGTCTGCAGGCGGGGGAGACCCTGGAGCCGCCACCCGCGTCGTGGCGGAGGTGGGTGGAGCGGCAGTTCCACGGGGCACGACGGCTTTTCGAGCCTCAGGACGACGATCAGTCCGAGTCCTGAGCCAATCCCTCGATCCGGGGGTTTCGGCCTCCTGGAGCCCCGAGGAGGCCGGCGTGCGCTCCGTCGCGTCTGGCCGGGCGACCCCCCCGGCGCTCAGCGCAGCTCTTCTCGGCGCCCGCGTGACGTCCTCCTCCCTGCCGCGGGGGCCCGACGCTGGCTAGAATAAGACAGCGGCCCGCCCCCGTTTGGGGACAGGCCGCTGGGTCAGGACGAGAAAACCGTCCCGCGGTCAGACGCTCGGATCAGCGGCGACCGGTGCGACGCTGACGCCGGCGCTCACGCCGCACGGCAGCTTCACGCTTCCGCTTCCGCTGCGCGCTGGGCTTCTCGTAGTACCGACGCTTCCGGAGCTCGGAGTAGAGACCGGAGCGCTGGACCTTACGCTTGAAGCGGCGAAGCGCCCGCTCGAGGCTCTCGTTTTCCTGAACCAGTACTTCCAAGGAAATCACCGTCCTGGGTTGAGACTACCATCTAGACATAGCTCAAAAACCTAAAAGGACCTCCCGGACTGCGTCAACGGAGGACTCGTGGACCGAAGTGACATGTGGGATCGCGTCCGTGATCGGACGGAGCCGTGGGACTTCGTCGTGGTGGGCGGTGGGGCCACCGGTGTCGGAGTGGCGGTGGATGCCGCCTCAAGGGGGTACGACGTGCTCCTGCTGGAGGCTCGCGACTTCGGCCAGGGGACGTCCTCTCGCAGCACGAAGCTGGTTCATGGCGGTGTCCGATACCTCCGACAGGGGAACGTCCCCCTGGTCATGGAGGCGCTGAGGGAGCGCGGCATCCTGCGGCGCAACGCGCCCCACCTCGTCCACGACCTGGCCTTCGTGGTCCCGAACTACGACTGGTGGGAGGCGCCGTTCTACGGGATCGGCCTGAAGGTCTACGACGCCCTGGCGGGGAAGTACGGCTTCGGTTCGTCGAAGCTCCTGTCCCGCGAGGAGACGTTGCAGCGGTTGCCCACCATCGAGCAGGAGGGCTTGAGGGGTGGAGTGGTGTATCACGATGGGCAGTTCGACGACGCCCGCCTTCTGACGCACCTGGTCTGGACGGCATGGGAGCAGGGCGCGGTGCTGGTGAACCACTGCCCGGTCACGGGCCTGCTCAAGGATCACGCGGGCTTCGTAGCCGGCGTGCGCGCGCGGGAGGAAGAGAGCGGGCAGACGCTCGAGATCCGGGCACACGGCGTCATCAACGCCACAGGAGTTTTCACCGATTCGGTGCGGCGGATGGACGACCCGCAGGCGAGTGGGATGATCGTTCCCAGCCAGGGCATCCACCTCGTCCTGGACCGACGGTTCCACCCGGGGGACTCGGCCATCATGGTTCCCGAAACCGACGATGGCCGGGTCCTCTTCGCCGTGCCGTGGCACGACCGGGTCCTGGTCGGAACCACGGACACGCCCGTGCCCGAGCCGGTGCAGGAGCCGCACCCCCTGGACGAGGAGGTGGCGTTCGTGCTGCGGCACGCGGCCCGCTATCTGTCCAACGACCCCGAGCCGGCCGACGTCCTTTCCGCGTTCGCCGGGCTCCGTCCTCTGGTGTCCGCGGGGGATGGAGAGGACACCGCAGCCCTGTCGCGTGACCACACCCTGCACGTGTCGGCGACCGGATTGGTCACCATCACCGGCGGGAAATGGACCACTTACCGGAAGATGGCGGAGGACACGGTGGATCACGCCGCACCGGTGGCCGGCCTCGATCCTCGCCCGTGCGAGACACGGGAGCTTCCGATCCATGGGTATCACCAGGCTGCGGAGCGATTCGGAAGCCTCGCCGTGTACGGATCCGACGCGCCGGAGCTCGAGGCCATGGCCCGCGAGAATCCGGAATGGGGTGAGTCCATCCACCCGGAGCTCCCCATCCTGGGGGTAGAGGTGGTATGGGCAGTGCGCCGGGAGATGGCGCGGCGGGTGGAGGACGTGCTCTCGAGGCGGACGCGAGCGCTGCTCCTGAACGCTCGTGCGGCAGCCCAGTCGGCGCCGGCCGTGGCCGACCTGATGGCGGCGGAAATGGGGCGCGATCCGGGCTGGGCGAGGCGGGAGGTGGAGGCCTTCCGGAGCTTGGCGCAGAACTACCTACCATGAGGGGGTGCCAGTGGGGTGGAAAATCCTTGCTCAGTGGAAAAACATTTGATTAACGTGGATAACCCCTGCCCACAGACGAACTCGAGACCGGTCATGAATCTGGTCCCTCATCACGAAAGTCGGCCCGAAGCCATGGCCGACGTTCCCGGCGCGTGTGAGCTGCCCCTCACGCGGGCAGTCGTGCAATATCGGGACGTGCACGAAATCGACACGCCCGGAGGGCGCATCCGCGATATCGGACTCGCCCTGGTGCTGGAGGGGAGATACGCGTCGTCGGCGGAGGTCGTGGATCTCGGGAGCGCCGCGGTCAAGCTCCTGGACCTGAGCCACGAGCTGGTGGTAGTGGACTGGGTTTACGAGCCCACGCTCGACCACGTGTCGGAACTCATCCGGGGAGCGGCGCAGGGGAATGGAGGCGGCGACCTGGGGCGTTTCTGCTTCCAGGTCGGATTGCAGGTGCTGGATCGGGCCGGATTCACGCCGGTCACTCGCCCATCGTTGTTGCGGATTGGATTTCGCGACGTCTGCAGGGACCTGGATCTCCACGAGGGCACGTCCGTCCGAGTCCTGCTCGGGGGTGGCCGGGTCGTTCGCATCCACATGGATTACGAGGGGAACGCCCTGGTGGTGAGGACGCCCACCGGGATACGAGACGTCCCCCTGGAGGAGAGCCTCGCCGCCGGGTTTCCCGGCGGCGACATCCGACGCCTGATCCCCGCGTCCGAGGCGGCCGTAGGGGGCTACCAGGTCCGTTTCTCCCTTCCCCAGTCGTTGGAAGAGCTCCGCGACGAGATGACGGTGATCCGACGGGGCCTGTTGAAGCTGCTCACGCGGTTCGAGCCTGGGCGTGTCCGGGAGCTGGAAGCGGTCCTGGGCACCTTCGGCGAACGGGAGACCCTCGCCCGTTTGCGTTCGATCCGCTCCGGAGTCCGTACTGAACGCGTACCTGTACTGGCGCCGCGCGTCACAACGGTCCACTGAGCAATGTGAACGGCACCCCCCAGGGGACGGCGGCGCAAGCCCACTCGCTCCTGTTGCGAGATCGGTACCTGGCCTATTGCAGTGACCAGGGCAGGGAGCTGCTGAACATCATCCCGAGAGAGGGTGTCCGTTCCCTCTTGAGGCACTTTCGCCTGAACGGGGGCGTCAGCCCCTTCGTCAACAAGGTGGAGGACCCGGAGGACCGAGGGACGCTCTACTGGCTCGCCGAGCGCGCCATGGAGATCCTTCCACTCCCACCCTTCGAGGTGTGGGTTCAGGACTTTCACCTCTCCCGCTTCGAGTACGCCACGGTGCCGGGTCCCCCCATGGCTCCGGAAGCGCCGGACGGGGAGCCGGTCACGGTAGAGCTCCGGAACATCCGGCGGGACGCCGAGGAGTGGGTGGCGGCCCTGGCGGTGCGCCCAAGGGCCCAGGATTGGGTGGGGCACATTCGCTTCCACTCTCCCGGTGTGTCGCAGGTGTTCACCACGGGAGAGATCTTCCAGGAATCCAACCCCACCGACGTGCGCCAGCGGTTCCGTGACTTCGACGATCGGACGCTGGGAGCCTTCCTCAGCTCGACTCTTCCCTGACCCCGATATTTCCAAAAAATTGGGAATGGCTGCACAGGGGATTTTTCAGAGTCGCACCCCGGAACGTCCCGGAATAACGGGGAATCCCCGAAAATAGTTGCGAAAATTGGCCTTCAGTCGCGCGCCAGGAACAAGCGAATTCGCGATTTCGGCGAATATTCATAAATGCTTGACACGCAATAACTTAGATTGATTCGGCCTGTTTCTGGACGAGTTGGCAGGCCCTCTTGCGCCTTCTGGAAAGTCGGTTTAATCTTGGCCTCGCTCGAGGTAAATGGCCCGTGAAGGCGGGCATTCGGGGGGTCCCGGAAGGGGATCGGCCGAAGGTCAAGTTCTGAAACTTTTCCGACTTGAGGAGTCGCCCATGTGGGAGACCTGTTCCGTCCAGTTGAACGTCCGCCTGCCGCGGGATATCGCTGCTCAGGCGGAAGAGGTGCAGCGGACGGATCCGGACTTCCTGAGCCGGGTGATTCTGTACGGGCTCACGCGTCGCGCCATCTACAACAACCTCCGGGACCAAGAGGGACGCGATTCGAGCGGCGACGGTATCTCCGCCCAAGTGACCTGAAGCTGCGGTCCTTGCGGGACACGGGTCGGGATCGCAACTCTTAGGAGTCCGGAACCGGAAGGGCCCTCGATCGATCCAGTAGGCCGGGAGTCGGATGACTCGCCGGCCTTTCTAGATCCTGGCTGCGGCAGCGTTCGACGTCCTTCCTCTACCCCGCGACCAGTCGTGACCGATACCGATCCAGAGGACGGGCTGGGGACGTCTGCAGAGAACGAGGAGGCCATTCTCAGGGCCAAGTACCTCGACTACTGCTCTGCACAGCTTGCGGACCTCCTGCTCTATCTCTCCCCCGACGAGATCTATCTCGTGGCGGAGAAGGCGGCGCGTGCCCAGGGAGAGCAGTCCACCGGGTCGTACATGAAGATGGTGCAGACGGCCACCACGTGGCTCTCGTCCAGGGTGTCTCTGCCGCCATTCGAGGCGTGGGCGAAGGATTACCGGGCGGACCCCGATCGCTACGACCGGTACCTCATGGGGTTGTGGCGCTCCGAACTCAAGACCGACCCGGACGCCTGACTGGACCAGGTGCCATCAGAACGGGAGGTCGTCGTCCGGCTCGGTGAGTGGGGGAGCCGATGCACCGCCCGTGGGTGCCGACTCGCTTCCGTAGCTCCCGCCCTGACCGCCTGCGAACTCGCCTCCGCCGCCCGAGGACCCCAGCATCACCATCTCGTTCACCACGATGTCGGTCCAGTAGCGCGTACCGCCCTGCTCGTCCTGCGTCTGCGAGTACTCGATCCGGCCTTCGACGTAGAGACGGTCCCCCTTCTTCACGTACTGCTCGACGATGTCGGCGAGGCGGCCGAAGAACGTCAGGCGGTGCCACTCGGTCCGTTCCTGTGACTGGCCCGTACGGTCCTGGAATTGCCGGTTGGTGGCCAGGGACAGCTTTCCTACACGGGCACCGGCCGAGGTGGACCGGATCTCGGGGTCACTCCCGACATTCCCGATGAGCATGACCTTGTTGAGCGAGCGACTCATGCCGGCGGAACTCCTTGCAGCTTGTGGGTGGTTAAAAGCACCTGAAGGTAGCCACGGGGCGGGTGGTTTTCCATTGCCGGTGTTGAGCGGCGGCGCTTACGTTCCGGGGTCTCCGGCCCCTCGGCCGGCGCCGTCGAACCTGATAGCGGAGCGTGGGCGGAACCATGTCCGATTTGAAGCACGTGCGAGTGGAATGGGACCAGGAGCTGGCCATCGTGACGGTGGACCGGCAGGAGAAGATGAACGCCCTGAACGGCGAGGTCATCACCGAGCTGGGGACGGTCTTCCAGGACCTTTCCGAGGACGGTGACGTTCGAGGGGTGATCCTCACGGGGGCCGGGGAGAAGGCTTTCGTCGCGGGCGCCGACATCGGTGAGCTGGCCACCATGGATGCCATGACGGGAGTCCGCGTCAGCAGGCAGGGGCAGGAGGTCTTCCACCGGATCGAGCGTTTCCATCGGCCGGTCCTGGCGGCGGTGGGTGGCTATGCCCTGGGGGGTGGGTGTGAGCTCGCCCTCGCGTGCCACCTGCGACTGGCTTCGGAGAACGCACGCTTCGGGCTTCCGGAGGTGGGGTTGGGGATCATCCCGGGGTACGGGGGAACGATCCGTCTCGCCCGGCTCATCGGGCTCGGCCGGGCCATCGAGCTCACCCTCACGGGAGAGATGATCAAGGCGGATCGTGCCGAGGCGCTCGGGCTGGTGAGCGGTGTCGTCCCGCGCGAGAGCCTGCTCGAGGAGGCGAAGACCCTGCTCCGGAAGGCGACCCGCAACGGACCCATCGCCCTGGAGAAGGCCCTGGAGTCCATCTATCACGCCATGGACGTGTCCCTCCGGGACGCGTTGGAGTACGAGTCCTCCCTGTTCGGGCTCATGGCCTCCACCGAGGACATGAAGGAGGGAATGACGGCGTTCCTGGAGAAGCGGAAGCCGGACTTCCGGGCTCGATAGCCGAGGGCTTCGGGAGGACTAGTTCCCCGCGGTGGTCCCCAGCAGGAAGACGTGGTTCATGTGCAGATCCCACTCCAGCACGTCGCTCTCCGCGAGGCTGAATTCCGGCGAGTAGAAGCCTTTGCGGGTGCCCTGCCGGGCCCACAGGCGGTAGGTGCCCGAGAGCTGTCCGCGACGGATGGTGAAGTTCTGGGAGCGGTTCAGATCCACGGTTCCCAATCGTACCGGCGTGCCCAGCGTGGGAACCAGGTAGATGGTGAGGTGATTCAGCGTCGTCCGCTCGTTGTTCACCGTGATGATCGCCGAGGGCGATTGCCCCGGGTAGCGGGGTGTCGCGCATCCTGTGGAGAGGACGGCCAGAGCTCCCACGAGCGGGAGCCGGAGGGCGTAGACGAGCTTCTTCATGTCGGGGTCATGAGCTACGCGGAGACGTGGGTACACGATCCGGTCACATCCACTATACGAGTCGCGACGGGTCCGGTGACACGGCGTCCCGGTAGGCAGGCGTCCGGACACTCCACTCCTCCCCCGTCCACGGGGTGGTGGAGCCCGTGGAGCGGGTCGATGTCGGTGGTGTGTAAGTAATTTTATGACAATGACTTACGTATTCGCCGGGCCGGTTGGACGAGGGCGCCCGAAGATGGTAGATTTCTCCATGCCGAATCGCCCTCCCAAGACCCCTCGCTCGTGCGTCTGAGCGAGCTCTCCCTGAGCCACTTCCGCAACCTCGGCGTACAGGATCTCCGGATCCCCGAAGAGGGCGTCGCGCTGGTGGGGGAGAATGCCCAGGGAAAGTCGAATCTCCTGGAGGCCATCTACTACCTCGAGACGCTCCGCTCCTTTCGCGGAGCCCGTGACGATCAACTCGTGGCATTTGGCGAGGACGTCTTCCGCATCGTGGGGACCATGGAGGATGCCAGGGGCGCCGGCGCGACGTTGGAGGTCGCAGCCGCGTTCCAGAAGCGTGGACGGAAGAAGAAGGTGACCCTGTCCGGGGAAGTGCCGGCACGCCTCGGTGACGCTCTCGGTCACCTCGGGGCGGTGATCTTCTCTCCCGCGGACGTCGCGGTCGTGAACGACGGCCCCGGCGAGCGAAGACGTTTCCTGGACATCGTCCTTTCGCTGAACGCTTCCGGCTACCTGGAGGCACTTCAGAAGTACCGGCATGTGCTGGGGCAGAGGAATGCCGCGCTGAAGGAGAATCGCGGTGAGGCGATGGTCCGGATCTGGGACGGCCACCTGGTGCGGTCCGGGGCGCGGGTGGTGGAGGGGAGGCGACGTTGGTTGAGGGACCGGGGACCCCTCTTCTCCCGATACTACGGGGAGGTGTCGGGTGGGCAGGATGCAGCCGTGGAGTACCGTCCCGGGTTTCCCCTCGGCGACGCGGCGGACGGGGAATCGGTGGAGGAGGCATTCGGCGAGGCACTTCGGTCGAGTGCCGAGAGGGAGTACCGGATCGGGAGCACCGTGGTGGGGCCTCACCGGGACGAAGTGCGGTTCTACCTGGAGGGCGAACGGGAGTTGGACGTCCGAGAGTTCGGGTCCGGGGGCCAGCGCCGCACGGTGGCGCTGGCGCTGCGGCTCGCAGAGGCGGCCACCATCCGGGAGGTACGGGGTAGGGAACCCGTCATCCTGCTGGACGACGTCTTCGCGGAGTTGGACGCTGGCCGCAGCGAGCGTGTTCTGGACCTGATGGAACGGGAGGAGACGGGTCAGGTGATCCTCACGGCACCCAAGGAGAGCGATGTTCGATTCCGGAGCGATGCGCTTCCGCGCTGGCACGTCCAGAGCGGCCGCATCGAGGCGTGAGAGGGCCGTGGGGCGCGGAAGCCGCAAGCCCGAGCGAGTTCAGGACCTTCTCTCGGAGTTCCTGGAGCAGGAGGGCGTCGGGAAGGACGTGGCGCTGGCGTCGGCGGTGGAGGAGTGGGGTGGCAAGGTCGGCCCGAAGATCGCCGCCGTGGCGCGAGCGCGGTCGGTGACGGACGGGACCCTGGTGGTGGAGGTCCGCTCGAGCGCCTGGCTCATGGAATTGAACATGATGAAAGGCGAGATTCTCCGACGTGTGAACGAGGACCGAGACGTCACGGTCGAGAAGCTGGTCTTCGTCATGTCCCCCGAAGGGTGATCTCCGCGGGGCACGAATGATGATCGGGATACGGTAGGAACGGTGGTACGGAAGCGCGGGCCCCGCTCGGCCCGCTAGGAACCCACAGCAGACGCAGGAACGGTTGGTTCATGGCCGATAAGAAGAAGCCCGGGAACGGAGAGTATACCGCGGGTCAGATCCAGGTCCTGAAGGGGCTGGAGGCAGTCAGGAAGCGTCCCGGGATGTACATCGGGTCGACCTCGGCGAGGGGCCTTCATCACCTCGTCTACGAGGTGGTGGACAACTCCATCGACGAGGCGATGGCCGGATTCTGCACCCGCGTGGATGTGACGATTCACGAAGGGAACGGCATCACCGTCCAGGACGACGGTCGGGGCATCCCGGTGGACGTCCATCCCACGGAGAGGGTGCCCGGGGTGGAGCTGGCCATGACCACCCTCCACGCCGGCGGGAAGTTCGACAAGGACACCTACAAGGTCTCCGGCGGCCTGCACGGCGTGGGCGTCAGCGTGGTGAACGCCCTGTCGGGGTGGCTCGAAGTGCGCGTGCGGCGCGAGGGCCGCGAGTATCACCAGCGCTACGAGCGGGGGATCAAGACCAAGGAGCTGGAGGACCGCGGCGCGTCCAAGGGACGCGGGACCACCGTGTCGTTCCAGCCGGACCACGAGATCTTCACCGAGACCGAATACAACTTCGAGACCCTCTCCAACCGGCTCCGGGAGCTGGCCTTCCTGAACAAGGGTCTCGAGATCGTGCTCACCGACGAGCGCGCGGGGCGGGAGGCCGAGGAGACGTACAGGTACGAGGGCGGACTCGCCGAGTACGTCGGCTATCTCCGGGGCAGCCGCAAGCCCCTTCACGACAACGTCGTCTACTTCGAGGCGTCGAAGCCGGAGGCGGAGATCGAGCTGGCCATGCAGTATGACGATGGCTTCAGCGAGAACACACACACCTTCGTGAACAACATCAACACCCACGAAGGGGGCTCCCACCTCACCGGATTCAAGGCGGCTCTGACCCGGACCATCAACGACTACGCGCGCCGCAACAAGATCTTCAAGAAGGACGAGAGCCTTTCCGGCGACGACGTCCGTGAGGGACTCACCTGTGTGCTGAGCGTGCGGGTGATGGAGCCCCAGTTCGAGGGGCAGACCAAGACCAAGCTCGGGAACAGTGAGGTTCGGGGAGCGGTGGAGGCCGCCGTCAACGAGCAGCTGTCCATCTTCCTCGATGAGAATCCCAAGGCCGCGAAGTCCATCATCGAGAAGTCCCTGCAGGCCGCGCGGGCCCGCGAGGCCGCGCGGAAGGCACGGGATCTCGCCCGGAAGAAGAGCGCGCTGGAGGGTGGGGTGCTCCCCGGCAAGCTGGCGGACTGTTCGCTCAACGAGCCCTCCATGACCGAGATCTACCTGGTGGAGGGTGACTCTGCCGGCGGCTCTGCGAAGCAGGGGAGGGACCGGCAGTACCAGGCCATCTTGCCGCTGAAGGGGAAGATCTTGAATACCGAGCGGGCCCGCATCGACAAGATCCTCTCGAACGACGAGATCCGGGCCATGATCACCGCTATCGGAACCGGGATCCGGGACGATTTCGACATCGAGAAGGCCCGGTACCACAAGATCATCATCATGACGGACGCCGACGTGGACGGCGCCCACATCCGGACCCTGCTCCTGACCTTCTTCTTCCGCCAGATGCCCGAGCTCATCGAGGCGGGCTACATCTACATCGCCCAACCTCCGCTCTATCAGCTTCGGAAGGGCCGGACGGAGCACTACGCGTACTCGGAAGACGAACGGGTCGACATCCTCAAGCGGATCGGGGGCAACGGCTCGGCCAAGGGGGTGAACATCCAGCGCTACAAGGGACTCGGGGAGATGAACCCCGATCAGCTCTGGAAGACCACCATGGATCCCGAGACCCGGACTCTCATGCGGGTCCAGATCGAGGACGGGGCCATCGCGTCACAGCTCTTCGATCGCCTGATGGGGGATGACGTGGAGCCGAGGCGCGAGTTCATCGAGAAGAACGCGCGGTACGTCCGGAACCTGGACGTATAGGCCGCACTTAGCCTGGAGGTTGGGGAAGGCTGCGGGCCCGGGGAGGCAAAACCTCTCCGGGCCCGTCCTTCGTCCTACCAGGGAGCCCCGGCGCCCTCGGCGGCACCTGAGCGGCGTGGGCGGTCCCCCGCGCGGCTGATTCCGGCGCCTCGCGGTGGCGTCCGGCCCAGCCGGTACACGAAGCGCAGCATGACGTGGCGGCCCAAGGCCCCGGTGCGGGACTCCTGGATGAAGTTCGCGCTGTTGGTGAAGCTCACGCCCTGGTTCTGGTCAAGAAGGTCGAAGGCCGCCAGCTGGATCTCGGCCCGCTCGTCCAGGAACATGCGTGAGACGGAGGCCTCCCAGAGTGTCAGGTTGTCCCGAGCCCCGAAGACCTCCGCGTCGAAGATCTGGTGGTTGACCGTCGTGGCCACGGTCCAGACACCGCCCGGGTACCACTCGAACTCCCCGAAGAGCGTCGTGTTCAGATAGTCCTGGTTCTGAGCGGGGCTCAGGGAGTACTCGACATCGTTGAAGTTGAAGCGGGCGCCGCCCTCCAGGCTGACGTCCGTCTTGCGGCGGTTCTCGAGCGAGAAGCTCAGCGTGTTCCGGAGGATCCGCGTCTCGTTCTCTTCCCCGTTCAGGACTTGATCCGCTCGGGAGAGGAGGACGTCGTAGCCCAGGCTCAGCTCCGCGCCGATGCGACGGATGGGCTCGGAGAGGTTGACCCCTCCGTTGGTGGTCCAGGAGCTGGCGGTGTTCACCGGTGTGACCTGCTGCACACCGCGCGGGTCCACGGTGCGGGACAGGGCGATGGCGTTGTCGGTGAAGGTGAATCGGGCGTATGCGAATACGTTCCGGAACGTGAACTGGTCGAAGTACTTTTGATCGATGTTGAGCGTGTGCCGGTACTCGGGTTGCAGGGAGGGATTCCCCGTGTAGGCGCTCAGGGGATCGGTGTTGTCGGTATAGGGCTGGAGCTCTTCCGTATCCGGCTCCCGGGTCGCGGTGACGTAGCGGGCACTGAAGTTCCAACCGTCGCGGAGCTCGTACCGGAAGTTGGCGTTGGGAAGGACATGCGTGAAATCGCGGGCGATGGTCTCGTCCCGATCCTGGATTCGGCCGTCGAGCTCGGAACGCTGGACCTGGGCACCCACCGTCAGGAACGACCGGTCCGTTTTTCGGCTCAGGCGAAGCCCGCCCCGACGATACCGATACGTCTGATCCAGCTCCGAGCTCAGGAGATCGTCGAAGACGGGCGTCGCACCGGCCACGTCGAAGACGGACTGGCGTTGGTCCTCGGAGGTGGACGAGCGCTCCGCGAACAGCTCCATCACCCGACTGCCGCCCAGCGGCTGGGTGAGGGAGAGGCGTTGGGACTCGTTGAACCGATCGTTCTGTTGATCCTGGAGCTGGAGGATCTCGTCGTAGGTCAGGACGTTCGCAGGGTCCGGGGTACCGATGCGTGAGTCGAGATTCGAGCTCTGGTCCCGGGTGGACAGGTTCCCCCGGGCCTCGAACACCAGGCTCCGCCCATTGTCCGCCAGGCGCTTCCGCCACGTGACCTGGGCAGTTCCGGAGAGGGTGTTCCCGTCGACGTCGTAGACGCTGAGGGCGTTGTTGATCACCGTCCCGTCCCGCCCCGTCGTCTGCTGGGACTGGTGCTGGAGGGACCCGGAGGAGCCGGCGGCGAGGGATCCGCGCAGCCGCACGTCGTGTCCTTCGGTGAACCGATACTGCGCGTTGACATTGAAGCGGTGGCTCTGGTTCTCGGTCGTCTGCCCGGTGGTCTGGTCCAGGGAGGAAGCCACCTGCGATCCCAGGAGCTGCTCCCGCTGCACGACGCGGTCGAGAGTGTTGTCCACGTCAGAGAAGAAGTAGCTGGAGCGGATCCACCGGGAGTTGTCCCGGTTGATCCCGAGGTTCGCGCCCACTGTCTTCGTGGTGGTGAATCCGTTGTTCCGCCCGCCGTCCAGAAGGGCCGCCCCACCGCCGCCACGACCCGCCCCGCCGCCGAAGAACCCCTGGATGTCGCCCAGGGAGAATCCCGCCTCGTTGATGTTGTTCATCCCTCCGACCAACGCGAGTTGAACGAAGGGCGTGAAGCGGTTCACGCTGAACGACTGCTGGTATCGGACCTCGTCCCCCGTGGCAGGGCCCACCGGGGCCGCCCCCCCCTGCTCCCCACCGAGCGCGCCGCTGACATTCCCGAACACACCCCGCCTGGCCGCCTCCCGCAGCTGGAGGTTCACCGTGCGCTCCTCCTGCCCGTCCTCGATCCCCGTGAACTCGGCCATGTCCGAGCGACGGTCGTAGATCTGGACGCGGTCCACGGCGTCCGCCGGGAGGTTTCGCGTGGCGATGGTCGGATCGCTTCCAAAGAACTCCTTTCCATCCACCAGAACCTGGGTGACCTCCTCCCCTTGGGCCGTGATGGTCCCATCGTCGTCCACGGTCACGCCCGGCAATCGGGCCAGGAGGTCCTCCACTGTGGCGTTGGGGCGCACCTGGAAGGCGGCGGCGTTGTAGTCCAGGGTGTCCCGCCGGTTCACGAAGGGGACCTGCTCGGCGCTCACCACCAGGGGGTCCATCTCCAGCGCGGCCACCTGCATGACCACCCTTCCGGCGTCCACGTCCCGCGACTCCACCACCAGGTCCTGGCGGATGGTGAGGTAACCCATGGACGTGACTTGAAGGATGTAGTCCCCGGGAGCCAGGTCGCGGAGGGTGAATCGGCCTTCGCCGTCGGCCAGGGCGTAGCGAACCAGGACGGAGTCCTCGCCGTTGAGCGCCACCACCATGGCGTTGGCGATCCCGGTGCCAGCCGAGTCCACCACCGTCCCGCGGACGCTGAAGTCCTGGCCGAAGGCGGGTTGGGTCCCGGCCAGCGCCAGGACGGCCAGGCACGCCGCCACCCACGCCGGAAAGGCCGGGCCGGTCCGCCTACCCGGGAACTTCCGGGTAGCGCGGGCAGGGAAGCGGCTCCTGGGTAGGACGATCACGGCCGACCCCCGGGCCCGCGGCGACGCCGCTGGGTCTGGAGGAGTTGCAGCTCCTCCAGCTTCTCCCCCACCACCTGCTCGTATTCCTCGGCCGAGACGCTCTCTCCATCCACGGGAGGGCGAATGGCGTCAGGATCTACGGGTGCCATCCGGACGTCGGTGGCGGAGTAGACGACCCTTCCCGAGTCGAGGGAGAGGGAGAGGATCATGCCGGGAAGGCCTCCGTACCCACCGGGGCCGCCCGGTACGGGGATCTGTGGCGCGAACCACGCCTCAACGGCGACGCCCTCGATCTCGGCCAGGGCCTTCAACACCAGGAAGCCCGCGAAGTCGCTTTGCTCCCCCGTCAGTCGCCACTCCGGAGCCGGAGGGGAGTCCTGGATGAGAAAGAGCCTTCCCATGAAGGCGCGGCTCTCGGTCACGACGCCGTGGACGAGGTCCACGTGGGCCACCACCAGGCGCTCGTGGTCGCTCCGAGCGATGGAGGTCGTCCGCATCCGCGCCATCAGGTTCCGGATTCGCGCCCCTCGGCCCGGAGCCGCATCCGGCGGAGAATCCGCGGCGCGACCTTCCTCTTCGGCATCCGCATCCGGCGCCGGGAGCATGACGGTCTCGGTAGGTGAGAAGAGCAGAAGAAAGGCCGCGAATTCTTCTCCCGGGATCTCATCACCCACCCGTTCCCTGATCTGCTCCGGAAGCTCGAAGGCGTAGCGGGTGGAGCGGTCGAAGGTGATGGCCCCTTCCTGTGCGCGGCCGTCGGCGGGCAGGGCCAGAGCCAAGGCCAGTGACGGGATCAGCCGGAGACGAAGGCGGAGACGGGGCATGAGGAAAGGTCGGGGCTGAGGGGGCGCGGAGAGGTGTCCTAGACCACGGATTCCTTCACGAGGGACGGATGCAAAGAGGACGCTTGGCGGACCCGGTTTGTTAAGGCTCCGGCGCCGGTCTCCTTTGCGGGCGGGGGCCATGGGGGGAGGCGAAAGAGCCGGCCGAGGCGCCCCTCGGGGCGTCCCGACCGGCTCTTCCATGGACTCGAGAAAGGGACGCGCCCTAGCGGCCACCTCCCTGGAGCTCATCGGCGACGTGCGCTGCGTCGTAGACCTTTCGCAGCGCCTCGATGATGGCAACGGAGTGGACGCTCACCGTCCGCGAGACCTCGTCCGTGAAGATGAAACGATTCGGGAGCATCTCGATGTTCCCGTCGAAGACCAGCCCCACCACCTCCCCGGCGCGGTTCACCACCGGGCTCCCGGAGTTGCCGCCGATGATGTCGGCCGTGGAGACGAAGTTCACCGGGGCCTTGAGGTCGAGCCTCGCCTCGGCGTCGATCCACTTCTGCGTGAGGTTGAAGGGTGGTGCCCCGTCGAACTCCGCGCTGCGCGCGTAGAGCCCATAGAAACTGGTCTTGTAGGGCGCGATGGTGCCGTTGTAGGGGAACCCTCTCACGACTCCGTCGCTGATCCGGAGCGTGAAGGTGGCGTCCGGCGGCAGTGCCGTTCCGTACGCCTCGAAGATTGCGCGCCCGAGCTTCTCCGTGTTCGCGGAGATCACGTCCCCCAGGGCGCTGGAGCGGGCCGCGTAACTCCGAGCGGTGGGTTCCAGGGCCCACACCGCCTTGACCATGGGATCCGTGCACCCCTCCAGGGCGCCGATTCCACCGTCCACCAGCGCGGTCCGCTCCTCCACCCCCACCAGCTGGCTCTCCTGGACCAGCCAGCGAGCCGCGGCCTCGGGGGTGCGGGCGCCCAGCAGCGACTGAACCAGGGCGTCGTGCTCCCCGAGCTCGTCTCGGGCCGCCGAGAGCCACTGGGCGAGCTGCATCTCCTCGAGCTCGGTGTTCAGGGGCCGGTCCTGGAGCAACGCTCCCCGAATCCTCTGCAGTCCTTCGCCCTGGAAAGCCGGGAGTCGCTCGCCTTCGGGAAGGCGTGCCTGCTCTGCGAGCTGCACCAGGCTGAGCGCTCGGCCCATGAGGGTCGAGCCGCCGAGCCGGTAGTACCGCTCCTGCGAAGCGAAGGTGGCCAACTCCAGCTGCGCGTCGGCGATCTCGTCCCACGCGGAGCCGTACAGCCCGCTCAGGGCCGGATCTGCCTGGATGCGCGCACGGAAGTCCTCTTCGAAGGCCTGCTTCCGGGACATGATGCCTTCGTCCAGGAGGCCGGTCAGGTACCCGGTGACGGCCTTCTTGGAATTCTCGATCCCGAAGATCGTGTTCTGATAGGTCCTGGACTCCCCGGGATGGGCGTCCGTGTAGGCGTAGAGGACCTCGAGCCGCTGATCGTAGCTCGCGAGGCGCGCGGGGTAGTCCACGTCGCGCAGGTACTCCATCTGGGCCAGCGTCAGGAGTCGACCGGTGGAGCCTGGATTCCCCACCACGAAGATGGGTTCGTCCTCCACGGCCCCGGCCTCGCTCCAAGAGAGGAAGTGCTCCGGATGGTAGGCCTCACCGTCCTCGTAGACCCGGAGGAACGTCATGTCCAGGTCGAATCGGGGATAGGTGAAGTTGTCGGGGTCACCGCCGAAGTAGGCGGCCTGGAGCTCCGGCGCCATCACCAGGCGCACATCGTCGAATCGGCGGTACTGGTAGAGCGAGTACATCCCACCGTTGTACAGGGGGACGACCTGGCAGCGGTTGCCCGAGGCGTCCTCGCACTCGGTCCGGATGTCGTCCACGGCCTCGTCCCTCTGGGCTACCTGGTCCGCCGGGTCCGTGGCGTCGACCCGTCCGCGCACCCGGTCGGTCACATCTTCGATGGACACCAGCTGGTCCACGTAGACTCCTGGGCAGCTGAGCTCCTCGGCCCTGGAGGCGGCCACGAAACCCAACTCCATGTAGTCCGTCTCATCGGGGGAGACGGCCGCGATGCACCCACGGGCGCAGTGGTGGTTGGTCATCACCAGCCCGTCCTCCGAGACGAAGGACGACGAGCACCCCGGCAAACGGATGGCGGAGAGACGTAGGTGGTCCAGCCAGTCCCGGGTGACGTCGAAGTCGTAGCGGGACTCCCAGTATTCCAGCGGGGGCGCGTCGAAGGTCCACATGGTCCCGAACTCCAGGACCGAACCGGCCTCCACCTGAGTGGCGTGTTGTGCGGTCAGGCCGCCGGGGACCAGCGCGAGAGAAAGAACGAGGAGGAAGGGTGCCCTCACGACAGCGGCGAGGGGGGTCCGAACCTGGAGGTGCTTCATGACAGAGTCTCCTGGTGAGTGCGACTACAGGTGCCCACCGGTTCCTCGCTGCACCCGGCACCAGGCCCGCTGGGGCATCCCGGCTGGTCACCGGGAGGGAGGGGAGCTCCGGACCGAACAGAGCGCGGGAACCGGCGGATACCGGCGGAAAACCCGACCCCGGAAAGCTATCGAAGGGGGTGCCCGGGCGATGTGGTGAAAATCCCCCGTCTCACCATGGGTACACTTACCTCCTGGGGCGGGTTTTCGCAGACTTGTCCATGTCTTCGCAAACGGGAACGCCCGCCGGAGCTCAGCCGTACCTCGTCGTGGGACGGGGTCGCATGGCGCGGCACATGGGTCACTACTTCGACCTGCTGGAGATTCCGTGGCACGGGTGGCACCGCGGGGACGGGGTCCCGGCACTCGAGCGCGCGTCTCGAAGCGCGGCCGCCGTGCTCCTCCTGATTCCGGATTCGGCCATCGCCGACTTCGTCCGGGACCACGACCGGCCCCTGGGACGAGCCCCCCGCGTCCACTTCTCCGGGAGCGTTGCCGTGGACGGCGTCCAATGCTGCCATCCGCTGGGCAGCTTCGGCCGTGTCCTCCATACCGAGGCCCTGTACCGGCGCATCGTCTTCGTCTGCGATCCGGGACCCCGGAGCTTCACCGATCTGTTTCCGCGTCTCCCGAATCGACACCAAGTACTGGATCCCGAGCTCCGGCCCCGCTATCACGCCCTGGCCGTCCTGAGTGGGAACTTCACGGTGCTTCTCTGGAAGAAGGTCCGCGAAGAGCTCGCCCACATGGGGCTGCCGGGCGAGGCGACGGAGGCGTACATGGAGACGGTGTTCGAGAACCTGCGTGTGGACCCGGAGGGGAGTCTGACGGGGCCCCTATCGCGGGGGGATGTCGGGACGATTCGGAGGAACCTCCAGGCTCTGGGGAGCGACCCGTTCAGAGACGTCTACCGGGCGTTCGTACGGGCGATGGGGATGGAGGTGGCCGAGTGAGAGGGGAGCGGCGACCGACGGTGGAGCGCATGGGACGGGAGGCGCGGCGGTGAGCCGCGTCCAATCGCTCCAGGCCATGAAGCAGGCCGGCCGGAAGATCGTGGCCACCACGGCCTACGAGCACTGGTCCGCTTCGATTCTCAACGCCGCGCCCGTGGACTTCCTGCTGGTGGGCGACTCGGTGGCCATGGTGGTGTACGGGCATCCTTCCACCCGTGCGGCCACGGTGGAGATGATGCGGGCGCACGTGGAGGCCGTTCGCCGGGGTGCCCCGGATCGCATGCTGGTGGCCGACGTTCCCTGGCCCGCCATGGAGACCGGACCGTCGGTGGCAGTGGCCGCAGGCGTGGCTCTCATGGAATCGGGCGCGGACGCGGTGAAGGTCGAAGCCCTGCCGGGAGCGCTGGACGTGGTGCGCCGCCTCCGCTCCGAGGGCATTCCCGTCATGGGCCACGTCGGGCTCCTTCCACAGACGGTGTCCGCGCCTGACGGATACCGGGTGCGGGGGCGGGGAGACGAACGGCCGGGGGTTGAGGCCGCCGCTGCGGCCCTCCAGGACGCCGACTGCTTCGCGGTGGTCCTGGAGGCCGTACCGGCCTCCCTCGCAGACTCGGTGGCGGGTGCCCTCCGGATCCCCACCATCGGGATCGGGGCCGGACCGGGGACCGACGGTCAGATCCTGGTCCTCCATGACCTCGCCGGGCTCACGCCGGGGCGAGTGCCCCGCTTCGTGCGGCACTTCGGAGACGGCAGTCTCTTCCTGTCGGAGGCGGTGGCGTCCTACGCGGAGGCGGTCCGGGAGGGCCGGTTTCCGGGCGGCCAGGAGAGCTACTCGTGACCCTGCTCGTCACATCGCTGGAGGCGTGGGCGCGGCTTCGCCCCGGCCTGCCTGACCCGTTGGGATTCGTCCCGACCATGGGGGCACTGCACGAGGGGCATCTGTCGCTCTTTCGGCGAGCCCGCGCGGAGTCCGCGTGTGTGGTGGCCAGCGTCTTCGTGAACCCGACGCAGTTCAACGACGCCGCTGACCTCGAGCGTTACCCCCGGGACCCCGAGCGGGACCGGGAGCTCCTGGAGCAGGTGGGGGTGGACGTCATCCTGGCCCCCTCCTTCGACGCCATCTACCCGGACGAGTACCGCTTTCGGGTGGCGGAGAGCGAGACCAGCCGGGTCCTGGAAGGGGTGGACCGGCCCGGTCACTTCGAGGGAGTGCTGACCGTGGTCATGCGGCTCCTGAACCTCGTGCGTCCCCGGCGGGCCTACTTCGGGGAGAAGGACTGGCAGCAGCTTCTCCTGGTCCGCTCGATGGTGGACGCCTTCTTCATGGACGTCGAGGTAGTGCCCTGTCCCATCGTTCGAGGAGCCGACGGCGTCGCGTTGAGCTCGAGGAACGCCCTTCTGGACCAGGAAAGCAGGATGAAGGCCGCCGAGTTCGCCCGCCTGCTCGCCGAGGGGCCGGATGCCGACTCGGTCCGAAGTGCGCTCTCAGCAGCGGGAATCGAGGTGGACTACGTGGAGGAGTGGTGGGGGCGGCGACTGGCCGCCGTCCGCATCGGAGGCGTGCGGCTCATCGACAACGTACCCGCCGGCTGACCCACGCCCGACCCGAGGGCTCAGGGGCGGAGGGTCAGATCCGGAGGGCCAACTGGACGTCCTCTTCCAGCTCGGCGGTGGTGCCGCGTCGGGTGACAGCGGAGACCACCAGGAAGGTGGCCAGGGAGGCTACCAGGGAGAGGGCGGAGGCGGTCACGCCGGCCGGGAGGGAGATGAGCCCCAGGAAGGCGAGGAACTCCAGTCCCAGCGTAACCACCAACCCGGTGAGCAGGGATGCCACCGCGCCGGCCCGCGTTGCCCCCTCCCAGTTGAGCCCCAGCGCCAGCGCTGGCACCAGCGTCGATGCGAACAGCCCGTAACCGAAGATCCCGAGAAAGATGACCAGGGCGTTGGAGAGCTGTGCCGTGAGGGCCGCGGCCACCGCCAGGAGGAGCGTGGCAACCCGGCCCCAGCGAAGCTCCTGTCCAAGCCGAGTTCCCAGGGCGGCAGGCAGGTCATGGGTCAACGCCGCCGCTCCGACGTTCACGAAGGAATCCACGCTGCTCATGATGGCGGCGGCAATCCCGCTGAAGACCACGGCCGCCAGGATGAGCGGGGTGTGTTGAAGGAGGAACAGGGGAGCGACGTCGTCGGGGTTCTCCACCGGCGGCATGCTCCCCTCCAGCACCAGGGCCTTCACGGCCATCCCGATCCCGAACATGATCAGGATGACCAGGACCATGGCCACGGTCACCAGGAGGGGATACCACTTCAAGCGCCGGGGCTCCCGGATCATGAAGAACTTGTGCATCACGTGTGGCTGCCCGAGCACTCCGACGCTGAAGACGAAGTACAGGGAGACCGCGGCCAACGGCGTATAGAGCCCCCACGGTGACAGGAACTCCGGTTCCCCGGCCAGGATCGTTCCGGAGATCCCGGCCAATCCTCCCCCGGCGTCCAGCACGAAGAGGAAAACCAGGAGCGACGCGCCCGCCATGAGCACACCCTGGGCGAGGTCGGTGTAGATCCCGGCCTTGATGCCGCCCGTGACCGCGTATCCCAGCACCACCGCGGTTCCGATCCAGATTCCCCATCCGCGCCCCAGACCGAAGACCGCATCCATGATGACCCCGAGGCCGGCGACCTGGGTGGCCATGTACCCGATTACACCCAACAGGATGGCGATGGCGGACAGGCCTTGGACGGCGCGGGATCCGTACCGCAGCCCCATCACGTCCGGGAGGGTGAGCACCGGGCGTATCTCGGCGATGAGCCGGAGACGCTTGGCCAGGACCCAGGCCGACAAGGCGTTGGTGAGCGTGGCCGGGAGGACGAACATCATGGCGCCCAGACCCGAGAGGTACAGGAAGCTGGGCCCGCCGAGGAAGGTGAACGAGGAGAACGTCGACGCCAGGGCCGCGAAGGTCAGCGCCAGGAGCCCGATGGCCTTCCCGGCCAGGAAGAAGTCCTCACTGGTGTGGGTGCGGCGGCCGGCCCAGACGGCGATGGCCGCCACCACCAGCAGGTAGAACATCCCGACCACGACGATGGTGGGCCGAGCGTCGTCGGGAATGGGAGCGGCCTGCGCCGCAGCCAACACCGAAACGAGCCTCATTGCGGTGGGCGCTCCCCGGCCGCCTCCCGGACCCTCCGGGCGGCCTCCCGCAATTCGTGGAGGTCATCCTCGGAAAGGGTGTCACGATCGAAGGCCAGCCCGTACGCCAGCGGGATGACGAGGCCCGGTGCGAGGCCCACGCCCAGCAGGAGGAACGCCGCACGACGAGGCAGTCCCAGGAAGAGCGGCGCGTCTGGGCGGTCCACGCCGGGGAGGGCCAGCAGGAGCATCAGGCCCCCCGCTACCCAGACCCCCGTAGCGACGAAGACCCACGCCAGGCGCTGGGGCACGAAACCCTTCCGGCGCGCCCCAAGGAGGAGGAGCCCGGTGAGGAGGCCCCCGATTCCGGCGGCGAGGGCGTACGCGGTCCAGATCGGTGCCTGGCCAGGGAGCAACGCAGCCAGGTAACCCGATCCGGCGGAAGCGGTCCCCAGCGCCACCAGCGGGAGGCCGAGCCTCGCGAAGAAGGAATCGCCTCTCTCCCCGGAGCCCGGCATCCCGGGGGGGATGGAGCCCCCTAGCTCCCGCACCGGAAGGAGCCGAGGATGGTCTCCAGCTGGATCATGTACTGGTACTTCTCACGACCCGGCGCGTACAGCCACGAGTCCAGGAGGTACAGCCGGTCCTGCGAGGGACACGCCACGGCCCAGAGGATGAACGGTCCCCCTGCCGGCCAGTTGGCTTCCGGAGGATTCTGCCAAACCGCTTGGACTTCGTAGGCGCTCCAGCTCTCGTGGGAGAACGGTCCGGCCTGCGCGTTCGACAGTTCCACGATCTGGGGCTCGGAGTAGTACTGCGCCGCGAGCGCGGCCCTCCAGCTCAGGAGCTCTTCCCCATCCAGCTCCTCGGGAATCGGGGTCCGCCAGGTCACCGCGATCTGGCGGATCAGCTCCGACGGATCCGGGTTGTCGTTCCGGAAGACGAACACCGAGTCCGTCCGGTCCCAGTAGTAGACCTCCGGAAGGAGGAGCGAGAATCCGGCATCCCGGCGGAGCGTATCGGCGAGGGCGCTGTCCCGCCCGGAGACGAACATCCGCCCCAGCGCGAGCGATCGGTACTGTGAATCGTACAGCTGGCCAAGCGGCTCGAGCTGGGTGCGCAGGGCCTCCGGTTGGCCCGTTTCGGGAAGCAGGATCACCGTCACAGACTGAGCCCGGGCCCACACGTCACGCACCTGGAGGATCTGCGGGGGCGCGGCTTCCACGTCGTCCAGACGGTCCACCACGTCCGACATCCACTCCTCGGACCCCGTCCCCACCAGGAGCAGCTGCTTGAACTGCCGGAGCCTTCCCCAGACCTCCTGAGTGGGGTCCTGGTAGGTCACCGTGAACGTCCGCTCATCCCGGACCGTCTGGATGGTGGGCTCCAGGACCGAGTAGACGTCATCCTCGACGTCCGCCCACAGCCCCGGATCCATGGCGGCGACGATGGAAGTGGCGTCACCGTAGGCGCCGGTGCGGTCGCAGGCGGCGAGAAGGACGGCCAGCAGCAGGGCGGATACGAGCGTTGCGGTCCTCATGATGCCTCCAAAGGGTGGGGCCCGATCTTACGCCTCGCGAGGTCCGAGATTTCTCCGGATCAGCGCCTCCGGATCGGGATCGCGCCCCATGAACCGCCGGAAGAGGACCTCGGGGTCCTCGCTGTCTCCACGGGTCAGGATCGTATCCATATAGGCCTGCCCCGTTTCTCTATTGAAGATACCCTCCTCCAGGAAGCGTCCGAAGGCGTCGGCATCCAGGACTTCAGACCAGAGGTAGGAGTAGTACCCGGACGCGTAGCCCCCGGAGAACAGGTGGGTGAAGGCCGTCAGGATGTGGAAGTCGGCGAACTCCGCATCGACGCTGAACGGAAGGAAGTGGGTCCGCCCGAAGGTCATGGCCTCGTCGGGCGTGGCTTCGGCGGCCCGGGGCGCCAGCTCCGTGTGAAGCGCGAGGTCCACCGTCCCGAAGCTGAGCTGCCTCATCTGCCCCCAACCCCCCATGAATCGACGGGCAGACACCATCCTCTCGAACAGATCGTCGGGTAGCGGCTCGCTGGTCTCGTAGTGCCGGGCGAACAGGTCGAGGGCTTCGCGCTCCCAGGTCCAGTTTTCCATGAACTGGCTCGGGAGCTCGACCCAGTCCCACGCCACGTTCAAGCCACCCAATGCCCGTACTGGGACCCGGGACGTGCAGTGGTGAAGAAGGTGGCCGAACTCGTGGAAGATCGTCTGCACCTCCCGGTGGTTCAGGAGGGCGGGGCGGTCGTCCTCGGGTGGCGTGAAGTTCCCACAGATGACACCCAGATGGGGATCGAAACCTCCCTCGCCACGGGGACCGCCGGAGATGAAGTCGTTCATCCAGGCACCCTGACGCTTCTCCTTCCTCGGGAACCAGTCCGTGTAGAAGGCTCCCAGCCAGGTTCCGTCTTCGTGGTGGAGCTCGAAGTACCGGACATCCTCGTGCCAGACCTCCAGGATCCTTTCTTCACGCACTTCGACCCCGAACACCCGTTTCACGATCTCGAAGAGTCCTTCCTGGACCTGTTCCAACGGGAAGAACGGTCGAAGTAGCTCGTCGTCGATCTCGAAGCGCTCCTTCCGGAGATGCTCGGACACGTACGAGACGTCCCAGGGGTGAAGGTGTCCCAGACCCATCTCCTCCGCGTGTTCGCGAAGGGCGGCCACGTCGTCACCCCAATACGGGCGGGTCTTCTCTGTGAGATCCGCCTCGAACGCGGACGCCCGCTCCCCGGTGCGGGCCATTCGCTCCTCCAGGACGTAGTCCGGATAGCTGAAATAGCCCAGGAGGTCCGAAAGCTCCTGGCGCAGGGTGAGAATCCGGACGATGAGCTCCCGGTTGTCGTGATCGCCCTCCCGGCAGCGTGTCGTGTACGCGGTGTAGATCTCCCGGCGCAGGGATCGGTCGTGCGCGTACTTCAGGACCGGCTCCACGGCCGGGAAGTCCAGTGTCAGCAGCCACCCGTCCAGCTCCTTGTCGCCCGCGGCCCTCCGGTAGCGGTTTCGGGGACCCTCCGGGATTCCCTCGAGGCGCGATTCGTCTTCCACGAGGAGCTCGTACGCCGCGGTGGCGTCCAGGACGTTCTCGCTGAACCGCTGCTCCAAGGTGCTCAGCTCCACCTTGAGCTCCTCCAGGCGCTTCCGACCCTCCTCAGGGAGGTCCGCCCCCGCGCGACGGAACGCGCGGATCGTCTTCTCGAGGTGACGCGCGCGGAGGGGATCGAGAGCGGCGGCCTCGTCCGTATCCGCGTAGTCCTTCATCCGGCCCCAGATCCCCTGGTGGACCGAGACCCGAGTCCAGAAGGAGGAGATCTCCGGGAGGACCGCGTTGTAGGCGTCCCGCAGCTCCGGAGTCTCCGCGACGGCCACGAGGTGGCTCACCGGCGTGAGGCGTTCACCCACCCACCGCGTGAGGAGATCCAGAGACCCCATGACCGAATCCCAGGACAGGGGCGCATGGGATGACGCGATCTCTTCCACCCGGTCCGTGGCCTCGGCCAGCACACGGCGGATCCCAGGCTCCACGTGCGAGGCTTCGATCCGGTGGAACGGAATGCGGAAATCTTCGGAGAGGAGGGGGTTCGGGTCCGTGCTCACAGGCGGTGCGGGAAGAGAGTGGGAAGGAGGCGGGCGCCGGCGTCTGGCGAGGACCGGATCCACGGAGGGCGCCCGGCGCCGCGAAGAAAATGTCCGGTCGTCGGCGGGGCCTCAACCACCAGGGCGCGCCAGCACCGCCCCGGCCCTCACTTCGCAGCCCGGCTCGAGGGCCGGTTCCAGGCACTGGCCCGGCTCGGTCAGGAGGATGACGGTGGAGCCCAGGTGGAAGGCCATGAGCTCCTGCCCCTCCGCCACTGCGATGCCGTCCGGGTAGCGTCGCTCGCGAGGGGGTGGGTCGCGCCGGTTCGTCACCCAGCTCCTGGACTCTCCGCTCCAGGCAGGGTCGAAAGCCGCGGAGATGCGTCCCACGTTGTAGGCGCCCACGGCCACCACGGCCACCAGGCCCACGACGGTCTCCATCATGACCAGGAGACGCTCGTTCCGGCAAAAGAGAAGGTCGATGGACGAGACCGCTGGATCGTTCACCGGAAGAAGGGTGCCGGGGATGTAGCGGGCCCGTCGCACCGTACCCGGCATGGGCGTGTGGATCCGGTGGTAGTGTCGGGGCGACAGGTAGAGGGTGAGAAAGCTGCCGTCCCGGAAGGGGAGGGCCTCCTCGGCACTTCCGAGCAGGTCCGCAGCCCCGTATCCCAGGCCCTTGGCCTGGATCAGGGTGCCGTCGCGGATCCTTCCCGTCTGTCCGACGACGCCGTCCACCGGCGACACGAGGACTCGAGGGTCCCCGGGCCAGTGATGGATGCCCGGGCGCAGGCGCCGGACGAACAGGTGGTTGAGGGAGCGATACGCCAGGAGTGGCTGTTCGGCCTCCTCCATCCGGATTCCGGTGAAGCGGACGAAGCTCCCCAACACGGCGGGACGGAGAATGCGGGGGACCGGCCGGTCGGCAAGCCATCCGAACGCCCGACTGAGGAGTCCCTGTGGCAGGCGGTTCAGGGTGGCGAGCACCAGGCGCCATCCCGGGGTAGGCCACCGGCGGGTCACGGACGATCCCGGGGTCATGAGGGGCCTCCCACATCGACTGTGCCTTCCTCGGGTCCGCACCACGCATGGCGGTCCAGGTCGATCCGCCCGGACGGCAGGAAGGCGACGTCTTCCGCCTCCAACAGTGTCCTCTGAAGTGCGCGCATACCCATCTCCGCCGGAATGGTCACCTCCCCGTTCCGGTTCACGACCCGCCACCAGGGTACGTCGGAGTCGGGTGAGAGCGCGTTCAGCGCGGCCCCGACCCCGCGGGCAGCCCGCGGCGACCCGACCAGCGCCGCCACCGCGCCGTAGGAGAGTACACGGCCTTCCGGTATGGAGCGGACCACGCCATAGACCGCCTGCGCGAAACGGTTTCCGGGGGCGCGCGGTCGGGATGGGGACACGTGGCTCGGCGGTTTGGCGTTGTGGGCTCGGGGCACCGTATCTTCGCGGGAGAGCTGTCCACAGGACAGAGGCCCGCGCGACGCGTGGCGGGCACCCCACGATCTTCCGCGTAACCCCATGGCTCAGACCCCGTCTTTGACCAGCCAGATTCCCACCTCGGTCCGAGTGGTGAATCTGGCGATCACGCTGGTGCTGGTGGGGGGGATCACGTGGTTCGCCACCAGCCTCTCCGTGCCGGCCTTCGAGGGTGGGCGGCTCACCGTGCTCATGGGGTTCGTCCTTCTGGCCGCCTCGCTGGCGGGCGGCCTGGCCGCGACGGTGGGTCTGCCGCGCCTGACCGGGTTCCTTCTGGTGGGGATCATTGCCGGACCCTCGGTGCTGGGAGTCCTCCCGGCGCCCGCCGTGGAAGATCTCCGGCTCATCGACGAGTTCGCGCTGGCCCTCATCGCGCTCCTGGCCGGGGGAGAGCTGAAGGTGGCCGCCATGAAGGCCCAGGCCCGACCGATCCTGCTCACGACTCTGGTGGTCACCCTGGTGGTGTGGGTGGGAATGGCGGGGGTGGTCGCCGTCACGCGACCGCTCATTCCATTCCTCGCGGATCTTCCATGGAGCGTCACCATCGGGGTCTCGCTCCTCCTCGGGGTCTGGATGGCGAACTCCTCTCCGGATCTGACCGTGGCCGTCATCGAGGAAACCGGAGCAAAGGGCGAGTTCACGGACGTGGTCCTGGGTGTCACCATCGTGAAGGACGTCCTGGTGATCGTCCTCTTCACCTTGGCGCTGAACCTGGTTGGGCCCCTCATCGAGCCGGGCCAGTCCTTCGATAGCCATGTCCTGCTGGAGCTCGGCCAGCACGTAGGGGGAGCGGTGGCGGTGGGGGCGTTGCTGGGCTGGACGTTCTCCCTTTACCTGGGAGGCCAGGACGAGCGGCCCAAGTCTCCCATTGCCACTTTCCTATTCGCCTACCTGCTGGTGGTGATCGCAGCTCGGCTGCATCTGGAGCTCCTGCTCACGGCGGTAGCCGCAGGCTTCGTGATCGAGAACCTGTCTCCCGCCGGGGATCGGATGATCCGCGGGATCGAGTCGGTCTCGGTTGTGATCTTCGCCTTCTTCTTCGCTATCGCCGGGGCGGGCCTGGACCTCGCGGCCATTCGAGAATTCTGGCTCGCGGCCCTGATTCTGTTCCTGGGACGGGCGACGTTCACCTGGCTCGGCGCCCGGCTCGGGACCCGTTGGGGCCAGGCCAGCGACACGGTTCGCAACAGCGTTTGGCAGGGTCTCATCTCCCAGGGTGGGGTCAGCCTCCTCCTGGTGCTTTCCATCGAGGAGAAATTCCCAGGCGTTGGTAGCGGTGTGGTGGCGCTTGCCATGGCCATCATCATCGGGAACATCCTCGGTGGACCCGTCCTGCTGAAGCGTGCGTTGACGCGACGCACCGACACGGGGTGAATTCCTTGACACCCGACACCCCCGATTTACTTTCGCGCTAGAGAGTCCAGGAACCCGCTCGGCCGGGCTCCAAATCCCCTTCAGATGGAGACGTGGTCCAATGACAACCCAAGAGGGCTGGTCCTGCCAGGACGGCCTGACCGATGTCCTTCTCGACATCCAGATGGCGGACGACCTCGACGAGGATGACGACTCCTGGGGCGACGACCTGGAAGAGGAGTGGGATGGCGACGAGGACGAGGACTGGGACGAGGACGAGGACGAAGAGGATTGGGACGACGAGGACGACGAGGATTGGGAGGAAGACTTCGACGAGGATGACGACGACGACTTCTGATCGCGTCCTCTGATCGATCCCGGGCCGGACGCTCGGGCGTGGATCTGAATGCGGGCGCCCCGGGGAGTACTTCCCGGGGCGCCCTATTCGTGGAGGCCGTCAAGCCCTGGCACCCCGGGGAGCGGTTCCACAGTTTCCGGATCCTCCTCGAAGCCCGGTTGTACATCAGGGCGGAGGCGGATACGGCTTCGGAGTTCCCGGACTCCCGGGCCCCGCCCGAGGGTCATGAACCGTGGATCGTGAGCGGGGCCGGGGTCGCTGGAGTTGAGCCGGTAGAGGGATGATACCTCTGACACCGTGGGTGAAGCGCCTCCTCGTGGCGAACACGGTCGTGTTCCTGGTCCTGGGATCGGGGGCCGCGGCGACGTCCATCTTCTACGATCTGGCGTTCTTCCCGGATCCGAGACACGCCCTCACCCACCCCTGGACGGGCATCACCTATCAGTTCCTGCACGGGGGATTCGTACACCTCTTCTTCAACATGATCGCCCTGTACTTCTTCGGGCCGCGGCTCGAGGACCGCATGGGTGGAGGCCACTTCCTGGCGCTCTACCTGCTCAGCGGCTTCGGCGGGGCGATGTTGAGCCTGCTGTTCCCCGACCCGGAATTGCGACCCATCGTGGGTGCTTCCGGCGCGGTGTTCGGCGTCCTGGTGGCGTACGCGGCGCTCTGGCCCCGGACGGTCATCTACATCTGGGCGATACTCCCCATCGAGGCCTGGGCGCTGGCCCTGATCATGGTGGCCGTGAGCCTGTGGTCCGGCCTTACGGGCGCGGGAGGAAACGTGGCCCACTTCGCCCACCTCGGGGGATTGGCCGTGGGGTACGCCTATCTGAAGATCTGGGACTGGCGGTTGGGGGCCGCGAAGCGAGAGTTCAAGCGCAAGCTGGAGGCGCCCCTGCAGAGCCCCGAGGGCCTCACCGTGACCCGAAACGGCGAGGGCGCCCTCATGAGGCGATGGGAGGCCATCGACACGGCCAATCTCCACGAGCTCAATCGCGAGGAGGTGGAGGTCCTGTTGGAGAAGGCTCGCAAGCTGGGCGTGAAGGCCCTGTCCCCTTCCGAGCGTCAGTTCCTTGACCGGATGGTGCAGGCCTGATCAGCCAGCCCCGGTGGCGACCCGGGTCAGTCCTTCTTGGCGGGGCAGGTGTTCCAGCCAAACAGCTTGTAGAGCCCGCAGAATCCGGTGATCCCGGTCACGACCATCACGATGCCGATGACCAGGGCCGCGGTTGCGAAGCCGCCCTCTACCATACCGCTCACGCTTCCGAGCCAGATCAGGACCGCGCCGAGCACGACGCGAACGCTACGGTCCAAGGCTCCCTCGTTCACACTGAACATGCGGACTCTCCGGAAGGGGTGGTGTCGTCGAAGAGAGAAGTTGTGGTTGCGCGCGCGCTCCTGCAATCGGGAGAATTGCAGGGCGGTGACTTCCGCTCGACGGCGCGGAGGCGCACCCGGGTCCCACGTTCCTCCATTCGAGGGTGATCGGCTATGGACCATCGTCATGGATTCCTGATCCCAGCCCGCGTTCACCGGGTGGAGGAGGTGATCCAGCGAAGCCGCTTCGTCACCACCCTGGCGCACGCGCCCTCACCGGAGGCGGCCCATGCATTCGTGCAGCGGATCCGGGACGAGTTCCCCGATGCCACGCACCACTGCTGGGCCTTCGTCGCGGGACCTCCGGGGAGCACCATGACCATCGGGATGAGTGACGACGGTGAGCCCCATGGCACCGCCGGTCGACCCATGCTCACCACCCTTCTCCACTCCGAGGTGGGAGAGATCGTGGCGGTCACGACCCGGTACTTCGGTGGGACGAAGCTGGGCACGGGGGGACTTTCCCGGGCCTACTCCGGGGGGGTCAAGCTGGCGCTGGAATCGCTTCCGGTGGAGGAGCTCGTCGCACGCGCCGAGTTGGAGATCGTGGTGGGGTACGCCCACGTGGACGGCCTCCAGCGGCTCCTGGACGAGATGGACGGACACCTGGATCAGGAGGCCTACGGGGCCGACGTCCGCTACGTCGCCCACGTCCCGGAGGTGCGACTCGCCTCCTTCCAGCGTCGCCTCGCGGATCTGACGGGTGGAGAGGGTCGCCTGAAGCGCCTGGGCTGAGACGGACCCTTCGTGGCCGGGGTGTCGCCCGGCCCGGGACCGACCGGGCCGGCGCCCTTCGTGGGCCCCGAATGTCAGCGGATCCGGGAGAGCTCCACCTCGGCCGCAATCCGCCCGAAACCGGGCCACCAGGGATCGGCCACGATGCGCTCATAGAGCTGGATGGCGCCGGCGGTGTCCCCCTGAGCCAGTCTCCAGTTCGCCACGCCTTGCGCCACCGTCTCCAGCCGGAACGGGGCGTCGGGCCCAGGTGTCAGCAACTCGCTCTCCGCCTTCAAGCCCTTGTAGAACAGGAGGTCGTAGTAGTAGGCGACGTTCTCCTCGACGGGCAGGTCCTCCGGAACAGTCTGAAGAAGACCATCGGCTTCAGCCCTGCGGCCCGCACGAAGAAGGGAACGGACCGCCCACTCCGTCATGGCCACGAATGACTCGGGGTGGTCTGCGTTCTGCGAGCAACTCCGGAAGTCATCGGACTGGACCGCCCGGGCTCCTTCGTCGTCGCCCAGGGACAGGCAGCGGAGATATTCGTTCGCCGCCGCCTCGAAGTCTCCAGACAGGAAGTAGGCCAGGCCCAGGTGGTAGGACACGTCCCAGTTCTCAGGTGCCCGATCCCGCGCCGCCTCCAGGTCACGAACGGCCTCCGGAAACTCGCGGACGGAGATGTGACGATGTCCGCGGAAGCGATAGGGCCGCCAATCCGTGGGGGCCAGCGCGATGGCCCTGGTGTAGAGCTCCATGGCCTGACGGTACTGCCAGAAGTTCCGGCGCACGCGGCCCGCGGCGATGATGCGGTCCACATCGTCGGGAGCCGCCGCCAGCTCGGCGTCCGCAGCGGCCACGGCGCCGGTGGTGTCCTCCAGCTGGAAGAGGTCCTCCCCGAAGAGGGACGTCGCCTGCCATCCCGCTGGCTTGTCGGAGAGGGCGGCGGATGACTCGTTCGGCGGAGAGGGCTGCCCGCACCCGGTGACCGCACCGAGGAGGATCCCTCCCAACAGGATTGTCGCGCTCTTCATTCCATAGCTCCTGATTCCGGGAAACGGACCGGGTCCGCGCGTGGAGGCGGAGGCTATGCGGTGAAGCCTGGGGCCGCAATGAGGACCTGGCGGGCCGTGTGAGCGCCATCCGTCGGTGCGGGGGCGAACAGGGAACGGCGATGTCTGAACGGGGTGGAATCCGCCGTCCGTCTCCTCCTACTGGAAGACCCATGTTCCGTACCCCGGCTCTCACGCTCTCCGTTCTTCTCGCCGCGCTGCCCTTCGCTCAACCCGCCTCGGGGCAGGACCTCGGGGCCCTGGAGAGCCGTATCGCAGCCGCCGTGGCCGCGAACCAGGAAGAGGCGGTCTCCCTTCTGGCCGAGACCGTGAACGTCAACAGCGGGACGCTGAACGTGCAGGGCCAACGTCGAGTGTACGACGTGCTGGCGCCCTATTTCGAGGCGCTCGGGTTCGATGTGGAGTATATCCAGCCGGCCGTGGCCCAGCGGGGTGGCCACCTGGTGGCTCGGCGAGTCGGCGGTCAGGGCAAGCACCTTCTCCTCATCGGCCACATGGATACGGTCTTCGAGCAGGACAGCCCATTCCAGAGCTGGGAGATGGTGGACGACAGCACCGCCCGGGGGCCCGGAGTGGCAGACATGAAGGGTGGCAACGTGGTCATATGGTCGGCCCTGGAGGCGCTCCACAGGGAGGGTGCCCTGGAGAACACCTCCATCACCATCGTCCTGACCGGCGACGAGGAGCGACCGGGGCAGCCGCTGGAAGAGGCGCGGCGGGCCCTGGTGGACGCGGGGGTGGAGGCCGACGTGGCTCTCGGCTTCGAGGGAGGCACGCCGGGGCTCGGCGTGGTCGCTCGCCGTAGCTCCAGCGCCTGGCGGATCGACGTCACGGCCACGACGGCCCACTCCTCTCGGGTATTCCGCGACGATGTGGGCGCCGGCGCGATCTACGAGGCCGGGAGGATCCTGGAGGACTTCTACTCCGAGATCCGCGGGGAGGAGAATCTCACGTTCAACGCGGCCACCCTGGTCGCCGGTACCGAGGCCTCCTGGGATGACGAGACGGCACGGGGGAACGCCTTCGGGAAGAGCAACGTCGTCCCACCGACGGCCGTGCTGACGGGGGACATCCGCACCCTCACGAACGAACAGCTGAACCGGACCCGCGACAAGATGCGGGCCATCGTCGCGCGGTCGCTCCCGGGGACTTCATCCACCGTGACCTTCAGCGAAGGGTATCCCTCCATGCCGCCCACGGAGGGGAACTACCAGTTGCTGGCCATGCTCAGTGAGGTCAGCCAGGCACTGGGGACGGGGCCGGTGGAGGCGTTCGATCCGGGCCAGCGAGGTGCCGCGGACATCTCCTTCGTCGCCGACTACGTCGAGGCCGGACTGGACGGGCTCGGGCCGGATGGAGACGGCTCCCACACCGTGGAGGAGACCGTGAATCTCCACTCGATGGAGCGAGCGGCGCAGCGGGCGGCGCTCCTCATCTACCGGCTCACTCGGCCGGGGGTGGTCATCAGCGACACGCCCCAATCCTGACGACCTCGGAAGGAGCCCGGGTGGACGGTCCCCGGCAGCGGGCCGGACGCCTCCGGGTCAGGGGTAGAGCCGCTCCAGCGTCCAGTCGGCGTCGGGGGCCGAGCGGCTGAAGACCCAGCGGTCATGGAGGCGATTCACCCGTCCCTGCCAGAACTCCATGGTGAGGGGCACGATCCGGTAGCCACCCCAGAAGGGGGGTAACGGGATCTCGTCCCCCTTGAACCGGTCCGAGGTCTCCTTCACCCGGGCCTCAAGGTCGCCCCGCCGGGGTAGGGGGCGGCTCTGCGCGGAGGCCCAGGCGCCGATCTGGCTCCCCCGCGGGCGGGTTCGGAAGTATTCGAAGGATTCCGCCTCGGGAATCCGACCGACGATCCCCCCCACGCGCACCTGTCGCTCCAGGACGGCCCAGTGGAAGACCAGGGCCGCGTATGGGTTCTCCGCTATCTCCCGCGCCTTCCGACTCTCGTAGTTGGTGAAGAAGGTGAAGCCGTCGTTGCCGAATCCCTTCAGGAGCACCATGCGGGCCGACGGGACCCCATCGGCGTCGGCCGTTGCCAGGGTCATGGCCTCCGGAAGGAAGAGACCGGACTCTTCCGCCGTCTGATACCAGGACTCGAACAGGTCCAGAGGATCCTCGTCCCCTGAGGGATCAGGCATCCCGGCGATGACGCCACGGCCGAGATTCAGCAGGGCCTGGAGGTGAGCCTTGAGGGTGGTCATGACACCGACATGGAAGGGGTCCTTGTCTCTTGTAGGGCGGTGATGCCCGCTGCCGGGCGACGTGGCCCGCGAGGGAAGGTACGGGAACGGGCGGTGACGGCGAAGAGGTATCCCGGTCCGCCTCCGGCGTTCCCGCTTCGTGGCGCCGGAAGGGCTGCACGACCGGCCCGCCGCACCCTCCCCGAGGGCTTGAGCGCCCCGGTGGGCTTGGTTACGTTTTTCAGCTCATCGGACCGGTAGCTCAGGTGGTTAGAGCGCACGCCTGATAAGCGTGAGGTCGGTGGTTCAAGTCCACCTCGGTCCACTGATGCAATGTGATGCCCCTTCAGTGCTTAGGCGCTGAGGGGGCATTGCTGTTTCAGGAAAGGCGCGTGGTCTGTGGCGAAAGGTGTGACTGGGGGGAATCCGCAGGTCGCCTGACGTAATCGCTAAGCGGATCCCAAGGCAGCCCCGATCTCGTCCGAGGGGACCCGGCGACCGACCCAGAAGTCTCCGAACTCACCGTAGACCGAGGTCACCTCATCGTAACGCATTTCGGTGACGAGTTCCTTGAACTGGATGGGGTCCGCGGCGAAGAGGGTCACGGCCCACTCCCAGGCGTCGAATCCTACTGATGCTGAGATGATCTGGGAGACTTTCCCCGCGTACTTCCGGCCGGTGCTACCGTGTTCCTGCATGAGCCGCGCGCGCTCGGCGAGGCCGAGTGTGTACCAGTTCTGCCCGACGTTGCGGCGCTTGTTCATCGGGTAGAAGCACAGCCACGGCATCTCGGGAGGCTGTGTCGGGTAGAGGCGCCGCTGCGCGAAGTCCTTCTCGCGCTGTTCGGTGAGCAGCTCGTCGACCAGGGCGGTCCACGCGTCCGAGCCGAGCTCGATCCCCTCCCGCTCAGCCCGCTTGGCCAGCCCCAGTGTGTGGCCGTAGAGACCCAGCTCCACGACCGAGAGGAATCTGGAGTGTACCGACAGGTAGCTCGACGAAGGGTGCAGGCGCACGGTACGCTCGGCCTCGCCCAATGCCTCGAGGGTCGATCGAAGGTGGACGATAAGGTAGTCGTGTCCGCCGCCGACCATGTGATACAACGCGCTCCAGCCCTCGTCCCCGAGATCGGACCAGTCCCGAAGGTGCGCCGCGAGGTGTTCGAGACTCGCACCGCGCCCCTCATCCAGGTCGGCGGGCACCCGGCAGTCGGCGAACTGGGTCAGCATGTACCAGCCGTGGAGGGCCAGCGGCGGGATCGTGGCGTCGATCATTGAATCCGAGGTCGAGTAATCGTCGGGGTGAGGGCTGACCATGGCGGGCGGGTTGAAGGCTCGCAACCAGTTGCCTCGCCGGGGCACCCTGCTCTCCCTCCCCCGCCCAGACCCGCCGCCCAAGACAGCGCGGATCGCCCGCGAGTGGAGCCAGGGCTGGGGGGAACCGTGACAGAAGGGTTGAGAAAGGAGAATGACGGTGAGAACCAATCTCAACGACCAGAGTTGAGCAAAGTCTTCTCGGCCGCAATCCGCAGTGGTGCGTGTTTCGGGTCAGTGGATCTACGGAGGGGGATTTGGGAGAATGCCGGATAGAGTCTGAGCCGGGTAGGGCCGATACTGGACCAGGTTCCGGTTCCACCCTCTCACCCAAAAGTCCATCAGCGTGATCGCCCGCTACCGCCGACTCCGCCGGACCCCCGCCCTCAGGCGCTTGGTCGCCGAGGCTCGTCTCGACCCCTCCGACCTCATTCTGCCGCTCTTCGTTTCAGATGTGGACGCCGAGCCGACCGAGATCGCCTCCATGCCAGGCGTCATGCGCTGGACGCTGGGGTCCCTGGCCGGTGTGGCCAACGAGGCGGACGAGGCGGGTGTCGGAGCCGTGATTCTCTTCGGGATCCCTGCGGAGAAGGACGACCGGGGGAGCGGGGCCGACGCTGAGGACGGAGTGATCCAGCGGGCTGTCCACGAGCTGCGGGCGGGAGGCTTCGACGGCGTCGTCGTCACCGACGTCTGTCTCTGCGAGTACACCGACCACGGCCACTGCGGCCTCCTGAGCGCGGAGGGCGAGATCCTCAATGACGCCTCGCTGGACCGCTTGGCCGAAACGGCCGTTTCCCACGCCCGCGCTGGCGCGGACATCGTTGCGCCCTCGGCGATGCTGGATGGGATGATCCAGGCCATCCGCGCTGCGCTCGACAGGGCAGGCTTCGATCAGATCCCGATCCTCTCCTACTCGGCCAAGTACGCCTCGTCCTACTACGGTCCCTTCCGCGACGCGGCGGACGGCGCGCCGCGCTTCGGTGACCGTCGGAGCCATCAGATGGATCCGGCCAATGGCCGGGAGGCGATGCTCGAGCACGCCGCCGACGTGGCCGAGGGCGCGGACCTGCTGATGGTCAAGCCCGGCCTCGCCTACCTGGACGTAGTCCGGCGGACTAGGACGCTCTATCCGCACCACCCTCTGGCCGCGTACAACGTCAGTGGCGAGTACAGCATGGTGAAGGCCGCATCGGCGAAAGGGTGGATCGACGAGCGCTCGGTGGTCCTCGAGACGCTCCTCGCCTTCCGCCGGGCCGGAGCCGACGTCGTCGTCACCTATCACGCATTGGACGCCGCGCGCTGGCTCCGGGATGAGGCGATCGCATGAGAAACCGCCTCTTGGTCCTCGGCACGAGCCCGTCGGTGGCACCTCCGGCGGTACGGGAGCGCATGCACGTCGCGCTTGACGAGGTCTACGACGGGCTGCGGCGGCTTCAAGAGATTCCGGGGCTCCTGCCCGAGGCGATCCCCCTCGCGACTTGTGGCCGCATGGAGGTCTACTGCCTCACCCCGCACCCGAGGCGTGTCCTCCGGGCCCTAAAGGGGCTCTTCTCGGCGCGGACCTCGGTCCCCAAGGGGGAGCTCGACGCGCACACTTATCTGTACCGGGGCGAAGAGGCGGCGAGACACCTCTTCCGCGTGGCGGCCGGCCTGGACTCCGTCGTGTACGGCGAGGCACAGATCATCGGCCAGGTGCGCGAGGCTATGGTCCATCCCTCGAGCGAAGAGACGGGTGGCGGATTCCTCATGCGCCTCTTCCAGAGCGCCCTGACCTCGGGTAAGCGCGTACGGTCGGAGACGTCGATCGGCCGGGGGGCGGCTTCGGTGGCCGGTGCGGCTCTCTGCCTGCTCGAGGCGCGGGCGGGCACCTTCCAGGGCAAGACGGCACTGGTCCTCGGGGCGGGGGAGACCGGGGCGCTGGTTGCGCGGCTGCTCCGGAAGCATGGGATTACCCGGATCGTTATCGCCAACCGAACCCTACCCAAGGCCGAGGAATTGGCGACAGAGGTCGAGGGTGAGGCGTACGAACTCTCCGACCTGCTCGGGCTCATCCCCCAGGCGGACGTCCTGGTCGGCGCGGTGACGGGGCGGGACGACCTGGTCACACCGAAAATGTTCGCGGACGGAATGGGCTTGCAGGACCGCCCGCGTTACGTGATCGACCTCGCCCACCCGCGGAACTTCAGCCCCGAGATCGCCAAGGTGGACGGGGTCCACTTCATGGACCTCGCCCAGATCTTCGAGCAGGTGGAGGAAGCTAAGCGGGCCCGGCAGGAGCAGGTTCCGATGGCCGAGATCATCGTAGAGGCGGAGGTCGACAACTTCGTCCAGTGGGCGCGCTCCAGGGAGACCGCGCCCGTCCTCCGAGCCGTGCGTGAGCAGGTCCTCGCCCTCGCGCACGAAGAGGCCGAGCGAAGGGCCCGGGGCAGGTCTCCTGAGGAACGGGAGGAGCTGGCCCGGTTCGCGCGGTCATTGGCTCGCACCCTCCTGCACGCGCCCACCCTGGCCCTCCGAGAGGCAGATCCATCGACGGCGGAGGGCCGGTGGCTCATCGAGGCCGCCCCCTCGCTCTTCGGGATCAAGGGGCCGGACGAATCGCTGGAAGGCGGTGCCCTGTGACGATCCTCCGGCTGGGGACGCGAGCCTCGGCCCTGGCGATGACCCAGTCCCGTTGGGTAGCCGGGGCTTTGGAGGAGCATCACCCGGGGATCCGCGTGGAGCTGGTGGAGATCCGCACATCGGGTGACCGGATCCAGGACGTCCCACTCGCGCCGCACCTGGGGCAGTCCTTCTTCACCAAGGAAATTCAGGACGCCCTCCTAGACGGACGCGTGGACCTGGCTGTGCACTCCTGCAAGGATCTGGCGACGGAGCTCCCGGCCGGGACGGTTCTCGCCGCGATCCCCGAGAGGGAAGACTGCCGGGACGCACTGGTGAGCGGAGGCCCGCGCCTCGGGGAGCTTCCCGAGGGCGCCCGCGTGGGTACCTCAAGTCTGCGGCGGAAGGCGTTCCTGCGAGCGGCTCGTCCGGACTTGGAGCTGACGGAGCTGAGGGGCAACGTGCCGACCCGCTTGAAAGCGGTGGAGGACGGCCGCTGCGACGCCGTCATCCTCGCCGCGGCGGGCCTGAGGCGGCTGGGGCTCGGGGACCGGATCACCGAGCCGATCCCGACCGGCGTCATGCTCCCCGCCGCGTCCCAGGGAGCGCTGGCTTTGGAGACGAGGGCCGACGACGCGCGCGCTCGAGAACTCGTGTCGGTCCTGGACGATCGGGTGTGCCGCGCCGAGGTGACCGCCGAGCGGGCCTGCCTTCGTGCGCTCGAGGCCGGCTGCCAGGCACCGGTCGGGGCACTCGGGCGCCACGACCACGGGACGCTGTGGCTGCGTACGGCGGTGGAAGGACCCGACGGACTCGTCTGGGCCGACGTCAATGGGGACTCCTCGGAGGCCGAGGCGATCGGCGAGCGGGCCGCGCGGGCGCTGCTGGACGATCTGGGTCTCGAATCGCTCAGGGACGCATCCTGGGCCGGGCCGCCCCCGAGGAGACTGGGAGGGCCTTGATGGGTCGGCTCTCCGGTACGCGGGTCGTGACGACCCGGCAGGAAGATCCCGGCGACCCGCTGGTGCGCGGTCTCCAGGCCGAGGGTGCGGAGGTGCGGAGCTGGCCGGCGCTGGCCTTTCGCGAGCCCCTGGATCGCGGTCCGCTGACGGAGGCTCTCGGAGCGCTGGACCAATTCGACTGGCTCGCCTTCACCAGCCCGCGCGCCGCACGGGTGGCGACCGAACGGGTTCGCTGGCGAGAGGGGCACGGACGGGTGGGCGCCGTGGGTGCGTCGACGGCCCGTGTGCTTCGGGAAGGCGGGTGGCCCGTCCACGCCGTGGGCGATGGAGGCGGCGCCCGGGGGCTGGTGGACACTCTGTCCCGGCACGGCCCGCTCGACGGCACCCGAGTCCTCTTCTTCGCGGGATCGCTCGCTTCACCCACCCTCCGCGAGGGGTTGGAGGCCCACGGCGCTCAGGTCACCCAGGTCGAGGCCTATCGCACCGAGGTCGTGCCCCCGGACGGCGACACAGTCCGTGCCGACCTGAGCAGGGGCGTGACGGCGGTGCTTTTTGCCAGCCCGTCTGCGGTGCAGGCCGTCTCCGAAGCGGTGGGGGGAGGGTTGGGGAGCGCGCTGGGGCCGGCGCAGGTGATCGCCATCGGCCCGACCACGGCCGACGCGCTCGAAAGGGAAGGGATTCGCGCCACGGTGGCCGCGGACCCGTCGATGGAAGGGCTCATTTCCGCATGTATCGACATCGTACGTCGTGAACAGAGGGATACCATGGAATCAGAGCAGGTCGAGGGCCCGGACCGGAGCCCGGAGTTACTGAAGCGAGCCCGGCGGGTGATGCCCGGAGGCGTGAACAGTCCCGTGCGCGCTTTCAAGGGCGTCGGGGGGACGCCCCGGTTCATTCGCGCCGCTGACGGTGCCTTCCTGGAGGACGTCGACGGGCGCCGGCTGCTGGACTTCGTCGGCTCGTGGGGGGTGATGGTCCTGGGCCACAACCACCCGTCCGTCCGGCGGGCGCTGACGGAGGCCTTGGCGATGGGCACGTCCTACGGCGCGCCCACCGAGGGGGAGATCCTCTTGGCCGAGACGATCACGCGGCTCGTGCCGGGGGTCGAGGTGGTCCGCATGGTCAACTCGGGGACCGAGGCCACGATGAGCGCGATTCGGCTCGCACGCGCGGCGACCGGCAGAGATCGGGTGGTGAAGTTCCGGGGTGGGTACCACGGCCACGGCGACACCTTTCTTGTAGAGGCGGGCTCGGGTGCCGCGACCCTCGGGGTGCCCTCCTCGCCGGGTGTCCCCCGGGGAACCGCCGCGAACTCCCTGGTCGCCGAGTTCAATGACCTCTCCTCGGTCACGGCGCTCTTCGACGTGCATCCCGAGGAGATCGCCTGCGTGATCGTGGAGCCGGTCTGCGGCAACATGGGGTGCGTTCCGCCGGTCGAGGGCTTCCTGTCGGGACTCAGGACGCTTTGCAGCGAGCGGGGTGCCCTGCTGATCTTCGACGAGGTCATGACGGGCTTCCGCGTCGCGCGCGGCGGGGCCCAGGAGCGGTACGGCGTCACTCCCGACCTGACTACGCTCGGAAAGGTCATCGGCGGGGGACTTCCGGTGGGGGCGTATGGCGGTCGCGAGGACCTGATGCGCCGGATTGCTCCGGACGGGCCGGTCTACCAGGCCGGGACGCTCTCGGGCAACCCGCTCGCGGTCGCGGCCGGGCTGGCCACGCTCCGGTACCTCGAGAACGAAGAGACCGTCCACGCGCACCTGGACACGCTCGGGGTGATCTTCGACGAAGGGTTCGCGGAGATGGCCGATCGACTCGGAATTCCGATGCGGTGGCAGCGGGCCGGCGGCATGGGGTCGCTCTTCTTCTCCGAGGACGCCGTGACCGACTGGCGTTCGGTGACGGCCTCGTCCCGAGTCCGGTTCAACGCGCTCTTTCACGGGCTGCTGGAGAAGGGGGTCCACCTTCCACCCAGTCCGTTCGAGGCTTGGTTCTGGTCCTTCGCGCACACCGCCGACGACATCGAGCGCACCCTCGAGGTCGCCGAGGCCGTCATGACGAGCGAGAGGTTCCCCAATGCCTGACGGTAAAACGCTCTTCGAGCGGGCGTGCCGCGGCGAACGCGGGGAGCGCGCTCCCGTCTGGATCATGCGCCAAGCGGGTCGCTATCTGCCCGAGTACCGGAAGTTGCGCGAGAAGGTAGACTTCCTGACCGCCACCAAGACACCCGACGTCGCGGCACGCATCACGCTCCAGCCGATGGAGCGGTTCCCGCTCGACGCCGCCATCCTCTTCAGCGACATCATGACGCCGCTGGAGGGGATGGGGCTCGAGGTGGAGTTCACGCCGGGTCCCGTGCTTCCCGACCCGATCCGATCCATGGAGGACGTGCGGCGCCTGCGGCTCCTGGACCCCGAGGAAGAGACGCCGTATGTGCTCGAGGCGCTGCGCCTGACCCGGGCCGAGCTCTCGCCGGATCGTGCGCTCATCGGCTTCGCAGGGGCGCCCTTCACCCTCTTCTGCTACATGGTTCAGGGGGGCGGATCGAAGGACTTCATGGAGGCCCGCAGCTTCCTGCGCCGGGAGACCGAGGCTGCCTCGGAGGTGATGGATCTGCTGGGTCGCTCCATGGTGCGCTACCTGGTCGCCCAGGCGCGGTCCGGGGCGGACGCCCTCATGCTCTTCGATTCGTGGGTCGGGCTCCTGGGGCCGGACAGCTACCGGCGCTTCGCGTTGCCGCTCATTAGCCGGGTGATCAGAGAAGTGCGAGCCGAGACGGACGTTCCGGTCATCTACTTCGCCAACGGGGGCGCGACGCTCCTCGAGGCCGCCCAGGAGGCCGGGAGCGACGTCCTTGGGATCGACTGGACGCTGCCCCTGTCTCAGGCCGTGTCACGACTCGGGTCCGGTGCCGTGGTCCAGGGCAATCTCGATCCTGCCGCGCTCTTCGCTCCGCGCGATGAGCTGGACCGCGAGATCCAGACCGTGCTTTCGGAGGGCGCGGAAGCCGGCGCCCACATCTTCAACCTCGGACACGGAATCCACCGAACGACCGATCCGGACCAGGTCGCCTTTCTCGTCGACCGCGTCCACCACCACTCCGCGCGCTGAATGCCGCGGCCCACTCTCCACCCTCCTCCGTAGCGAAGACGAGCCATGTCGATAGGCGTCCTGTTCGTGAATTTCGGCGAGCCCGATGAACCCACCCTCGAGAAGGCGACCGCCTTTCTCGAACGCATCTTCCGGCAGAACGCTCCGCTCGAGGGCCACGGGGCTGAGGCCGCCCTGGCGCGCACCCGGGAGCTGGCGCGGAACCGGGCCCCAGGGCTCCTGAAGGAGTACCAGGAGATTGGCGGCTCGCCGCTCAATGCGCAGTCGGAAGCGCAGGCGCAGGCGGTCTCGGAAGAGCTCTCACGCCGGGGGATCCCGGCCCGGGTCTACTCGGCCTACCAGTTCACCGATCCGACCATCGCGCAGGCGGTCGCCCAAGCCCGCGAGGACGGCGTCGAGACGCTGGTCGCCCTCACCGGCTACCCGCTCTGCGGACGGTCGACGACCGTGGCGGCCCTGGACGAGATTCGCAGCGTCCTGGACGATCTGGGCTGGAGCCCCGATTTCCGGGCCGTGTCCGGCTGGCACCATCACCCGCGCTACCTGGGACTTCGCTCCGAGCACATTCACGAGTTCGTTCGGGAGAGGGGTCTGGACCTGAACGATCCGGACACGATCCTCTACTTCTCGATGCACGGGACGCCGTTGAAGTACCTCCGTGACGGCAACCGATACGATCGTTACGTCTTCGAGCACTGTCGGGACGTGGCGGCGGCGCTGGGGACGGAGCGCTGGGCCGTCGGTTTCCAGAATCACTCGAATCGCGGGATTCCCTGGACCCAGCCCGACAATGAGAAGCGGATTCCCGAGATACAGGAGCGGACCCTGGTGGTTGCGCCCATCTCCTTCATGAAGGAGCAGTCGGAGACACTCGCTGAACTGGACGGCGAAATGCGGGAGTTAGTGGAGGGTCTCGGAAAGGAGTTTCACCGGGTCCCGATTCCTCACGACCACCCCGATTTCGCCGCGTACATGGCGGATCTCGTGGAGGAGGTGACGGCGGAGGACCCCACGGGAAGCGGTGTGCTCGGGGCGTGCCGCTGCCGGCCGGGTGACTGCACCTGGTGCACCAACGGGCACCGGGACGTCGAGCCCAGCCCCTACCTTACCGGGGCTTGAGGCACCCGTCGTGATCGCGGTGGTCGGAGGAGGAATCACGGGGCTGACCCTGGGCTGGGAGCTGGAGAAGCGGGGGGCGGACTACGTCGTCCTCGAAGCCGGGTCCCGCCCCGGAGGGGTCATCCGTAGTGCGGAGGTCGAAGGTCGCATCCTGGATTGGGGACCGCAGCGCGCCCGGCTGACCAAGGGCATCACGCGGATTGTGGAGGAGGTTGGGCTGGCAGACGAGGTGCTGGAGGCGCCGCGTGGCCTGGACCTCTTCGTCTATCGGGGGGGACGCCTTCGGACCGTGCCCTTCAGCCCGGGAGCCTTCCTGACCTCCGACATCGTCAGCCTGCCGGGGAAGCTGCGCCTGGCGCTGGAGCCCTTCACCTGGGGTGCCGACCCGGAGGAACGCGTGTCGGACTACTTCACCCGGAAGGTCGGGCGGGAGCTCTATGAGACGCTCATCGCCCCCCTCTACGGGGGACTGTACGGGTCCGACCCGGCCGACATGCGGGTGGGGTTGTCCCTAATCCACGTCCTCCGCGAGTTCGGGGTGCGCCGGTCACTCATCCTTCCCCTCCTTCGGCGGGGCGGGAGGGTGAGCCCTCCCCCCGCCTGCACCTTCCGCGGCGGGATGCACACGCTACCCAGGGCTGTGGCTGAGCAGTTGGGGCCGCGGCTGCGCCTGGAAGCCCCGGTCCGAAGCATCAGGGAGGCCGGGAGCGGATGGGCCTTGGAACTCGAGGGTGAGGTGATCGAAGTCGAGTCCGTGGTCCTGACCGCTCCAGCTCCAGTCACGGCACGACTGCTCTCCGATGTGGCGCCGCGGGTGGCGGAGAAGGTGGCGAGCCTGCGCTACAACCCCCTCGCCGTGGTGCACCTCCACGCCGACACAGACCTGAGAGGGCTCGGGTTCCAGGTGGCCTTCACCGAGCCACACCTGGCGCTCCGCGGGGTCACCTACAACGACAGCCTCTTCGGGCGCGCGAATCTCTATACCGCCTACCTCGGAGGCGCCCGACATCCGGAGGTCGCCGACATGCCCGTCGACGCACTGGCCGAGCGGGCGACCGAGGAGTTCAGGGCCTGCACCGGCTTCGACGCCCGCCCGCTCTCGGTCGAGCGCGAGCGCATGCCGGCATGGGACGTCACATGGAGCGCGCTCGAAGGACTGACCCTCCCGCAGGGGCTCCGCGTGGCCGGCAACTGGTGGAGCCGCCCCGGGTTGCCGGGCCGACTCGCCGAGGCCGAGCGGACGGCCCGCGCGCTGGCCGGTTCGCCGGTGCGGGACGGGGTTCATGCGTAGGCTGGGCGATGTCGCCGCCGTCCTGTGGGCGCTGGGGGGCGTCTCGCTCCTCTTCGCCACTGCGGCCGTGCGCCTCGGAGGCCGAGGGGTGGAGACGGTGAAGGCCGGGATGGAGACCGCCGAGTGGGCGGTCATGGTCTTCCTGGTGCTCCTCTTCGTCGTCGGAGAGGGGTGGGGCGCGCTGCAACGGAAGTGGGTGCCCCGGATGGTGCGGCGAGCGGCGGACCTGCGGGGGACTGCGGCCCTACACCATCAGCTCCTGGCGCCCCTGTACGGGATGTCCCTCATCGGGGGGTGCGCCCGGAGCCGGACCCGGGCCTGGGCCGGTACCTTGTCCATCGTGATCGCGGTCCTCGTGGTGCGGAGTCTCCCCGAGCCCTGGCGAGGAATCGTGGACCTCGCCGTGGCGTCGGCGTTGGTGTGGGGGTTGGTGTCCATTGCGGTGGAAGGCCGGAAGGCCTTCGACTGAGTACGGGTGTCGGCTGAGCGACCCCTGAGACCGCGGGAGCACGGGGCCTATGCCATGCTGGCCTTCCCGTGCCTGTCCGGGCTCGTGCTGGGCGGCTTGTCCGTCCCCGGCGCCGCGATTGTCACCGTGGCAGTGGCCGGCTTGCTGGCCCACGAGGCGGCGCTGATTCTCCTCGGTACCCGGGGCGCCAGGCTGAAGGCGTCCCATGGCGCCGCCTCCCGGCGCCGCCTCCTCTCGCTGGGCGCCGTGTCGATCCTCGCGGTGACGGTCTTTGCCTTCACGGCGGCAACGGCGGCGTGGATTCCCGCCGCTATCACCGCGGGCCTGACCGTCGCGGTCGGAGTTCTCCTACTGGCAAAGCGGACCAAGACGCTATCCGGTGAGCTCTTCGTGGCGGTCACCTTCGCGTCGCTCCACGGCGTGGTAGCGGGTGCCGGTGCTATCGACCGGTCGATCGTCTACCTGCCAGCGGTGGTCTGGGCCGCCTCCTTCGCGCTTGCCACGCTCTCGGTGCACGCCCTGAAGTGCCGTTTCAAGGGGAGTAGGCCGGGGCGATGGACCGTGTGGGCGGCTCCCACGGCAGCGGGCGTCGTCATCGCTGCCGCGGCACTGGTGCTCGCTGGCTCCCCGGCAGGCGACACGACGGTCCTCGCGCTGCTACCGAAGGCGCTCCTGGTGGGGGGCCTGGCCGTAGTCACCGTACACCCACGGCACCTGAAGCGGGTGGGCTGGAGCCTGGTGGTCGCCGACGTGCTGACTCTGACGATCCTGGGGTGGCTCTACGCCTGAGCTTCCCTCCCAGAGGTCGCCACCGGTAGAGGCACGCCGTGGGCGAGCGCACGTTCGCGGAAGTACTCGTCCGCCGGAGGGACTTCTCCCGCTGCGACCATCTCCTCCCAGCGCCTCGGCAGGTGCGCGCAGTACGGCTCCGCCTCCAGCGCGTCGCCCGTGACGGCGTAGGCCCGAGCCCGGCTTCCGCTGCAGACCGGACGGTACTCGCAGACGCCGCACTTCCCCTTCAACTGGTTCTTGTCCCGGAGGCTCACGAAGAGCTCCGAGTTTCGGTAGACATCGATCAGGTCGTGCGTGCGCACGTTACCCGCCGCCTTGGGGAGGAAGCCCGATGGGAAGAGGTCGCCGGTGTGGCTCACGAAGAGGAAGCCGTCGCCGTCGTTGACGCCGCGGGCCCGCCCGATCCCGTCCTTGAGCGAGTGGGCGGCCCCGTCCGTGAGGATGTCCGAGGCCTCGTCCCGCGTGCCCTCCCGCATCTCGGTCTTCTTCCTCTGGAGGACGATCCGCGCGTACTGCGGCGCGGCCGTGGCCTTGATGTCGAAGGGCACCGTCTTCGAGAGATCGTAGAGGTCGTGGAAGACGTGCTCAAAGGCGTCGGCACCGGCCACGTCCTCCGGTCGGGCACGCCCCATGGGCACGAGAAAAAAGACCTCCCAGAAGACGATTCCCAGATCGGTCAGGAGGTCTGCCATGACCCTGAAGTCGTTTACGTTGTGGCGGGCGACCACCGTGTTCACCTGGGTGGACATGCCCACTTCGCGGGCGGTTTGCAGGATGCGAAGCCCGTGGTCGAAGGACCCATCGACCTGACGGAATTCGTCGTGGACCGCCGCGTTCGGACCGTCCAGGCTCACCGCGACGCGAGACATTCCGGCCGTGTATAGCTCCTCCAGTCTCTCTCGCGTACAGAGGGGAGTCGTGGCCGGGGTGATGGCCATGCGCAGACCGAGCCGGGTACCGAACTCGGTGAGTTCGACGATGTCCGGTCTCTCGAGGGCGTCCCCTCCGGAAAAGACGAAGATGATCGGCCCGAATCGACGGATGCTCTCCAGCATCGTCTTGGCCTCGTCGGTGGTCAGCTCGTCGGGGTGCCGATTCGGTTGGGCTTCGGCCCGGCAGTGCTTGCACGCGAGAGCGCACGCCTGAGTGGTCTCCCAGATGACCAGGAAGGGTGCCTCGTCGAAGTCGGGAAAATACGGCGCGCGGCCGTTCCCCTTCCGGTTGGCATGGGAGTGGCTTCCGGGGTGACCGGAGCGGTGGGAGGGGCCATTGCCGTTTTGCATCGAGTCTTCGGTTCAGGTGGCTTTGACGGGGGAAGTGGTGACACCAAAAGATTCCGAATGCTGGGTTGTGACGCTGTCGGGGGGCGTTGGCGGTGGCTGTAGGGAGGTGGCACAGCAGGGCATACGTAGATGCCCGGATGCCTCGGTAGATGCACGTGTCCGGGGATTCCTGGTCGGCAGGACCGCGACCCATGGATTCTTTCCCAAGTGGTTCGTCAAGGGACTATCGTCCTCCCCGGTTCGCGGTGAACCAGACGATGCCCGGCGGACGTGAGGTGGGTGGTTCAAGTCCACCTCGGTCCATTGGATGCAAAGTGAGGCATCCGGGTGCTTGGGTGCCTGAGGGCTCTCTTGAAGTGGGGGCGAAACCGACGTCGCCAGCTGCGGCCCAGGGACCGTCGTTCGTGCTGTTCTTCGCAGGCCCCCAACTGGCGACGCCGAGTCCGTGTGGGTCCCGGTGGTCAGCGAAGCTGCGCCTGGGATTGAGCGGACTGGCGGCGAGCTGCCGCAGATCGTGGGCGTTCTCGCCCGATTCCCTGCCTGGGAGCCGGCTAGATGGTATCATGCAGGCCCTCCCGACGACCCTTCCTCCCGGAGGCTCCGATGCCCAGGAACCGCTTCATCCCCCTGCAGGCCGTCATGGCCTTCGCCCTGGTGGCCCCTCTCTCCGCCCAGTCCGCTCCACCCGACTTCCGGGATGAGTGGCGGGGTCAGTTCGAGTCCTCGGCGCGGAAGCTCGTCTCCCTGGCCGAGGCGATGCCCGAGGCCGACTACGGCTGGCGTCCCGCGGAAGGCGTGGCGTCGGTAGTGGAGGTGTACATGCACATCGCCCGATACAACTACATGTATCCCGACCAGAACATGGGTGTTGCCGCGCCCAGGGCGTACGCAGGTCTGGAAGAGGAGGTGACTGACAAGGGCGTGGCGCTCGAGATCCTCGCCGCCAGCATGGACCACGTCCGCTCGGTGGTGGACGGCATGTCCGAGGCGGACTTCGAGGCTCCTACGCGGCTCTACGGCCGCGACGTGGCGAAGTGGGCGGTGCTGTTTCAACTCGTCGCCCACATGAACGAGCACCTGGGTCAGTCGATCGCGTATGCACGCATGAACGGGGTCGTGCCGCCATGGAGTCGATAGCGGCTCGAGCCTGAGTTCGGGCGGCTAGGGAACTCCGCCGTGGAGGGCGGCCGTGGTCACACTGCCGACTCGTTCTCCGGCAACAGGTATTGGATGACGTCGGCCGCGGTGTAGGACGTCCGGCCCGCGAGGAAGCTTCCCAGCACCCTCAGATCGTCGCCACCGGTCAGATACGCCGGCTCGTTCCCCGGTCGCCCCTCCCTGACCTGTGCCAGGCCCGTGGTAGCCATGAGCGCGTTGCAGAGACACTTGCGTCCCGGCAAGTCCTCGGCCGCCCCGCCTTTCTTCAGGAAGGTGTCCTCGGGCTCGGCCGGACACCGGAAGCCGATCCCGCCCTCGGGCTTTCGGTAGGGTGTGCGCAGATACCCCAGGTCGCAGATCCGATCCCGGCCCCGATATACGCCCTCGTCGGAGAGCGTCCCGTGGAGCTGGACCGCCTTGAAGGGGAACCCGGTGGGCGATGCCCGATCCTCGGTCAGCACCTCGACGGCCCCACTCCCCGCCTGATCCAGGACGGCCCGGCGGTGCGTCTCGGCGAGACCCGACTCCTGGCAAAAGGCGAAAAGCGTCCCCACCTGGATCCCTTCGCCGCCGTGGGCCCGGACCTCCTCGATCCGACCGGGGTGGCCCGCTCCACCCGCGACCCAGAATGGGAGCCCCAGGTCGGCGATCCTCTCGAGGTCGACGAGATCACGATCACCGTAGACCGGCTCGCCCCGGTCGTTCAGCGTCTTGGGACCGCGGGGAGGGGCGTTGTGTCCACCAGCGGTGGGGCCCTCGATGACAAAGCCATCGACCCGTCCGTTCGCCTTCCGGGCCAGGACCATGGCCAGGGAATTCGACGCCACGATCGGGAGAAAACGTGGCCGGTCCGATTCGTCGATGGACCGTCCACCCGAGAGATCCCGGGGATCGAAGATCAGTTGCTCGTTCTCGGATCCCGGCATGTCCAGGCTGAGGCTGGACGACTCGTGACGCGCGAGCCGATCCAGGGCTCCCGGGATCTCCCGGGGGATTCCCGCGCCCATCAAAACGAAGTCGACGCCCGCGAGGATCGCGCCGTAGAGAGAGGCGAGAGTGGGCGTCTGGATCTTGGTCAGCAGGTTGATACCAACGGGCCCGGAGGCTCCCTGCTTGGCGAGACGCACTTCGACGAAGTTGGCTAGAGCGGTCAGGCGGTGGCGCGCGCTGTCGACCAGGTGTCCGTACATGGGGAGAAGGGCATATGGCTCCCCCTCATCGCGCCCGTCCGGTCGGAAGAAACCAAGCGCCTCGTCGACGGCCTGCGGGATCGGGAAATGCTCCATCGCCCTGCGCAGGTGCCCTCCGACATCGCCGTCCTGGAGGCGTCGTACGAAGACGGTGTCCAGGCCGGTGCCAGAGACGACACCCATCTGCCCGTGGACGGCCACCGCCCTCGCCAGGGCCCAGCCGGAGATTGCCACCCCCATGCCGCCTTGGATGATCGGTGGAAGGGCCATTGTGGGGCTCATGGGAACTCCGGGTCGGGAGGGAACAGCTCGGGTGGAGCCGCGACGGACGATCCCACATAAGGGGGGCGGCGGCAAGAGGGAGAGGAGGACCGAGAAGGCCACGGGGAACCGGTTTGCCGTGTCAGGGGCCGGATGCCGGCGGATCGGCTCGGTTGGGTCCTCGGGCGGCGGAGGGAGGCTGGACGGTGCCGGAGCCACCGGCGCGACTGTCAGGAGTGAGGGCTTCAACGTACCTTCCCGGCTCGCATTTTCCCGGCCCCGCACCCCCTCAGCATCCCACATGGAAGCCGCCCCCACGAAAGCCCCTTCGGGCATGGTCAACCGCCTCCTGGGCGGCATCGAGCGCGTCGGCAACAAGCTGCCCGACCCCGCGATGCTGTTCCTCTTCTCCCTCTTCGTGGTGTGGGGGCTCTCTGCGTTGCTGGCGCCGGTGGAGTTCGCCGACATCGACCCGCGTTCGGGGGAGCCGATCCGTGTGATCAACCTCCTGACGGGGCCGGCGCTGGCGTCCTTCCTCTCCAACCTGGTCACCATCTTCACGAGCTTCGCCCCCCTCGGGGTGGTGCTGGTGGCCATGCTCGGCGTCGGGGTAGCGGACGAGGCGGGGTACTTCAACACGAGCATCAAGCTCCTGCTGAGCAAGACGTCGAAGCGTCTCCTCGCCCCTGCCGTGGTCTTCGTCGGTCTCGTCAGCCACAGCGCGGTGGACGCGGGGTACGTGCTGGTCATCCCTCTCGGGGGGATCATCTTCTACGCCGCCGGCCGTCACCCCCTCGCCGGAATCGCCGCGGCCTTCGCAGGGGTCTCCGGCGGGTTCAGCGCCAACCCGGTTCCGTCGGCCCTGGACCCCCTCCTCCAGGGCTTCACGCAGCCGGCGGCGCAGCTCGTAGCCCCCGACATCCTGGTCAACCCGCTCAACAACTACTTCTTCACCGCAACCTCCAGCCTGCTCATCATCGCGTTGGGGTGGTTCATCACCGATGCTGTCATCGAGCCCCGGCTGAACGTCTCCACCCCCGTGGACCACGACGCGGACGAAGCGCCGGACATGGGGACCTTCCAGCCCCGCGAGCGGAAGGCGTTCTGGTGGGCCACCCTCGTCATGGTGCTGGGCCTCGTGATTCTCGCCGCCACGCTGGCTCCCGAGGACTCACCGTTCCGGGACCCGTCCACCGGGTCGTTGAATTCGTTTTCGGCTCCCATCATGCAGTCCATCGTGCCGCTCATCTTCCTGCTCTTCCTGATCCCCGGCGTCGTCTACGGATACGTCTCGGGGGTGTTCAAGAGCTCGAAGGACATGGTGGACGCCATGACGAAGGCCATGGAGGGGATGGCCTACTATATCGTCATGGCTTTCTTCTGCGCCCTCTTCGTCCATGCATTCGGTGCATCCAACATCGGAGCGCTCCTGGCGGTGAAGGGCGCGGCGGGACTCCAGGCGCTGGCCCTTCCGGGGGGCGTCACCATCGTCGGGATCATCTTCCTGACGGCGTTCGTCAATCTCTTCGTCGGCTCGGCGAGCGCGAAGTGGGCGTTGCTGGCTCCCATCTTCGTGCCGGTGCTCATGCAGGTGGGGATCTCTCCGGATCTTACTCAGGCCGCCTACCGGGTCGGGGATTCGTCGTCCAACATCATCACTCCCCTGATGCCGTACTTCCCGCTGGTGGTGGTGTATTGCCAGCGCTACGTGAAGGGCACCGGCATCGGCACTCTCACATCCCTGATGCTGCCCTACTCCATCGCGTTTCTCGTGGCGTGGTCGGGTTTCCTGCTCCTCTATTGGATGTCGGGGGCCCCGCTGGGGCTTGGCGCCTCGTACGTCTTCCCGACCCCGTAGGCCGCTGCGATTCGAATCCAACCTCGAGGGAGGTCTGGACCGTGCGCCGACTGCTTGTCCTGTCGGTGGTGTGCTGGACGGCCTGTGGGCCGGGTGAGCCGGAATCGGAGTCCGTGACCTCGGAACCGGGGTGGTCGAGGTGGTGGCCCGCGGGCTGTCGTTCGAGATGCCGTCCGAGATCCCGTCGGGCTGGACGACCCTGCGGTTCCGGAACGTGTCACCGATGACCCATATCGCCGTGATCGAGCGCGTGCCAGAGGGTCAGGGCCTGGTGTCCCAGCAGGAGGCGGTGGCTCCCGTCTTCCAGGAGGACCAGGACCTCTCCGCCCTGGAGGCGTGGATGGACTGGACCCAGCCGACGGGGCTCATCACGCCGGCGCCAGCCGAGTTTCTGGGCGGCCTGAACGAGATGCCCGCCGGCGCAACGGGCTACTTCACCGTGACGCTCCAACCCGGCGAATACGCTTGGATCGCGGAGGTGCCGGGGGCCCAGGCGAACGGGATGCTCACGACGTTCCCGGTGGAGTGAGGCGGCAGACCATTTGCAGCTGAAGGAAGGCCCACGGCGAGCATTCGCCGCAGGCCTTTTGCCTGGGTTTCCCCCGCTGAGAGCGCCCGCATCGCGCGTCAGGCAATGGTGTGGGGAATTTCCCCACAAGGGGCACTCCGGGCCTCCCGATGGCCGCCATGGCTGAGCAGCCGTCAGCTTTCAGGTACCGGCGGCGATGGAGCCCCGCTGCCCGGGCACCGAACCGCACCGGGCTCATCCAGGGGGGCTGTATGCCGATCCGGCCTTCGATTCCCCGCGCGGCATCCGCGTTCGTCGGCGCGGTGCTGACCCTCACTGCTGCGCACGTCGCGTCGAGTCCGCTCATGGCCCAGTCGGGGTCGGCGCCGGGACACCCGGACTACGAGCGCATGACCGGGTCCGAACTCTACCGGGAGGCATGCGCCAATTGCCACGGGATCGACGGCACGGGAGCAGACCCGTCGTTCCTGGCCTTCGAGGAAGAGGTCCCGGACTTCACCGAGTGCACGTTCGCCAGTCGCGAGCCGGACGCCGACTGGGTAGCGGTGGCCCACGATGGCGGGCCGGCCCGGGGCTTCTCTCGCATGATGCCCGCCTTTGGAGGCGTGCTGAGCCCGGAACAGCTCCAGCGAGTGATGGACTATGTCCGCACCCTGTGCGGCGATGACGCCTGGCCGCGGGGCGAGCTGAACCTTCCCCGGGCCCTGTTCACGGAGAAGGCGTATCCGGAGGACGAGGCGGTGTGGGAGATGGGCACGCCACTGGAGTCCGGAGCCGGGTCGGTCATGAACACGCTGGTGTGGGAGCAGCGGTTCGGAGCACGGAGCCAGATCGAGGTCCTGGTGCCCTTCGGGATCCGTCAGAGGGGGGGCATCGAGGCAGATTCCGACGAGTGGATCGGCGGGATGGGTGACCTGACGCTGGGCGTGAAGCACGCCCTGTTCCACTCCCGGGAACGGGGCTCCATCCTCTCCCTGGGCGCGGAGGTCAAGCTCCCCACCGGGAAGGAAGACGACGGGTTCGGCAACGGATACGCGGTGTGGGAGGCCTTCGCCTCTTGGGGGCAGATCCTACCGGCGGAGAGCTTCCTGCAATTCCAGGGCGTCTTCGAGGCCCCTGCCAACTCGGACGCGCCGAACGAGGCCGTCCTCCGAGGGGGGCTGGGACGAACCTTCACGCACGGCGCCTGGGGCCGAGCCTGGAGTCCCATGGTGGAGGTGCAGGCCAAGCGTGAGCTCGAAGACGGGGAAGAGTGGGGGTGGGATCTCATTCCCCAGCTCCAGGTGACGCTGAACACGCGTCAGCACGTCCAGGCCAACATCGGCGTGCTCTTCCCCCTGACCGATGCGGACATCCGACGAGCCGGGCTCTATCTCTACGTCCTCTGGGACTGGTTCGACGGCGGATTTTTCGAGGGCTGGTAGGCCCGAAACCGGAGAGACCCATGTCGCTCATCCTCATCGCCCTCATCAGCCTCGCCTCCCTCGTCCTGCTGAACCCGGACGCGGCTCCACCCCCGCCCGCCCCAGCGGATCTGCCCGACAACCACGCGGTGGCTACCGCCCTCTTCGAGACGGCGGACCGGTGCATGGCGTGCCACAATGGGGTGTCCACATCCACCGGCGAGGACGTGTCCATCGGCTTCGACTGGCGGGCTTCGATGATGGCCAACGCCGCCCGGGACCCCTACTGGCAGGCAGCCGTTCGGCGCGAGACGCTGGATCATCCGGGGATCGCGGGAGCCATAGAGGACAAGTGCGCCACCTGCCACATGCCCATGGCCCGGTACGAAGCCCACATGACCGGTGGACAGGGAGGGGTCTTCGCCAATCTGCCGGCGGGCGGGTCCGGTACCCGGAGCGCCACTCTGGCCGCCGATGGAGCGTCGTGCTCCGCTTGTCACCAGATCCAGCCGGAGGGGCTAGGTGATCCCTCCAGCTTCACCGGAGGATTCAAGGTGGACGAGTCCACGCCCTGGGGTGACCGGGCCATTCTGGGCCCGTTCCAGGTCGATCCGGGCCGGAAGGCCCTGATGCAGTCGGCCACCGGGTTCATTCCCGGCCAGGGGGTGCACATCCAGGCCTCCGAGGTCTGCGCGTCGTGCCACACCCTCTACACCCACGCCTACGACGACGAAGGGAACGAGGTGGGTGAGCTCCCGGAACAGGTACCCTACCTGGAGTGGCGCGAGAGCGTGTACGCGCAGGAAGGGCGCAGCTGCCAGTCGTGCCACATGCCCCTGGTCCCGGAGCCGGTCCCCGTCACTCGGGTGCTGGGGCAGCCGCGCGACGATGTCAGCCGGCACGTGTTCCGGGGCGGGAATTTCTTCATGCTCGGGATGCTGAACCGGTACCGGGACGAGCTGGGGGTGGAGGCCCTTCCCCAGGAGCTGGACGCAGCGGTGAGGCGAACCGTGGAGCATCTTCAGGCGCGCGCGGCCCGGGTCACGGTGGATCGGACCTCCCTTGCCGAGGGTGAGCTCTCAGCCCGGATCCGGGTGGAGAACCAGGGCGGACACAAGCTTCCCACCGCCTATCCGTCGCGCCGCGCGTGGCTTCACATCACCGTGACGGATGGTGGCGGCGAGACCGTCTTCGAGTCCGGGGCTTTCCGGGCCGATGGCTCCATCCAGGGGAACGACAACGACTTGGACGGGGCTCGATACGAGCCGCATCACCGGGTCATCACGGCCCCGGACCAGGTGCAGATCTGGGAGTCCGTGATGGTGGATTGGCGAGACCAGGTGACCACGGGCCTCAGCTACGGCGTCCGCTTCGTGAAGGACAACCGCATCCTTCCCAGAGGCTTCCGGAAAGAAAGCTCTCATCAGGACGTAGCGGTCTACGGCGGCGCCGTCGCAGACGACGACTTCACCGGTGGCGCCGACGACGTGCTTCTGCGCATCCCGGTGCCGGCGGAGGGTGGTCCGTTCGCGGTTGACGTGGAGCTCTGGTATCAGCCCATCGGGTATCGGTGGGCTCACAGCCTGGGCGAGTACGACAGCTTCGAGAGCGAACGGTTCGCGAGGTATTACGACGCCATGGCCGGGGGCTCGGCGGTCGTAATGGAAGCGACGTCGGTACAGATACGGTAGAGCGGCCGGTCACGACGGGTCTCGTACCGCAACGCTTGTGCGGTGCGGCGAACGCCCCAGCCGCGGTACGCGGATCCAACGCGACTTGTGTGGAGCGTGGGGGGAGGCATGAACGGGACGGGAGGCCCACTCACTCCCCACAGGACTTCCGGCGGATCTCCCACAGACGCCGAGGCCGTCGGCCTGCACCTTGAGGATAGGACCCGCTTTGTCCGGAGTGAGAGTCGCACCCGGCGCTGCGGGCCCTCGCGGTCCTCGCCCGGAATCCGGGGAGCCACCGGGCCAGGGCCCGCTTGGTCGCAACGAGAGGCCCCAGGGGGATGTCCATGTCACGGCCCACCCCGAGGGATCGGTCCAAGGTGGCCATCGGAGGCATTGCCCCGCAGGCGCACCCCGTGACGGTATCCGCAGATCCCGAGGAACGAGATGACGCCGGGTCGGACCCGGTGTTCAGGGCGAGGGGCTTGACGAAGGTCTATCACATGGGAGAGGTCCAGGTGCGTGCCCTGGACTCCACCGATCTGGATCTTCGCGCAGGTGAACTGGTGGTAATCCTGGGACCTTCCGGAAGCGGGAAGTCCACCCTCCTGAACATCCTTGGGGGTCTCGACACTCCAACCACGGGCGAGGTCACTTTCAAGGACCACCGCCTGACGGACGCCGGTGAAGCGGAACTCACCCGGTTCCGGCGTGAGCACGTTGGCTTCGTCTTCCAGTTCTTCAACCTCCTGCCGAGTCTCACGGCACTCGAAAATGTCCGACTCGTCACGGAGATCTCGGAGGAGCCCATGGCCCCCGGGGAGGCGCTGACCCTGGTGGGGCTCGGCGAGCGCATCAACCACTTCCCCTCCCAACTTTCCGGGGGGGAGCAGCAGCGCGTAGCCATTGCACGGGCCATCGCCAAGCAGCCAGACGTGCTGCTGTGCGACGAACCCACCGGATCGCTCGACTACGAGACCGGAAAGCGGATCCTCGAGGTGCTCGACGAGGTGAACCGGGAGACCGGCACGCTCACGGTGCTCGTCACCCACAACGCGGCCATCGCCTCCCTGGCGGACCGGGTCCTGCGCATGCGGGACGGCCGCATCGTGCAGGAGGAAAGAAACGCCGTACGCGCCTCCCCATCCGATATCGAGTGGTGAGGTCCGACCATGCGTACCCTCGACCTGAAGGTCTTGCGCGATGCGCTCCATCTGAAGGGACAGCTCACGGCGGTGGCGGTCCTCGTAGGGTGCGGTGTAGCCGTCTTCATCATGCTGCGCTCCATGAATGGATATCTGCGGGGGAGCCAGGAAGTCTACTACAGCGGGTACGGGTTCGGAGACGTCTTCGCGCACGCGGTGCGAGCGCCCTCCACGCTGGAGCACCGTCTCGCGGCCGTGAACGGAGTGGAAACGATCTACGTGCGGATCGTAAGAGATGTCCTCCTGGACGTGCCGGGTCTCACCGAGCCGGCCACGGGGCGGCTAGTCTCCATCCCGTCATCTGGCGAGCCCGAGCTCAACCGGCTGTACCTCCAGTCCGGTCGCATGGTCGAAGGTGGACGGCGGGATGAGGTGGTGGTGAGTGCCGCCTTCGCGAGGGCGAACGGGTTGCGGGTCGGGGACTCATTCGGCGCGGTACTGAACGGACGGTGGCAGCGGCTCACGGTGGTGGGCACAGCCCTTTCCCCGGAATTCATCTACGAGGTGAGCGGCGTGGGGACGGTTTTCCCAGACAACCGCCGTTTCGGGGCGATGTGGATGAGCCACGACGCCATGTCCACCGCCTTCGAAATGCGAGGAGGCTTCAACGATGTGGTGGCGAGGCTGGAGCGCGGCGCATCGGTAGAGGCGGTACTCGCGGCGTTCGACGAGTTGCTCGAGCCCTACGGGGGCGTGGGAAGCTACGACCGGGACCACCACTTGTCGCACGTGTTCGTCACGTCCGAGATCGACGAGACCCAGGTGACGGCTTCCTTCTTCCCCGGCCTCTTTCTTCTGGTCACCGCGTTCTTGCTCCACACCACAATGCTCCGGCTGGTCCGGATGGAGCGAGAGCAGATTGGGCTCATGAAGGCGTTCGGGCTCTCGCCCTCCACGGTGGCGGCGCACTACGTCAAGTTGGCGCTGCTTCCCGTAGTGGTGGGTGCCGCGCTCGGGACTGTGCTGGGGGTCTGGTTGGCCGATCGCATGGCCGGTGTGTACGCCCGCTTCTACCAGTTTCCCCAAGCGGAATTCGTGTTGGATCCGGCGGTGGTGTGGGCGGCGCTGGCAATCGCGCTCGTCACGGGGATCGCCGGGGCCCTCGCGGCGGCTCGGAGCGTGGCTCGGCTGGCCCCCGCAGTGGCCATGGCGCCCCCGGCGCCTCCCAGCTTCCATGAGAGCCGCATGGAGCGGAGCCGATGGTGGGCGGCACTGAGTCCGGGGGGGCGGATGATCAGCCGGAACGTGACGCGTGCCCGGTGGAAGTCACTGAGCACAGTGGCGGGGATCGCTCTCTCGCTGGGGGTCCTGGTGTCGCTCCTTTCCATGTTCGACGCCATCGACGTCGTGGCGGACCTCCAGTTCGACCACGTCTACCGGGAGGACGTCGCGGTCTACTTCGAGACGCCCCGTTCCCGTGGGGCGCTCCGCGAGGTCCAGCACCTCCCGGGGGTGCTCTTGGCGGAGCCGATTCGCGTGGCACCGATCCGGCTCGTGAAAGGCCATCGCGAGCGGAGAGCCGCGCTCATGGGACTGGTGCCCGGAAACCGACTCCGACAGATCGTGGACGCCTCCTTCAGGGTCCAAGCACCTCCCGTCGATGGGCTCCTGGTGAGCCGCATGCTCGCTGAACGGCTGCGACTGGCCCCCGGGGATAGGGTCCGGGTCGAGGTGACGGAAGGGAATCGCCCGGTGAGGGACATGGTGGTGGCTGGGCTGGTGGACGAGCTCATGGGGGGGGACGTCTACGTCGAGATGGGGACGCTCTACGATCTGCTGGGGGAATCGGGCACGGTGTCCGGAGCGTGGCTTCGAGTGGACGCCGCTATGGAGGACCAACTCTATGACCGGCTCAAGCATGTGCCCGGAATCTCCACCGTAGTGGTGAAGGATGTGCTGGTGCAGGCCTTCAACGACACCATCGAAGAAAGCTTCCTCATCGCGCTGACCTCCACGCTGATTCTGGGGGCGGCGCTGGTCATGGCCATCGTCTACAACCAGACCCGCGTGGCCCTTTCAGAGCGGGGTCGAGAGCTGGCCAGCCTGCGGGTTCTGGGATTCTCCCGCAGGGAGGTGGCCCGCATGCTCCTCGGAGAGCAGGGGGTGCTTCTCATGGCTGCGCTTCCCGTGGGCCTGGGACTTGGCTGGCTCCTGACCCTCATTGTCATGATTCGGTTCGAAGCGGAGCTCTTCCGTCTCCCGGTGGTGGTGGATCCCGTCACCTATCTTGAGGCTGCGGTGATCGTCGTCGCGTCGGCGGTCCTCTCCGGGCTTCTGGTGCGACGGCGCCTCGACCGCATCGACCTCATCGCCGTGCTCAAGACACGGGAGTGACCTTCCATGAAGATCGGAAGACGAAAGATCATCGGGGCGTCGGGCCTCCTCACGGTGGCGGTGGCGTTGTTTCTTCTCCTCCGTCCCGACCACGTGGGAGTCGAGGTGTCCAGCATCGACCGGGGCCCCGTTCGCGTCATCGTGGACGAGGATGGCGAGACGCGCGTGGAGGAGCGGTTCGTGCTCTCCGCACCCGTCACTGGGCGGCTGGAGCGCCTGCAGTGCGAAGTAGGCGACACGGTCACCGCAGGGCAGGTGGTGGCCAGGGTCTACCCGCTGCCACTGGACAGTCGAGCCACGCTGGAAGCCGAGGCGCGCCTGGAGAGCGCAGAGGCCGGGTGGCGCGCGGCGCTGGCCGGTGAGGGACGAGCGGAGGCGTCGTGGGGAGAATCCGTGAGGGCTCTGGCCAGGCTGGAGGAGGTCGCCCGAGCGATGCCGGGGTCGATTACGGACCAGCGCATGGACCAGGCCCGGACCGCCGAGAGTTCAGCCGGCCTCGCCCTGGATCAAGCCCGGGAGGAGACGGCGTCGGCGGCCCATGCGGTGGAATCCGCCCGGGCGGCCCTTCTGGGGGCCGGGGGGCCGGAGGGGGAGCCCACGCTCCTGCGCACTCCAGCGGATGGCCGCGTGCTCCGCCTCTATGAGGAGTGCGAGCGTCCAGTGATCGCGGGCTCTCCGGTACTGGAGGTTGGAGATCCGAGGGATCTGGAGGTCGTCGTCGAGGTGCTGACCGAAGATGCCACCCGGTTGACGGTGGGGGCCGCGGCGTATGTCAGCCCCGGCCCCGGAGGTGACACGCTTCGTGGACACATCGTGCGAGTCGAGCCATCGGCCTTCACGAGGGTTTCCCCCCTTGGTGTGGAGGAGCAGCGCGTGAACGTGGTGGTGGAACTCGACTCCTCCTCATTCGTCCTGGGGGATCGTTACCGAGTGGACGTCGCCCTGGTGGAGTGGGAGGCCGACGATGTGCTCCGGGTCCCCGTGAGCGCCCTCTTTCGGGCGGACTCCGGGTGGGGCGTATTTGCCTTGGAGAACGGGCGAGCACGTCTTCGGCGCATCGAACTCGGAATGCGGGGAAGCCGCTACGCCCAGGTCCTCGCCGGCCTGAAAGACGGGGACGTTGTGATCCTCTACCCCGGGGACGATGTGGAGGAAGGGGTAAGCGTGCGCGCAGAGGGCGGACGTTAGCGCACTCCCCGGTCTACCGTCGCTCGGGTGGCGTGCCGTAGGGATAGAGGGTGCTGAGGTCCACGTTCCGGTAGGGAAGGGCGTCGAGGAAGGTGGTGCCCACGAACGGCCCGGGCGCCTCCACCACGATGATGGTGGGCGCGAACCCGGTCTCGTCGAAGCCTCGTCGGAAGTGGACCCGGGACTTCACCACAAAGACGTCGAAGTCTGCGGGATCCAGGCCCACGGCCCGGAAGGCGTCGGGGGAGGTAATCTGCGTGTACGCGGGTGTGAGGATCACCACGTTACCGTTTCCGAACGACACGACCGCTACCTGGTCGTACCCCTGCCACTCACCGAAATACTCCAGAGTGCCATCGATGGGATAGGGCTCTCCCCCCGACGGGGTGAAGCCCCCGATCTCGGCGCGGAACGGATCTCCCGCCTGGGCGGCGGTCTCCTGGAGCACCGCGAGCGTCGTCGGCGAGGTGATGGCGCCGTAGAGAGTCTTGCCGATCCGATTGGCTTCGAAGGCCCGGAGGATGTGGGTCGCGTCGCCGGGCCGGTCGCTGTGGTCGCCCACTGCCACCGGCATCTCTCCGGCGGCCAGCGCTGCCCGCACCAGCCGGGCGGCCGAATCGGGCATGGGGAGCCGACCCATGGCGAAGTCCTCCCGCACACGCCAGATGAAGTCGTTCATATCGTCGGCGATCCGATTCGCCAGCTCCGGGTCGTCGTTGGTCATGACGTGAACGGTGGCACCCACGTCCGGGACGTCCGACCACGGGTAGCCGTAGAAGACCGATACGAAGGCGCCGTCCTCACGAGCCTCCCAGCGGCGGGCTCGCTCCATGATGTCCATGGAGGGCGATGCCCCGGTCCACTGAAGGACCGTGGGGGTGATGACGCCCGGCTTCCGGGTCGCGGTGGCGGACCGGTACGCCCCCCTCATGGCCTCTCGCAGGGCGCGCGCGGCCCGCTCTCCCTGCAGGTAGGCGTCGTAGTGAGGGTAGCGCTTGGTGACGAAGGCGAAGTTCGCCCACTCCAGGAACTCCGAGTCCTCGTTGCCGTGGAGGTCGAAGGTGCCGGCGATGGGCACGTCGGGGCCCACGGCCTCACGAAAACGACGGGCGATCTCGGCTTCGGGGCGAGGAACGTCCCGAACGGCCATGGCTCCGTGCAGGGCGAGGTATACGCCGTCCACGTCTCCAGCTGCTTCGAGCTCCTCCAGCATCTGTCCCAGGAAGTGGTCGAACGTCTCCTGCGTGTTCCAGCTGCGAGAGGATCCGCCGAAGACTCCCAGGGGTGAGGTGAGGGGAACCAGCTCGATGTCTCCGAATGCCCTCGCCTGGTCGCGGAAGCCCCGGACGTAGCTGCCGGACGCGAGGAGCTCCTCACCCCCGGCCGGAGGCGCGAGCCGGGTCCAGTCCTCCACCGTCACATCTCCACCGGGACAGAAGGTGCACGTCTCGTGTTGGAACGAGATCACCGCCACGCGCCATTCGGGTGTGCTCTCGGCAGGAGCGCACGCGGATGAGGCCAGCAGGAGGAGGGCCGCGAGCCAGGTGCTCGCGGTCCGGGCTCGGACCCCGCTCTGTGGCACTCCGCCAAGCCCCCCCCCGCCGACACCAGGAAGGGAAGGGCGACAGGCGCCGAATCCGGTGCCGCCGTCGGGGTGGTGCGAAGGGACTTGGAGGGGAGTATAGGCGGCCGCGACGTCCATGACTGTCTCCAGTGAGGCGAGTGGATCCACCTCAAGAGAGGTGGGGTCCCCATCGGTGGCAAGGCGGATACCTTACAGCCATCATCCACGCCTGGGCCCGACCCGTGAAACCGACCCCCCGATCCATCTTCGTCTTCTGGGTCCCCCTGGCCGCCACGTGGCTCATGATGGCGGCGGAGGGTCCCTTCCTGGCTGCCGTCATCGCGCGCCTGGGGGATCCCACCTTCAATCTGGCCGCCTACGGCGTCGCCTACGCCTTCGCCATCCTGGTGGAGGCTCCGGTGATCATGCTCATGAGCGCGGCCACCGCTCTCGGGCGGGACCGGGAGGCGTACCGCAGGCTGCGGAATTTCACCTGGGCTCTCAACGCGTTGGCCACCGGGCTCCTGCTGGCAGTGCTGATCCCGTCCGTGCACGCGCTGCTCATGGAAGGAGTGGTGGGTCTGCCGCCGGAGGTCTCGCAGATCACCTACGGTGCGCTATGGCTCTTTCTGCCCTGGCCCGCCGCCATCGGGTATCGGCGGTTTCTGCACGGCCTGCTCATCCGTTCCGGCAGGACCCGGCTCGTGGCGTATGGCACGGTCATCCGCCTGTTGGTGATGGCCGGTGTGGCGGTCAGCCTGTATCAGCTGGCGGGGTGGCCGGGGGCCTGGGTGGGTGCCGCATCCCTTTCCGCCGGCGTCGTGGCCGAAGCGGTCATGGCCCAGTGGATGGCTCGGAACACCGTCCTCTCCCTTCGGCGCACTCCCCCGGCGGAGTCGGGCCCGGGTCGGGGCCTCACCTACACGGGCATCGCCCGCTTCTACTATCCGCTGGCTCTCACCTCCTTGATCGGCCTGACGGTGCAGCCCATGCTCACCTTCTTCATGGGCCGGGCGCCGTATCCCCTGGAGTCACTCGCCGTATTCCCGGTGGTCCATGCGCTCTCCTTCATCTTCCGAAGCCTGGGGCTGAGCTTCCAGGAGGCGGCCATCGCCCTGCTGGGAGACGAACACGAGCACGTGGAGCCTGTGAGGCGATTCGCAGTCTGGCTGGGTCTGGGCTCGTCGGCGGCACTCGCGATGGTGGCATTCACCCCCCTGGCGGACGTATGGTTCGTGCGGGTGTCGGGACTGGAGCCCGAGCTTGCGGCCTTCGCCATCTGGCCGGCGCGCATCCTCGTCCCGCTTCCGGCCCTCAGTGTCTGGCTCTCGTACCAGCGTGCCGTTCTGGTACAGGCTCGCCGGACCGGACCGATCACGGTGGCGACGACTGTGGAGGTGTTGCTCATCGCTGCCGTGTTCGTATTCGGGGGATGGGTCTTTGGAATGGTCGGCGTGACGGCCGCATTCCTCGCATTTCTGGGTGGACGAACCGGCGCGAACCTCTACCTCGTACGGAGGGTGGAGCGGAGTCTCGCGCGAAGCCGGGGGACCTGGACATGAGCAACCTGCGGATCGACATCTCGGATCTGGGGGTCTCCCCTGATCAGGGGGGGCGCGTCGGCGGAGGGGATGCCGAGGCGAACGGGATGGCGGGCGCCCGAACCCGGGGGTGGGGACGGCGGGTCGGATGGGCGCTCGCGCTGAGCCTCATCGGGGCATCGGTTCCGTTCGTCCTGCTGCTCCGTGGGAGTGTCCACGCGCACACCGCCTGGGAGTTGGGCCCGTGGGGTTCGGTGGGAGTAGGGCTCGGGTATGCAACGGCCGCCATCGGTGCGGCGTTATGGCTCGTTTCGCGGCTGCTGAAGGTGCCGGGGGGGCTTCGGCGTCTCCTGGCCAGGGCCGGCATGCTCCTCGCTGTGGTGTTCGTGGGGTACGCGGTCCTCTACATCGGGGTGCGGAACGTGAAGGGCGATGCGGTTCGCGCCGAGTACCGGGCCCTGCATCCTCTCTTGCGAGTCGCATCCACCGTGCTGGTGCTCGTGGACCGCGACGCCGTGGTGACCGACACTCGTAGGGAGCCGGCGGACTATGTCGCCATGGGCCTGAGCCCCCTGGATGCATCACGGCATTACGCCCAGGCGGACGGGTACGTACACGCGCTGGACCTCCGCACCCTCGGGCGGCCAGAGTGGCGGAACCGCTTGGTGGAGTGGGGCTTCCGGTCCATGGGGTTCAAGGTGCTCCGCCACGAGGGATCCGCGGACCACCTTCATGTCTCCCTGCCACGGGCCGGCGAGGCCCGGGAGCCATGAGGCCGAGCCGCGCACCCGCACGGGCTGTGGGCGCCCGGGTCCTCCGCGGGGGCGCGTAGGGCTGATGGGACGGCTCTTCACGGTCTCCGGAGTGCTGGTGGTCGCCGGGGGGGTCCTGTTCGCCCTCGGCCCCACGATTCCCGTGGACACGGACGTGGGTGCCCCGGAGCTGCCCGGGTCCGGCGTCCAGGGGGTCGAGGACTATCTCCAGATCGCCGAGAGCCGCTTCAACGACCTCGTCCCGGGGACCGAGAAGAAGGTGATCTGGGCGGACTCGTCGGATCCGCAGGTGACCCGCCGGTCCCTGGTCTACCTGCATGGATTCTCCGCCAGTCGTCAGGAGGTGGCCCCTCTTCCCCAGCTGGTGGCCGATTCGCTGGGAGCGAATCTCTTCCTGACCCGCCTCACCGGGCACGGACGGTCGCCCGGAGCCATGGCCGAAGCCTCAGTACGGAGCTGGCTCCAGGATGCGGAGGAAGCGATGGCGGTGGGGGCGCGGGTTGGGGAGCGGGTCATCCTCATGGGAACGTCCACCGGTGGGACTCTGGCCCTCTGGCTTGCCGCGCAGGAGCGTTGGAGGGATCGGATCGCCGGGGTGATCCTCATCTCCCCGAACCTCGGACCCCGGGACCGCACCGCGGAGGTGCTCCTCTGGCCCTGGGGCGGGACCATCGCGCGCCTGGTGATGGGATCCGAACGGGCTTTCACGCCTCGAAACGAGGAGCAGGCGCGCTTCTGGACCGAGCGGTATCCGGTGAAAGCACTCCTCCCCATGATGGGGCTCGTGAAGCTGGTGAGGGAACAGGATCCTGCGGGGATCCGGGCTCCGACCCTGGTCGCCTACTCCACGCAGGATCGTGTGGTGGATGCGTCGAGGGTCGTGGAGCTCGTACCCCGGTTGGGGTCCCGCCAGAAGGCGCTCCTGGCCGTCCAGGGCGGGGAGGGAGGGGACTATCACGTCCTGGCTGGCGACATCCTCGCCCCGGAGAACACCGTGTCCCTGATGCTCTCCGTCCTCTCCTTCCTCGGTGGCGATCCCTGATTGCCCGGTCGCCGGCCTGCCCCCGCGAGGAGGGACCTCGCGAGGGCGGTCCCGATCTCCGGTAGGGCCCGGTCCGGGAACCGGCGGACGAGTAGTCGAGAAAGCGATTGCACATGGCGCCCGTGAAGCCAATGTTGCTCAACGTCGAGCCAATCGAAGAACGTCCCCTCCCCGTCTCCGTCCATGCCGATCAACTCACGGCACCATACACGCACGCTGTCACTGTCCAGGACCCTCGTGGGCCGGTCATCGCGTTGGGTCTTGATCGCCACACTCCTCGTGGGGGGATGTGCCCCCCGGGGGGACGCTTCCCGCCCAAAGGTCCTGCTCATCGGGATCGACGGGGTGCGGCCGGACGTGCTCGCCGAGGTGGGCACACCGAATCTGGACGCGCTCATCGCCGAGGGCGCCTACTCCGACCGCGCGCGCACGGGACGCCCCACGGTGAGTGGACCGGGGTGGTCCAGCATGCTCACCGGGGTATGGCCGGAGAAGCACGGCGTGACGTCCAACGACTTCACGGGGAATAACTATCAGCGCTACCCGGACTTTCTCACGCGGATCGAGTCGGTACGACCCGACCTGCGCACCGTGGTGGTGGCGGACTGGCCTCCGCTCGTGGGTGAAGACTCCGGCGGGCCTCTCATCGGGGACGCTCCGGACGTGAAGCACGCCCCGGATGGCTACGAGATCGGTTGGGACGAGGCCGACTCCCTCTCCACGGAGTTGGCGGTGCGGGAGCTCCGCACCGGTGATCCGGATGCCCTCTTCGTGTACCTGGGGGCGCCGGATGAGACGAGCCACCAGCACGGATCCATCGGGGCGGAGTACCGTGCCGCCATCGCCGACGCTGATCGCCGTGTGGGAAGCCTCCTGGCCGCCATGCGCGACCGCCCTGGATACGGCGACGAGGATTGGCTGATCCTCGTGAGCACGGACCACGGACGGCGGCCGGACGGCGGTCACGGGGGCGACTCGGAAGCGGAGTCCACGATCTTCTACCTGGCGTCCGGTTCGGGCGCGCTCCGCGGACCGCTCCCGGGCACGCCGGAGATCGTGGACGTGGCGGTTACCGCGCTGGCCCACCTTGGAATCTCGCCGGAGCCCGCATGGGACCTGGACGGCAGAGCGGTGGGGCTCAGGAGATAGGATGCAAGAACCGGCGGAGCAGAGGATCATGGCGGAAGGGCAGGGCGTCGAAGCGCCCGTGGGGGAGCATCGGTCGGCTCGCCACCACCCTACCCTGCGTCAGGCCGGGGTGCTGATGATCCTCCTCTTCGTCCTCATCCCTCCGGTAGCCGGGTCCTTCGTGGCATCCGTGATCCTGTCGATTCCCCACCGCGAGCCCTGGGTCATCTCCGGAGCCTTCATGCTGGGAGTGTCGTTCTTCCTGCTGGCCACGCCACTCGGTCACCGATCCGACGGGTTCCGAGTGGCGAGCTACCGGCGACTCACCGAGGCGGCCGTGCTGCTGGGCCTGACCTGTGGGGCGGTCGTGGCCTACACGGTGCTGGTCCACATCCTCCTGGGCCTTCAATCACCCTGGGCCATCACCTTCCTCCAGGACCTCGTTCAGCGCTGAAGGGTCAGGGCCGCCTCTACAGGACGGCCCGGCGCTCCTTCCGCTTCAGCAGGAAGAGCCCCTCACGCATGCTGGTGACCAGGATCGTCCCGCTCTCGAAAAACGGATAGTTGCTCCAGGAGCCGGCGAAGCCCGGGTCGTCCGTGCCCTGGGGAACCGTGTCGAAATACCCGATCTCCACCGGGTTCTCCGGGTCGCTCACGTCCAGGATCCGCAGTCCGCTCACGTAGTTGGACTGGTACATGAGGTTCCCGCTCACGTACAGGTTGTGGTCCGAAGCCGCGGTGGTCCCCAGGTGCTCCGCGACCAGGATGGGATCGTCCAGGTCCTGGATGTCCCACACCAGAGTGCGGGTGCGCGGAGCCGTCCCGGCGATCTCGTCGCCCTCGTCGTTCATGAAGAAGTACCGGTGATCCTCACTCACCCACCCCTGGTGAAGGTAGGCGGAGTTCGGGTAGCGCGCCGTGGAGATGCCCACCGGGTTCTCCTTGTCGGTCACGTCCGCGATGGAGAGAGCGTTCTCGTTCGCTCCCAGGCAGATCTCGGCACCGGCGTAGTCCGCATCCGGTCCGTGGTAGAGGACGCACTGGGCGTCGTGGGAATAGCCGGTTCCGGCGAGACCGGTGGAGGCGTCCTGGAAGCAGCCGGCGAAGGTGGGATTGGAGGGGTCCCGGATATCGACCATGTGAAGGCCGCCGCCGCAGGTGGTTCCACCCATGCTCGCCCCCACGACGTAGGCGAATCCGGTATCCTGGTTGATGACGATGTTGTGGGCGGAGAAGATCCCGTCGTACCGGGCGGTCTCGGTGAAGACCCGCTCCGAGTCGGGGGTCAGCCCTCGCAGCTGGGTCAGGTCGAAGACCTGGATGCCATGGGCTCCGGCGGCGTCGGCGACGATGAAGGCGTGATGGTCGTAGACCTTCATGTCCCGCCAGAGAGAGACGACGGCGGCATCACTCAGGGGGAGGGTCCCCAGAACCGACGGATTCGCCACATCGGTCACGTCCACGAAGACGGTGGCGTCGCTACGCCCCACGATGGCGTACTCCCGGCCCGTCTCGGCGTCCGTCCACCCCCACAGGTCATTGACCATGATTCCCCGCTCGGCACCGAGGTCGCGCACGGGAATGAACGCTACCAGGTCCACCTCGGAGCAGGGGAAGGCGGCGGCGACCCCATCGGGTGAGCAGGGGACGGCCTCTCCGGTGATGGCATCGGGCCCCGAGGCCTCGGGGGTGAAGTCGGTCACCCGGGCCCATTCGCCTTCGGCTCGAGCGAGGAGGTAGCCCACACCCTCGAAGAGGGCCGCCCCTGGGGCGCCGGCCACGGCGCGCCCCGGTTCCGCGGCCAGGGAGGCCCCGAAGAAGCTCTGTCCGCCCTCGCCCTGGATCCGGTGCGACTCGGTGAACGCTCCGCTGGAGTCTGCGGAGAAGACCACCGCAAAGTCCTGGAAGGGAGCCCCGGCCAGCAGATCGCCGTCGCTGAAGGCCAGCGCCATTCCCAGGCCCGCCTGGCCCTGTACCTCGGTGGTGAGCCCAGTCGCATCGGCCCAGTCTTCGCCCGTGCGACGGAAGTGGAGGATCTCGCCGGCGCCCTGTCCGGCCAGGGGCGCGCCCAGGAAGGCGTCGTCGCCATGCAACAGGACCGACCATCCCGCTGCCGCCGGTGTGTCGCTCCCGGGGGAAAAGGTCACGACCTCGGCCATGGCGTCGGGAGCACCGCGGAACAGGTGGGCGGCACCGGGAAGGAACTGGATCGGCCCTGCGAAGCCGAACGCGTCGGGTCCCGGTCCCGGGGCACCCACCAGCACTCGATCCGCCTCCGCGGAGAGGGAGGCGCCGAACCGGCCCCCGGCCGCCGGCTCGGCGGGCCTGAGCTCTACCGGGGCGGCGTAGGGCGCATCGAGCCGGACGACCTGGACGAGGCCGGCTCCGTCGGAGGCACCGGGCGCACCCACGTACAGCACGTTGTCGGAAAGCGCCACGGCGGCCCCGAACGCGGCTCCCGCGTGGTCACCCTCGAGGGTGAAGGACAGGAGAAGGTCGTCGCGGACCCGCGAGTACACGAAGGCGGCGCCCACGCCGTCGTTCACCCCGGGCGCGCCCACCACCACCCACCGCTCCGAAGCGGCGACCGCCCGCCCGAAGCCGTCCCCCACCTGACCGGATGGAGACGAAACTGAAAGCAGCTCCTCCCAGCTTCCGTCTCCGGCCACCGAGAAGACGGAGAGGGCTCCAGGCCGGTTGGGCGGCATGGGGAAGAACGCGAAGTCCCCGGGGTCGCCGACGAACACACGGTCCCCGACCAGAGCGACCGCCGATCCGAAGCCGGCGTATCCGGCCGTGTACGGTCCCGTGAGCCATCCGGATCCGGCTGGTGCGGCCGTATCGTCGGAGGGACCGGCGAGCCCGGGCTTGGCGATGGCGAACAGGGCGACCGCGGCCGCGAGAAAGACCACGCCATCACGGCGCGGTGCCAGGGGGAGGGTGCGCATGGGGAGAGCGTCTCGGGTGGTGATTCGAAGGGGCGGAAAAGCCTAATGGGACGAGCCCGCCCGGGCCAGGACCCCATTGAAGCGTTTACGGGCTGCCGCTAGCCTAAGCCCTTGCTGTTCACCCCCTCGACCGTGGAGTCCCGTGCCCCTTTCTCTCCGTCTCGCGGCGTCCGTGCATCGCACTCCCGCGGCCGCGCTACCGGTCGTTGTGAGGGCCTTCGGCGCCCTCCGCTCCGGGTCCGCACCGATGCTGGCGGCGGTCCCGCACCCGGCCTGATGGCTCGACGCAGGAGGGACGGCCGGGCGGCCCGGGCCGAGCGTGGTGCCGCGACTCTGGAGAGCTACCGCGAATTCATCGACGACTGGGACGCCTTCCAGGAGGCCATACGGTCTCCGGAGCCCACCACCCTCCGCACGAATCTCCTTCGCATCGACCGGCAGTCCCTGGGAGAGCGGCTCGACGCCCAGGGCTTCCAGGTGGAGACCGTCGCTCATCAGCCCGCCTTCCTGCGGGTGGTAGATGGGCCCCGGTCCGTTTCTGACACGCTCGAGCATTGGGCGGGCCTCTTCTACATCCAGCAGGCCGCCACCGGGTGGGCAGCGCCCCTCCTGGATCCGCGTCCGGGGGAGCGGGTCCTGGACCTGTGCTCGGCTCCCGGTGGCAAGACCACCCACCTGGCGGAGCGGATGAAAGGGACCGGGACGGTGGTGGCGGCCGACGTGAACGAAACCCGGATCCGTGCCTTGCTGGGCAACATCTACCGGCTGGGGCACACCAACATCATGACCGTGGCGGGGGACGGCCGGAACTTCCCCCTTGGAGCCACCTTCGACCGGGTCATGGTGGATGTCCCGTGCTCGGCCGAGGGAACACTCAGGAAGCGTGGCGGGACGATTCCGGGCCATTCGAGGAAGTGGGCGAAGCAGGTCACGCGCGCCCAGGAGAAGCTGCTTCGGCGGGCGGCCGCGCTCACCCGGCCCGGTGGGGTCCTGCTCTACGTCACCTGCACCTTCGGGCCCCACGAGAACGAGGCGGTCCTGACCCGGGTCCTGGCCGATTCACCCCTGGACGTGGAGCCCCTCGATCTTCCGGTTCCCCATGCGCCGGGGCTGGTGGAGCTCCCCGGGGAGACCTTCGACCGCCGGCTTTCGGGCGCGGCCCGGATCTACCCCCATCACCTGGACTCGGGCGGCCTGTTCATCTGCCGGCTGAGGCGGCTCGACGGACCGGTGCCAGGTGTGGATACGGACGTGCCCGGTCCCACTGGTCCTGGAATGGAGCGCCGTGACCCAGACCTGGGGGGGCGCATGGGTCTGGTCTCGGGATGGACGCCGGTTCCGTCGGTCTTTCCCGGTGAAGACGAGGTGGATCTCCACGAGGCGGAGGCGGGAGTGGAGCGAGGACTGGATCTACTCCAGGGGGAGCTCGGGGTGGACCCCGAGACTCTCCAGGAGCTGGATTGGATGCGGCGGGGAAGCAACGTATGGGCCCACACTCTGGAGGGGTGGCCAGTCGCCAGCTGGCGGGAAGGAGCGCATTGGCGGGTGGTGGCGGTGGGATTCCGGGCCCTGGATCTGGGCGGAGCGGGCCCGCCCCGACCCACCAACGACCTGATGGGCTGGCTCGGGGTGCGCACCACGCGCGGGCGGGTCGAGCTGTCCGCCGGCGACTGGGTGCGGCTGCTGGAAGCCGGGCGCATCGAGGTCGGGCCCGAGGTGGAGAAGGACGGGATGGTGGCCCTGAGTCACCGGGGCATGGTGCTCGGCCGGGGCTTTCACCGAGGCGGTGTCCTGCGGCACGAGATTCCCAAGGGAAAGCTGAAGTGGCTGCGCAACGTCATGGAGGAACGGTCCCAGGGGTCACGGGAGACGTCCGAGGAAGGATGACCTCGGGGTCGAAGCCTCACTCCTCCTTTCGTGGACCCATCTGGATCTCGCCCCGGGCGAGGGCGGACACGAACGAGGCATCGCTGGGCGCGAGGACCAATCCTTCTGGCACAGGGATCGAAACCCAGGCCACGGCCTGGTGCTCCATCAGCACCGGATCGCCCTGCGCGCTGGCCTCCAGGAAGAGGATCCTGAAGGGCTGCCCCGGGTCCTGACAGGCATAGAGGGCTTCGGCCGCGATCCAGGTCACCGTCAGCCCGAGCTCCTCGTGGAGCTCGCGGGTCACCGCGTCCGCCAGCGTCTCTCCCTCGTGCACCTTGCCACCGGGGAATTCCCAGAGTCCACCGTGTCGCTTGTGCGAAGGGCGTTGGCCAATGAGGACCCGCCCTCGCACATCCTGGATCACCGCCGCCACCACGTCGACGGACGTGCTCACGCCGGACCTCCTCAACCCGCCTGCCAGATCTCTCCGAGGACCCTTCGGAAGTTGCCTCCCAGGACGAGACGGATGTGATCGTCGGAGTATCCCCGGCGGATCATCCCCTCGGTGATGTCGAACATCCGTCGCGGGTGGTCGATCCCCTCGATGTCGATCTTCTCCCGGAAGGCGTAGCTCCCCTTGTAGTTCGCCTTCAGCGCCTCGTAGTCGTCGGTGGGCATGTCGTCATAACCGTGCAGGTCGATGTCGGACCCGATGCCCAGGTGTTCGATCCCGACGAGGTCCCGGACGTGGTCGAAGTGATCGAGGTAGTCTTCCACGGTCGTCGGCTCGCTCCCCTTCACGAAGTTCCGCACGCCGGTGATCCCCATGACGCCCCCGGTGGAGGCCATCCGCCGGATGGCTTCGTCGGTCTTGCAGCGGGGATGGCCCGGATTCAACGCCCGGCAGTTCGAGTGCGTGAACAGGACGGGCGCCGAGGAGACCTCGCAGGCGTCCAGGGTGGTCCGGTCCCCGCAGTGGGACACGTCCACGGCCATCCCGACCTCGTTCATTCGTTCCACGATGGCGACGCCGAAGTCGCTGATGCCGCCATCGACCCGCTCAGTGGAGCCATTCCCGATCTGGTTTCGGGAGTTGTACGTGAGCTGGCTCACCCGCTGGCCCAGGGCGTGAAAGGTGTCCACGTCGCCGGGAGTCCGAAAATGCTGTGAGTTCTGGACGCCGATGAGAATTCCCGTGCGGCCTGAGCCGTGAACCGTGTCCAGGTCTTCGACGGAGTCGATCCGGACGAACAGGTCTGGGCGATTCGCGACGACGCTGTTGTATTGACCCACGAAGGCGAGGACGTTCTGGTAGGCTTCCTGCGCGGTGAGCCCTCCCACTCCCGAGGCGATGTGGAAGACGTCGATCTCGGACGCGCGGAACTGCTCGACTTCCTCCGCCGAGATCCCCTCCAGTCCGGGTCCCCAACGCGTCCGGGTCTCGGCATTGAGCGTGATGAGTCCCAGCATGTCGATGACCAGAGAGCTCGCAACCAGGTCGACGCAGCGGGCGGAGTAGTCCGTCCGGGACCGAGCGAACAGCCGGTACCGGCGGAGGTTCAGGAGCGGTGCGCCCACCGAGAGACCCAGGCCCGAGAGGGCCGAGGCCGATGCGGTGCGCAGGAAGTCGCGGCGGGAGGGGGACATGGCTCGGCTCCAGGGTGGAAGGGATTGGAGCGCAACCATAGGGGCCCCCGCGGCCTGGCGCCATTCGGCTACCCGACCCACCCTGAAGGTCCACCATACCCGAACGAGAGGAGCCCACGTTGAACCCGGAACGACGTCCGATCCCCCCGGTCCTGGTGCTTCTGCTGTCTCTGTCCCTCACCGCCTGCGGTGGGGAGGCGCCGGAGGGCGGGTCCGAGCGGGACGCACTGAGCCCCATCTACTTTCCGTCCCGCCTCACCGAGACGGCGCCTGAGACGTTTCGTGCTCGCTTCGAGACCTCGGCCGGCGACTTCGTCGTGGAGGTGCGCCGCGCATGGTCTCCCAACGGCGCGGACCGCTTCTACAACCTGGTGAAGAACGGGTTCTACGATGACACGCGGGTCTACCGGGTCGTGCGGGGATTCATGGCCCAGTTCGGGGTCCACGGAGACCCCACGGTCCACTACCAGTGGCGCAACAGCATCATCCCGGACGACCCGGTGGTGGAGTCCAACACCCGCGGCCGGGTCAGCTTCGCCAAGTCCGGGCCCAACGCGCGTATCAACGAGGTCTTCGTGAACCTGGAGGACAACCCGACCCTGGACGGGGAGGGCTTCTCACCCATCGGGGAGGTGGTCGAGGGCATGGAGGTGGTGGACTCGTTCTACGACGCCTACGGTGACGGACCGCCACGAGGGGACGGTCCCTACCAGGCCCAGGTGCGGGCCCAGGGGAACGCGTATCTCGACGCCGAGTTTCCGGACCTCACCCGCATCCTCCGCGCCACGGTGGAGGGCGATCCGGACGCCGGTCAGGGGTCCGGGGGGGCGGGCAAAGCCGCGTGAACGCTTCGTCAGCCCGTGGCCAACCTCCACACCTGGGTCACGACGAAGATCACGGAGAACCCCATGACCAGGGGCATGAAGGTCGCGACCGCGGTCCACTTCAGGCTCCCGGTCTCCTTGTAGATCGTGTAGATCGTCGTGGAGCAGGGGTTATGGAGAAGTGAGAACAGCATGACGTTCAAGGCGGTCAGCAACGTCCACCCCCCCTGCTGGAGCAGATCGCCGATAGCCATGGCCGAGTCCAGCTCGAACATCACACCGGTGCCTTGCCCGAGGTCCGGAGCCCCGATGGTGAGGACCGTGAGCATGAGTATGGTGGGGATGACGATCTCGTTGGCGGGGATGGCCACGATGTAGGCCAGGAGGATCACCCCGTTCAGCCCCACCAGGATGCCGAAGGGGTTCATGAACGCCATGAGGTGTTCCGCAACACTCACCCCTCCCACCACCACATTGGCGGAGAGCCAGATCACGGCACCCGCAGGCACGGCGAAGACCACGGCTCGCCAGAGGACGATGAGCGTCCGGTCGATGAGAGACGTGTACAGGGTCCGGAGGATGCGGGGCGGGCGATACGGGGGAAGCTCCAGGGAGAAGGTGGTGGCCTCTCCCCGGAGAACGGTGTGGGAGAGGAGCCAGGACGACAGGAACATGGCCACCACCCCCAGGACCGAGACGCCAACCACGGCCGAGGCGGACACGAGGCCGGCCAGGTGGGCGGGGGCGAGCGCCCCGATGAAGATGGTGGCCAGCAGGATCTGGGTGGGCCAGCGGCCGTTACAGAGACTGAAGTTGTTCGTGATGATGGCGATGAGACGCTCACGCGGGGAGTCGATGACTCGCGTAGCGACGACCCCCGCGGCGTTGCAGCCGAAACCCATGGCCATGGTCAGGGCCTGCTTTCCGTGGGCCCCGGCGCGGCGGAAGAGGGCGTCCAGGTTGAACGCGACCCTGGGGAGGTAGCCGAAGTCCTCCAGGAGGGTGAAGAGGGGGAAGAAGATCGCCATGGGAGGCAACATGACGCTCACCACCCAGGCGGTGGCCAGGTAGACTCCATCGAACAGGAATCCGCTCAGCCACCAGGGCATCCCGACCTGGGATCCCAGTGTGGACAGCGCCGGGTGGACCGTGTCGATGAGGAGGGTCGCCAGAAGGCTGGACGGCACGTTGGCCCCGGCGATGGTGAGCCAGAAGACCACCATCAGAACGAGGAGCATGACCGGAAAGCCCGTCCAAGGAGACGTCAGCAGCCGGTCCAGAGTTCGGTCGAAGCTGCCGCGCACCCGGGCCCGGGCAGAGGTGCCCGCGCTCCTCGCGATCTCTTCTGCCTGCGCGTAGATGGAGGCCACCAACCGATCGTGGGTGTCGTGTGGGAGCGTCCACCGAAGCTCCGATGCCCGGCGGAGGATTGCCTCACGCTCCTCCTGGGCCGCCTCCTCCTCCGCGCCGGGTCTACCGGGGGCCGCAGCTTTCGGATGATCCCGGGGATCGCGACCAGGGTCCCGGCCGCGCTCTCCACTTCCCACGATGGCGATGCCGGTGACGGGCGGGGGCGCCGCGTCCCGCGCGAGCTGACCGATCTCGCCGGATCGCACGGCTTCCTCGATCCGCTCGTCGGCGTTCAGGAGCCGGAGGGCGACCCACCGCGCATTGGGCAGGGAGGGGAAGGTCGACAGGATCACCGGGACCAGCTCTTCCACCGCACGCTCCAGCGAATCCGGTAGGCGATCCAGATGCACCGGGTCGGTGGACCGCGCTCCTGTCGCCACTTCGTGAATCCGGCGACGGAGCAGGTCCATCCCCTCCCCGGACCTCGCCACCGCCGGTACCACGGGAACGCCCAGCTCCTTTTCCAGACGACGGGGATCCAGGGTGATCCCGTGGCGCCGGGCCTCGTCCATGAGATTGAGGCAGACCACCACTCGGTCCGTGATGTCGAGGATCTGAAGGAGGAGGTTCAGGTTCCGTTCCAGGCGGGTGGCGTCCACCACCACGACGGTGACGTCGGGGCGCCCGAAGAGGATGAAGTCACGGGCCACCTCCTCGTCCGTGCTTCCGGCCTGGAGGGAGTAGGTACCCGGGAGGTCCACGACCTTCGCGCTCTTGTCTTCGAACCCGTAGGCCCCCTCGGCACGCACTACCGTCTTGCCCGGCCAGTTGCCGGTGTGCTGCCGGAGGCCCGTAAGAGCGTTGAAGACCGTGCTCTTTCCGGTGTTGGGATTCCCCGCCAGGGCCACCAGGTAGTCCCAACGCTCCGGCCTGAGGCCCAGGCGGACCAGGCTGTCCTCCCGATGGGCCCGGGCGCCTCCCGCGGGCTGGACGGTGGGGAGAGCTACCGAAGCCATCAGGCAGCCACCTCCTCCGCCAGCCGGATCCGAATCCAACGCTGTTGCTCACGGCGCAGCGCGATGAGGGCTCCGCGGATCCGGTAGGCCGTCGGGTTCCCTCCTGCGGCGGCCAGCTCCAGCGTGACACGGGTGCCCGGGACGACACCCAGATCCAGGAGGCGCCGTCGCTGGATGCCCTGGCACACGGGGGAAAGTCCCACCACCTCGGCCTCCTGTCCGGCGTGCAGGGCCTCCAGGGTGATCCCCTCCCACTCGGCCTCGGGCTCCACCTCGTCCGCACCCACGCGAACCACCGTCACGTTGCCCGCAGCCGTGGGATCCAGGCGCGCGACCCCTCCGTCAACCGCGACTCTCAGGAATCCGGATTGCGGGGAAAGGACCTGCAGGGTCATCCCCGGGGAGAGGCCCTCCGCAACGATCTGGTCGAAGAGAGCCCGGGGTTCGTCCTCGAGGTGGCTGATGCGGGCGTGGTCGCCCTCACGTAGCCGTGTGAGCGGGACGCCTCGAGCGGCGGGGAGGTCGCCCGTCGCCGTGGGGATTGGGTCTCCATGGGGGTCGAACCGTGGCCGGCCGAGTCCGGCATCCAGGGCTTCCACCGCCTCGTGGGAGAGGTGGTGCTCACGCTCCTCCGCCAGCTCATGCCACTCGCCCGGAGCGACGCCGGTTCGGTCCGCGAGGTACCTCTCCCAGAGGCGGTGGGTCCGTATGATCCGGAGTGCGTATGCGCGTCCCTCGTCGGTCAGGCGCGCGGAGTCCGGCTCCACCAGGCGCGCCCTCCGGAGCTCCTGGAGGAGTCCCGCGGCACTGGCCTGCGTCACCTCGAGGGCACCGGCCACACTCTCCACGGTGGCCTCACGACCTTGCCGAGAGGCCTTGTACAGGTGCTTGAGCGCATCCTCCATTCCGACGCGGACTCCGGCGCGGTGACCACGCCGAAATCGGGACAGGAGTCCCCAGCGTGGCCAGAACGCCACCACCGCCAGGGCGCAGGTCAGTCCGAAGACGAGGAGATTGAGAAGAGGAGCAGGCATGGGGGTCTATTTTTAGGCACGCCTAAATATTGATCGAAGGAGGGGTCTCCGTCAAGGCGATGGGGTGGAAGGAGGGTCAGGAAGCCGGTGAGCCCGCTCGCTCGGCCAATCGGAGGGTGGCGTCCACGATGTCCGGGGTCTGAATGAGCACCCGGTTGGCGGCAGGACCCAGCGGCACGAAGGTGTCCGGGGCCCGGAGCGACCGGATGGGGCGACCGTAGTCCCCCTCGGCCAGGTGGGCCACCACGGCCTCTGCCACGCCACCGCCCGTGGCGCGGCACTCGTCCACTACCAGCACCCCCGCTGCGCCCGACGCCTCTCGGCGGATGGCCTCGAACGGGAGTGGGTTCAGCCACCTGAGATCCAACACCCGTGCCGGGACTCCATGCTCTACCGCGAGGATCCGCTGCGCCTGCAGGCTCATCCGGAGGCCATTCGCGTAGCTGACCAGGAGCAGCTCCGGCACCCGGTCGGGGTGTGCGCTGGGATACAGACCCACTTCCCCGGGGAAGATCCCCTCGCCCGGCGCCGGATAGTCGAAGAGCCAACCCCCGTCCCCTTCGGCATGAAGGTCCTTCTCGTGATAGAGGGCGATGGGCTCCAGGAAGCAGCTCACCCGGCCGCACGCTCGAGCCATGGCCACGCAGGTCCGGAGCATCTTCACCGCCTCATCCCCCCGGGACGGCGCCGCCAGAACGAGGCCGGGGATGTCCCGGAGTCCTCCGATGGAGTGATCGTTGTGGAAGTGCCCGCCGAAGCCTCGCTGATAGGCGAAGGAGGCAATGCGGACCACCATGGGGTTGGCGAACTGACCGGCGCTGAAGAACTGGAGGGACGAGGCCTCCCCGCGCAGCTGGTCCACGGCGTTGTGGACGTAGGCCAGGTACTGGATTTCCGGGATCGGAAGGAGCCCGGTGAGCGCCGCCCCCTGGGCCAGACCGAGAATGCTGGTCTCGTCCAGGTGTGTGTCGATGACACGGGATGAGCCATGGCGCTTCTGGAGACCGGCGGTGACGTAATACACACCGCCCTTCCGTCCTACGTCCTCTCCGAAGACCACGATCTCAGGCCGCGTCAGCATCTCGTCGGCCAGGGCAGCCGAGAGGTGCGAGGCCATGGTCCGCTTGATGGGAGATGTCGCCTCTTCGGGAAGGTCACCCCCCCAGAATGCTCGCCGGTCCTCCGGATCCCCGACCGCCGCGACGCTCTCCCGGACGGCCGTCTCGTCGTAGGGTGCCAGCGGGGCCGTGACCTCTTCCAACGAGTCCAGGTGACCGCGGGTGATCGCCTCCTGTCCTGCCCGAGCCACCCGCTCACGTGTGCGGCGGACGATCTCCCGCAAGGTCCCCGGGGTCGCCGCGCCGAGACGGATCAGGCGCATGGCGTTGAGCAGGATGGGGTCCTGCGCTTCGGTCGCTTCGATCTCGGTTGGTGTCCGATAGGCCGTTTCGATATCGGATCCGGCGTGACCCCACAAGCGCACGGTCTCGAGGCGCAGGAAGACCGGGGCCCGGGAGCTGCGGCACTGGTGAATGGCCTCCTTCACCGCAGCCCAGATCTGATCCACCTCCCCTTCTGCCTCCATGTACCGCAGGTAGGAGAGGTGAGAGAAGGTGTTCCGGATCCACCGTTGCGGTGTCTCGGTGCTGATCCCGATCCCGTTGTCCTCGCATATGAAGAGGATGGGAATGGGATTCCCGCGGCGACTACCGTATCGCGCGGCCCCGATGGCCGTCAGGGCCGAGGCATGGTTGGCGGATGCGTCACCGAAGGTGCAGCAGACGATGCCGTCCGCCGGGAGGGGCGATTCCAGCCCCATGCGACGTGCGCGGGCCAGTGAGAACGCCATGCCCACCGCCTTCGGCAGGTGCGACGCGATGGTGCTGGTCTGGGGTGGCACCCAGAGCCTGCGGCTTCCCCATACCTTGTGCCGGCCCTGGGCCGTGGGATCGTCCCGTGAGGCGCAGAGCGAGAGCATGGTGTCCAGGACCATGTCGCCCTCGGGGTCCTTCCGACCCCGCGCCATCATGAGGCCACCGCTGCGGTAGTGCAGGAAGCAGGGATCCGTCACACGGAGCAGCGATCCCACCACGGCGTTCTGCTCGTGCCCCGCGGAGGAGATGGTGTAGTAGCTGCGGCCCTCCGCCTTCAGTCGCCGAGCCTCCACGTCCACGGCTCGGCTCAGGCACTGGTCCTCGAACAGTGCGAGAGCTGTCTGTACGGTCAGGCTCGATCCGGGAGCGACCGGATCCTCGGGGCCGAGAAGGGGGCGGGCTGGCGGTTGGGCACTGGCCAGGAATCGATCCAGGTTGCCCAGGACAAGGGAGACGCGGTCGATGCTCACATCAGGGTCGGCTCGGGAATCACCAGAATGGCTGGAGCGGGAAGCTACAGGGAGGGATGAACTGGGGCCACGGCCTCCGCGAAGGGGCGGGTGGGGCGGAGCCTCCACCCGGATTGGACGTCGCTCGGCGCGCTCGATCCATGCGGATCCGACTCAGCCTGAGGGCGCCGGTCCCACCATGCGCATCCCCACCAGTACGGCGCCCAGGCCCACAAGCACGCTCACCGAGACGTAGATCAACGCCCGGGACTAGGCACCCGTCTGCAGGAGGTGGACCGTTTCCAGGGAGAAGGCACTGAAGGTGGTGAAGCTACCGAGGATTCCCACGGCCGCGAGAGCCTGGAACTCCGGCGGCACCAGTCCGCGCTGCAGTGCCCCGGCCAGAACGCCCATGAGGAGGCAACCCACCACGTTCACCGCGAGGGTTCCCCAGGGGAGCCCGGCGCCCAGGGCCCTCTGCACCCAGACGGAGAGAGCATAGCGACCCAGGGCGCCCAGAGCGCCGCCCGCTGCGACGGCGATCAGCGTGGCGAACATGGCGGTAGGGGGGCGGAGATCAGCTTCCGGCGATCTCCAGCAACTCGATCTCGAACACCAGAGTGGCGTTGGGCCCGATCCCCCCGGGGCTACCGTCCGGACCGTAGGCCAGGTCGGACGGGATCACGAAGCGGTACTTGCTCCCCACCGGCATGAGCTGAAGGCCTTCGGAGAACCCGGGGATCACCTGGCCTACTCCGAAGGTGGCGGGCTGCCCTTCGGCCGTGCTGTCGAACTCGTCGCCGTCGATGAAGGTCCCGGTGTAGTAGATGGTCACCCGATCGCCTGCGGCGGGCCGGGGGCCGTCCCCTTCCTGCAGGATCTCGTACTGCAGTCCAGTCTCCGTCGTGGTGACCCCGTCCCGCTCCGAGTTCTCCGCGAGGTAGGTCTCGCCCTCGGCGCGATTCGTTTCCGCCTCCGCGTCTCGCTCGACCTGCTGCGCCTCGCGCACCCGCTGGGTGAAGGCCTGCAAGAGCCCCTGCGCCTCGACGGGGTCGATGGCCGACTCGGCCTCGGTGAGAGCGTCCTCGAAGCCGCGCACGAATGCGTCCACATCCAGAAGCCCCTCGGTGGGAGCGAACTGCGTACCCACCTCGAGCCCGAGGGCGTAGCTGGCCCGCTGGTCGTCGGTGTCCAGGGAGGCCGTACGCTCTCCGGAGCAGGCGGAAAGGACGAAAGAGGCCGCAAGGGCGGCGCCCACGAGATGGAAACGCATGGAACAAACCTCGGTGATGGGAATTGAGCAGCCTGCAAGGTAGCGGCGTTTCGCCCCGGCGTCAGGCCTCAGCCGGACCGCTTCGTCCAGATGATGAGGGCTCCACACATGGCGTCGGGCCCTGCGAACTCGGGTGGAACGCTGGCCGCACCCCGGTAGACCTCCACCGCCTGGATGTCCATGGAGTGGATCATCTTCAGCTCCCGGAGCGGCTCACGGTCTTCCGGCTGGTTAACCTGGACTCCGTCTACGTAGACCACGGGCTGCTGCTCGCAGTTGCGGAACCGGATGTCGTACTCGAAGGCGTTGGCCTTGATGAGGCGGACGCCCGGGAGCTGGCGGATGGTCTCCTCGACGGGGGGATAGCCGCGGGCCTCGATCTCAGTGGCGGTCACGAAGTCGCCCCGGAGCCCCATCTGCATGCGCACACGGAGGCCGTCCATCTGGCGGTACCACGTGCTGGACCGGACCGACACCTCGATCCCCTCCAGCGGGATGGCCTCCGGCGCCATGCTGGCCTGGATCTCGTAGGCGTGGCCGGGCTCGCTCCGGAACACGTGGCCCTCCGGCGAGAAGCTCAGGTGCTCGATTCCCAGGGAGACCTCTCCGGGCGGAATGCCGCCCAGCACGAACATCCCATTGGCGTCGGTGGTGGTGGCCTGTCCCGTCTGGAGGACCGTGACCTCAGCGGCGTAGATGGGGCGGCCGGAGTCGCGCTCGCGCACCCATCCCAACACCCGAGCGGTGCGTTCCGCGGTGGTGCCGGTCTCCATCAGGGTGAAGTTCGCCCGCGAGGCGCCCAGGTGCTGCAGCTCCAGCAGGATCCCACGGTCGCTGCGCTGTGCGCCCGGCGTGGGCACGACGGGGAACGGACCGCTGCTGGCGTATCCGTCCTTCTCGGCCACCAGAATGACCGGACCGAGGTGGGAGGGGAGACGGAGCTCGAACATCCCGTCTGCCCCGGAGACCGTTCCGCGATGATCCACGGCCTCTCCCGTGGGCCCCAGCACCCGGACGTTGGCGCCCGGAACCGGCTGTCCCGAGACGGCGTCCCAGGTGATTCCCACGACGGATTGCGCACGGATGGGAGCCGAGATCGCCAGGAAAACGACCAGGGCCAGCGTACCGCGCACGAGCGCACACGAATCGGTCTTCATCCCATATGCGGTAAGGCGGACATCCTTTGCTCCTGCAAGGAGACCCCCGAGCCCGAGGAAGCGTTGGAGGTGATCCGGCTTGACCTGCCCGCCCCTGAGAGTGCACCGTGGCGGATCGACCCGTCCCTCTCCTCCTGGAGCTCTCCAACATGCGCATCCCCCTCTCGGTAGCCTCCCTCGCCCTTCTGCTGGCGTTCGCCGCACCCGTCGTCGGTCAGCACGCGTGGAGCGATCTCTCCGCCGAGATGCAGATCACCCTCGCCGTGCAGGCTGCCCCGCCCGAGTCCCGGGACGCGGCCACGGTCCAGGGATACGACAGCCAGGGCAACTTCGTGCTTCTCCGTCAAGGCACGAACGAGATGATCTGCATGGCGCCGAATCCAGCGAGAGAGGAGCTGGAGGTATCCTGCCACCACAAGGGCCTGGAAGCGTACTTCGAGCGCGGACGTGAGCTTCTCGCCCAGGGCATCACGGGTAACGAACGGACCCAGACGCGGTGGGACGAGTTTACCGCCGGAACGCTTCCCATCCCCTTCGGCACCAGCAATTACATCCTCACGGGAAGTGGCCTCGACCCCGAGAGCGGTGAAATCCAGGACGCGTCCGTGCGGTGGGTCGTCTACACTCCCATGGCGACCCAGGAGTCGACGGGGCTCACGACTCGCCCCGCGCAGGTGGTGCCGTGGCTCATGTTCCCGGGAACCCCGGGCTCGCACATCATGATTGTCCCGCCGTCGGGCGGGGGGCGCTGAGGCTCACTGGAGCCGGGCCGTTGGATGCCCGGTTGCGCTCCACCCGGCGCCGGTCCCGCTCAGGGCGGGACCGGCGCCGGGTGTGTCGCTCACTCAATGGTGGACCTGGATGCCTGCCGGTGGACCCGCGGACTCGACACGGGGGCGAGCCGTGTAGTCGAACCGTCCTCATCGGGAATCCGGGGGCGTGAAGCCTGTTGCCCTGGTCCGCGAGCCCTCCCCCGGGCTCGCCGGAGGCGCGACGCTCACCTTTCGCACTCCCGCACCCGTGAATCCGCGGCGGCTGGCCCTCCAACACGCGGACTACCGGTTGTCGCTGGCGGGGAGTGGCTACGATGTGCTGGAACTGCCGCCGCTCCCGCTCCATCCGGACGGCGTCTTCACCGAAGACCTGGGGGTCGCGTTCCCCGAGCTGGTGGTGTGGGGCCGCACCGAGACGGAATCCCGCCGCGGGGAGTTGGATGCCACCCTCCGGAATGCGGGCGACGTCCTTGAGGAGGCCCTGGCGGGGCGGGCCGGGGCGGAGCGGGGGGGGCACCGGATCCGGCTTCCCGGCACCCTGGACGGCGGGGACGTCCTGACCGTCGGCCGGACCGTGCTGATCGGCCTCTCCGGACGGACGAACCAGCTGGCCGCTGACCAGCTGACTCGAATCCTCGAGCCGTACGGGTACAGGGTCCTGCCTGTTCCCGTCCACGGCGCCCTCCACCTCAAGACCGCTTGCACGGCGGTGAGTTCCGACTCCCTGCTCGTGAATCCGGGTTGGGTGGCGTCGGAGTGCCTCTCGGGCTACCGGGTTCTGGCGGTGGACGACACGGAGCCGTTCGGAGCCAATGTCCTTCCCCTCAGTGACGGAAAGCTCCTGGTCAGCGCGTCGGCTCCTCGTACCGCGGAGCGCCTGAGCTCACTCGGTTTCGATCCGGTGACCCTGGACATCTCGGAGTTCGAAAAGGCGGAGGGAGGGCTCACCTGTCTTTCCCTGCGCGTCCCGCCCCCGGAGTCGGGGTGAGGAGCCCTCGTCCGGGACCCAACCCTACCCACAACGAGACTCCCATGTCCCCACTGTGACGGCGGCGGATGCCCCGTTGTGGGGTGGCTCCAGGAAGGGTATGGTCCGGTGTATTCGAGAGACCCCACTCCCCTCCGCAACACCGTGACCATTCCGATTGCCGTCGCCCTGGTGCTGGGGCTTGGCGTTCTACTGATCTTCGCGGCGACACGGGCCACCGCCAGCGTGGAGGACGGCTCGTCGTTCATCCGATGGATGGTGGTCGTCTTCATCTGCTTCCTCGTCATGGCGTCCCTGCCGGTGGTCATCGCCTTCTAGGGCGACCGGATCCGACCTGGAGCCGTAGCTGGCGCAGCTGAGACGCTGAGCTAGGACCCTCGGGGTGAAGCGGGGGGCGGGCCCAGGCGTACGTCCGTCGTGGATCGCGGGACCAGCGCCCACGTGGCCGAGGCCGGATCGTGCACCAGCAGGCCCACGAGGCGAAGGACCTGAGCTCCTTCGGGAATCCCACCCTGGAAGAATCCCTGCTCGGACCTGAGTCGCACGTCCAGGGTGTCCGCTCCGGCCACCACCCTCATGAGGAATCCCTCAGCAACGGTCTCGAAGGTCTGGACGGTGCCGGAGGTGAACTCGACCAGCGCGGCGTCGAGGCCGTTGGCTCCCGTACGCGCCTCTCCGAGCGTTGGGGCCCGAGGTTCCACGTCGCGGGCTCCCGGGACCACCCGTAACATCCGCCCGTCCAGGAGGACGGGCTGGCCGAGATCCGTGCCGACGCGGCCCTGGATTCGAACGCTGTCTCCCACCAGCACCTGGACCGCAGGGGGAACGAGAACCCGGAGGGCGACGCCGGCTCCTTCGACGTGCACCGCGCCCCCGGGCGCCTGACCCCGGGAGTTCAGGACCACGCCCTGGGTGAAGATGGACGTGCCCGCCTCCGCCTCCCGGGCCTCGGCCAGGGACAGCTGTGGGTAGGTGACCCCGAGGGCCACGGAGAGCGCCGTCTCGGCGCCGAGGGTGAATCGGATGCTGTCCATCGGGACCATCAGCAGCGTATCTCCCAGTGCTTCCGGGTCGACACCCACCTCCACCGTGCCCACGGGAACCCCCTCCATGAGGAACTCGCCGTCCGGATCGGTCGTGTCTGCGGCCACGACCTGCCCGGACCCGGGCAGGACGACCCGCACCCGGACTCCCTCGATGGCGTCGTCCGAGCTTCCCAACGACGCGTCCCCATCGAAGTCCAGGTAGACGACTCCTTCCACCACCGAGGTGGCGTCGATCACGGGCGGATTCACCGCACCCTCCGCACATCCCACGGTGGCCAGGAGGGTCAACAGGAGTGCCCGGTTCCTCATCGTCCACCTCCCCAGCGAATGCCAAGCCGAAGCATGCGACCCTCACGGGTATCGTAAAGCTCGCGACCCAGATCAGGATTCACGCGCAGCGTGGGTGAGAGCGTGCTTCCGTCGACCTGGAGGCCACTGGTCTCCACCAGGAAGAGCGCTTCATCCGTGCGCGTGTCGAACGCCTCCAGGAGGTTGAAGCCGTCGACTTCGAGTGACAGCGTGCCCCCCCCGAACTCCACGAGTCCCAGCGAGAGACCCAGGTCGAGGTAGGGCACCCAGGGCAGCCGACAGGCGTTTCGCTCGATGTACGCGCCTGGACGGTCCAACGCGCAGTCCCAGTCGGAAGACAGCCCCTCGAGGCCCCCGGACGGGATCCACACCGGGTCATTGCCTGCGATGCCGTCGGCGTTGAGGTCCACTCCGTTTCGGACACCCGGAGTGAACGTGCGCCCGGACTGGACATGGGCCCGTCCCCGAATGACTCCCCCGGCCAGAATCGGGAGTGGGATGCCGATGGCGGCACCGATCCGGTGGGGTACGTCCAGGTCGGACGTCCCCTCGCTCCAGTCGTCTTCCACGGACATTTCCGACGTTCCGGACAGCTCAGGCCGGCCGCGTGCCAGGCCCGGAAGGTTGTCGGTGGTGGTCGAGAGGGTGTACCAGCCGGCGAGCTGCACGCCGCTGGCGCCCCGCCGCTCCAGCGAGAAGGTCACGCCGAGGTACTGTGACCAGCCGTCCTGGAGGATGGACCAGACGTGGTCGAACGACCCGAATCGCCGTGAAGATGCCAACTCGGACGTCACGAGGGTCCCGAATTTCGTGGGCGTTCCCCACACCTCTCGTCCCCGCTCGGTGGTACCGGAGGGAACCGCGATTCGGTTGATATCCACCCGGCGGGTGAGGTTCTCCGTGCGGCGGAAGGTCCCCGTCACCCCCAACACGATTCCCGCCAGTCGCGTCGACAGGCTGGCGGACCCATGAAGACTCGCGGGCAATGCCCGACTCTCCGGAAGGAGGACCAATGGCGGCGTGACGAGCGACGTGCCGATGCCGCCGGGGAAGGCCGGCCACGCCTGGGACTCGGACCCGTCCAGCTGCACCAGCCGGCGCTGGGCGCTGCCGCCCAGAGCCAGCGCCTCGGCAATGAGCCACGGGTCGGTCTCGTCGACGGTGGCGCCCACCACGGCGCTCAGGCGGAAGTCTCCGCCACCCGCCACCCAGTCCATACCCAGGTGCCCCCCGAAGGCGTTGACCCTCTCTGTGGGCTCCACCGGCTCGAGGCCCGAAAGTTGGGCCCAATCACTACTGAAGCTCAGGTCGTCGGTGGGAAGTTGCTCCTGGTGCCACCGAGCGCCGAGCTGCAGGTGCAAGTTGGGGAGGGGGCGCCAGCTGTCCCGGACGAACGCGGAGAAGTCGGTGACCCCGAAGTCCTGCGTACCCACGGCGCCCTCGAACCGCTCCGCGAGCCCGGTCCACCCGGCGGCAAATGGATCTCCGGCTCCGGACCAGAGGGTGCTCCCGGACAGGGGCTGGATCTCATGGTTGCTGCGGAGGATCTCGAAGCCGGTCTCCAGCAGGTGGTTTCCTGCCGTCACCCCGAACGTGGCGGATCCGAAGATGCCCTGACGGAGGCTCTCGCGTACCGCCAAGGGTGAGATGCCCCCCTGCAGACCGGTGGTCAGCTCTTCCAGGAAGGGGGTCCCTCCGTCCACCGGCCAGGCTCCCGTAGAGCCGGAGCGCAGGGAGCTCGTGAACCCGATCCGGACGCCGAGACTGCCCCGTGGCCCGAGAGCGGAGACGACCCCTGCTCCCACCAGGACATCCCGTGCCTCGTGCCCGGAAACCCCTCCCGGGTAGGCGAGGGAAACCCGGGAGTCAGCGGCAGGCCGAGCGCCGAATCGTGCGCCCAGGTCGACGCGGGTGCCACCGCCGAGGTTCCAGTCGGTCAGCAGGTAGGCCGACACCTGCTCACTGGACTGTACCTCCGGCTCTGCCAGAGGGCCTCCCGTAAAGAGGGGAAGGCGGGGCCGCTCGATGTGATGGAAGTCCGCACCCGCCACGACTCGCAGCGAGTCCGGAACCAGGTCCACCGCTGTTCGGCCCTGCACCCAGATCGACGACGGTGACAGGTCATCGGGGGTGTCGTACCGGCCCTTCCACAGCGCCCCGGCGGATCCCGCCGCGAACACCTCGGTCTCGCCCCGGGCCGGGTTGGGATTGAAGACCTCCACCTCTCCCCCCGCGTTCAGACCGAACGCCTCGGGCCGGCCCAGCGGCGCCACACGCACCAGCCCGACGGAGCCACCGGTGACGGCGATACCTCGGTCCTGGATACGAGGCGCCAAAGCCGCGCCTCGGAAGGGGACACCCTGGACCGTGAAGGTGGTGAATCCCGACGGGAGCCCGAGGGAGCCCATGTCGGGATCCATGGTGGTCACCAGCTCCAGGGCCTCGCGGATGTCCCACGACTCCGCCGGAGCATTCAGCTCCAGCGACTCGATCCACCGCTGGACCTCCAGGGCCCCATTGGCCGCGGGTACGGTGTCGATGACGGTGATGGGCGGACGACCGACCCGCAGGCGCACGGGAACGTCGACGGTGGATCGCGGACGAAGGGCCACCCCCTCGACCACGACCGGGTGGAAGCCCAGCGCCTCGACCCGCAGGTCGTATCGTCCTGGCGCGAGGCCTTCCAGGGCGAAACGCCCGGTGCGACCGGTGGTCACCTCGTCTCCCACCCGGTTCCCGCTTCGGAAGAGGGAGACCAGCGCGTTGGGGAGCGGGTCGCCGAACTCGTCGGAGGCGGAACCCAGCAGGATGGCCGTGGAAGTGGCCTGCGCGCCGAGGGCGGCGGGGAGTGCCATGAGTCCCGCGACCAGGGTGAGCCAGACGGCGCGGTGGCCGGTCGAATAAGCCCGGGTTGATCCGGGGCGGCAAGGGGGCTGGGCGCTCATACCCGGTCCGGAATGGGTCAACGGTCGTCTAACGTGGGCGTCTCGATGGCAAAGCTAGGCCGGGAAGCCCTGAAAACAAGAACGCCCGGGAGCTCCTCCCTTCCTGGGGGGAGAGGCTCCCGGGCGTTGGGAAGAGAGAGCCCCGTTAGAGGGAACCCTTCTTCCCGATCATGACCGGAACGGTCCGAGCCATGATCTTGAGGTCCTTCAGGAACGACCGGTTCTCGATGTACTCGAGGTCCAGCTCGACCTTCTTACGAACGTCGTCGATGCACTGGTCGTAGGACTGGTTGATCTGCGCCCAGCCGGTGATTCCCGGCAGCACCCGCTGCCGCTGGCGGTAGCCGCTCACCTGGGCGCGGAGCTCACGGAAGATGTTCGGCTGCTCGGGACGCGGTCCCACGATGTTCATCTCGCCCTTGATGACGTTCATGAGCTGCGGGAGCTCGTCCAGGCGATACTTCCGCAGCACGTGACCCACTGCGGTGATGCGAGGGTCGCTGTGGGAGGCCCATACCTGACCGGACGAATCCGAGTCCGCCACCATGGTGCGGAACTTGTAGATCCTGAAGAGCCGCCCACCCGCGTTCTCACGGCGGCGACCCGCGGACCGCTCCGTAGAGGGGCTGAGCCTACGTCGCGACTTCGTTCGCCGGTCGAGGCCCACCCGGTCCTGGGCGTAGAAGATCGGACCCGGAGAAGAGAGCTTCACCAGGACCGCGATGGCGAAAAAGAGGGGGAACGTGAGCACGAGGCCGCCGAAGGCCACGACGAAGTTGAGAGCTCGGACGGCATGGTCGGAGATGTCCCACCGCTCCGACTGGAACGGCAGGGACCCGGCGCGAGCAGCCTGCTCGGCTCCCCCTGGCTCGATACGCAGCTGCCAGCGGACCGGCGACAACCAATGGCTGCCGGAGTAGGTCTGCGACCTGATTCGTCGGGCTGGAACGTTCATTCCAAGTCGGGACGCTGGCGTGAGGGATACGGCTTCTCGATGCGGATGGGCGGCGCACTGCGTGCCACCGGTCAAGCTAGGTGCAAGAGTCGTTCACAATCTCACCGGAATGGTTAAGTGCAGGATTCCGAGAGCTTTGCGCAGTTCGGCACGCCGTGGAGGAGCCGGATTTCTGTGGGATGGAGCCCACGATTGTGGGGTCGCTGCAACAGTTTTCTGAAAGATTCTTCAGGGGCGGCTTGGGAGGGGCGGTCAGCCCTGGAGGTCCGAAGCCGACGGAAGCCGGAGCGTGAACTCGAATCGCGTGCCGTGATTGAGCCGTGTCTCATAGGAGAGCGATCCGCCCAGGTCGTCCACGATGCGCCGCACGATGCTCAGGCCCAGCCCACTTCCGGAGAAGAAGACTCCCTTGCGTCGCTCGGACTTCTGGAACGGCTGGAAGAGGTTCCGTTCCGCCTCGGGGCTGATGCCGCGACCCGAATCGGTCACCGTGAAGCGGATGCTCTCCCACTCGGTGACCTCCGCGGCCAGCTCGACGAATCCTTCCTCGGTGAACTTCACCGCGTTGGCGGCGAGGTTGAGGAGAGCCCGGGAGATGGCGGACGGCTGCCCCACCCGACGGTCGTCCCGAGGGGTTACCACCCGGAGCTCGATCCGCTTGTCCTCGGCCAAGGGTTGGAGCATTTCCCGGATGTTCCCCAGGGTCTCCGCCAGCGAGAAGGGGACTGCCTCTTCGGCCGCCAGGGAGGTGCCCCCTCCCCGAGCGAGCTCGATCACGTCGTTGGCCACCGACACCAGGGCGAAGGCGGCCGAGTAGATCACCCCCAACTGGCGCTGCTGGGTCTCGTTGACGGGTCCCGATCGGCCTCGCTGGAGGAGCTCGGCCAGGAAGAGGACCGACGTGAGCGGGGATCGGAGGTCGTGGGCGAGCTGCACGACCATGGTGAGGGGACTCTGGCTCTCCACCATGGCCACCACCCGGTCCCGCCCGTGCGGCTCCAGCGAGACGATCATCTGATCCAGCTCCGAGAGCACGGAGAGGATCTCCGACCGGTCCGGGGGATCCGACGACAGACGCGCCCAGATATGGATGAGCTCAGACTGGAGGAGCTGCAGCAACCGCAGCCGCCCCGGTATCTCGGACAGATCCGCCAGGGGAGGCGCTTCCCTTCCATCCAATCTCGCGACCAGGGCGTCGCGGATGGAGTCCAGGATCTCCTCGGGGGAGGCCGTGTCTCCATGCGGGACGTCTTCGCGTCCCTGGAGGGCGTCACGGATCCTCTCCACCGCTACGTGGATGGATCGGACGGCCCGATCCTGCTCCGGGTCTCCGGATTCGCTGGAACTGGTCTCAGGGGCGTCCCGTCCAGATTCCACGTCCACTGTGACGCGGGGACTGTTCAAGGCTCCAGCAGCTCGCGCTTGGAGAGGTTGCGCTTCTCCATGAGGCGGTAGAGCGTGGTGCGGTCGACTCCGGCGATGCGGGCGGCGCCGGAGATGTTCCCGTTGGCGCGCTTCAGGATCTGGGAGAGGTACTCTTCTTCGAAGTGAGCCAGCATCTCCTCGCGCGCGGTGTGGTAGTCCTTCTGGAAGATGGCCGGATCGATGCCCAGGCCCCCCGGGGCGCCGCCATCCACCATGGGCTCGCCCAGGGTGAACCCTTCCGCCCCCACCGGTGCCCCGGCGTCCATCATCACCACCGCGTGCTCCACCACGTTTCGGAGCTCTCGGACGTTGCCCGGCCAAGCATAGGCCCGCAGCGCCTCCATCGCTGTGGACAGCAGGGTCGGAGTCGACTCCCCCGGCCGGTGCTTCGACCAGAACGCGGTGAGATAGTGGTTCACCAGGGGAGGAATGTCCTCGGGGCGCTCCCGGAGCGGCGGAATGTGGATCGGGACCACGCGCAGACGGAAGTACAGATCCTTCCGGAGCGTGCCGTGCTCCACGGCTTCCAGGGGATTCCGGTTGGTCGCCGCCACGAATCGAACCGTGACCACCGCATCGGTTTTCGAGCTGCCTACCCGGCGCAGGACCCCGTCCTGCAGCACCCGCAGCAACTTGGCCTGGATCGAAAGGGGCATCTCCACCAACTCGTCCAGGAACAGAGTCCCGTTGCTTGCAGCCTCCAGTAGCCCTTCCCGAGACCGTATCGCACCCGTGAACGCTCCCTCAACGTGTCCGAACATCTCCGATTCGAACAAGCTCTCGGGTATCGCGGCGCAATTCACCTCCACCAGGGGGTTGTGCCGCCGGTTGCTGTGCTGGTGGATGTACTGGGCGATGAGCTCCTTCCCTGTTCCGCTCTCCCCCGTGATGAACACTGAGGCGTCGGTGCTCGCCACGCGACGAGCGAGTTCCACGACGTTCCGGAACACCTTGGACTCACCCAGGATGGCGATGTCTCCCACCTCCGCCACCACGCCTTTCGCGAGCGAAGGTGTGGGCCGGTGTGTGGGCCAGGCTGTCGGGCGGTCCTCCGGCGGCGCGACGTCACTCCTGCCGGTGTCCTCCGAGAGCGCGTGGATGGCCCGGTCCACGAGAATCTCGAGGTGCGTGGCGGAGAAGGGCTTCGGAATGTAGTCGAACGCCCCCGCCCGGAGGGCCGCGTCGGACGTCTCCACGCTGGGGTTTCCGGTCATCATGATGACCTTCGCCTCCGGGTGGAGATCCAACGCCTGGGAGAGAAGCTCCAGGCCCGAAACCTGCGGCATGTACAGGTCTAGGAGCAGGATGTGGAAGGCGCGCCGCTTCAACAGCGCCACGGCGTCCTCGGCCCGCTCCACAGCCGTGACATTGTACCCGTACCCCTCCAGGAACGCCCGGCAGGTACTGCGCAAGGTGCTCTCGTCGTCTACGACGAGGACGTCGATTTCGTTGGGTTGAAAGGGGCTCATGAAGGGAAAGCCGCCCGGAGGCGGCATACGGTCGCGAGGATTGCCTTCTCTATCGCAATCTTCCGGCCGAAGCGCGTAAAATCAAGGAGAATTCACCAAACTGTTGTAGAACTGCGACGGTCGTGGGCAGACCTTCCGAGGAGCACCGATGCGTGACTGCATCACCCGGTCCGTGATCCATGACTGGTGCGCTCCGCAGCGCTAGATCGTATCCTTAGGTGGGCGAAATCCGATCCTGCGCTTCGGGAATGTTTCGGGGCACGACGGACCGGCTCGGCGTCCCGCGCTACTGATAACCTCCGGATTCCTCCGCACGGAACCGATGAGCGAACATCCGCTGAAGTTGCACCACTCCGACGATCGGGCACCGGCTCCGGTGCTGCCGACACAGGGGTTCCAGTACCAGGACGAATGGGTGGACTACAGCCAACCTCCCGAGGGAGGCGGCCTGTCGCTCGGTCGGATCTGGCTGGCCCTTCGCCGCTACTGGTGGATCTGGTTCCTCTCGGGCATCCTCGGAGTCGGGGGCGCCTACGCGGCCTACCGGCTCGTGGAGCTCGAGTACACGGCGCGCGCGGACATCCTGGTGGTCACCCCGTCCAACGCCGATCGCGACCGTGGTCCCGTGCAGGCCGGGGCGCTCATGGAGGAGAGCTCCCTACTGGACCTGCTTCAGAACCGGCGGGTGACAGAGCCCGTGGTGCTCCGGGAGCGACTCTATCTGTCGCACCGGCGGGAGGACGCGCTCCTGTTCGCCGACTTCCAGCTGACCGATACGTTCTACCCCGGCCGCTTCGATCTCGCGGTCGAGGAGAGCGGTGAGACGTGGGTCCTGGCCACGCGTGACGGACGGCCTCTGGAGAGGGGTCGGGTGGGAGCCCCCATCGGGGCCGACTTGGGCTTCCGGTGGCGCCCCGCGGCGCACGAGTTCGAGGGCCTGGAGGAAGTGCCCTTCACCGTCGTGCCGCCGCCGGACGCCGCGATCCAGCTGGGCGAACGATTGGATGCATCGCTGAACCGACAGGGCGATTTCATCAGCGTGACCCTGACGGATCGGGATCCGGAGCGAGCGGCCCGCATCCTGAACGGGGTCGTGCGGGAGTTCGAGGTGGTCGCCCGCGACCTCAAGGAGCAGCAGCTCGAGCAAAGCGTGCAGGATACGCAGGCACAGCTAGACAGTCTCCGCCGCGACCTGCGGGAGGCCCGTGCTGCCCTGGAGGCTCACCGCGTCGAGACCATCACGGAGCCCACGGACCGGGGGGGGATACCCCTCGCAGGCGGGACCCAGGAGACACGTCCGGGCATTGTGGAACGGTACGAGGACCTGCAGGCCCAGAAGGAGCTATTCGAGCTTGACCGGGACCGGATCGAGGGCGTCCTCGACGACCTACCTGGCACCGGCGTGCCGATCCTGGTCCTCGAGCGGATTCCGGCGGTCCAGCAGTCGTCGGAACTCATGGGTGCCCTAGAGGAGCTGGGCACCAGGCGAGACTCGGTGCGCACGCTCCTGCAGCGGTACACGGAGGAGTTCCCGGACGTGCGGGAGCAGAACGAGTTCATCGAGACGCTGGAGCGCGTTTTCATCCCCTCCCTGCTCGGGGAGATCGTTCGAGACCTCAGCGCAGAGGTGAGGAGCCTGGATGACCGGATCGGCTCCACGGCGCGGGAGTTGCGCGAGGTGCCCACCCGGATGGCCATCGAAGACAGCCTGGAGTCCATCGTCCAGCAGCGGGAGGAAATGGCTGCTGAGATCGGGCGACGCCTGGAGGTCCAGAAGCTCGAGTTCTCTGGAAGTCTCGAGGATTTCCAGATCCTGAATCCAGCCACGCCGCCATTGGACCCCTCCAGCGACCAGCGCCTGCCCCTGGCGGGAGCGATCTTCCTGGGGTTCCTGGGGGCGGGACTGGCCGGCGCGGTGCTCCTGGACCGCTTCGATACCCGGTTTCGATACCCCGAGGACCTCACCCACGGGATCGGGGTGGAGGTGTTGGGGATGGTGCCGCGGATCCGGGGGAAGAAGACGGAAGGAGAGGTGGAGGAGGCCTTCCGGGATCTTCGAATGCGGTTGATGTACGCACACGGAACCGCCGGCCCGCTCATGGTGACGTTCGCCAGCCCCGGTCCCTCCGAGGGGAAGACGCTGGTCACCGCCAACCTGGGCCTCGCCTTCGCCAAGATTGGTCGGAGGACGCTCCTCATCGACGGCGACACGCGTCGCGGGGACCTTCACCGCCTCATCGGGGGACAGCGTTCCCCGGGTCTTGTGGACTTCCTTTCGGGCACCAGTGACGGTCGGATCATTCATCGGACGGAGTATCCCAATCTCCACTTCATGGGTGCCGGGGCGAGACTGGCCCGGGCCCCGGAGCTGCTCGCCGGCGAACGGATCCAACAGCTCTTCGCCCGACTGCGGGAGCGCTACGACGTGATCCTGGTGGATGGGCCGCCCCTGGCCGTGGGTGCGGACTCGTTCCACCTGGCGTCCATCGCGGGCAGCATGGCGCTGGTGGTCCGAGCCGGGGAATCCGAGAAGGCCATCGTGGAGAGGAAGCTACAGGCCCTGAGCAACCTGCCGGTGCGGGTTCTGGGAGGGATCCTGAACGACGTGGCTTCGTCGGCCCTGAAGGGGTACGGCTACTACAGCTACTACGTGCCGGGTTACGAGTCCGGGTCGGAAGATCAGGACGAGGTCTCGCGGTTGGGACCGGGCGAGAGCCAGGACGTACACATTCCGGACTGAGACGTAGAGCCGGTCAGTCCTCGGTGAAGAGCTCGATCCGGTTGCCGTTCCCGCTTCGGTGCTGGGCACGGCGGAACGCCGTGGTGGCCCGTGTGAGGAGATCCCCCGGGCGGAGCGGATCGTCCTGCCCGTTCTCCAGGGCGTAGAGGCCCACGCAAACCGGAGAATCGGAATCGCCATGCGGGTCGTAGCCCTCCAGCACCCGTTCCGCCAACCGCACCGCACCGTCCATGTCGGTATCCGGCGCGAGGATGACGAAGTGCTGCTCGCCCAGGAGCCCCTTCGCGTCGGACGTGCGGGTGACCCGACTCAGGGAGTCCGCAATCGTCAGACTTTCGCCCTCGGGCTCCGGCTCACGAACCGGGCTGGAGGTCTGATCCATGGCCAGGATCTCCCTGAGGATGGACTGCGTCCGGGAATCGTCCCGCGGTCCCAGGACAACGCAAGCCAGGGGGCGAGTATACCGTCGCGCCTCCGCCGTCAGCTCGCTGAGGCGCCGCATGAGGCCCTTGACGTTGTAGAACCCCGTTTCAGAGTCCAGGAGTGACCGATCGATGGCGTCGTCCACTTCCTGCTTGGCCCGCACCAGGGAGTTGAGCCGCAGCACCAGCTCCTCGGGGTCGAGGGGAAGGCTCACAATGTCCCACGCCCCGGCGCGGAGGATCTCGAGTCTCTGCTCACGGGGCGGCCGCGTAGTGCAAAGCGCCAGGATCGGTGTGCTGGGGCGGACGCTGCCCCGAGACACGAGCGTGCGGCACAATTCTCGGCCGTCCACGTCGGGAAGGTCGACATCAATGAAGAGCACGTCGGGGTTGACCCGCTGGACCAACTCCATGGCCTGGCGCCCCGTGTACGCCTTCAGAACCGCGAATCCTGCCGGACTGAGGATGCTCTCCAGCGACCGCGCCGTCCACTCCTGATCATCGACGACGATGGCCAAGGGCGTGCGCTGCAGTTCGGTTTGTACGGGTGGGGTCACCGAACGCCTCTTAAGGAGTGGCTCTTGCACAGATCAACTCGTGATCTTGCAACAGGGCGCGGGAGATGGTCAAGCCCACACCCTTGCCTTGCACGATTCGTGCGCAGGTTCGACCCGCTGCCCGGAACCGTGGGCCGCAGGGCCGAAGTTCCCACACCTCGGGCACTTCCGGCTCGGAGTGGCCGAGCCGGGCCCGCATCGCACCAACGGCGGGCCTGTTGCATGCGGACGGGCTTCGTTGCGACGGTGCAACGCGGAGGAAAGGGCTCGTCAGTGGATGGGAGAGACGTGTACATTGCACATGATACGGGCAACAAATCACCGATATCGAGGTTCGCCATGCGATGGATGATCCTGGCCGTTGGGCTCGTGAGCGCTTCGGGACTGGCCGCACAGCAGACCACGGCCCCGCAGGCCGCGACTCTCACGGACGCCCAACGGATGCTCGAGACCCGGGCGGATCTAGAATCTCTCCTGGCGGAGCTGAGGGAGACGGCGGCCTCAACGGCCTACTCGGAGACCCTCCGCGCGCGGGCCCGGGACGAAGCCCGGCTCATCGAGGACCGTCTTCGTGACGGGGACTTCCGGACCGGTGACCGGGTCTTCGTATCCATCGCCCTGCAAGGAGAGACCTGGCTCGCGGATACGCTGGAGGTCGATCCGGGCCCCTCGGTCTATATCGATCCCATCGGGAGCATCGCACTCGACGGGCTCCTGCGGTCCGAGTTCCGCGGGCACCTCCAAACGGAGTTGGAACGGTACCTGAGGGATCCCGTAATTCGGTCCGCCGATCCCACCATCCGGCTCGCCATCGTGGGGGTGACGCAGCAGGGAGAATTCTATCTTCCGGCCATCACCCGCATCGGGACCGCCATCAGTGGGCAGGCGCCCACAGCCGATTTCGAGGGGATCGAGATCTACCGGACGGGAGAGCTGCTCTGGGACGCCGACGCGGTGGCCCGGGCCCGACAGGAAGGACGCACCCTGGATCAGATGAGCCTTCAGGCGGGAGACGAGATCCGCATCCCCCAACGCGCCCAGCAACGCGACTGGGTGACCTGGTTCCAGGTCGGGTTGGGCCTGGTGACCACGATCTCCATCATTCTCTGGCGGTTCTGATCGCCGGGGGACAGGCGGCCCGTTCCCGGGGTTCCAGGGCCGCACGTATCCCAGGCTGCGTTGATGCGGGTCTCCTATCCGCCGAACAGCACCGACTCCCCCTGCTCGAAGACGATGTCCACCGGGATGCCGGCCGCGGCGAGGCGGTCCAGGTCGGCCTGTAGCGCGTCCGGAACCCGACCCTTCTCGGCCATCAGGGCGTCCACGGCTTCGTAGTCACCGTCCCCCTGCAGGGTCAGGATCAACTCGCTCAACCCATCCACGGCCGCCCGCATCGCCTCAAGGTCCACTCGGTACGTTCCCGACTCCGCGTCCCGAGTGAACGCGCCCTGCTCCTGGAAGTAATTGAAACGGACCATGTTGGCCTGACCGTGTGCGCTGGAGGCCCCAAAGCGCACCGACCTGAAGATCCCCGCGAGGAAGGTCACGTAGTAGTCCCGAAGCGTTCCCTCCGTGATCTCACCGTCTTCGAGCAACCGGGTCACCATGTAGAGCCCGAGCACGTCCGCCTTACCCTCTTCCATGGGGGAGGCATGCTCGAGGAGCGCCTCACGAACCGTCCCCCGGCCGTTGATGGTGTTCTTGATCCCGAGACCGTGAGCGACCTCGTGGAACATGGTGTTCGCGAAGAAGGCGTCGAAGGTGACGTGCTCGCGCTGATCCGAAGCGATGAGCTCACCGGCGATGGGGACCATGATCCGGTCGAACTTCGCCCGCATGGCGTTCTTCAGCTGTAGCCGGCGCGTACCCCGCGCCAGCTGTACCTCTTCGTCGTTGGGCAGGTTGATGGCGATGGTCTTGGACCCCGCGTTGGCGTCTCCCGAGTAGTAGACGACGTCGTAGGCGTTGAGGTCGGAGTCGCTCCCCGGCCGTTCCTGCTTGTAAGGGGCCGCCACGGGAAGTCCTTCCTGGAGGCCGGGCAGCAGCGCGGCGAATCGCTGCAACCGCTGGCTCCACTCCATGTCCTTCAGGAGGACGTAACCCTCGTGCGCCGCCTTGTAGCCATACCGCTGGTCTTCGTACGTCTCGATGGGGCCGATGACCACGTCGATCCGATTGTCCTTCATGTCCAGCCAGGCGAAGTCGCTGGGCTGGTAATCGTCGGAGAGCAGCGCCTCCGCGCGGAGCTCCAGGTAGCGACGCAACCCCGGTTCCTCCGCCGCTGCAGCTGCGGCGCGCAGGTGAGTCACCGCCTCCCGATGCTCGTCCTCGAAGACCACGTGATAGGGACGCGTCACCAGCTCCCCTTCCGGGCCGCGCTCCACCATCGTGTAGAGCGAGCGGAGAGACGGATCGTCGTCCGCCGCGGCCTCGAATTCTTCGTCGGTCATGTCGGAGGGGTAGAACCGCGCTCCGGCCGGCTTTGCGCCCACGTCATCGAGGAACGGCTCGTCTCCGGCCAGTCGGTCCCACGGACCGTAGTTGATCTCGATATACCGGCGAAGGGCCGAATCGGAGCCGGCGCGCTCAAGCAGAGGGGTGGGGTCACCCCAGGCCTGGCGCCAGAAGACGCGATCCATGGCCGGCATGGCCTGCAGGAGGTGCCGGACCACCTCCCGCTCTCCATCCGTGAGGTGAGAGACGTCCGCCGTGAGGCGGACCGTGGCATACTGATCGACCTTTGCCTGGAAGTCGGTCATGACTTCCCCCGATTCGGGAGCGGCGCACCCGGCCAGGAGCAGGACGGCGATAGTCTTGGAGAGACGCGAAGAGTCATTCCACATGGTACTGGTGGGGCAGGGGTAATATGGACCTTCAGGAAATTAGTCGCTGGCCGACCCGGGGACAGGGGCGGGGCTCCTTTCCGTGTCCCGTGTAAGCGCACCCGGATTCGGAGCGTCTCAGGGGTGCAATGAACGAGGATCACGCGACTCGACATCAGGACCACGACCGAGCCGGCGCGGAGGTGGAGGAGTTGGCCCGCGTCGACCGGGAACGGGGCCGTCCCTCGGAGGAGCTCCTTGCCGGGATTCGACCCTTGGCGTGCCGTTGGGCTCTGGTGCGAACGGGAGACGGAGACATGTCGGAAGACGTGGCCCAGGAGGCCCTGGTCCGGGTGGTGCGTTCCTTCGAGACCTGGTCCAGGGAAGGGCGGTTCACCACGTGGCTCTATCGCGTGGTGGCCAACACGGCGCGGGACATGGGACGGCGGGCGAAGCGCGAGACGGAGAGGCGCGCCCGCCTCTCGGCGCTGATCACTCCGGCGAACCCCCTGCTGGCGCCGGAAGCCCAGACGGTCCTGCGGACACTCGCTCAGGCGATGGAATCGCTCTCGCCCAGGCAGCGAGTCGCCTTCGACCTGGTCGACCTGCAGGGGTACTCCGGGGCGGAAGCCGCGGCGATGCAGCAGATGAACGAGTCGACGCTCCGGGTCCACCTCTCCCGGGCCCGGGCATCGGTGAAAGCCGCCATACGGGCGGGGAGCGTCACATGAACGACCGGATGGATGGAACGGAAGCCTGGTCCAGCGAGGAACGGGAAGCCCTCGCGGCCCTGAATTCCGCCCTGGACGATTGGGCGGGAGGGGCGGCGACCCGCCTGGGCCAGAGCGAAGAGGAGGAGGAGGGGTCCACACCCGACTCGGCCGTGGGCAGGAGGTCGAGGGCCGGAGGCGGTCATCCCTCCGTCCGGGTGGGCACCTCCCGATGGGTCTGGGGGGCCCTGGCTGCCGCAGCGGCGGGGGTCTTGCTGGTCTCGGATCCGGCCGAGCGGTCCAGGGAGACCGGATCAGCCACGCCGGAGGGGGGCATGGATCCCCGCGGCGTGGCCCTGGAGGCGACCGGCCTCGACGTGGCGGCGGACGAGACCTTCCTGCTGGTACCCACGCGGGATCCCGACATCACGGTGGTGTGGATTCTGAACGATGCGGACTGAACGGAGGAGGACGATGACGATGAGGACCAATGCACGCTGGATTGTCGCGGCGGTGACCCTGTGCGCCTTCGCCGCCCCCTTGGTGGCCCAGGAGCGGCCGGTTCCACCGGACAACGTGCGGTTGGTGTTCCAACTGGTGGAAGCCGACGGTTTCACCAATGACGATCCCGAGATCGCCGACGTGGTGGCGGAGCTCAGGGAGCTGTTCCGGTTTGAAGGCTACCGCCTGGCGGCCACGGGGCTGTTGAACGTCCACCCCGACGGGTACGCCGGTACGCGACTCACCGGTGGGGAGTTGGGAGGCTACCAGGTGGAGGTGTCGCTGAGCGGGGTGCAGGAGATGGTGGGCAGGCCCTCACGGATCCGAATCGCCGTGAACCTCCGGCACGAGGATTACGGCCCAGCCATGGAGGCCGCCGTAACCGTACGCAACGGTCAGACCCTGGTCCTGGGGTCGACGCGGGCGCACGACGGGGAGGCGCTCATTCTCATCATGCGAACGGAGTTCCGTTAGGATCCCGTCCAGTGCCGTGGGAGCGGCAGTGATTCAGACTCCGGCTCCCCGACTCGGCTTCACGATGACTCCGCTTCGTTCCTTGCCGTCCATGATGGCGACTGCGGGCTCGTCGAAGCGGAGATGGTGCACGCACCCTCGGCTGTCGAGCGTCGACTGGCGGGCAAGCCAGTCCCAGTCCACCCAGCCCTCTCCCAGATCGGCGTTGATTGTGAAATAGCCCACGTTGAGGGAAACGAGGTTCTGGAAGAAGTGGGTTCCCTGGGATGGCGCGACGCGGAAGTCCTTGAATCCCGCTTCGACGATGACCCGTGCACCGGCGATGTCCTCCCACCGCACCGGAATCCCCAACCACGGGTGGGTGGAGCCCCAGCGGCCCACACCCACCAGGCCATAGGGGAGGCCCTGCTGCCGCAGTTCCCGGTTGAAGTCGGCCACCGCCTGCGCACACGCCGCGCTTTGGGCCCGGTCGAATTCGTCTCGATTCACCACGATCCAGTCCTTCAACGCCAGACGTCCGTGTCCCAAGACGGCGGGGCTGCGGCAGAACGCGTCGTCGGGTGGCACCGCGTCCACGTCCACATCGAGGTCTCCGCGACTGGAGGCCAGTGGCCTCAGCTGGAGGAATCCCACCTCCGCCGTTCCGCCGGGCTCACGGGGCAGCGTGGCCGCGAACTCGATCTCCACCGGAAGGCGGGTACCGGCCATGCCGAGAATGAGCATCTCCTGAACGATCTCGGCGAGCGGGAAGACTCCGTGCTTGAGGACGGGCGCGAAGGTCACGAGCCGGACTCCTGGACGACCCATTCCGTCGTAGACCCGGTCATTGGCCGCCGAATACGTGGAGGCTACCGGTCCGAGGCTTCCGTCCGTCTCCGCCTCCTTCAATGTGAGCCTGGTCAGCGGCCCGTCCGCGGGCCATCCCCCCTCCGGTGCCGTCTCTCCGAGCCGCAGCGCCCAGAACTCCCGTTGCGAGTGTTCGAGCATGGACTCCGGAGAAGCGTGCTCCAGGATGTGACCGGGGTGCGGTGGTGAGAACCGGAGGCAGGGCTCACCCTCCGCCACGGTCTTTCCCAGCCCCAGCGCGACGGCCACGATCCCGTCCTCGGGGCGGGCGGGCGGAACGGGATAGTAGTTGTGGGACCGGGCGATGCCCGAGAAATGGGGATAGAACCGATCGCCGTAGTTGTGCCCAACCAGCCGCTGGATGATGACCGCCATGGCCTCCTCCTCCAGACGGTAGGGCGTCGCCCGGAGGAACGAACGAGCCCGACGGGTGAACGTCGAGGCGTAGACCCGTCGGATAGCGTCCACGAGCTGGGCCAGCCGCACTCTGGGGTCACTCGCGTCGTTCGGAAGGAGCCACGTGTCGTAGATGCCGGCGAACGGGTAGTGCGGCGAATCCTCCAGCAGCGAGGACGAGCGCACGGCGATGGGAGCGGTGAGGACCGACTCCATCTGCGCCAGGGCGTCCTGTACTTCCCCGGAAAGGGGGGTGTTCAGGAACCGACGCACGATCTCGTCCTCGTCCTCGGTCTCCAGTGCGAAGGCTCGAAGGTGATTGTCGTCGAGGAACTCGTGAAACACGCTCGTTCCCAGGACCACGGCGGGCGGTACCGCGATCTTCACCCCGGGGAACCGATCGGAGAGCCGCACTTCGTCCAGGAGGCGGCTCGCGAAGGCGAGGCCGCGGCCCTTTCCACCCAGTGAGCCCTCGCCGATCTGTACGATCCCTTCCTCCGCGTCGAAGAGATCGGGACGGAAGGGCGTGACCGTCCCGCGGTTCCGCTCTCGGCGGTAGCGGTCGATGGTCTCCACCAGCTCGGTACGGAGGTGCTCCACCGAGGCGAAGTCCTCCAGGCGCCGGGGCCGGAGGTGCGATGCGAGACCAAACTCGGCCCTGGCCCTGAGCCAACGCGAGAAGTCGTTCCGGGAGGCGTGGAAGGCGATGCTCTCCTCGGGCACCGTCTTGAGGCATTTCACCAGAGTCTTGAGGTCCACCGCTCGGGCGAGCTCCGCCCCCTTGGGATTCCGGAAGACGAAATCCCCGAAGAAGAGATCACCGGTGAGGGCCTCCCGGAGTTGGCCCAGGAGGTCGTGGGACCCCTTGAGCAGGAAGCCGGCCCGCAGGCTGGAGGCTTGCCGGGCGTTCTCCGGATTGGAGGACTGGAGAACGATCGGGATGTCCGGCTGGAGGCGGCGGATGGCCCGAGCCAGGTTCAGGCCCGCCGCCCTGTTCAGGACGCCGCCCTTCTGGAACTCCATGTCGGAGAAGACCCCCATGATGGCGTCCTGGTACGCCTCGAAGTCCCTCATGGCCCGCTCGAAAGTGGTGGCCAGGAGGATCTTCGGACGCGCCCGGTTCCGCATGAGGCGCTGCAGACGGTTGCCCGCCTCCGCCTGGACCGCCTGAGTGAGGTTCATGACCTCCGAGTAGATCACCGGGAGGAAGGAGGAGTAGAACCGGATGTTGTCCTCCACGACCTGGAAGACGGGCACGCCGATTCGCGTGTCCCGCTCCACGTTCAGGCGGTCCTCCACCGTCTTCACGATCGCCAGAAGAATCCGCGCATCCCCCTGCCACAGGAACGGGGCGAGGATGCCATCCTGAGGGCGCTTCTCCACGAACTCCCTGAGTTCACGGTGGTCGAAGCCCAGGACCACCAAGGGGACGTGGATCCCCGCCTCTCGCATGGTCGCGGCCAACTCCGAGGCGTCCATGTCCCCCAGCATGGGTGCGGAGATGACCAGGTCGATGGGGGTGGGCGGCCGGTGAAGGATCCTGAGCGCCTCCCGACCCGAGGAGACCCGGGTGAGGTCCGGGGGCTCCATGGGGGTGACCTCCAGGAACTTGCCCAGGACCCGCTCGTAGAGCAGCCCGTCTTCGGCCAGGATGAAGGACTCGTACAGCGACGAGACGAAGAGGACGTGCCGGATTTGCTCCCGCATCAAGTCGCGGTAGCCTCCGGCACGCCCTCCATACCGCTCCGAGAAGTCGAAGAAGGTCTTCAACGGGCGGTCAAATGAGGCGGATCCTCACCATACGGGCAGTCTCCTAGGTCATCAGGCCACGCCCCCTCGGGCCGCCAACTCCTGAACCACTATACCACGCCCTGGTCGAGCATGGCGTCCGCGACCTTGAGGAAGCCTCCAATGTTCGCACCGTTGACGTAGTTCCCGGGAGTACCGAACTCCTCCGCCACCGTCACGCAGCGGGCGTGGATCTCCTTCATGATCCGGCGGAGCTTCGAATCCACCTCCTCCCGAGACCAGCTGTAGCGCATGCTGTTCTGCGCCATCTCGAGCCCCGACACGGCTACTCCGCCGGCGTTCGCCGCCTTCCCGGGTCCGTACAGGATGCCGGCGTCCAGGAAGAGGTTCACTCCCTCCGGCGTGGTGGGCATGTTCGCGCCCTCGGAGATGACGTAGACCCCGTTGTTCAGGAGATTCTGGGCATCGTCCGCGTCGATCTCGTTCTGCGTTGCGCTGGGGAACGCGCAGTCCGCCTTGTGCTGCCAGAGGGGATCGGGCCGCTTCTGTGGAGCCGGATCCATGGGAGTGTAGACGGCTTGGGGATACTGAGCCACGTACTCCTTGATCCGCCCCCGCCGCTCGTTCTTGAGCTCCATTACGAAGGCCAGCTTTCCCGCGTCGATCCCCTCCTCGTCGTAGATGTACCCGGACGAGTCCGAGAGCGTCACGGGCTTGGCGCCCAGCTCGATGAGCTTCTCAGTGGTGTACTGCGCCACGTTCCCGCTACCGGAGACCAGGCACACCTTTCCTTCCAGGGTCTCCCCCCGGGTGGCCAACATCTCCTGGGCGAAGTAGACCGACCCGTACCCCGTGGCTTCCGGCCGGATGAGAGATCCGCCCCAGTTCAGGCCCTTCCCGGTGAGCACGCCGGTGAACTCGTTTGCGAGCCGCTTGTACTGGCCGAAAAGGAATCCGACTTCCCGGCCGCCCACCCCGATGTCGCCTGCGGGCACGTCCGTGTTGGGGCCGATGTGCCGAAAGAGCTCCGTCATGAAGCTCTGGCAGAAGCGCATGACTTCGTCGTCGCTCTTCCCTTTCGGATCGAAGTCCGAGCCTCCCTTCCCGCCCCCCATGGGAAGGGTAGTGAGGGCGTTCTTGAACACCTGCTCGAAGGCCAGGAACTTGAGGATGCCGAGGTTCACAGACGGGTGGAATCGCAGTCCGCCCTTGTAGGGTCCGATGGCGGAGTTCATCTCCACCCGGAAGCCGCGGTTCACCTGGACCTCGCCCTGGTCATTCACCCAGGGGACCCGAAAGAGGATCACCCTCTCGGGTTCGATGATCCGCTCCAGGATCCGGGCGGACCGGTATTCGGGTCGTTTAGCCAGGACCAACTCCAGAGATTCTACGACCTCCTGAACCGCCTGGTGGAACTCGGGTTGGGCCGGGTCCTTGGCCTTCACGTCCTCCATGAGTGCCGAGAGATACTGGGTCATCTGTCGTGTTCCGTGCTCGTGGTTGGGAGGAGGGTCGCAGGTCAGAAGACCGACGGGGGTCGCGCCTTCATCACGGGGGCGCCCCGGGAGACCACAATCCGCTGTGGCGTGAGGCTCGGGACCGAACGTGGGTGAAGGACTCGGTCGGGTCCGTCCGATGGATCACGATGCCGAGAAGCGTTCGAGCCGGCGCGGTGGGCACTCAGGTGTCGAATCGAGCCATCTGTCGACCGGATCGCGTTCGGCGCCCCATGGGAAAGGGACCCCCGCGGGCCGTCCCCGCTGGGACCCCGTCCACCCCACTGCCTGAGTATTGCCGCCGCAGGACCCGTCAATGAAACGCCAAAGATCCGGCGACGGCGGGTTCGTGAGCCCATCATTGCGCCCGAAGCTAGGGTGTCTACCGCCCGTGGAACAGGGGGGAAAACCCCTCCCCCCCTGTCGGGTCGCAGCCAGGGGGACGACCTGGATGAGCCTCCCGGCCCGGGGCCCCGTTCGTGGCATGCATGCAGGCCGACTGGAACGCCGGGGGCGGATGCTCCATGATGAGACCGCCGCGCCCCCGTGGGCACGCGGCCGCACCCGTTCCCCCAGGAGGAGGCTTTCTGGCCATCGCGTTCAGGGCTCAGGACTCTCGACACCCCCCGCGGCCCTGGGGTGCCGAGTCATGATCCAGGAGGGGCTCCGCCGGGACGCGCTCACGATCCTCCGTGACGGGTTGGCGGGTGTCGACCCCGTGCGCCTGGTTTCCGGCGCCCTGGTGGACGAGCCCGAGCTGACCGCATGGGTCCTGGCCATGGCGTTGGAGTCGGGGCCGGCTGCCGCATCCTCGGCCGGCACCCGGGGAAGCTCGGGTCGGACCATGCTGGTCGCCGTGGGGAAGGCTGCGCTGGGGATGACACGGGGCGCTTTGCAGGTCCTGGGCGACGCAGTCGACGGCGGAGTCGTGCTCGTTCCGCATGGCACCACGGGTGAGGTCACGAGGGATGGCGTCGCCCAGGGAGCTGGGGGCGTGCCGGGGCCGCCGAAACGCCCGTCGTGGCTTCCGCCCCGCATCGCCCTCCGCTCGGGAGGGCACCCGGTCCCGGACGAGTCCGGTTGCCGGGCCGCCGAGGAGATCTCCGAGATGGTGGGATCGCTGGAGGACGCCGACCGGCTATTGGTACTGGTTTCGGGAGGAGGATCGGCGCTTCTCACCCTTCCCCGTCCGGGCCTTCCCCTGGCTGCGATCCAGGAGACCACTGCACTCCTCCTGGAGGCGGGGCTGACCATCGCAGAGCTCAACCAGGTCCGCACCATGCTGGAGGTCCTGAAGGGGGGAGGGCTCGCACGACGCGCCGGTGCCGCCCGGATCCTCGGCCTGGTACTCTCGGACGTGGTGGGGAATGACCCGGCGGTCATCGCCTCGGGGCCACTCTCCCATCAGGATTGGAGAGGGCGAGATTTGGAGGTCATGCTTCGCCGCCGCGGTGTCTGGGAGCGTCTTCCACGAGCCGTCCAGGGCCTCATTCGGGGTGGTGACGGTGAAAGCGCCGGTGACGCGGGGGACACCAGGAGCGGGCCGGCGGTCTTCCGAGATCCGGTCATTCGGGTCGTGGGAACCGGAGTCACCGCGCTCCAGGCGGCCGAGTCGTCCGCTCGACGTCTCGGCTATGACACACGAATCCTCACCTCACGCCTGCAGGGAGAGGCACGGCGTGCGGGCCGCGGCCTGGCACGGGTGGGTCGGGCCGTGGTGGAGGGCATCTCGAAGGCGAATCTCCCAGCGTGTATCCTGGCCGCCGGTGAGACCACCGTCGAAGTCACGGGCCGAGGAAGAGGGGGTCGCAACCAGGAGGTCGCCTTGGGCGCGGCGGTAGGCCTGGCCGGATGCTCCGGTGTCCTGGTGGCCTCCATCGGCACCGACGGAGTGGACGGGCCCACCGACGCTGCGGGCGCGATGGCGGACGGCGAGACGGTCTCCCGGGCTCGCACCGCCGGCTTCGACGTGGAGGCGAGCTTGCGCGACAACGACGCCTACCCGCTGCTGGACGCCCTGGGCGATCTCATCCGCACCGGCCCCACCGGCACGAATGTGGCGGACCTCATGGTGGTTCTGGTCAGCGACGGATACAGACGGCGCTCCCCCTGAGATTCTGGGGAATCTCGAGGTATAGCTGATCGCCCGGATCCACGGGGATCTCGTCGGTCACGCAGCGATCGCCGCCGATGATCCGGAACTCGAACCGGAGGGGAAGGCTGGTGGGCCAACGGATCGTGAAGGTCTCCGTTTGCGCCCCTCCGACGATGCCCACCCGAATCCGCTGCCCGAGTCGCAGAGCGTAGAGGGTCACGTCATTGAAGTTCAGGTTGACGACCTCCACTTCGATGGACTCCCCGGCCTCTCCCTGGAAGGGGTCCCCCGATCCCGCGGAGGCACAGCCCGGAAGCAGAAGCGCGGCGGTGACGCAGGCGACGGCGAGGGGGCGTTTCATGGAGCACTCCGATAGGTTCAGGATCACATACCTCTGCTACCGGACCGGCCCCGGGTCGGGTCCCCGCCTGACCACTCCAGCAACTCGAAGCCCATGTCGCACATGACCCCGATTCCGAATGATCATCGAGGGCCCGAGCACGCTTCCGAGCACCCGACTCCATCCTGTTCGCGCCGGACGTTCCTGGGGCTCGTGGGCGGATGCGCGGCGCACCTTGCGCTGGCCCGGGGCGTTGCAGGGGCATGGCCTCGTTCCCTGTTCGCCGCCGGCTCCGGTGCCCGGGTGGTCCAGGAGGTGCCGTGGGGGCGCCTGGAGGAGGTGGCGCCCGGGATCTGGGCACTGGTGTCCACGCCCATGCAGGACCGGACCACGCTGTGCAATGGCGGAATCGTGCGGGGAAGGGCGGGGGTCGTGATGGTGGAGGCCTTCGGCAGCCCGGAGGGGGCGGCCTGGATGGCAAGGCAGGCCCGGGCGCTCACGGGGCGTTGGCCAGACCACGTCGTGGTGACCCACTACCACGGTGACCACAGCGCCGGCTTGCCCGGACTCGCCGAACTGGAGGGCGCCTCACCGGCGGTGCGGACCACCGCCACGACCCGCGCGCTCACCCGTGGTACGGCTCTGGGCCAGGAAGACTCGGCCCTGCTCTCGGCACTGGACCGGGTGGTGTTCCTTCCCTCGCTGGAGCCTACCGCACTGGACCTGGGTGACCGAGTGGTGGACGTGATTCCCCGGGAGGGGCACACGGCCTCGGACGTCACGGTCGAGGTCGGCGATCCGTCCGTGGTCTTCTGTGGGGATCTGGTCTGGAACCGGTTCTTCCCGAACTACGTGGATGCGGTGCCGTCGCTTCTGGCTCCCTCGGTCCGGGCCCTCCGCCGGCCACGGGAGACGGTCTATGTCCCCGGGCACGGACCGGTGGCCGACGCCGCCGACCTGGACCTCTACCTCGACCTCCTGGAATCGCTGGAGGACTACGCACGGCGCGCGCACGAATCCGGACTGGACGCGGCGGCAGCGGCAGAGGGCTTCACCCTGCCCGAGCCCCTGGCGGAGTGGTTCCAATTCAGCACCCAGTATCCCCAACGCGCGCTGGATGCCTGGCTTCGGGAGCTGGCAGCCGGCTGAGGGATCTCGGCGGCAGGCGGCGATCCCTCTCGAGGAGCCCTTCCGCCATCGTCCAGACGGGGTGCTCGGTTTATGTTGCAGGACCCCACCGAAGAGAGTTGCCGGGGCGCGGAGCCGGGATCGCGGCGGGTCGTGTGGGGCCCGACGGCGGTGCCCGGCGTGACTCTCCCGATCACGTGAGCATGACGATGGTGAACCGATTCCAGATGGCGCGGGCGCGGCTGCTCTTGTTTCCTCTCCTGGCTGCGCTGTTGGCGAGTCCGGCCTCCGGCCAGGACAGGGAAAAGCTCCGGGACGACTTCCTCCGGCTGCGCCGGAACGTCTCGGGGATGGTGGACGCGATGCCGGTGTCCGGCCTGCGCACCGCGCCGACGGAAGGCGTGCGGGACTTCGCGCAGCAGATCGAGCACATCGCCGTGGGCGCCGTGAACATCATCGCCGTAGGCATGGATACCGATCAAGTCGACCTGGGGATGGATCCCGCGGTCTACCTCAACGACAAAGAGGCCCTGAAGGCCTTCGTGGACCGGGCCTTCGATCGGGTCGACCAGATGCTCCAGGCCATGAGCTCCGAGGATCTCCGAGCCCCCGGGACTCTGTTCGGGCAGCTGGAGCGCCCGCGGCGGATGATCATCCAGGTGGCCCATGAGCATGGAGTGTGGACGCTCGGTGCGACGGTGCCCTACCTGCGCCTGAACGGGGTGGCACCCCCCGGATACAATCTTGTCCCAGGAGTGGGGAGACCGGAGTGATGGAGACCAAGAGACCGACCAATCCTGCCGCCGAGGAGATCCTGGGCGGGTACTTCCCCGTTCTGAACCATGGCTTCGTCTCCCTCGTGGACTACATGGGGTCGGACGACAGCGTGGAACGAGCCGCACGGGTGTCGTACGGCTACGGAACGCGGAAGACCTCGCAGACCCGGGGCCTGGTCCGGTACCTGCGGCGTCACCGGCACACCACTCCCAGCGAGATGGTGGAGTTCAAGTTCCACTGCGCCATGCCCATGTTCGTGGCACGCCAGTGGATCCGGCACCGCACCGCTTCGGTGAACGAGTACTCGGGCCGCTACTCGCTGATGCCCCTCCTCTTCTACACCCCGCCGGAGGAGTACTTCGCGCTCCAGAGCCCCACGAACAACCAGGGTCGGGGAGAGCGGGCGGAAGGGGAGGTCTACGCGGAAGCGTGCCGGCGGTGGGAGCGGATCCGGCACGAAGCCGGGGACGCGTACGGCTGGATGGTCCAGGAGGACGTGGCACGGGAGATCGCCCGCATCGACCTCCCCCTGTCGACCTTCACCCAATGGTACTGGAAGATCGACCTCCACAACCTCCTTCACTTCCTGAGCCTCCGGGTCGACCCGCACGCCCAGTGGGAGATCCGGGCGTACGCCGAGATCATGGCGGGCGTCGTGAAGAGAGTGGCGCCCCTGAGCTACGAGGCGTGGGTGGACTACGATCTCATGGGATCCCCCATGAGCCGGGGTGAGCTCGAAGCGCTCTCGCGGCTGCTGAAGCCGGAGGGAGACGGCGTGGCGGCCCGCGCGGGAGCCGCCCTGTCGACGGACGAGCTCAAGGAGATGGGGCTTTCCGCCCGTGAAATCCGGGAGTTCGCGGAAAAGCTGGCTCCCCGTGAGCGGCCGGACTTCGAGTTGGATCTGGGCCGGATGCGGGCCGCCGAGGAGGTTGCCGAGGAGATGTCCCGAGCCGTACCCAGCTTCGAGGCGCCCCCCTCGGAGGGGTAGCGGGCAGCCACCCGCCGCAGCTCAGCCCTCCGCCACCCAGACCGTCTTCGCGTTCACGAACTCGCGGATCCCGAGGGGAGAGAGCTCGCGTCCCATACCGCTCTCGCGCACGCCCCCGAAGGGCAGGTGCGGGTGCGAGCGGGTGAAGTCGTTCACGAAGCACGCCCCGGCTTCCAGGTGCTCGCGAGCGAGCTGCTCGCCGCGTTCGACGTCTCTCGTGAACACGGCGGCACCGAGTCCGAAGGAGGTGTCGTTGGCGATGCGCAGGGCGTGCGCATCGTCGCGCGCGGGAATCACCACCGCCACGGGCCCGAACAGCTCCTCGTGATAGGCGGCCATGCCGGGGCCCACCGCGGCCAGGACCGTGGGTGGATACCACGCACCCGCGGCGTCCGGTACCTCCCCACCAAGCCGGAGCTCCGCGCCCGCGTCAACGCTTCGTCGGACCTGCTCATGAAGGGCGTCCCTCAGGTCCTCCCGCGCCACCGGCCCGATCTCCGTGGATGGGTCCATGGGATCCCCCATGACCACCGCGGAGAATCGCTCCATCACACCGTCCAGGAAGCGCCGGTAGTGCTCCTCCACCACGATGAGCCGCTTCGCCGCGATGCAGCTCTGACCCGCGTTGATCAGCCGTGAGGTGGTGCTCCGCTCCACCGCCAAGGGCACGTCGGCGTCCGAGAGAACCACGTATGGATCGCTCCCGCCCAGCTCCAGGACGCACTTCTTCACCAGGGCCCCCGCCTGTGCGGCCACGGCCTTTCCGGCGCGGACGCTCCCGGTGAGCGTGACCGCGCGGATCGCGTCGTGCTCGAGGAGCGCCCCGACGTCCTGGACCTCGAGGTAGAGATTCGTGAAGAGTCCGGAGGGGAGGCCCGCCTCCTGGAAGATCTCTTCACAGGCGGCGGCGCACCCCGGGACGTTGGGGGCGTGCTTCAGGAGGACGGCGTTGCCGGCCAGGAGCGTGGGGCCCGCCGCCCGGAAGACCTGCCAGAAGGGGAAGTTCCAGGGCATGATGGCCAGGACCGTTCCCAGGGGCCGGTACGACCAGTAGGCTCGCGCGCCCTCCACCGTCGCCGGCTCGTCCCCCAGGAAGCCGGCTCCGTTCTCCGCGTAGTACTCCAGCACCCACGCGCACTTCTCGGACTCCGATCGACCCTCCCCCAGGGGCTTGCCCATTTCCTCCGCCATGAGGCGGGCGAAGTCTCCAGACCGATCCCGGAGAATCCCCGCTGCCGCGCGAAGCATAGTGGCCCGGCGGCGCAGAGGCGTCTCCCGCCACTCCAGGAAGGCCTCGCGGGAGGCGTCCGCCGCGGCTCGAGCGTCGGACAGCGTGCACGAGGGATACTCCCTGATGGTCTGTCCGGTGGCTGGGTTTACGGTCTTGAACGGCATGGCTTGACCCATCTCGGCGCGTTGAGGCGTCAGTTCTTCACGACCCGGTATCCCACCACCGACTGCACGTCGAACTCGTCCCGCTGGATTCCCCAGAGAACACCGTCGATCTCCCGCGTGACCTGGAACCGAAGTGGCAGGACCACCTCTCCCAGGTAGCGCCCGTCGGAGTCGAACACGTCCCACTCGTGTGATCCGAGATCCTGCGGTGACCACTCCACGCCTTCCGGCACATCCCTCGAGGTGCGGATCCGCTGCACCCACAGGGTTCCGTCGGTGGCGAGGACGAGCTGAGCGAAGAGGGGGTAGGAATCGGCAAACTGCATCTGCTGGAGGAGCGGCTCCACCGCCTGCGGGGGAGCGCCCTGGCTCATCATGAGCTCACGGGTGAGGTCCAGGATCCGACGCTCCTCCGACTCGGTGACCTCCACCGGCTCCGCATGACGGATCACCACCCGCTCCAACTCCGAGGGGGACCAGATCTCGACCCGGTACTCCGAGTTCATGCCCCGGGCGAGCTTGCCGGACCCCGAAAGATCCCAGATGGGCTCGGCCTCGAAGATCCGGATGGTCGGTGTGCCACCCGCGACGTTGAACGACTGCCCCTTGGGGACCGTGGCCAGAGTACGGGCCTCTCCACCTTCCGCCGGGAGAGTGGTGATGGGGTCACCCTCGGCGAGCGCCTCCATCCCCTCGATGTCGATGCCGCGCCGCTGCAGCACGATCTCACCCGTCTCGGTCTCGTCCCACCGGATCGGTACGCCCTGGGAAAGCATGACCGGGGCGGTCCCCGTGAACTCACCCTGGGCGGTGAAGAGGTTCACCCGCTGATTGGTGAGGTCCGGCGCTCGGACCACACCGGCGTCGACGAACACTCCCGAGAGGGCCGGGCCGAACTCGCCCGGACCGTCTCCCGGCTGGCCGATGGTGAGGACGTACGACCCGTCGGAGTCGAAGACCTGGATGTGCCGGGCTTGTTGATCCGCCACGTAGACGCGGCCCTCATCGTCCACATCGATTCCGATGACCAAGGAGAACTGTGACTCCTCCGCAGCGTCCATCCCGCCCACTCGGAAGACCTCCTCCACCGTCCAGGCGTCACCTTCGCTCCAGATCCCCTCCGAGGGGTTCTGCACGAGCGGGATGCCGGCCGAGTCTACCACGGTCCCGGCCCAATCGCCGGCGCCGTCTCCCCCACCGCACGCCGACAGGATCGGGAGAACCAGCGCTGCCACGAATAGCCTCTTCATCGTCTTCAGCCTCATATCCATGAGAAACCGCCGGCCCCCTCGGGGGACGACTGGTGGGAATACGGGTCCGGGAGTCGAATCCTTCACCCCCGTATCCTGGCATTTCGGAGGGCTCACGGCCACGTTGGGAGCCCGCGTTCGGCACTGGAGCCGGGGGCGGCGGATCTCTCGGATCGGAGTTCCCATGCCTATCTCTCGTCCCCAAGTCCCGACGGTCCTGGCCCTTCTCGTCTTCGCGGCGTGCGCGGCTCCGCAGGAAGCGGACCTGATCCTGCGAGGAGGGACGATCTACGACGGGTCCGGAGCGTCGCCGGTCATCGGCGACGTGGCCATCGGAGGCGACTCGATCCTAGCGGTCGGGGACCTTGGCCAGATGGAGGCAGTGACCGAGGTGGACGTCACCGGAATGGCGGTGGCACCGGGGTTCATCAACATGCTCTCGTGGGCCACGGAGACGCTCCTCGTGGATCCCCGGGGACTCTCGGACATCCGGCAGGGTGTCACCCTGGAGGTGTTCGGTGAGGGGGGGTCCATGGGCCCTCTGAACGAAGCCATGAAGCAGCGGATGGTGGAGTCGCAGGGGGACCTGAAGTTCGACGTGAGCTGGACGACGCTCGGAGAGTACCTCGAACACCTCGAGGAGCGAGGCGTCTCTCCGAATGTGGCATCCTTCGTGGGGGCCACCACGGTCCGAATCCACGAGTTGGGGTACGAGAACCGGCCACCCGACGAGGAGGAGCTCGGCACGATGCAGGCCCTGGTGCGGGACGCCATGGCCGAGGGGGCACTGGGCGTGGGATCCTCCCTCATCTACGCGCCGGCCTTCTACGCCGACACCGACGAGCTCATAGCCCTCATGCAGGCCGCGGCCGAGTCCGGGGGCATGTACATCAGCCACATGCGCAGCGAGGGGAATCGCCTGCTGGAGTCGGTGGACGAGCTCATCGAGATCGCGCGGGCCAGCGGAGCGCCGGCGGAGATCTATCACCTCAAGGCAGCCGGCCAGCCGAATTGGGACAAGCTGGGCCAGGTCATCGAGCGGGTGGAGGCGGCCCGGGCCGAAGGCATTCGCATCACCGCTGACATGTACACCTACACCGCAGGCGCCACGGGGCTGGACGCCGCCATGCCGCCCTGGGTCCAGGAAGGGGGGTACGAGGCGTGGGCGGAACGCCTCCGCGATCCCGCGGTGCGGGACCGCGTGATCGGGGAAATGCGGACCCCCACCGACGACTGGGAGAACCTCATGCTCCTGGCCGGCGATCCGTCGCGGGTGGTTCTGGTGGGCTTCAAGGCGGACTCCCTGAAGCACCTGACGGGGATGACCCTCGCGGCCGTGGCCGAGGCCCGGGGCTTGACTCCGGAGGCGGCGGCCATCGACCTGGTGATCAAGGACGGGTCCCGGGTGGGGACGGTGTATTTCCTCATGTCCGAGGACAACGTCCGCCGCCAGATCCAGCTCCCCTGGGTGGCGTTCGATTCCGACGCGGGGGCGCCGGCGCCGGAGGGGGTCTTCCTCCAGTCGAATCCGCATCCCAGGGCGTACGGGACCTTCGCGCGGCTCTTGGGGCGATACGTTCGGGAGGAGGGCCTCATCCCCATGGAGGAAGCGGTTCGTCGACTCACCTCCTTCCCCGCCGAGAACCTCGGACTCCGGAAGCGAGGCCGGCTCGGGCCCGGGTACCACGCGGACGTCGTGGTGTTCGATCCCGCCACCGTCGCGGACCGTGCGACCTTCGAGGAGCCGCACCAGCTGGCCGTGGGAGTTCAGCACGTGTTCGTGAACGGCGTTCAGGTGCTCCGGGACGGCGAACACACTGGTGCAACTCCAGGGCGGGTGGTACGGGGTCCCGGATGGACCGGTTGGCAATGACCTGCGCCGGCCGCCACGTGTACCGGCCCAACGGCGAGGGTGGTGTTTGCCCTCCTCGAGGCCGCTGACGATACTCCCCTCCCATGCAGATCAGATACATCGATGGTCCTCGCCTTCGCCGCTCCCTCGTGGCTGCGTGCGACTACGCCCAGGAGCAACGGGGCGAGTTGAACCGCATCAACGTGTTTCCCGTCCCCGACGGTGATACGGGCACCAACCTGGCGCTCACGGTCCGGGCCATATCGGATCACCTGAAGCGGAACCGGGATCGGGCGGTATCGGACGTGGCGCGGGAGGCGGCGCAGGCGGCGGTCCTGGGCGCGCGTGGCAATTGCGGGATGATCCTCTCGCACTTCCTGCTTGGGTTCTCCCGCCAGTTGGAGAACCGCGTCCGGATCACGGCCGGGGAGTTCGGTGAGGCGCTCAGCGCTGGGGTCACGAACCTCTACTCGGCGCTGGAGAAGCCGGTGGAGGGGACCATCCTCACCGTGATGCGAGAGACGGCGGACGCCGCCGGTCACGCAGGGATTCCCGACTTCGTTCCCCTGGTGGGCCACCTGGTGGGTGAGGCCCGCGAGTCACTCTCCCGGACGCCCGAATTCCTCCCGGTGCTCAAGAAAGCCGGGGTGGTGGACGCCGGGGCGAAGGGATTCGTGTCCCTGTTGGAGGGGGTCCTCCTGTTCATCAACGGGGACCCCCTCGTGTCGAGCGGCGTGGAGTACGGAGAGGGGGAGGGAGCTGCGGGCATCGAATACCCCGACGAGTCGGAACGCTACCGATATTGCACCGAGGCGCTGGTCCGCGGAAACGCCCTTCCCGATCAGGAGGTGGTGAAGAGCCACTTGCGGGACCTGGGAGACTCCCTGATCGCCATTCGTGCTGGAACCATGCTCAAGGTGCACATCCACACGGACGAACCGGAGAGGGTCTTCGGATACCTTCGTTCCGTCGGGGAGCTGGCCACCCACAAGGCAGAGGACATGCGGGTGCAGCACGAGGCCGTGGAGCGGGCGGGGCACGTGAGCCTGGCGCGGCGCCCCGTGGCCATCTTCACCGACTCCGCCTCGGACCTTCCCGAAGAAGTGGTCCGGGCTCACGGCATTCACGTGACGCCTCTCCTCCTCATCGACGGAGACATCACATACCGCGACCGGGTGGACATCTCCGCGGAGGAATTCCACCGCCGTATCGAGGAGGCGCCCGACAGCCTGCCCACGACCTCACAGCCCGCGCCCGCGGATTTCCTTCGGACGTTTGAGGTCGCGGCGGAAGAGGGCGAGGTGCTGCTGGGGGTCACGGCCGGTTCCACCCTCACCGGGACGTTTCACTCCGCGGAGGCAGCCGGGAAGCACTTCGACGCCGCCCCCGTCCACGTTATGGACTCGTTGGGGGCGTCGCTGCTGCAGGGACTGCTGGTGCTGAAGGCCGCAGAGCTCGCGGAGTTGGGCACCGACCCCGGGAAGATCGTGAAGGAGCTGGAGAGGATCCGCCGCCAGTCCAACATCCTCTTTACCGTGGACACTTTCGATCGCCTCCTGGCGTCGGGACGGGTGGGCCGTGGCCGTGCCGTGCTGGGGTCCATGCTCAACGTGAAGCCGGTGCTGGGGTTGGACCCGGAGGGCAAGGTGGTTCCCGTGGGGAAGGCCATCGGTCGCAACCGCGTCGCCGAGCTCCTCATCGAGAAGGTGAAGGAACAGGTGGGCTCGGCGCGGAAGGTCCGCTTCGGGGTGGTCCACGTGGGATACCCGGACATCATCAAGAAGATGACCACGCGGTTGCGGAAGGAGTTCGGGCAGGTGGAGGTCCTCTCCGCCCCGGCTACGCCCGTCATCGCGACGCACATCGGGACCGATGCATGGGGCATCGCCTTCATGGTGGAAGACTGAGGTGCAGGAACCGGTGGTGGCCGTCTCGAGCGACGGGGGAATCGCTCTGGCGGCGTTCGTGGGATACCTCCTTCTGGTCCTGGCCATTGGTGTATACGCCACGCGGTTCTCTTCGAAGGGGGTAGGGGAGTTCTTCGTCGGGGGCCGGCAAATGAACCGGTTCGTGGTGGCTCTCTCGGCGGTGGTCTCGGGCCGCTCCGCCTGGCTGCTGCTGGGAGTCACCGGCGTGGCCTACCTGCAGGGTGCTTCCGCCATCTGGACCGTGACGGGGTACACGGTGGTCGAGCTCATCCTCTTCCTCACGCTCGCGCCACGGATCCGGGCCTTCGCCGAGGAGCACGACTGCGTGACCCTGCCGGACGTGTTCGCGGCTCGTTTCGAGGACGAAGACGGCCGCCTCCGGCTCACGCTGGCGCTGGTCCTCCTGGTGTTCATGGTGGGGTACGTCGCCGCGCAGTTCACCGCCGGGGGCAAGGCCATAGGCGCGAGCTTCGGGCTGGACCCTCAGGTCGGGGTGCTCATCACCGCCGGGATCGTGCTGGGGTACACCATGACCGGAGGGTTCCTGGCGGTCAGCCTGACGGACACGCTCCAGGCCGTGTTCATGCTCGTCGGGCTCCTGATCCTGCCGGTGGTGGCGCTCATGGATGCGGGGGGTTGGGGGGTCGCCGTGGGCGAGCTCCGGGCCTTCGACCCGACGATGGTCGATCCCTTGGCCCTATCCCTGGGAGCCTTCCTGGGCGCCGTCGGGATCGGCCTTGGCTCCCCGGGGAATCCACAGATCGTGGTGCGATTCATGAGCATCGCCGATCAGTCCCAGCTTCGGTTCGCCGCGGGGGTGGCCACCCTCTGGAACGTCCTCATGGGCGTCGGGGCCGTCTCCATCGGCCTGGTCGGCCGCGTCCTGATTCCCGAGGCCGCCATGCTCCCGGGGGCGGATCCCGAGAGCCTGTACCCGGTGTTGGCGCAACAGCACCTCCCGCCCGTGCTCTTCGGGGTGGTGGTGGCTTCCATCTTCGCCGCCATCATGTCCACCGCGGATTCCCAACTCCTGGTGGGGGCGTCCACGGTGGCACGGGATGTCTATGAGAAGGTGTGGAAGCGGGGCCACGAGGTGGACCCCCGGAAGCTCGTCTGGCTCTCCCGGGCGGTGGTGGCGGGCCTCGTGCTGGCGGCGCTCCTCCTGGGCGCGGTGGCGGAGGACGTGGTCTTCTGGCTCGTCCTTTTCGCCTGGGGAGGGTTGGGCGCCTCCATCGGGCCTCCCCTCCTCCTGGCCCTGTACTGGAAGGGCACGACCCGCGGCGGGGTGGCCGCCGGAATGGCCGTGGGCACCCTGGTGCTCGTCGTGTGGGAGCTGACTCCTGCGCTACAGGAGAGCCTGTACGGGCTCATTCCGGCCTTCCTCCTAAGTGCCGTCGCGGTGGTGGGGGTGAGCGCCCTGGGCCGACGCCGACCGTAGATCGCGGGCCTGTTCAGGCCCCGCGCAGCGAGCTAGCCGGTGTGTGTGACGGCGCGCCGGCCAGCCAGGCCTACGGCCCGCCTCCTTTACGGCTCCCGGCGGTCTCGTTTCTTTGAGTCCTGCGCCGGCTGAGCAGCAAGAACGGTGGGGCGTGGCGTGTGTCCTCACGACAGCTTCCAGCCCGGTTCCATTCCCTGACCCTGCGGGAGATCAGATGAGGCGTCGGACGATTGCGTGGCCGTTTCTGGCGATGGTGGGACTCGGCGTTACCGGCCCGGCCCAAGCCCTGCAGGACTGGCAACAGGGCGTCGAGTACCGGATCGAGGCGCGCCTGAACGAAGACGCGGAGCAGCTCGAGGGGTTCGCCCGGGTCCGCTACCGGAACAACTCGCCTCGCACGCTCCGCGAGTTCTACTTCCACCTCTACCTGAACGCGTTCCGGCCCAACTCGGCGTGGGCCCGGAAGGACCTGGAGTACGGAATACGGACGTTCCAGGACCTGGGACCGGACGAGCACGGTTTTGAGCGGATCCAGACCCTGAGCGTGGATGGGACCCCGGTCCGGCCGTTCTATCCCTTCGCACCCGACTCCACCATCGTGGGGATCCGACTTCCGGAGCCGCTGGAACCGGGGGAGAGCCTGGCGGTGGACGTCCGTTGGGACGCGCGACCCTCGTCCGTACCTCGCCGGCAGGGACGCGCCGGTCGCCAGTACGACTTCGCGCAGTGGTATCCGCGCGTGGTCGTCTACGACAACCAGGGCTGGCGCACCCAGCCCCTCTACCGGGCGGGCGAATTCTACGGGGAGTTCGCCACGTACGACGTCACCCTGGAGGTGCCTTCGGATCAGGTCCTCGGGGCCACCGGCGTGCCCGTGGAGGGGGACCCGGGGTGGGAGGACGCTGCCGTCCCCGGGGCGGGGCCCATCGACTACCAGCGCGAGTGGTACGGGTCGCTGTCGGGGCCGCCGTGCATCCAGCGGGGGGGTGAGCGGGTTTGTGGGGACTTCCCGGCGAGGAACCTCCAGTTGGAGGAGCCGCTGGGGCACCTCCTGTCGTCGCCCCGTCCGGGGAACAAACAGGTCCGGTGGTACGCCGAGGACGTGCACCATTTCGCCTGGTCCGCCAGCCCCGACTACATGGTCGAGATGGGCCGCTGGGGCGAAGTGGCCATCCGCGTCCTGTACCGCCCCGGCGACGAATCCACGTGGGGCGGAGGGATCGCGGTGCGGCGGACCGCGGTCGCGCTGGAGTGGCTGGACTCCCTCTTCGGGGAGTACCCCTATCCGCAGGTCACCAATCTCCACCGGATCGAGGGAGGGGGCACCGAGTTCCCGATGCTCATCATGGACGGGTCCGCGTCCCAGGGGCTCATCCTCCACGAAGTGGGGCACATCTACGCCCACGGCATTCTGGCGAACAACGAGTGGTACGAGGGCTGGCTGGACGAGGGGATGAGCACCTTCCAGACCAGTTGGTTCAACGAGGTCAACGGGGCCGGTCCCCGGGTCTGGGACGGAAGCCGGCGAAGGATCATGCTCATGGACCTGCAGGGGACCTCGGAGCCGGTGGTGCTGAACGCCGAGGCGTACGCCGAGCAGGGCGTCTACAGCGCCATGATCTACACCAAGGGCTCGCTGGTCTTGTGGATGCTGCGCGAGATGGTGGGAGACGAGACCATGGTCCGAATCCTGCGCACCTACTACGATCGCCACCGCTTCAGCCACGTCACCTCCTCTGACTTCCAGGCCGTGGCCGAAGAGATCTCGGGGCGGGACCTGGACTGGTTCTTCGGCCAGTGGCTTCACCGCACTGGTACAGTGGACTACGCGCTGGACGACGTCGAGACGTTCCACTCCACCAGTGGGACCTGGGTCCGGTTCGACCTGAAGCGACTCGGGGACCTTCGTATGCCCGTGCCCGTGCGAATCGAGGGTGGCGGGAACGTGAAGGACACCGTGGTGCACGGGATGGACTTGGAGCGCCGAGTGGAGATCTGGACCGCCTTCCGGCCCTATCGGGTCACCCTGGACCCCGAGGGCCGGATCCTGGACTGGAATCCGTCCAACAACGAGTGGAACCGGTCCCGATTCGATCTGAACGGCCGCGAGGCCTACCTGGATAACCCCCTTCGCGCGCCCCGGACCGCGCTGGATCACCTCCCGGTGGGACTGGCCCCGCTGGTCTGGGCGAACGAAGCCGGCGGGTGGGTGCTGGGGTTGCAGTCGCGGACCTCGATTCTCGGGCATTCCAACAGCCTGCTTCGCATCGGCCTCCCGGGTATTGAGGCACGTGAGAAAGGGGACGGTCTCTCCGGCGGAAGCGCCTACCTCCGCCTGGAAAACCCGCGCGGCCGGCACCAGGCCATCATGGGATCTTCGTCGGAGGTCTTCGCGGGGGAGGGGCGTGCGGCACTGCTGAGCACCTGGGAGCAGGATCTCCGCAAGCACCCGCTGTCAGGGGACACGCGATCCATCCGGGCGAGCTTCGGCGTGGTGAACGTCTACGACGATGCCTACCTGCCCGAAGGGCGATGGAGCCCCGGTCACCGCTGGTTGGGTGAGATGGGGTTGGGTGGGAGCCTGGGATTCACGCTGGCCGGGCTGGGTGTGGAATTGGACGCCCACTCGTCGGCCGGATTCGACACCGAGGACCGGCGGTACCTGCGAGGGGCGTTGTCGGTGGACGCCGTCGGGGAGGTCGGCGCCGGGTGGCGGGTGGCGTTGCGGGGATTCGGCGGGATCGTGGCCGGGATCGACCCCGCGGAGGACGCGGACGACTTCCGGACCGCGTTCGCGCCCCGGGAGCGGATGTTCTCCCTGTCCTCGGGGGACCCTCTACAGCACCTGGGCAACCCTCTGGTCCGTTCCCGAGGGACGGGCTTCGAAGCCACGGCCCGCACGGGGGGAGGGGGGACGCTCCCCGGCTTCAACAGCACGGTTCCCTATCCCGCCGTGGGAACGCTGGCTCTGGAGGTGGCCTCCACCGAGTGGACACCCGGGCAGGCGAGAGGGGTCCGTCTTCGCCCCATTCTCTTCGCGGGAGCGGGGTGGGCGGAGTTCCCACCCATCGGGGGCGGACTCCCTCCGGTGGACCCGGACAGCAACGACGATCGTTGGGTGGCCTCCGCTGGGATTGGGGTGGAGTTCGGCCTGGCTGCGTCGCCGGTCCGGCTCCGTATCGATCTTCCGCTCTGGGTATCGGAGCCGGCCCTGGCTTCCTCGTCCAGGGGGGAGGGGCTGGGAGTCCGACTGCAGCTCGGGTTCAATCCGGCGCGGTGGAACTAGTCACGGACCCACGGGCGACCCGCAGACCGGACCGGCGGATCAGTCGTCGATGGACTCGCGGTAGCGCGGGTTCACCACCAGCTCACCCTCCTCGAAGACCTTCCGGTCCCAGGGGAAGATGAGCTCCTGGTCCGTCTCGAGGGCATAGAAGTCCGGATGGAATCCGCGCGGACGGACGAAGCAGGTGGCGGTCCGCACTTCGGCGGGGCCCACGTCCCGCGCCGCGGCCAGGGCCAGGCGGAGCGTCTCCCCCGAGGTCGTGATCTCGTCCACGATGAGCACACGCTTGCCGCGGAGCTGCTGAGGCGCGGCGGAGAGAACCTCCGGGCGCTCGCGCACCTGGTCGGTGTCCTGCCGTCGCGAGATGGTCATGGCGTAGAGATCGGTCCGGAGCATCGACGACATGACCCCGGCAGGGACGACTCCAGCCCTGGCGATTCCCACCACCACGTCCGGCTCGTACTCCCGCGCGACGCGTAGGGCGAGGGCTCGGCAAAGCTCGCCGAACATCTCCCAGGAAATCTCGAAGGACTCGTTGGTGTTCGATGGTTCGGTCTGGCCAGGGAGCATTTCAGCGTCCGGTTGATGGAGCGATGGCGTACGTTGACGAACCGTCCACCCGGAGACAACCTCCTCCCATGACCGAGTCGATCCAGGATCGGGCCCACCGCCTTCTCGAAGCCGCCATGGCCGAGCGCGGTGCGCGAGATCCCCGGGAATTCTACCGGACGCAGCTCCGGGAGTTGAAGGAGGAGAACGCGTCGGCGTACGAGGACGCCGTGACCTACTACCGTGACGAGCTCCTCCCTGCCATCGCAAACGACGGGGTGGACCCCCTCACGGCGTGGACGGACTATGGCTGCACCCTGGCCGGGCTGCGGGCGTCCGGGAGAACGGTATCCATCGACGCCACCGGAAGGGCCGAGGCCTACACGAGCCCCGTGAGAACCGACCAGCTGGTGCTCCACCTTCCGGATGAGAAGCGGCGGAGGGCCCTGCTGGTGGCCCTGCCCCCCGAGCTGTCCGCCGCCCAGAGAGCCGCCTACGACTGGCTCGTCGTGGGGCGGAACACGCCAGGGGAGAAGTGAGGATGGGAGAGCGACTTCCGGCACCTCGCAACATGGTGTGGTCGCCACGACCTGGATGGGCGACGGTGCGGCTGATCGGGACGTGCGCCGATCGGTCCCTCCGCCGGGGACAGGTGGTGATCCACAACGCCGGCGAGGACTACGACATTCCCGGGCAGGACGAGGGCCTGGAGCCGGGGACCATGGTCATCATCCTCGCGGAAGCGGCGAGGCTGGTGGAGGACGATCTGCACCTCGTGCCGGAGCACGCTGTGGTGGCGGTGGGAGAAGTGCTGCCCTGAGTCAGCCTCCCTGGGCCATGGCGTCCAGGAAGTCCTTGTTGGTGGGGTGCCGCTTCATCTGGTCCAGCAGGAACTCCATGGCCTCCACCGGGGGGTGGCTTGCCAGGAAGTTCCGCAGCAGGAAGACCCGGTTCCGCTCCGTCTCGGAGAGGAGAAGCTCCTCCTTCCGGGTCCCGGACTTGTTCAGGTCGATGGCGGGGAAGATCCGCTTGTCCGCGATCTCCCGGTCCAGGACCAACTCCATGTTCCCCGTCCCCTTGAACTCCTCGAAGATCACCTCGTCCATGCGGGAGCCGGTGTCCACCAGCGCTGTGGCGATGATGGTGAGGGAGCCACCGTTCTCGATCTTTCGAGCCGAGCCGAAGAACCGCTTCGGCTTCTGCAGTCCGGCTGCGTCGACGCCGCCGGTGAGGATCTTCCCTGAGTGCGGAGCCACGGTGTTGTAGGCTCGGGCCAACCGGGTGATGGAGTCCAGGAGGATCACCACGTCCTGGCCAGCCTCGACGAGCCTCTTGGCCTTTTCGAGGACCATCTCGGCGACCTGGGTGTGCCGATGTGCGTTCTCGTCGAAGGTGGAGGCCACGACCTCGCCGTCCACCTTCTGCTGCATCTCGGTGACCTCCTCCGGTCGCTCATCGATGAGGAGAACGATGAGGTAGACCTCGGGATGGTTGTCCGCGATCCCATTGGCGATCTGGCGCAGCAGGGTCGTCTTACCGGCCTTCGGTGGGGAGACGATGAGTCCCCGCTGACCCTTGCCGATGGGGGCGATGAGATCCACGACGCGCATGGACAGGGAGGGCTTCTTCTCCTCCAGGCGGAGACGTTCGTCGGGATAGATGGGCCTGAGCTCGTCGAAGTCGGACCGGGGCATGTCCGCTTCCATGGCATGGCCGTTGAGGGTGTTCACCCGGGTGAGCGTCATGTAGCGCTCGCCCTTCCGGGGCGGTCGCACCATGCCTGTGACGGAGTCTCCGGTCTTGAGCCCCAGGCCCCGGACCTGCCCCTTGCTCACATAGATGTCGTCGGGACTCGGGAGGTAGCTCCATTCCTGAGCCCGCAGGAAGCCGTACCCGTCCTTCACGACCTCCAGCACGCCGTGAGCCTGGAGGTCCACCTCGCTGGACAGGAGGTTCTGCTGGATCCGGTAGGTGAGCTTCTGGCGACTGAGGTCGGAAACGTCCTCGATGCCCAGCTCCGTGGCCATCTCGTGCAGCTGCCCCAGTGTCTTGGTCCTGAATTCCGCGATGTCCACGAGCTGTGGGATGGAGGGCGGGAGCGCCCCGATGGAGAACGGTGCGGGCGGCGCCGGCAGGGCTGCCCGGGGGGGTGAGCGCAGGGGTCCGCAGGCAAGGCGTAACCCCGTATGCCGACCGTAACCCGCCGAATCGACGGGGTCAAGCGCCGAGATGCTACCGTCGAGGCGAGGTTCGCGGTGGCAACATGGATGAAAATTGAATTTTGAATGTGGCAGGATGTCCGAGTTGTTCCTGGCCCAAAAGCCCCGGCAAACGTGGTCCTTGACACCATGGCGTCGGGGAAAAAACATTCGTTTATCGTTCCCGAAATTTCAAAAATATTCCCGATCGGACCCGGAGGGCCCGGATGGCGCGACACAACAGGGAGGGGTCCGGTGGGGACCAACGAGGGTTCCAATACCACGTCAGCTACCAGCCGGACTGGCTTCGCCTGGTGAAGGTGACGCGGAACCTCGAGTCGGGCCGCCAGTCCACCAAGATCCTCTTCCGAAACCCGCTGGACCGCCGGGAGGCCGACCCGGGCCATCGAGTCCGTACGGGCATCGCGTCGAGCGACCAGGGGTTAGATTTCGAGGTCGCCGTGACGGATCCGGGGACGGCGGTCACCCGTGTGCGAGTGGCCTGTCGGGTCCCGGATGGGAAGGGTTCCACCGAAGAGGTGGAGTTCGTCCTGGAGGGCGGCCTTCCAACGAAGAACCCCTGAGCCCTGCCCGGGAGAAGCCGTGTCCATCCTGAGCCCAGTCGCCTGGGTCGGTCGCACCGGAGTCCGGATCGTGGAGTCGGTGGGCCAGGGCGGGTACTTGGCCGCTGGGGCCGTTCGGGCGATGCGCAACGTGGTGATCTGGGGTCCCAACCTCATCCCCCAGATGGTGGGCGTCGGAATCGCGTCCATCCCCATCGCGCTGTTCATTGCGGCGTTCACCGGAATCGTGCTGGCGCTCCAGGCGTCCTACACGTTCACCGGCACGGTGCCCCTCTACTTCGTCGGGGCCCTGGTGGGCAAGACCATCATCCTGGAGCTGGGGCCGGTTCTCACGGGCCTCGCCCTCTCGGGTCGGGTGGGCGCGAACATCGCCGCGGAGATCGGCACCATGCGGGTAACGGAGCAGATCGACGCGTTGGAGTCCCTGGCCTACGACCCCGTGGCCTACCTGGTGGTGCCCCGGGTGCTCGCCGGGATCGTCATGTTCCCGGTGGTGGTGGTGTTCGCCATGACCATGGGGGTCGCATCCGGATGGCTCACCTCCCTGGGCCTCCTGGAGATGTCCACTCCCCAGTTCGTGCGGGGCCTGCGACTCTTCTTCGAGACGTTCGATGTGCAGTTCGCCCTCATCAAGGCCGCCAGCTTCGGGCTCATCGTCACCGGCATCGGGTGCTTCTACGGATTCACCTGCACGGGCGGCGCCGCCGGTGTGGGACGAGCCACCACCCGCGCCGTGGTGGTGGCGAGTATGCTGATCCTGGTTCTCGACGCATTCTGGGCCGCCACCCTCCTCCGGTGAGATCCGCATGAGCATCGAGATGAGGGACGTCCACAAGGCCTTCGGCGAGACCAAGGTGCTCCAGGGATTTACGCTGGACGTGCCGGACGGGGAGGTCGTGACGGTCATCGGCCCTTCGGGCTCCGGGAAGTCCACCATGCTCAAGACCATCATCGGGCTCCTGGAGCCGGACCAGGGCGAGGTCCGCGTGGATGGCGAGAACGTCCATGAGCTCGGTCTGGACGGGCTCTACGCCCTCCGCAGGAAGGTAGGGTACGTCTTCCAGTTCGCCGCCTTGTTCGACTCCATGACCGTGGAGCAGAACGTGGCCATGGCGCTCAAGCGCATGCCGGGCCTGTCTCCCGCGGAGATCCACGAGCGGGTTGAGGAAGTCCTGGCCCACGTGGACCTCGAGGGGGTCGGCCACCGGTATCCGGCGGAGTTGTCCGGGGGGATGAAGAAGCGCGCTGGGCTCGCCCGGGCCATCGCGCTCAGCCCCCGTTATCTTCTCTATGACGAGCCCACCACCGGGCTGGACCCGCTCACCGTGACCATGGTGGACCGGCTCATCCTGCGGATGCGGGACCAACTGGGGGTCACGAGTCTGGTGATCACCCACGACATCGAGAGCGCCTACCGGATTTCCGACCACATCGCCATGCTCTACGATGGACGGGTGCTGGAGGTGGGTACCCCGGAGGAGATCCGAGCGTCACAAGTTCCCCGCGTGCGAGCCTTCATGGAGGGCAAGCCCGAGCTGCTGGAGGAGGCTGAGTGAACCGTTCCAGGGAAGTGCTGGTCGGAGTCGTGATCCTGCTCGGCCTGGCCGCCGCGGTTGTGGGGTCACTCTGGTTGGCAGGATCGGGGCTGGGCCGCCCGGCCTTTCCGGTGGAGGTCCTGGTTGCCGATGTGGGCCAGCTTCGGGAGGGGAACCAGGTCAAGTTCCGGGGCGTGCCCGTGGGTCGCGTGGAGCGGTTCGTCGTTGAGCCTGCGGGACTGGGGATCCGCATCCACCTCCTGCTGGACCAGGAGCTACCGGAGATCCAGGATGCGGCCGCCGTAGTGGCTCCCGAGTCCCTCTTCGGGGAATGGCAGGTGGAGCTCGTCTCCCGGGAGCGGTTCCCCCGCTTCGAGTACTACGAGCTCTCTCCGGCCCATCAGAACCAGCAGGACCCTCCGCTCCTGGCCGGCTACACCCTGCCGGACATCACCCGCCTCACGGCGGCGGCCAACGAGATCAGCCAGAACCTGGCGGTGCTGACCGACCGCGTGGACCGGGCCTTCAACGAGGAGACGGCGGAGAACGTCCGGCGGGCCATCGACAATATCCAGGACGTCTCGCAGAACCTCAGGACCCTGGTGAGCTCGACCCGGGAGACCTTCGAAGATCTCCGGGGCGACGTGAGCCAGGCCACGCAGGACATCGGTGCAGCGGCGTCGGTGGCGCGCTCGGCCCTTGAGCGAACCGACAGCCTCCTGGCCACGGGCCAGGTGGATTCCATCGTGACCAACGTGGCGGCGGCGTCGAAGGACCTGGCGGTCATCGCCGATGCGGTCGGCTCCTCGTCGGGGGAGATGCAGAATGCCATCCAGAGGCTGGACTCCACCTTCACCCGGATCGACCGCATCACGGCGCGAATCGAGAACGGGGATGGCGTGCTGGGGCAGCTTCTCTCTCAGGGTGAGCTGGTAGGACAGGCATCCAGCGTGCTGGTGCAACTGGATCTCCTGCTCGCCGACCTCCGGCAGAACCCCGGGCGCTACGTCCGACTCTCCATCTTCTGATCGGCTCCGACGCAAGGATGGCATCCACCGGAGACCGGCCGATCCCGGTGCGCCCGCCGGAGGGGGAAGAGCCGAAGGGCCGGCACCGGGCCCGGGTGGAGCGCAGCGCGGGCGGGGTCGTCCTTCGTCGCATCCGCGGGGTCGTCCACGTCCTCCTGATTCGCGACCCGTACCAGAACTGGGGCTTGCCCAAGGGGCACGTGGAGCCCGGCGAGACCGACCGCGGCGCCGCATTGCGCGAGGTGGAGGAAGAGACCGGGCTCACCGCGCTGGTCCCCGGCCCGGAACTCGCCACCATCGACTGGTACTTCCGGATCCGGGGTCGCCGGATCCACAAGTTCTGCTCCTTCTTCGTCATGGTGTCGCTGGACGGCAGCCCCATTCCGCAGGCCACCGAGGGCATAACGGACTGCCGGTGGGTCGCGCTGGAAGAGGCGGTGGCGGAGATCTCGTACGACAATGCCCGGGAGGTGCTGGTGGCGGCCGTCGAGTTCCTGGACGGTGGCGAGGACCTCCCCATTCCCCTCTGAGGCCTCCATGTCCGAGACCCATCCCTGGCCACTGACGCATACGGCAGCCCTACTCCTGGTGCTGGGCTTCTTCCTCTACAGCCTCCAGCCGTGGCTGAATCCGTTCGTCCTGTACCTTGTGGTGCTGGCGTTGATCGTCTCTCAGCGCCGCGCGGGTGAGTATCCTCTTCTGGTCCCCGTGGTGACGCTCCTGACCCTTTTCTGGGTGCTCGTCTCCACCGGGTACCTGTTGGCTCCCTTCCTGGTGGCCATGGGGCTGGCCTACCTGCTCGACCCGGTGGTGGATCGGCTCGAGGGGCGCGGTCTGGGCCGCACGTTGTCCATCATGGTGCTCATCACCCCGGTTCTGGTGCTCCTGGCGGTGGGGATCGTGTTCGGACTTCCGGCCCTCTGGCGGCAGCTCCTGGAGCTGCTCCGGAGCATGCCCCTGCTGCTCGAGCGGGCCCAGGGCTGGGCTACCGGCCTCGAGGAGAACCTGGGTCAACTGCCGTGGGTGGGTCAGGCGCTCCGTGACCGGCTCATGGACGTGGACCCGGAGGTGCTGATGGCCGCGCTGGAAGCCCGCCACGGCGAGGTCGCGCAGGGGGCGTGGGCCGGGATCCTCGGGGTCGGTCGCGGTTTGGGCGCGCTGGTGTCGCTCCTGGGGTACGTGGTGCTCACCCCGGTGCTCATGTTCTACCTCCTCCGGGATTGGGACCGGCTGGTCGCCTCGGTGAACGATCTCCTGCCGCGGCCCAACCGGGGCGCGGTTGCCGGCTTCTTCAGGGACTTCGACGGCCTCCTGGGGCGATACCTGAGGGGGCAGATCACGGTGGCCATCATCATGGGATCCATCACCGCGGTCCTCCTGTGGCTCTGGAGCTTCCCGTACGCTGTGCTCATCGGGAGTCTGGTGACCGTCTTCTCGGTGGTGCCCTATCTGGGGCTCGTGATGAGCCTCCTCCCCGCCATCCTGGTGGCGGTGACGTCCGGCGACGTGACCTACGCGCTGGTGAAGGTCGGGGTCGTCTTCGGCGTCGTGCAGGGGCTGGAGGGCACCGTGGTGAGTCCCAGAATCGTGGGCGACTCCGTGGGGCTTCACCCGGTCTGGATCCTGTTGGCCATCACCGCGGGCGGCTTCCTGTTCGGCTTCGTGGGTCTCTTGCTGGCGGTTCCGGCAGCCGCTTGCCTCAAGCTCCTGGCCATCCGCGGGATCGCGCGGTATCGCCAGAGCGCCGCGTACCTGGGCCACATGGAAACGGATCTCGAGGAGTGACCTCCCGCGTCCCCGCGGGGGCGGAACGTGGGTGAGGCCGGTGGGTTGTCAGCCCGGCGAGCCCGCGTGAACTTCCGGGTCTCTGGACGCAGTTACCACCGAAGAGAGAGCCCTCGGGCCGTATGACCGATATCAAGGACTTCACCATCATCGGCGGTGGGCCAACCGGGCTCTTCGCCGCATTCTATGCCGGAATGCGAGGCCTCAGCACCCGCATCGTGGACTCCCTCCCCGAGTTGGGAGGGCAGCTCATGGCCCTCTACCCCGAGAAGTACATCTACGATGTCGGGGGCTTTCCGAAGATCCTGGCGAAGGACCTGGCCAAGGGCCTCATCGACCAGAGCCTGCAGTTCGATCCCGACGTGTCGGTGGACGACGAGGTCCGCGAGATCATCCGGAAGGACGACCACTTCGTGTTGAGAGCCCGGAGCGGAGACTTCGCGACTCGGTCCGTCCTGGTGGCGGGCGGGCGGGGGGCGTTCGAGCCTACCGCCCTGAAGTGCCCGGGATACGAGGAGTTCCTCCACAAGGGTGTGGAATACGCGGTGAAGGACCCGGAGGCCTACCGCGGCAAGCGGGTCATCATCGTGGGGGGGGGAGACTCCGCGCTGGATTGGGCGTTGATCCTCAAGGAGGTGTGCGCCCGCGTCTCGCTGGCCCACCGGCGAGACGGGTGGCGGGCACATGCGGCCACGGTGGAGCTCATGCACCAGGCAGCCGAGGCGGGAGAGATCGACCTGCGCACCTTCTTCGAGGTCCGGGAGATCCACGGGAGTGGAACCGTGGAGGCGGTCACGGTATTCGACAATCGCACCGACGAGGACACGCGGTTGGAGGTGGACGCCGTGCTCACCTTCCTCGGTTTCAAGCCAGACCTGGGGCCCATCAAGGAATGGGGCCTGGAGCTCGAGAAGAACCGGGTGGTGGTGAACTCGCTCATGGAGACGAGCGTTCCGGGGATCTACGCGGCCGGAGACATCGTCACCTACGAGGGGAAGCTCGATCTCATCGCCACCGGTTTCGCGGAAGCAGCGGTCGCCGCCAACAACGCCGCTCGGTTCGTGAATCCGGATGCGCGGGTGAACCCAGGGCACTCCACGAGCCTGGCGGTCTTCAAAGACAAGTAGCGGCCCGGGGGGCGTTCCCAGCGGAGCCGAAACGAACCCGGCTCCCCATACGGAAGCCTGGGTTCACGATAGAGGAGGAAGGATGACGGAGGTCATGCGCGAGAAGCTGGTGATCATCGGATCGGGCCCGGCGGGGTGGACGGCGGCCATCTACGCCGCCCGCGCGAACCTGGACCCCCTGGTCTTCGAGGGAGCCGGAAGTCGCACCATGATTCCGGGTGGCCAGCTGATGTTCACCACGGATGTAGAGAACTACCCCGGCTTTCCCGAGGGCGTGACGGGCCAGGAGATGATGATGGCGTTCCGAAAGCAGGCGGAGCGCTTCGGGACCCGGATCATCACCGAGGACATCGTGGAGGTGGATTTCTCCCGCTATCCCCGGGTCGTTACATCCAGCGGTGGCAAGACGGTGGAAGCGGACACCGTCATCGTCGCAACCGGAGCGAACGCCAAGTGGCTGGACGTGCCGGGAGAGGAGGAGCTGGCACGGACCGGCGGAGGCGTCTCCGCATGCGCGGTGTGCGACGGGGCACTGCCCTTCTTCCGGGAGAAGCGACTGGCCGTGGTGGGAGGGGGCGACTCCGCCATGGAGGAGGCGCTCTACCTGACCAACTTCGCCAGTGAGGTGCTGCTGATCCACCGCAGGGACGAGTTCCGGGCGTCGCAGATCATGGCGGACCGTGCGCTGGAGCATCCGAAGATCACCGTGGTGTGGAACACCGTGGTGGAGTCGGTCCGCAGCGCGGAGAGCGGTGGCCTCAAGGAGATTACGGGTCTCGACGTCCGCGACACGGTCACTGGGGAGAAGGACACCCTGGAGGTCGGCGGTCTGTTCGTGGCCATTGGCCACAAGCCCAACACCGAGTTCCTCGCGGGCCAGATCGACCTCAAGGACACGGGATACATCCAGCTTCCCGACGGGGGGCGCATGGCGACGAACGTGCCGGGGGTGTTCGCGGCCGGCGACTGCGTGGACGACTACTACCGTCAGGCGGTGACCGCCGCAGGGAGCGGGTGCATGGCCGCCCTGGAGGCGGAACGGTGGCTGGCCCACGGGGGGATCGAAGCGGAGGCGGGCGCCGCCGTATCCTGAGGTGGACCGCCTCAGCCAGGGCCGCCCGGACGGGTGGTGACCACCTCCCCGGTGAGGTGCGGTGAGCCCAGCAGGAACAGTACCGTGCGTACCACGTCCACCGGGGGAGACGGATAGCCCACTGGATCCGTCGAGGAACCGCCCTCGGGCTTCGGGCCGGCGGGGGCCACCGCATTGACGCGCACCCGAGAGGCGAACGCCCGAGCCAAGGCTCGGGTCAGGTACGCGAACGCTCCGCGCGCTACGGGGTGGTCCGGCTCCCGGGCCAGCACGTTCACCACGGACCCACCGGATTCGGCGAGGAGGTGCGCGGCGGCACGAGTGGTCACCAAGGGCGCCCGGAGGTCGTGCATCAGAGCCGGGTCTGGAATCGACCCGGGGTCGTCGACTCCTTCCCACCTCCCCTGTAACCCCGACCGTGGGAGAATGTCGGCGGTGGAATCCGCGAGGATGCAGTTCACCAGGACGTCCATCCGCCCGAACCGGGTCTTCGCCCTGCGCACCATTTCGGCAACGTCCGCCTCGTCTCGGACGTCGCCGTCCACCACCAGCGCCTGGCGGCCCAGGGCCTCCACCCCACGCGCCGTGTCCCGAGCCGCGGTGGCAACCCCATGATGATGGATCACAAGGTCGAACCCGGCCCGAGCCAGGGCCAGGCTGACCTCGCGGCCGACTCGTACCGCCCCCTCCGTGACGAACGCGACCTTTCTCAACGGACCCCACGTTGGAGGAACTCGAGGCCACGGCCGGGGTCCACCCGATCCGTGAGACGGGTGGTGGGCCGGGGGCCGTACAGTTGGAAGAAACTAAGGGAGACGGGCGCCATGGTGGATCTTACCGGAAGGGTCGCAGTGGTCACGGGGGGATCGGAGGGTATCGGGAGGTCGGTGGCCGAGGCCCTGGCAGAAAGGGGAGCCTCCGTGGTGCTCACCTCGCGGAGCGGCGACCGGGCCGCCTCGGTGGCGGAGGAGATCGACGCCCGCGTCGAGGGTGCGGTAAAGGGGATGGCGTGCGACGTCCGGGACCCCGAGCAGTGCCGGGCCCTCGTGTCCAGCACCCTCGAGGCGTTCGGGGGTCTCGACATCCTGGTCAACAACGCCGGGCTCGGGATCTTCAAGCCCATTCAGGAGCTGACCGAGGAGGAGTACCTCGTTCAGATCGAGACGAACCTGAACGGCGTCTTCTTCACCACTCGTGCCGCCTTGGGCCCGCTGCGGGCGGCCGAGGATCCGTGGATCGTGAACATCGGCTCCCTGGCCAGCCGCAACACCTTCTCGGGTGGGGTGGGCTACAACGCGTCGAAGTTCGGGCTCCTGGGGATGACCGAGGCCATGATGCTCGACCTTCGGTACGAGGGCATTCGGACCAGCATCATCATGCCGGGGAGCGTGAACACGGGGTTCTCAGACCACGGTGACCGCCCGTGGGCGGTGCAGCCCGAGGACGTGGCCGAGGCGGTCCTGCAGCTCCTGAGCTACCCGCGGCACACCCTGGTGAGCCGGGTGGAGATGCGGCCCTCGGCTCCGCCCCGGAAGTAACCAGTTCCCCTCGTGCCTTCCGCCGATCCCCAATTCGACGACTTGGTTTCGGGGACCCGGGGCTTGCAGCCCTGGAGGCGTTTCTTCCACGCCTTCACGGGGGTCGTCCTGGCGCTGACTCCGGGGCTCCTGTACCTCTCTCGGGTGGCCACCGTCTCCATACTGGTTGCCGCCTTTCTGGTCGCCCTCAGTCTCGATCTCCTGCGACTTCGCCGTTCGGGTCTGAACGTCCTCTTCTTCAAGGCGTTTCGGCTTCTCGCCTCACCGAGGGAGGCGTCGGGGATCGCGTCCTCCACCTGGTATGCCCTGGGCGCGGCGCTGGCCTGGGGGCTCTTCCCGCCACTCTATGCCGCCGCCAGTCTCCTCGTCCTGGCATTGGCGGACCCGGCGGCGAGCGTGGTGGGGCGGATCTGGGGATCGGTTCCCCTCGGGAAGGGAAGCGTACAGGGAAGCATGGCGTTCATGGTCACGGCATGGGCAGTGCTCGCCGCCGTGACCGGACAGCCCGTTACCGTGGTCTGGGTGGCGCTTGGGGTGGCCCTGGTGGAGATCCTCCCGGGGTTGGTGGACGACAACCTCGTGGTTCCACTTTCCACCGGAGCGCTTCTCTGGCTCGTCCTGGGCACGCCGACGTCTCCTTTGTCATTCCCGTTCTAAACGAGGACCGCCTTGGGCCCCCTCAGCACGAACGGCCAGGAGGGGGACTGCGGGTTCTAGGAGAAATCCGGAACAACCGCTTTCGGTACTTCGGTTGAGGCGGGGAACCGGCCCCCGATTGCGCAGTATATAGCTCCGATTCAGGCGGTTTGTGGAGATTGGGCGGAGCCGGCGCCATGAACATTCTCAGGCACCTCATGTCAGCAGGGCCCACCGGGCGGACCTTCCGAGGTGGGCTGGGCTTCATGGTGGTCTTGGTCCTGGCGGCCACCCAAGGGTTAGAGCACACCCACACTGCGGCGTTGGACGCGGCGCAATGCGCCGTATGCCACTGGAGCGATACCCGCCCGGCCCCACCGGTGCCGGAGGTGAGCTCGGCTCCGTCCCCGACGCTGGTTCTCGAAGCCGTGTCCCCGGCACGGGCCACCGGGCTCGTGGAGCCGGCCTACTCTCGCTCCGCCCGGGCGCCGCCGGCGCGTTTTTGAGGTCTCAGCCCGGCCTCTCTGGAGGTCGATCCATCCGGGCCCCCGGGGCCCGGTGACTCTCGAACGTGCACACCTGCGGGGGTTCTCCATATGACTCACCAATCGTTTCGCGGCACCGCCGGTCTCGGTGCGGCGCTTCTTCTCTTTCTTACTCTCCTGCCGAGCGGGCGTGCTCTCGCCCAGGTCACCGGCACCATTCATGGCCGCGTGGTCTCCACGACCATGGGCCCGGCTTCCGCCGTCACCGTGCGTCTGGTGGATCGGGATCAGACGACCCTCACCGATGACGAGGGCTTCTTCACCTTTCCCGGGCTGCCGGCCGGGAGCTACGTAGTGGAAATCCAGGACGAGCGTCTCGGTCGGGGTTCCGCCCGGGTGAATGTCCGGGCCGGAGAGACGGCGGAGGCGGAGATCGTCCTCTCCCCCCTGTTCCAGATGGATGCCCTGGTGGTGACGGCAGGCCCGCTGGCCACGCGACAGGACGAGCTCTTCCAGGCGGCGCGGGTGGTGGGTGGCCGGGACCTGCGGAATCGCATTCGGCCGTCGCTGGGGGAGACCCTGGCGAGCGAGCCCGGCGTCTCCTCGACCTACTTCGGACCCGGCGCGTCACGTCCGGTGATTCGGGGCCTGGGGGGCGACCGGGTGCGCATCCTCGAGAACGGGGTGGGCACGGGGGACGCGTCCAACACCAGCCCGGATCACGCGGTCAGCGTCGATCCGTCCACCGCGGAGCGGATCGAGGTGGTTCGCGGGCCCGCCACCCTCCTGTACGGCAGCTCCGCCATCGGGGGCGTCGTGAACGTGCTGGACGGGCGCATCCCCCGGGAGCGGCCAGCGGGCCGCGTCAGCGGCGAGATTCTCGGCAGCGGGGGATCCGTTGCCAATGAGCGGACCACGACCGGCCGCCTGGCCATCGATCTGGGGCCCGTGGTGGTCAGCGGCTCGGGGAGCTGGCGCGAGACCGGCGACTATGACATTCCCGGGTTCGCGGAGCTCGGCCACGACGAGGAAGAGCACGAGGAGGGAGGCCACGCCGAGGAGGAGGTGGAAGGGGTCCTGCCGAATTCCTTCACTGAGAATACCAGCTATTCGTTCGGCGCCTCCTGGCTGGGAGATCGCGGGTACATCGGGGCGGCGGTGACCGCCTACGACCAGTTGTACGGCGTTCCCGGGGGCCACGCGCACGAGGAGGCGGACGCGGGCGCCGCGGAGGAGGAGGAATCCGTCACGGTGGACCTGCGGCAGCGCCGCTTCGATGCCAGCGGCGAGCTGAGGCTCACCGGCGGCGCCTTCGAGGCGCTCCGCTTCCGCTTCGGAGGCAACGACTATCGCCACTTTGAGCTGGAGGGGACCGAGATCGGGACGATCTTCCAGAACGACCAGTGGGAAGGACGTGTGGAGGCTCGGCATCGCGCCGTCGCCGGGTTCCAGGGGGCCGTTGGGATCCAGGCCATGGGGCGGGACTTCTCCACCATTGGTGCAGAGGCCTTCACCCCGCCGAACCAGACCGACCTGTACGCGGCCTTCCTGTACGAGGAGGCGGACCTGGGTCCCACGAGGATCCAGCTGGGCGCGCGCTACGAGTGGCAGGAGTCGAGCGAGGCCACGGATGGGTTCGCAAAGGACTTCCAGGGGGTGAGCCTCTCCACGGGTGTGCGGTGGGATCCCGGTGAGCTGGTCTCCCTCTCGCTGGCGGCCGGGCGGTCGGTGAAGCTTCCCACGGCCGAGGAGCTCTTCTCCAACGGCCCGCACCTGGCGACCCGTTCCTTCGAGCTCGGGAACCGCGATCTCGGCGAGGAGGTAGCGTACTCGCTGGACGCCACGCTTCACTTCCACCTGGCCGACGTGAGGGCGGAGCTGTCGGGGTTCGTGAACGAGTTCTCGGACTACATCTACCCTGCCTTCACCGGGGGAGAGCAGGACGGGCTGCAGGAGGTCCGGTACACGCAGGCCGATGCCCGGTTTGTGGGGATCGAGGCCCGGAGCGAGGTCGAGCTCTTCCACCAGGGTGAGCAGCACCTGGGGCTCGAGGTAACCGCCGACTACGTGCAGGCCACGCTGAAGGACGCGGATGAGCCCCTTCCCCGGATCCCTCCCTTCTCACTCGGTGCGGGGCTCCGGTACGAGGGAATGCCGTGGCAGGCCACCCTCTCAGTGCGCCAAGTGGCGCAACAGGACCGCGTGGCTCAGTTCGAGGAACCCACTCCGGGTTACACCATGCTCGATGCCACCGTGGGGTACCGGCTCTTCTCCGGCGACACGGTGCACGAGCTCGTGCTCCAGGGCCGTAACCTCACGAACACGGATGCCCGGACGCACGTCTCCTTGCTCAAGGAGGAGGTGCCGCTTCCGGGCCGAGACCTGCGGATCATGTACCGCGTGGCCTTCTAGGGAGGGGTTCCGGCCCCGGGATTCCGGCTGCGGGGCACGAAGGCACGGGGGGTGCGCTCCGACGGGGCGCACCCCCTTTACCGGAGGGGCATGCCTCGGGATTTTTCGGACACCCCCCCAACCATCCAACCACCGGTATCATGAGCGACTTCCGCATCGAGAAGGACTCGCTGGGAGAGGTGAGAGTCCCCTCCGGCGCTCTGTACGGAGCCCAGACGCAGCGAGCCGTCGAGAACTTCCCCATCAGCGGTCAGCGATTCGGCCGGCGATTCATCCAGGCGCTGGGACTGATCAAGAAGGCCGCGGCGGAGAGCAACGCCGAGATGGGCAACCTGGACCCCGGGATCGCCGATGCCGTGGCGAGGGCCGCCGGCGAGGTGGCCGAAGGGACGTGGGACGCCGAGTTCGTCCTGGACATCTACCAGACCGGCTCGGGTACGTCCACCAACATGAACGCCAACGAAGTGGTATCCCACCGGGCGACGCAGCTCCTGGACGGGGGCACACGCGTCCACCCGAACGACCACGTGAACTTCGGACAGTCTTCGAACGACGTCATACCCACGGCCATGCACATCTCGGCCCGGGTGGCGTTGAAGGAGGAGCTGCTGCCGGCGATGGCCGGGCTCGCCGTTGCCCTGGAGGACAAGGCGAAAGCCTTCGACGGGATCGTCAAGTCGGGCCGGACTCACCTCATGGACGCCACGCCGGTCCGTCTGGGCCAGGAGTTCGGAGGGTATGCCCACCAGGTCCGGCGGGGGATCGAGCGTCTGGAGCGCGCCGGCGAAGAGCTGAACGAGCTGGCGCTGGGCGGGACCGCCACGGGAACGGGTATCAACACCGAGCCCGGATTCCCCGGGAAGGTCATCTCACGAATCGCCGATGCTACCGGCATCCCGTTCCGGGAGGCGGAGAACCACTTCGAGGCCCAGGGCTCGAAGGACGCGGTGGTGAACGTCTCCGGGGCGCTGAACACCGTGGCCGCGGGTCTGATGAAGATCGCCGACGACGTGCGGTGGCTCTCGTCGGGCCCCACCTCGGGGATTCACGAGATCTCCCTGCCCGCGGTCCAACCGGGTTCCTCCATCATGCCGGGGAAGGTGAATCCGGTGATGAGCGAGGCGTTGATGATGGTCGCGGCCCGGGTGACGGGGAACCACACCACCATCACGGTGGGGGGCCAGAGGGGGAACTTCGAGCTCAACGTCATGATGCCGGTGATGGCCCATGCGCTCCTGGAGTCCATCACGATCCTGGCCGGCGCGGTTCGCGCGTTCACCGACCGCTGTGTCGTGGGAATCACGGCCAACGAGGACCGCTGCCGCGAGCTGCTGGAAAAGAACCCCTCCATCGCGACGGCCCTCAACCCGTACATCGGGTATGATCGGGCCGCGGAGGTGGCAAAGCAGGCAGCGAAGGAGAAGCGGTCGGTCCGTGACGTGGTGAAGGAGAAGGCTCTGCTCCCGGAGGACCAACTGGACGAGGCGCTGGACGTCCGGTCCATGACGGAGCCGGGCCTGCCCCACTAGGGCGTCGAACGGGGAATCCTCTCAAGACGGTTCCCGGGGCCCTACGAGCGGGTTTCGTCCCCAGAAAGAGCGAAGGGGGCCGGCACTGAGGCCGGACCCCCTTCTTGGGCGCGCGAAACCGTCCTGGGGCACCCCTGCCCACAGGACGGCGACGTCACGCCGTCTTCAGGTCCACCTTCTCGACCTGGGCGAAGCTCCCTGCCGGGAGGCCACCCGGGGGGATGACCCGGGTCACCCCACCGTCCAGGTGGAGCGGGTACTCACGGTTTCCGTACCGGAGGACCTGGATGAGCTTCGGGTTGGAAGAATCCTGGGGGGCGAGCACCGGTTCGGTGATCTCCCGCCAGATCCGGTCCACGAGGGCCATGCGCTCCGAGACGGAACCGGCCCAGCGAGCCAACCGGATCCGACGCCGGTGTGACTCAGTGAGGGTGCGAACGACCTTCCGGTGTCCCGGGAAGGCGTGGCTGAGAAGGAAGGCCACCGCCTCCGCCTCCGGATAGGGATCCACTTCCACCCCGGGGCAACCCGGTGTCCGGATCTTGCGGGAGGTCCGCAGGTCGATGTAGCCGTCAGCGGCGATGCGCATGGAAGTGTGCTCCGTACTGATGTGCGGTGGCCGGACGTTCCGTGCCACGGCGACGGAGAGGAACAAGCTCCATGCCGCGGGTATCCGCTCCCGGCCCTGAGCGCTCATGAATCTGCGTAAGTCACATAAAAACAATCACTTGGGTTGATGATGTCCCACTCCAATGCCCAACCGACCCCGGGGTCCCGGCGGATACTCCGTTCCGGTCTTAGGGCAAGAGTTGCCGGTTTTCACCGTGGGACAGCGGTCATGGAGAGCCGGCCATGAGAGGCCGGCAGACCGACGAGCTGGGGGCCCATGTCTCCGCCCAGGGGGGAACGCAGAACGCCCCAGCCCGAGCCGCGGAGATCGGTGCCGCGGTGTTTCAGCTCTTCACCAAGCAGCCAAACCGATGGGCGGAGCCGGTTCTGAGCGCCGCCACGGGTGAAGCGTTCCGGGACGCGCGTGAGGAATTCGGCATCCAGGCCGTTGCGAGCCACGATTCCTACCTCATCAACCTCGCGTCACCCGATCCGGCGCTGTGGGAGCGTTCCCTGGCATGCTTCCGGGGGGAGCTCGAGCGGTGCGAGGTCCTGGGGCTCGAGTTCCTGGTCACACACCCCGGCAACGCCACCGACGGGGATGTCCATGCCGGAATCCAGCGGAACGCCCTCGGCCTGACCCGAGCCCTGGAAGCGTCTGCCGGGGTCACCCGGGTGCTCCTGGAGATCACCGCCGGAAGCGGCACGAGCATTGGCGCGACCTTCGAGAACCTGGCCGCCATCCGGGCCGCTGTCCCGGAGCCCTATCGCTCCAGAGTCGGGATCTGCTTCGACACCTGTCACGCCTATGCGGCGGGATACGACCTGGTGAATGACTACGAGGCCGTCTGGGAGTCGTTCGACCGTGTGCTCGGACTCGACCGCCTGGGGCTCTTCCACCTCAACGACTCCCGGCACCCGTTGGGTTCGCGGAAGGACCGGCACGCCGGCATCGGAGAAGGGACTCTGGGGGAGGGTCCCTTCCGGCGGCTCATGCGAGATGCACGGTTCACGGACGTTCCGAAGGTGCTGGAGACACCCAAAGGCGAAGACGGCGTGCGTGCGGACCGCGAGAATCTGGCGCGACTCAGGCGTTTCCGGGCGACGGGCTGACGCGTCCCAAAGGCCTCGGTTGCGGTCCCGCACTCGCAATGCTTACGTTGGAACGCGTGCTGGAGGGCTCGTTTATTGAGCCAACATATGCGAAGCCGGGACTGGCTTCTGGCGTGGACGCAATGCCTCCGAGGAGGACTGCGGAAGCGACGGGGAAGTCACCTCAAGTAATAGCCCGGGCTTCAATAATTCCCCTCCGGTACGCATTGGGGCCGGGGCCACGTTCGTGGCCCCGGCCTCGTTTCGTTCGGGGGGATTCTTCACTGTCGAGCGCCACGGGCGGCTCCCCTGGGCGGATCCATCGTTGCGGGCCCGGGTAGTCCAGCGTCCCTGCCGAACCACGGGAGTCCCCATGCCCCACGTCCGAGTCACGCGAAGAGTCCACTGGAACTCCGCCCACCGCCTGTACCGGCCCGACTGGTCCCAGGAGGAGAACGAGCGAGTGTTCGGGGTGTGCAGCAACCCCCACTGGCACGGACACAACTACGAGATGGACGTCACCGTGCATGGGCCCATCGACCCGCAGACCGGGTACGTGATGGATCTCAAGCTGCTCAAGGACCTGCTCCAGGAGCGGGTGGTGCGGGACCTGGACCATCGGAACCTGAACGTGCAGGTGCCGTGGCTCGAAGGACTGAACCCCACCACCGAGAACCTGGTGGTTGCGATCTGGAATCGGATTGCGGACCGTCTCCCGGAGGGCCTGCGACTCGACCGCATCGTCCTCTGGGAGACGCCTCGCAACTACGTGGAATACACGGGCGACTGAGCCCAGAATCCGGAGGACGGCCGTGTCGGAAGAGAGCGGAGGAGCATCGGTGGACCTGTCTCGGGTCCCGTACACGGAGCTGGTGGCGGAGACCATCCGCCGCCTCGGGGACGATCCCCGGCGCGAGGGGATGTCCGACACCCCCATGCGCGTCGAGAAGGCCATGAAGTGGCTCACCCGGGGGTACGGCGAGACCGCCGAGGGGGCCATCGGTGGAGCGCTCTTCGAAGAGCGGCACCACAACATGATCCTCGTGAAGGACATCGAGATGTACTCGATGTGCGAGCATCACATGCTCCCGTTCTTCGGAAAGGTGCACGTCGCCTACATCCCCGACGGCCACATCATGGGCTTGTCCAAGGCGGCCCGGCTGGTGGAGGTGTTCAGCCGGCGCTTCCAGGTGCAGGAGCGCATGACGGAGCAGATCGCGCAGGCGCTTTGGGACATCGTCCAACCTCAAGGGGTCGGGGTGGTCATCGAGGCGTATCACCTTTGCATGATGATGCGGGGCGTGCAGAAGCAGAACTCCAAGACCATCACCTCGGCGATGCGGGGCGCCTTCCTGGAGGATCCGGCCACCCGGGACGAGTTCCTGCGGCTCTCCATGGCGACCCACCAGCCCCTGGGATAATCCGGTGGCACCCCTCACGGGCCGCACGGCTCTGATCACAGGCGCGTCCAGGGGAATCGGACGTGCCGTCAGCGAGGCGCTGGCCGAGGCGGGCGCCCGGGTCCATGCCCTGGCGCGGGATCCCGCTCCGGTGGAGGCCATCGCCCGGGCATCCGGGGGACAAACCTGGGCGGCGGACCTCACCGACGACGCCGAGGTGTGGGAGTCCCTGGACCTGCTCCAGGAGACATTGGGAGGCGCACCGGACATCGTGGTGGCCTGTGCCGGCGCCTTCCACCTGGCTCCCGTGGCGGAGACCACCGTGGTGGACTTCGATCGGGTGGTGGCGGTGAACCTCCGGGGGACCTTCCTGGTGTACCGGACCCTCCTTCCCGCAATCCTGGAGAGGGGGACCGGTGACCTGGTGACCGTGGGCTCGGTGGCCGGCCGGAGGGCCTTTCCCTCCAATGGCGCCTACTCCGCCTCCAAGTACGGGCAGCGCGGTCTGCACGAGGTGCTGGTGGAGGAGCTTCGGGGTACGGGAGTCCGGGCTACGCTGGTGGAGCCCGCCGCCACGGACACGCCGCTCTGGGATCCATTGGACCCGGACCGGGATCCCCATCTGCCCAACCGGGACGCTATGCTACGGGCTGAAGACGTGGCGGGGGCGGTCCTGTTCGCAGTCACCCGTCCGGCCCACGTGCGGACCCCACTCCTGAAGATCGAGCGAGGATGAGCCACAGCATGTTCGTCGTGAGCGCGCAGGCCCACTACGACTCGGCCCACTATCTGGCCCACCACACCGGCAAGTGCCGAGAGCTCCACGGACACCGGTACGTGGTGGAGGCGGCCGTAGCGGCGTCGGAGCTCAACGAGGCGGGAATCGCCTTCGACTTCGCTGACCTCAAGCGAGAGCTGAGGGACTTGGCGGACGACCTGGATCACACCTGCCTGAACGACCTCCCGCAGTTTCAGGGAGTGGAGACCAGCGCGGAAAACCAGGCGAAGTACTTCTACGAGGAGTTGCGGAAGCGCCTTCCGGACGGGATTGCCGACGGCCTGATGTACTGCCGGATCTGGGAGACGCCCACCCAGTGGGCCATGTACGGTCCCGTCACCCACCTCGCGCCGGCCACTCGTACGCCCACTCTCGGAGAGGGCGGCTGATCTCCCTCGGTCCTGCCGCACCACCCGGAGCATGCATCTTCTCCTGACCGACCGAATGGCGTGCCCCCGCTGCGGCCCGGCGTTCGGTCTGATTCTCCGGGCCGATGCGCTGGAGGAGAGGCGCGTGCTCCAGGGGGGGCTGGGCTGTCCCAACTGCCGTGAGGTCTATCCGGTCACGGACGGCGCAGGGGATCTGCGCCCCCCTCCCCGCCCTGCCGTTGAGAGGGAGGTGCTTCCCGAGCCCGACACCGAGCAGGTGGACGTGGCCCAGGCGCTGCTGGGTCTGGCGGAGGGGCCCGGCGAGATCGCGCTGGTGGGCCGTGCCGCGCGCTTCGGGCGCGGGCTGGCGTCCCGGATTCCCGGTTTGGAGGTGGTGGCACTCCACCCCGCGGCGCTGGAATGGGACGAGGTCGATGGATTGACCCGGATGGTGACCGGAGTCCGCCTGCCGTTCGGAGATCGGGTCTTCCGGGGCGTGCTCCTGGAGGGTCCGGGCGCTCGCGCCCGGCTTCGAGACGCCGCTCGGGTCCTCGCCCGAGGGCACCGGGTGGTGGTGCTCGATGCCCCGGAGGGCACCGCACCGATGCTCATGGCATCCGGCCTGACGGTGAACCTGGATCAGGACGGAGTGGTGGTCGCGAGTCGCTGACCCTCGACACGTTGCCGTTGCAAGGCTTTAGGGCGTCGGATAGCTTCTGCACAAAGTTCCGGGCCAGGTCCCCCAGCGAGACTCCCTACAGGTGGCGCCCTCGATGTCGTGGTGGAACAAACTGTTCACCGGTTCACAGGACGACGGTCGTGTGGACTATTACCAGGAGGGTCTGGAACTTCTCTCCGAGTCCAAGTTCCACGAGGCGCTCACCTCGTTCCGCCTCGCCCTGAAGGACGCACCGGGTGACCCGGTGGTGCTCCAGCAGATCGCCATCGCGTACACCCGTATCGGGATGACGGAAGAGGCGGCCAAGACCTACCGGCACGTCCTCAAGAGTCAGCCCGACGCTCCAGGAGCCCATTATGGTCTCGCCTTCCTGTACCTCAGGGGTGGGCAGCACACCGAGGCCGTACGGCACCTGCGGGCGTTCCTCGGAAACGCGCCCACCGGTGAGGAGGCCCGGGAACACGTGGCTCACGCCCGCGCCACCCTGGCGGAGCTGACGGGTGAAGGCCTCGCGGACAGTGGCGCCGGTGGCGACTAGCTCGGTCCGTCTCGACTGGAAGGGCTCCGGGCTGGCCTTCAAGGGTTCCGCGCCCGGAGGCCCGGAAGTGGTCCTGGACTCCGACGGAGCGGCGGGTCCCTCGCCCACGCAGGCGCTCCTCCTGTCCCTGGCGGGTTGCATGGGGGTCGACGTGGTGATGATCCTTCAGAAGGGACGAGTTCCGCTGGAGTCCCTGTCGGTGGAGGTGGAGGGTGACCGATCCGAGGAGGTACCTCGGCGCTTCGTTTCGATTCGGCTCGTCTACACCATCGTGGGTCCCGGCCAGGAGAACGCCCAGAAGGTCCAGCGTGCGGTGGATCTCTCGCGGGACCGGTACTGCAGTGTCCTGCATTCCCTGAGGTCCGACATCGACCTGGACATCCAGGTCGAGCTCACCTGACCGTCACCGTTCCGGACAACGCTGGCCCATGGATTCGCCACAATACGCCGCCAACCCGGCGGTGATCGCCCGCGGGACGATCCCGCGGTTGGTGCTCGATGCGGTGGACCGCTTCGAGGACGCTCCGGCGCTCCGCAACTTCGTCGGTGAAACGGACGAGGTCGCCGACCTCTCGTACCTGGAGATGCTGGACCTGGCCACTCAGGGCGCGGCAGGACTCCGGGCGCTCGGTTTGGAGCCCGGCGACCGCGCGGCGATCCTCTCGGAGAATCGGACCGAGTGGGCCCTGGCGGACCAGAGCTGCCTGTTCTCCCGCGTGGTGGACGTCCCCATCTACGACACCCTGATCGCGGAGCAGGTCGCCTACATCCTCAAGGACTCGGGCGCCCGCCTGGTGTTCGCGTCCGACCGGGACCAGATGGACAAGGCGCTGGAGGCGGCGTCCGCTGCCGGGGTGGAGGTCCACGTGGTGGTCTTCGAGTCCGGCTTGGAGGCGCTCCCCCCGAAGGCCCTCGCCTGGAGGGACTTCCTGGCCCTGGGCGCCGAGCAGGGCTGGACCCGGGCCGATGTGGAGCGGGAGGTCGACGCCACGAGCCCCGACGACCTGGCTACGGTCCTGTATACCTCGGGCACCACCGGTGAGCCCAAGGGGGTGATGCTCACCCAGCAGAACATCTTCTCCAACACCCAGGCGGCCGGGCAGGTACTGGACATCCACGCCGGCGATGTCACGCTCAGCTTCCTGCCGCTGTCGCACATCTTCCAGCGGATGGTGGACTACCTGCTCCTCTCCCGGGGATGCACGTTGGCCCGGGCCCACGACATCCAATCCGTGGCGCGGGACCTAGGGCTGGTGAGACCCACCATCCAGATCGCGGTCCCGAGGGTGTACGAGAAGGTCTTCAGCGCGGTACGGGAGGCGGCCCAGGGCTCTCGGCGGAAGATCCTCGACTGGGCGGTGGCGGTGGGAGGCCGATGGGCCGACGCCACCCTCGAGGGGCGGTCGCCCGGAGCCTGGACCGGAGTCCAGTACCGGATCGCCGACCGGCTGGTGTTCTCGAAGCTGCGGGAGCGTCTCGGGGGCCGTGTGCGGTTCTTCATCAGCGGAAGCGCTCCGCTGGCTGTGGATGTCAATCGTTTCTTCTTCGCCGCCGGACTCCCGATCCTGGAGGGATACGGGCTCACCGAGACCTCACCAGTCACGAACGTGAATCCCCCCGGGGGAATCCGCATCGGGACGGTGGGTCCTCCCGCTCCCGGAACCGAGGTCCGGATCGCACAGGACGGAGAGATCCTGGTGCGTGGCCCTCAGGTCATGAAGGGGTACTACAATCGCCCCGAAGCGACGGCTGCCGTCATCGACTCTGAAGGCTGGTTCGCCACCGGCGACATCGGTGAGCTGGATGAGGACGGATACCTCCGAATCACGGACCGGAAGAAGGACCTCCTGGTGACGGCGGGAGGGAAGAACATCGCGCCTCAGCCGGTGGAAAACCGCCTTAAGAGCAGTCGCTTCATCGAACAGGTGGTGATGGTGGGAGACCGGAGGAAGTTCCCCTCGCTCCTGGTGGTCCCTTCCTTCGACGCCCTTCGGCGTTGGGCCCGGGATCAAGGGCTTCCCCACGACGATCACGTCACCCTCCTGGCGCAGAGGGAGATCCAGGATCTCATGGAGCGGGAGATCATGGGGCACCTCGGCCCGCTCGCGCGGTACGAGCGGCCCAAGAAGTTCGCGCTCCTGAAGCGAGAGTTCACCGTGGAAGACGGATCGCTCACCCCAACGCAGAAGGTGAAGCGGCGGGTCGTCCAGGAGCGCTTCAGCGACGTGATTGACCGAATGTACGAAGAGGAGAACGAGGACCAGACGGTCTTCGTGGCCTGAAGCCGTGAGCAGCGATGTCCGCCTCGTGCTGGTGACCGCGCCCCTGGACGAGGCGCCGACCCTGGCGCGCCACCTGGTGGAGGAACGGATGGTGGCCTGCGTCAACCTCTTTCCGGGGATCACCTCGATCTACCGGTGGAAGGGGCAGGTGGAGGAGGCTCGTGAGACGGTCCTCCTGGTGAAGACCACGACGGCTCGGCTCGAAGAGGTGCGTCGTCGGGTGACGCAGCTGCACTCCTACGAGGTGCCTGAGTTCCTCGTGTTGTCCGTGGAGAGCGGACTGGACGCATACCTGGGATGGGTGGCCGACCAGACGGCCAGGATCGATTGATGGCACGCAAGCGCAAGCGCAGACAGAAGAAGAAGGACGCAGCGGCTACGCAGCCCGACCTCCTGGAAGAAGCCGGTTTGCTCTCGGACGGAGCCATCTCGGCCTCCGACGCCGGGGAGCCGGCCGCCGAGGACGCTACCGCGGATTCCGCGCAGGGCGGTGTTGCGCAGCCGGAGAAGGGAGGCGAGGAGGCCGCGGACGCCGAGGGAGACGCCGAGGGAGACGCCGAGGGAGACGCCGAGGGAGACGCCGAGGGAGACGCCGAGGGAGACGCCGAGGGAGACGCCGAGGGAGACCCCGAGGAAAGTGCCGAGGAACCTGACGCCGAAGCCGGCGCGGGATCCGACGAGCCCCCGACCGCGGATGCGGACGGTGAGGACGAGCAGCCCTCGGCCGATTTCAAGCTCGAGCCGGAACCCTCCCCACCGCCGGCGCCTGCAAGGCCCGTTCGGCGTGGTCCCGCGCGTTGGGAGATCCAGGTGGCCGAACAGGAGGAGCTGGGGGATCTCGAGGGGGCCTTGGACGTCGTCCGGGCGGCGCTCGACGCGGAGCCCACGGATGCGCGGCTTCTCTTGAAGCACATCCACCTCCTGGGGAGCCTGGGGCGCTTCGAGGAGGCGGAAGAGCCCCTCCGGATGCTCCGGTTGGCCGAAGGGCCCGGCATCGCGGTCCGAAGGGCCAGCGGGATCCTCTACTTCAGGCGGGGCATGTACCCCGAGGCGGAGCTGGAGCTGAGGGCGGCGCTGAAGGAGGGGGATCCCACCGGGCAGTCCCATTACTACCTGGGGGAGGCCCTGAACCGGATTGGGAAGATCGAGGAGGCGCTGCTGATCCTTCGGGCCGCGGTCAAGCTCAATCCGTCCGAAGCCCGCGCCTTCAACTCCCTGGGGCGGATCCTGGATCGGAAGGGGCAGCCGGAGGAGGCTGCCGCCATGTACCGGAGGGCCCGGGAGCTGGGCGGGTGATCCGAGTGGTCCGCGGCGACCTGGTCGCCGCGGCGGTGGAATGCATCCTCCGGCCCATCCGTTCCGACGGGGAGGCCGTCACCGCGTTGGGTCGCCGGTTGGAAGCCGCGGCGGGAGACGAGGTGATCGAGCGCCTTGCGGCGATGGGCGAGTCCCCGGTGGGAACGGCGCTCCTGACCCCGGCCGGAGCCCTGCGAAGCTCGTTCCTGGTCCACGTGGTCCTCCAATCCGTGGAAGAGCCAGTCAACGAGTCCGCGTTACGTCGGGGACTGGTGAATGCGCTGCGACGCGCCAGCGACTTCGGGATCGAGTCCCTCGCACTCCCGCCATTGGGTGTGGTGGCGGGTGCCCTGGAGGCCGAGGAGATGGCAAGGGTGGTGGTGGAGGTGCTCCGCGATCACCTCGCGGAGGGCGCGGCTCCAACCTCCGTCGAGATCGTGGTGGAGTCGGAGTACGAGGAGTCGATCTTCGCTGCGGCGGTAGGCGCCGCGGAGCGCGGTGGCGCGTGACCGTGACTCTGGGGGGGGGAGGCGGGTGAGGGTCCGAAGGACGGCGCTGGGGCTGGGCATTCTGCTGGTGTGGGTCTGGATGCTCGGGGCGCACGTCCGCAGGGAATACCTCATGCCCGACGCGGCTCGGCTCGCCGAGGCGGCCCTGTCGCTTAATCCAGGGATCAACTTCTACACGCTGCGGATGGGCGACCGAGCCGTCGGGCAGGCGACCTCCGCGCTGGACACCGTGCCGGACGGGTTCGAGCTCGAGGACCTCATGTCGCTGGAGCTGCCGGCGCTGGGGCAGACCGGCACCGCTGTGGCGCGAACCTACGTCAAGCTTGGCCCCTCCCTGTCCATGGAGCGCTTCTCCTTCTCCCTGGACTCCGAGGTGGGCCGATTCGAGGCGGAGGGCACCGTTGCCGGCGACACGGTCCTCACGGTGGCCATCCGCTCGGAGGGATCGGAGCAGAACCTCAGCTTCCGTCTCGCGTCCCCCCCGGTCTTCTCCGCCGTCGTTCCCATCCGCGTGGCCATGGCCCGGGAGTTGGAGGTGGGGAACACGGTGCGGCTGCCGGTCTTCGACCCGTCGACCCTCTCCACACGGAGCGTGGAGGTCCGGGTGCTGGAGCACGATACCCTCGTGGTACCGGACTCCGTCGAGCTCGACTCCGGAGGTCGGTGGGAGCCGGCCTCCTGGGACACGATTCCGGCCTGGCGGATCGCGGAGGTCTTCGGGGGGGTGTCGGTGGAGAGCTGGGTGGACGACGACGGACGGGTGATCCGTGCTTCTTCCCCCCTGGGATTCTCCATGGAGAAGACGGAATATGAGCTGGCCCAACAGGCACAGGACGACGCCGGGGGAATACGGGCCTCGGCGGTGGACGAGGACGTCATCCTCTCCACCGCCATCCGCAGCAACATGGACCTGGGGGACGCCGGGGAGTGGGACGAGCTCCGGTTCGTGCTCTCCGGGGTGGATCTCTCAGGGTTCGATCTGGATGGGGGCCGCCAGGAGCTTCGAGGTGATACCCTCGTGGTTCGGCGGGAGGATTGGAGCCGGCTCGAGGCCGGGTACTCCCTCCCCTATCCCACCATGGACCTGAGAGAGGCGCTGGAACCCGAGCCGCTGATCCAGAGCGCCGATCCACGAATCCTGCGAGCCGCCCAGACCGTCACGTCCCGGAGCGCCTACTGGCGCCAGGATCCCAAGCGCGTGGCGCAGGAGCTCAACTACCACGTGGCGCGGTACGTCGAGGACGCCGTGACCTTCTCGGTTCCCAGCGCCCTGCAGGTACTGGAGACACGCAGGGGGGACTGCAACGAGCACACGGTGCTGTACGTGGCCCTGGCCAGGTCCCTTGGACTCCCGGCCCGGACGGCGGTGGGGCTGGTCTACCTGAATGGTGCCTTCTTCTACCACGCGTGGCCCGAGGTCTGGCTTGGCGGAGACTGGGTGGCGGTGGACCCCACCTTCGACCAGGCTCCGGCCGACGCGGCGCACATCCGCTTCGTAGTGGGGGGGCTCGCCCAGCAGGTGGAGATCGTCCGGCTCATCGGTCGTCTGGGGATCGACGTGGTGCAGGCCGTGGAGCGGACGGAGTCGGAGGCGAGGCCATGAGCGCGGTGGAGGCGGGTGGGGCGGGGCCCCTGTTGCAGCTGGAGGGACTGCGGAAGCAGTACGGGTCGTTCACCGCGGTGAAGGGGTTGGACCTGGAGGTCCGGGCCGGAGAGGTGTTCGGCTTCCTGGGACCCAATGGGGCCGGAAAGACCACGACCATTCGCATGGTTTCCGGAGTCCTGGAGCCCACTGCCGGCCGGGTCGTGCTGGATGGGCACGACCTCCACCGGGAGCCGGAGGCCGCCAAGCGCCTGCTGGGGTACATCCCCGACCGGCCCTACCTGTACGAAAAGCTCTCCGGCGGGGAGTTCCTCCGCTTCGTCGCGGGGCTCTGGGGGAGGTCGGGTCCCGAGGTGGAATCCCGCGCCGATCGGCTCCTGGAGTTGTTCTCCCTCAGCCAGTGGAAGGACGAGCTCATCGAGAGCTACTCGCACGGGATGCGGCAGAAGCTCCTCATTTCCTCGGCCCTCCTGCACCAGCCCCGGCTCATCATCGTGGACGAGCCCATGGTCGGGCTCGATCCCCGCTCGGCGAAGATCCTGAAGGACCTCTTCCGCGCCTTCGCCGACGAGGGTGGGACGGTCTTCCTCTCCACCCACACCCTGGAGGTGGCCGAGGCCCTCTGCGACCGGATCGCCATCATCAGCCAGGGTGCGATCATCGCGCAGGGGACCATGTCCGAATTGCGGGACGCGGCGGAAGGAGACGACAGCGCGCACCTCGAGGAGATCTTCCTGCGAGTCACCGGCAGCGGGGAGATGGACGATGTCCTGGCGGGACTCCGGGAGGCCCTGGAAGGGTGATGGCCGAAGGCTCCGCCCGGCACCGGCCCGGGGTATCCTGGCTGCTCCGACCGAAGCTTCGCATCAAGGCGAATCGCGCGCGGACCTCCCGGGGGAAGCTGTTCAAGGGGGCGCTCCTGGGCTTCGTCGGCCTCTTCTTCTGGAGCTTCATCTTCGCGGTGATCTTCCGGATGCTCCTCTACTTCCGTGGGACGCAGGGCATCGGGGACCTGTTGGCCGGAAAGCTGCTGGGACTCGCCTTCCTGACCTTCTTCATGATCCTCCTCCTCTCCAACGTCATCACGGCGTTGTCCACGTTCTTCCTGTCGGACGACCTGGAGCTCCTGGTGGCGGCCCCCGTGGACCGGCTCCACCTGTACGGTGCCCGCCTCCTGGAGACCATTGTGGACTCGTCCTGGATGGTGGCGCTCCTGGCCGTACCGCTCCTGGTGGCGTACGGCGTGGTCTACTCTGCGGACGGTTCGTACTACCTCCTGGCCGCGGCCGTGGTGGCCGCCTTCCTGGTGCTTCCGGCGGTGGCGGGAGCAGCCTTCACACTGATGCTGGTAACCGTGTTCCCGGCCAGGCGGACGCGGGACCTGCTGGCGCTCATCGGCCTCCTGGCGGCGGCGGGCGTCGTGGCGCTCTTCCGCTTCCTTCGGCCCGAGCGCCTGATGCGCCCAGAGGAGTTCCGGGATCTGGTGGACTTCATGGCCGTGCTCCGCACGCCTTCGTCCGTATGGCTTCCGAGCGAGTGGGCCGCCGAAGCCCTCATGTCCCACCTGAACGGCTTCCTCGACCCCCATCCGCTCCTGATGCTGATGAGCACCGCAAGCGCCTTCGTGGTACTGGGAGCCGCCCTGCACGGTCGCTTCTATGCCTCGGGGTTCTCTCGGGCCCAGGAGGGAGCCCAGCGCAAGGAAGGGCGGACGCGCGCCCGGTGGCTCGACCGGGTCCTGGGTCGGGCTCGCCCGGCGACCCGGGAGTTGGTAGAGAAGGAGGTCCGGGTCTTCTTTCGAGACACCACCCAGTGGTCCCAGCTCATCCTGCTGAGTGTCCTGGTGGTGGTGTACGTGTACAACATCCTCCAGCTCCCGCTCTATACGGGAGAGCGGGTCTCCTTCCTGTTGGTGAACGTCGTGTCGTTCCTCAACCTGGGACTCGCCGGATTCGTGGTAGCGGCCATTGCGGCCCGGTTCGTCTTTCCCGCCATGTCGCTGGAGGGCCGGATGATGTGGCTCCTGCGATCATCCCCCATGGAGGTGCGGACCCTCTTCTGGACCAAGTACTGGGTCGGCACCCTTCCGCTCCTCGCGGTGGCTCTTCCCCTGATCGTGGTGACCAACGTCCTCATGGATGCCACCCCCTTCATCCTTGTGCTGACCACGGCCACCATGGTGGCCGTCACCTTCGCCCTGACGGCGATGGCTCTGGGGATCGGGGCGCTCTTTCCCAACTACGACACGGAGAATGTGGCGGAAATCCCGACATCCTTCGGGGGGCTCCTCTTCATGATGGCCGCGGTACTGTACCTTGGCGGGGTGGTGGTGTTGGAGGGCTGGCCGGTGTATGCGTATCTGGCGGGTGGTGGCCAGGATGGGGGCAGCGACGCGCTGGCCTTTCTGGCCCTCGGGCTATTGGGCGCGACACTCCTGACGGCTGGGGCCATCGGCGTCCCGCTGAGGCTCGGAATCCGCAGGCTCGAGGCCGGCGACATCCACGAGGCGTGAACCTGATCGATCGGAGGGCGGAGGCGCGATGCTGGAGGCACTGAAAGACTTCTTCTTCTCCAAGATGACCCCCCCGGACGAGGGGGCGGCACCGGCGCCGGAGCGCTCCCGGGATCTGCGACTGGCCGCCTGCGCGCTCCTCCTGGAGCTCGCCCACGCCGATGACGACTTCACCGAGGATGAGCGCCAGCACCTCGAGAATGCCATCCGTCGGCACTACGGGTTGAACCGAAAGGAGGCGGAAGAGCTGCTCCGCCTGGCGGAGCGCGAGCGTCGGCAGGCCGCGGACCTGTGGCAGTTCACCAACCTCATTCGGCGCCACTATTCTACCGGGCAGAAGATGGTCCTGGCGGAGATCATGTGGGGCGTCGTCTTCTCCGATGGAGAGCTGTCCTCCCGAGAGGAGTACCTGATGCGGAAGGTGTCCCACCTGCTGGGTCTCGAGATCGGATACCTCACCGAGGCCCGGGAGCGGGCCCGCAGCATCGACCCGCCGCCACCCGGTGTGGATTGACCGCCTGGACCACATCGTCATATTCAGCGAGTCGCTCCCGACGGTGCGACGACCGGACCAGAGAAGACCTCGGAGCAACCAATGCGTGACCTCATTCCCGGTGGCTACCTGTTCACACACCTCATCTTCTGGACGGTGGTGTCCATGGTGGCGGTGGGAACCAACCTCATGGCCATCGTGCTGAGCCTGGGCCTGGGTATCCTGGCGCTGGAGTCCTTCAAGAATCGGTGATGGAGCTCCTTCTGAAGATCCTCCTGGGCCTGCTCGCGGTGGGGCTTGGTGTGTGGCTCGGCCTACCCGGGAAGTACCACCAGAGCCAGGACGACATCGAGAAGGCGATGGACCGCGGCGGCGCCCGCCGCAACCAGGTGAAGAGGGTGTTCACCCCCCTGGACTGGCTCCGCAAGTCCAAGCGCGGCTCCGACCGGCGCATCGAGCGCTCTCGCCGGCGCTTCCGGACCGCCGCCCCGAAGAAGCGCGACTGACCGTCGCTCTTCCCGTACGCGGGGCTGGGATGGTGGCTCCTATCCTCCGCCCAGTAGCGCGTTGACCACCACCAGCACGCATCCCACAAAGGCGCCCAGGGCGTAACCCAGCTTCACGATCAGGCGTAGCTCCCGGTCCGTGACTTTCCGGACCAGCTCCTCCATGCGGGGAGTCGGGAACTCCAGGACCTTCTCCTCAACCCGCCGCGCCACGTTGAGTCGCTGCACGACGTCGGGCACCTGCCCCTGGAGCCAGTCCCAGAGGATCGGCCCGATCCCCGACTCGAGCCGATGGGAGGCGTCCGCGGGAAGCCAGCGTGCCGGCGTCCCGATGGGGCGCTCCCACGCACCATAGACCAGGCGTCTGGTCAGGTCCCGCAGCACCTTCTCGGACGTCTCGCTGCGGGCGCCGCGGACGATCCACTCCTGGATCCGCTCCGGGGGAACCCGCTCCAGCAGCTCCCCCCAGGTGCGGGCACCGGCCTTCTCCAGGGCCGTCTGGAGCTTCTCCACCAAGAAGGCCCGGCTCTGGGGATCCTGGGCCATCCCGACGACCCACCCGGCGAGCGTCTTCCGGGCCTCGACGACGTTGTCCGAGTCCGGAGCGCCCAGCACCGACTGGACCGGCCGGCGCAGGAAGTCCACCACGGCCTCATTGACTCCCCGGGCCATGGCATCCTGAACGGCGGGGTCCACCAGGATCTCGGCGAGGCGCTCCGTGCCCTCCTTCTCGATGGTGAGGAGGATCCGGTCCACGGTGTCCTCCGTCACCACGAGCTTCGCCACCACCCGCTGGTGGAACTTCAGGTCGTTGAGGAATCGGTGGAACAGCTCCCGGATGGTGGTCTGGAACCGGTCACGGGCGTCCGGGTCCTCGAGGAGGGAGCCCAGCCGTTCGATGGCCAGGGGCAGGTAGCTGGCGATGGCCTTCTCGAAGGAGCCCACCAACCCGAGGGGAAGGATCTCCTCGAAGGTCCGGTCGGGAGCCAGGAGGCGGAGGGAGGCTCGCTGCAGGTAGTCCTCGACGGCCTGCTCGAAGTCCGGCGACTGGACGGCGTTCCCGAGCCACTCGTCCACCGCCTGGGACACGGCCGTCTCCCGGGCCGGCGTGATGAGATCGCCGATGGGCTGATCCCGCACGGCCTCGACGATGCCCTCGATGCGGTCCTCGACCGCGTCATCGAATTCGGCCGATGCCAGGTATCGGTGAAGCCGCTCCAGGGAGTGGTCGACGACTCCGTCCAGGAAGCGCTCGATCTCCGGAACCACGTCCGGAGGCAGGAGGTCCTTCACGGAGCCGCGTTCCCGGTGGAGTACCTCGTCCAGGAATATGGCCAGGCGCTCGTCGAAGGCGTGCCGGAACTCGCCCTCGGAGAAGATCCGGGTCAGGTCCTCGGCGGTGAGGAGGCGGTTGCCGACGGTACGGCCGATGGCCGCGGCCAGGCGACCCTGGTTCTTGGGCACAGCTCCCTGGAACCACCGGAGGCGCCACCTTCCCAGTAGCTTCGGCGGCTCGTACGGATGGAAGAGCATCCAGATGGCCACCGTGTTCGTGAGCCCCCCGGAGAGCGCGCCGAAGAAGATGATGACCAGCGCCCTCAGAATCTCATCCTGCACCCGTCACCTCACGGTTGGCGATGACGCAGGACGCCTTGGACGGGCAGCTCACGCCCCCCGATCCGGAGCATGCCAGCGAGCTCCATGACGCCGTCCACCGGCAGGACGGGGCCCGGTCCTGCCCGGACCTCCAGCTGGAACGAGAGGACCTGCAGCTCCGCTTCCAGGTCGCTCGCCGGGGAGCGCACGGAGAGGATGCTCGGAATGTCGCGGCGGGCCGGCTCGTAGGCTCGCTGCTCCTCCCACTCCACCGAGAGCTCCGGCCAGCCAAGCTCCTGGGCGCCGTCGAGCGCCCACGCCTGGTAGCTCATGTCCTCCTCCTGGTATCGCGGCGCCTGGGCCAGAAGGGCGAGAGAGTCGCCGGAGGTCAGGAAGATCCAGTCTCCCAGGCTTCCCTCCTGAACCCGAATCCCCTGCGACACGTCCAGCACCCGCCCGGGCACCCGCCGGTCCCCGAGCACCAACCCGCCTTCCACGACGTTGAAGGACCCTCCCTGGTTTCCCGTCCACTCCACCAGGGTCTCGTCGAGGCTCACCTCGAGGCGACGGCCACCCCCGGCGTAGAAGATCCGGTCCAGCCGGTCACCTTCTCCCACCAGGATTCGCAGGGGGCCATGGGGAAGGATGCGCCACGGCTCCTGGTTGGGAGCCGAATTCCACTCGTCGCGCATGAACGCTTCCCAGGCTCCGTTGCGGGCAAGCCAGCCACGGGCCGACCGTGCCACGCCTCCCGGCACCGTGGTGGCTTCCAACACCCACGGCACCACCAGGAGGGAATCCCCGGTGTTGGACACGAACACGAGGGATCGCTCGTAGCTCCAGCGAGGCGCCTGGGGGACGGTGTCCGGATCGCTCCCCGGTTGGGGACTCCGACTGGACTCGCCCCGGGGTGCGTCTCCGCAGGCGGACGCGACCAGGAGCAGGAGCAGAACGGGCATACGTGCGAGATGGAGCATGCGCAGGAAGCTAGGCCTCGAGTCCGCGCTGTACAGCGCCCACCCGAGGGGAGGGCCGGTCACTCATTCGCACCAGGATCGTTCCCCGGGCTGGTGCCGGGGTCCGCGGGGACCGAGAGACTCCGGTCGAGTGCCTTGAAGAACCGGACCACTCTGCGACGGCTCGCACCCCAATCCCGTCCCTGTCCCCGGGATGACGACACCATGTCCACCCGCGTCTGCGCGTCGTGGTCCAGACCAATCCGCAGGAGGACATCGGCCGGATCGCCCCACAGGCGTGGCTTCACCTCCGCGTGGATGACTCCGGGGCCGTCGTCCTCCCGGACCACCGTCCAGCGTGGCATCCGCCCCCGGGCCAACTCCACTGCGGCGGACCAGACCTCGTCGAAGGGAATGGAATAGGTTCGTCCGCGCAGGACGGGGTCCTCGTGGGCGGGGTCGGTGGACGTCCGGTGCTCGCCACCCGCGCGGCCAACGCTCAACTGGGGCTCCCGGGGCCGAGTCTCCAGGTGATGGTCACGCTGGCCTGGACCGTCTGGCTCCCCGGCTCCACGGGTGTATCGGCGGCTTGCATGGCCATGGCTCGCATCTCCGGCTGGTACAGGGGCCGCGAGGCCGAGGTCTGGATGTTCTCCGGTGCGAGCAGGACCATCCCGAGCGCCTCGGCCACGGCCTCCGCTTCGTCGCGTGCCCGCGCGGTGGCCTGCTTGAGCGCCTCGAGGCGTGCGGCGTCCGTGTCCGACGCGAAGAAGGACAGGCCAGCCACCCGGTTGGCGCCGGCGTCCAGCGCAGCGTCCAGGACGCCGCCCATCCGATCCACCTGGTCCACCACCACCTCGAGTTGATTGCTTGCCCTGTACCCGACGATCTCGGGCGCTTCCTGGCGGACGCCGGTCTGACGGTAGCGGGGCACGAGGGAGTAGCCGGAGGTCTCGATCCGCGCCCCCTCTCCCGCAGGTCCGCGCACGGCGGCCAGCACCCGCTCCATGGCCTCCGCGTTCGACGCAGACGCCTGGGCCGCGGTGGTGCCCACCGTTTCTACCGCCAGGAGGATGCGCGCCCGGTCGGCGGGGAGGTCCACCGTAGCGGTTCCCGTCACCGTGATCCGGGACGTGTCCGGCGCCGGAGGACTCGTGGTGGGACCCATCCCCGTCGAGGGAGTCGCCCGCGCCGGGGCACAGCCGTAGGCCAGGACGAGGGCCGCGGTCAGGAGTGCCGTGGGGAGGAATCGTCTCGTGGTCATCTCGTCACAACCGGTTCACAGGTTCGCGCGTTGTCCGGACTCCGTTGGCAGGGTTCCGGGCGCGTGGTTAACCTACGCCGCCCGACACACCCATCACCACAGCCGAATCTAGCCATGAAGGCCATCATTCCGCTCGCCGGAAAGGGGACGCGCCTCCGCCCCCTCACCTACCATACGCCGAAGCCCCTCCTGAAGGTCGGGGGTCGGCCGATCCTGAGCTACCTCCTCGACGACGTCATGGCCCTGGGAGTCGAGGAGATGGTCTTCGTCGTGGGCTACCTCCAGGACGTCCTGCGCGACTTCATCGCCAGCGAGTATCCGCAGCTCGAGGCGCACTTTGTGGTTCAGGAGGTGCAGGACGGAACGGCCGGAGCCGTGTCCCTGGCCGAGCCGTTCATCGACGAGGATCTGTTCATCCTGTTTTCGGACACGCTGTTCGACGCCGACCTCGCGTTGGCCCAGCGCCTGCCCCAGGACGAGGCCGGAATCCTCTGGGCGAAGGAGGTGGAGGACTACCAGCGATTCGGTGTGATCGTCACCCGCGACGACGGCACCATGGAGCGCATCGTAGAGAAGCCGTCGGAGCCCATCTCGAAGCTGGCGAACATCGGCGTGTACTACATCCGGGACCATGAGATGCTCTTTGAGGGAATCCACCACACCCTCGGGTCGGAACCGGGCAAGGGCGGGGAGTTCTTCCTCACCGACGCGTTCCAGTTCATGGTGGACCAGGGAGCCAGGCTGCGGACTGCCCCCGTGGCGGGCTGGTACGATTGTGGAAAGGCCGAGACCCTGATCGAGACCAACGAGCACCTTCTGCGCACGACGCGTGGCGGCGTTCAGGAGGGAGCTTCGGTGGTGGGGGCCGAGATCGTGGAGCCGGTCCGCATCGAGGCGGGCGCCCACGTGCACGGCGGCCGAATCGGGCCCAATGTGACCATCGAGGCCAACGCGAATCTGGTGGGGTCCGTCCTCTCCAACACCCTGGTGGGGAGCGGGAGCCAGCTGGAGGACGTCCACCTCAGTGACAGCCTGTTGGGTGACCGGACTCGGGTGCGGGGAGTCCAGGGGACGGTGCACCTGGCGTCCGACTCCGTGGTGGACTGCGGCTGACTCGGAGCCCTCGCATCGGAGGGCGCCGTTCACCCGGCAAGCTGCTCCAACGCCAGCACGGTGAAGAGGGCCCGGAGGACTCCCTCCGGGCCCTTTTCGTTCCGGTACCACTCCCGGGTGGTATGAGCCTCTCCCGCTTCGCCGCCGGCGCCCAGGGTGATGGCGGGAATCCCCAGAGCCATCGGCAGGTTGGCGTCGGTGGACGACGCCGCGAGCTCCGCCTGGTTCACCAGGGCCCGGGTCGCCTCCACCGCGGCACGGACCAGAGGCCTGTCCGGTGACGTGGTGCCCGCCGGCCGGTCGCCGATGGGGTCCACCTCCAGGACGGCGTCCTCACCGAGGCGAGCGCCCCGGCTTCCCTCCTTCACGACGGACTCCAGCACGCCCACCATGGCGTTCTCCACCTCGGCAAGGTGTTCTTCGCTCTCGCTTCGCGTCTCGTACTCCATCCACGCGCGAGCGGGAATGGCATTCACGCTGGTCCCTCCTTCCACCCGCCCCACATTGAGGGTCGTGCCCGGGGGAAGCGTGAGCTCGTCGAACCCTGCGATGGCGCGTCCCAGGAGGTGGATGGGGTTCACCCGTCCCCAGTCCACCCACGAGTGACCGCCGGGACCCATCACGGTGGCCCGGAACCGCCGGGATCCCACGCCACTGGCAATGATGCGGTTGATTCCGGCCCCATCGAGGGAGATGAAGCCCTGCGCGCTCTCTCCCTCCCCTCCGGCCCCGAACAGGTGTCGCACGCCTCGAAGGTTCCCCACCCCCTCCTCGCCCACCGTTCCAACCAGGAGCACGGGGATGTCCGGAAGGGGGTCGAGACGGACCAGCGCCCGGGCGAATGCCACCAGCACCGCCAGGCCCCGGGCGTCGTCGCAGATCCCGGGACCGACCCAGCGCTCCCCTTCCTGGCGAAACGCGATCTCCTGCAAGGCCGGAAAGACCGTGTCGAGGTGCGCCGACACCACCAACGGTCGCGGACCTGCCGGGCCCAGCCGAGCGATGATGTTCCCCACCTCGTCCACTCGAGGAACCCCGGCCCCGGCCTCCGAGAGGAGACGGGACAGAACGCGGCCGCGTTCCTCCTCCTGGAAGGGGGGCGCCGGGGTGGAGGCCAGCAGGAGCTGTTGCTCGAGCGTGCGTGCGTCATCGGCCCGTACTTCAGCCACCGTGCGGCGAACGTCGGCCCGGTCGAGAACACGCCGGAGCGCCGCCCCGAGCTCCGGGTCGTCGGGAGGGCGGGCAGGTAGCGAGCGCGAGGATCGAGCCAGGTCCATGGGCATCCCCCATGCTGCCCCCTCGGGGGAGGGACGGCAAGCGGCGGTGGCTGGTGGAGTCTCCCCTCATGGACGTCCTCGTGGAGATGGATGGTGGGTGGAAGTTCATGAGCTTTCGGGCGGACACTTGAGCTTGCAGGCTCTGGGGTGTAACGAGACGTTCACGCAGCGCGTTCCGTCTCTTCCCACCTCCCGGTTGGTCCCAATGAACGAGCAGGACCTGATCTACGACTGGAATTCCTTGAAGGGGAACTTCGATTGGGGCACGGTGGGTCCCGTCGAATTGGACGACGAGACCCTCCGCGACGGGCTCCAGAACCCGTCGGTGACCGACCCACCCATCGGGGACAAGATCGAGCTGCTTCACCTGATGGATGGATTGGGGATCCACACCGCCGATATCGGCCTTCCGGGGGCGGGACCTCGGGCGGTGGCGGACGTGACCGCCTTGGCCCGTGAGATCGCGGACCAGGGGCTGTCCATCCAGGCGAACTGCGCGGCAAGGACCGTCGTGGCCGACGTGAGGCCCATTGCGGAGATCTCGCAGGAGGTGGGGCTGCCCATCGAAGCGTGCACCTTCATCGGCAGCTCGCCCATCCGGGTGTATGCCGAGGGGTGGACCCTCGATCGCATGCTGGCCACGGCGGAAGAGGCAGTGACCTTCGCCGTCAAGGAAGGCCTTCCGGTCATGATGGTGACCGAAGACACCACCCGGGCGCATCCGGATACCCTGAAGGCCCTGTACGGCCACGCCATCGAGTGGGGCGCCAAGCGGCTCTGCATTGCCGATACCGTGGGACACGCCACACCCGAGGGGGCCCGAGCCCTGGTCCGGTTCGTGATCGAGGAGATCATCGAGCCCTCGGGAGAGACGGACGTGACCGTGGACTGGCACGGACACCGCGACCGGGGGCTGGGGTTGGCCAACACCCTCGCGGCCATTCAGGCTGGAGCAACCCGGGTCCACGGGACGGCGCTGGGCGTCGGGGAGCGGGCGGGGAACGCCGAGATGGAGCTCATCCTGGTGAACCTCAAGCTGCTCGGTGTCTATGACGGTGATCTCACCGGGCTTCCCGCGTACTGCGAGGCCATGGCCCGCGCGTACCACGTGCCCCTCACCAGCGGAGTCCCCGTGGTGGGCGCAGACGCCTTCCGCACGGGGACGGGCGTCCACGCGGCCGCCATCATCAAGGCGGAAGAAAAGGGCGATGCCTGGCTCGCGGACCGCATCTACTCCAGCGTTCCGGCCTCCATGGTGGGGCGCCGGCAGCTCATCGAGATCGGCCCCATGGCGGGCCTGTCCAACGTGAAGCACTGGCTCCGGTCGCAGGGGCTCGATCCAGAGGATCCAGCGCTGGCGAACCGGATCTTCGAAGCCGCCAAGCGGACCGATCACACTTTGACTCAACAGGAACTCGAAGCCCTGGTGGCTGATACCACGTGAACAATGTCGCCTTGAGGACGGACATGAAACCGGAACCCCAACAGAGCAGGACTCCTCGCGTGCTGGTGGTGGAGGACGAGCCGGATATCGCGGCGCTCATCGCGTACCAGCTCACGCGAGAGGGATTCCGCGTCGAGACGTCCGCGTCCGGCCCGGAGGCGCTCGAGGCGGTGAACCGAGAGGTGCCGGATCTGATTGTATTGGATCGGATGTTGCCTGGACTCTCGGGCGACGAGGTGCTGAAGGCCCTGAAGCAGGAGCCGGTCACCCAAGCGGTGCCGGTCCTGGTTCTCACCGCGAAGCGGGAGCAGGAGGACCGGATCACCGGCTTGGAAATGGGGGCGGACGACTACCTCACCAAGCCCTTCTCGCCGCGGGAGCTGGTGCTTCGCTGCCAGGCCATCCTGCGTCGGACCACCGAGACATCCGCTGTGTCCGGTGGACGGATCCTCACCGCCGGACCCATTCGCATGGACATCGGGGCGCACCAGGTGGCGCTCGGAGGCGAAGAGCTCAACCTGACCCCCACCGAGTTCCGGCTGCTCCAGGCCCTGATGGAGCGCAGGGGCCGTACCCAGAGCCGGCGGCAGCTGCTGGAGAAGGCCTGGGACGTGGAGGCGGACATCTCCGACCGGATCCAGACCCGCACTGTGGACATGCACGTGCGGCGGCTGCGCGCGAAGCTGGATGACGTGGGCGAATGGATCGAGACGGTGCGGGGATTCGGTTACCGCCTCCGGGTACCGGGCGAGAGAAGCTGACCCGGGCCTCCGTCCCTTTGCAGGACGGTGGCCCGTTGCCAACCGTGCCGGACTGGTCCTAGTCTGGCGGGATGGCGACCTCCCCCAAGCCCGGTAAGTCTGCACCCGCCCCCACCGACGGCCCCGAATCCGCCGCGGGGATGGAATCCTCGGCAGACGAGCGAAGCGCACCCCCGCTGGCGAGTGCCGCCCGCCGATCCTCGCGCTCCGGGACCGGCGACGTACCGCTGGATCCGTTCACCGCGGCCGACGAGCGGGAGGTCGAGGAGGCGGTGGAGCTCCTGATCGAGGAGGTGGCGGGCCCAGAGACGCAGCCCCACCTCGTGGGCCACTCCAGGGAGCTCCGGGGCAAAGTGGCGATCGTGACCGGCGGGTCGTCCGGTATCGGCCGCGCCATCGCCATCGACCTTGCGGCGGAGGGGGTGCACGTCGCCTTCAATTTTCTGGACGACGGTGGGCCCTCGAGGATCGAGGCCCAGAACCTGGCTCGCCAGCTGCGGCAGATGGAGGTGCGGGTCTTCTGTCAGGCCTGCGACGTGCGCAACTCCCACGACGTGAACGCATTCGTCGCGGATGCGATCCAGCACCTCGGGGGGCTGCACATACTGGTCAACAATGCGGGGATTGGCGCGGACCGGGCTCTCTGGCACATGAAGGACCACGAGTGGGAGGCGGTGTTGAGGACCAACCTCGACGGGGCCTTCCACTTCATCCGGGCCTGCGCGCCGCACTTCCGGGCCCAGGAATACGGCAAGATCGTCAACATCGCGTCGGTCCACGGGATCCGGAGCGAATTCGGCCTGGCCAACTATTCGGCATCCAAGTCGGGCCTCCTTGGGCTCACACGGAGCGCCGCCGTGGAGTTGGGGCCCCGGAACGTCAACGTGAATGCGGTGGCACCGGGGTATATCCGCACCACGCGGCTGACCGACCGCGTCCCCGCGGAGATCCTGGACAACGCACGGGAGCGGAGCGTCCTGGGCCGGCTGGGGGATCCCCAGGACGTGGCGGCGGTGGTACTCTTCCTGTGCACCGAGGCGGCCCGGCACATCACCGGAGCCGTGATTCCGGTGGACGGCGGCTATCTGCTCTGACCTGCGCTGCGGGCCGGCCCCCCGGCCCCGGACATGAGGGGCAGGGCGAGACTCAGTCCTCCAAGGCGTCCCGGATCCACATCCAGGTCATGACGGACCGGGAGAAGCCCACCGTCCCGATGCCAAGGATCGCGGCGTGCTCCAGCTCCTCGCCGGTGGCGCCCGCCTCGACGGCGCGGCGGACGTGGCTCTTGGCTGCCGACTCGAGGCCAGCGCCCAGACAGATCCCCAGGCTCACCAGTGATCGGGTCTTTTCGTCCAGGGGTCCCGCATTTGCGGTGGCCGCTCCGAGGGCAGAGTGGGCATCCACCACGGCGGGGAATCGGGAGGAGAACTGGCGGTAGGTCAGAGGGAGCTCGTTGTCACTCATGGGGCGTCCAGTAAGCGGGTGAGCGGAGGGCTGTGGCAAGCTAGCACCCCATGGAAGCTCGGGGCGTGCGGAACCGATCTGCCTGGACAACCTGTGGTCCAGGGATGGGCGGGGTCACCCGCCGGTCTCGAGCGTGGGACCGGGGACCGAGAGGGTCCCCGTCCGTCAGTTCCCGACCCGCTGGATCCGGTCGAACTGGGCCACCGCGTTCAGATGCGCGATGAGGGCCTGGAGCTCTGAGAGCCTCGCCTCGGTGACCTGGTTCTGCGCGGTGACGAGTTCGAAGTTGGTTGCGGCGCCCACGTTGAAGCGGACCTGCTCCGCCGCCGCGTTTTCTTCGGCGGCTTCCCTGGACCGCTGCGCCGCCTGGTACTGAAGGAAAGTGTTGTCCACCGCCAGCCCGGCGCTGGTGACCTGGGTCACCACGGCCAGCTCCTGCTCCCGGAGCGCCAGCTCCTGCTGCCTGAGCTGGAGGCGGGCGCGCTCCACGTTCGCCTGGGCCTGGTTGTTCCCGATGGGGTAGGAAGCCTGCAGCTGGAGGCTCCAGGTGGGCGCCTCGAAGTCGGTGATGGAGTTGATCCCGTCGAAGTACCCCCCTTCCTGGATCAGGACCGGATCGCCGCCCAGCCCCGACCGGTCGAAGAGGTTTCCGCCCACGCCCTGCAGCGAGTAGTTGGCGGTGAGGTTCAGGTCGGGGAGACGGTTGTTCCGCGTTACCGCGAGGTTGACCTCCGAGATCTGCTGCTGCTGCCGCTGCGCACGGATGTCGGTGCGCTGAGCCAGGGCCGTCTCCACCGCGGACTGGATGTTCACGTCCGGAGCCGTCAGGGACGGCAGGTCTACGGGGTTGATGGTCTGGTACAGGAGGGGATCCCCCGCACCACCCAGAATGAGCTGCTTGAAGGCCAGCTCCTGGCTCCGCCACTGGATCTCCGCGTTGAGCAGCGCCTGCTGTGCGCTGGCCAGCTGCGCCTCGGACTGGATCACCTGGTACTCGGTTCCGCGCCCCACCTGCAGGCGGACCCGGTTCTGTGCCACGAGCTCTTCAGCCTGCTGCAGCGATCGCCGCTGGATCTCGATCTGCTCGATGGCCGACCGGAGCGCCCAGTAGGACTCCTGGACCTGCCCGATCACGTTCTCAACCTGGGAGAGCACCTCCAGATCGGTGATCTGCATCTGGATGGCCTGGGCCCGGAGCGTGGCCCGCTGGTTGTCCGTCTTGAATCCCGCGAGCAGGGGCTGGGTGAAGCTCAGGTTCACCGACGAGCTGTAGGACGGGTTCCGGGTGGCGAAGGAGTTGTCCGTCTCCGTCCGAGCGTTGTTGAAGTTCAGGCTCAACTGCCCGCCATACCAGGGAAGCGGCTTGGCGATGGAGGTGTTGAAGGTCTGGCGGATGGTGTTGGTCTGACTTCCTCCGTCCAGCTGGCTGGTGGAAAGGCTGGTGGAGTTGTTGTAGCCGTAGGTTCCGTTGACCCTCGCGGCGAACGCCGCCTGCGCCACGCGCATGGCGTAGTCCTGGATCGCCGGGCTGAGCCGTGCGCTCTGGATGTTCAGATTGACCTCCAGGGCTCGGCTCACCGCCTCCTCCAGGGTCATGCTCATCAGCGTGGCACCCGGGTCCAGGGGCGGGCGTGCCTGTCCCACCTCGTAGGTTTCCACCTCCAGCGCGAGGGAGTCGGGAACGTCCTGCCCGGCCAGCCCGGCCGGGAGGACGAGGAACACCGCCGCAACGACGGCGCCGGAGGCATGGGAGCACTTCATGGGGTCGGTCTCCAGGGGTACGAAGGCCTTCGAGAGGGATGTGCACACTACTCTGACGTTCACCCTGTTCAGAGCGTTGAGGCGGGGATTCGTTAACCGAGCCGCTTCCGGCGGGGGTAGGCCCGCGACCAGGGAAACACCCCTGCGTTGCGAAGGTTCGGGGGGCACGTCATTCTGCGCGGATGCGAATCCTCCGATCCTTCGCCGACGTCGTCGACCGCCTGAATACGCGCCTGGGGTCCATCCTCCGCTGGCTCGCCCTCTTGATGGTGCTGATGGGGGCCTACAACGCGGTGGCCCGATACCTCACGAGGTACACCGGGGTCTCCCTGAGCTCCAACGCGTTGAACGAGGCTCAGTGGTACCTCTTCAGCCTCATCTTCCTCCTAGGGGCCGCGTATGGACTCAAGGTGGACGCCCACGTCCGGGTGGACGTTCTCTACGGCCGCCTGGGAGAGAAGGCGCGGGGCTGGATCGATCTCGTGGGGACGGCCGTCTTCCTCCTCCCCTTCGCGGTCCTGATGCTCTGGGTCTCCTTTCCAACGGTCCGCAACTCCTGGTCCATTCGGGAGGTCTCTCCGGACCCGGGAGGCCTCCCCCGCTACCCCATCAAGGCGGTGATCCTCATCTCCTTCGCCCTTCTCCTGCTTCAGGGGCTCGCGCAGTTGGTACGCGCCGTGGACCGGATCCGAGGCACGGCTCCGGGCGGCGGGTCCCAGGGGGCGGGATCGGGCGGTGCGGAGGACCCCTTCGTGGAGCCGGGGACCGAGCATAGCGCCGGGGGGCACCTGTGACCGGGGCGGTGTGGGGTCCCCTGATGTTCCTCGGGGCCCTGGCCTTCATCTTCACCGGGTACCCGGTGGCTTTCGCGTTGGCCGGAACGGCCTTGCTGTTCGCCGTCCTGGGCAGTGTGGCCGGCGTCTTCGACCTGATCCTCCTGACGGCGCTCCCGGAGCGGACGTTCGGGACCATGTCCAACTACACCCTGCTGGCCGTTCCCTTCTTCATCTACATGGGGACGGTCCTGGAGAAGTCCCGTCTTGCGGAGAACCTCCTGGAGACCATCGGCCTCCTGTTCGGCGGGTTCCGAGGGGGGCTGGCGTTGGGGGTCATCTTCGTGGGGGCCCTCCTGGCCGCGGCCACCGGGGTGGTGGGGGCGTCGGTCACCGCCATGGGACTGATCTCGCTCCCCGTCATGTTGCGGAACGACTACCGTCAGGAGGTTGCGCTGGGGACCATCTCCGCCTCCGGCACGCTGGGGCAGATCATCCCCCCCAGCATCGTGCTCATCGTACTGGGTGACCAGCTGGGCGTGAGCGTGGGCGACCTCTTCCGGGCGGCTCTGGTTCCCGGGCTGGTCCTCACCGGGGGGTATGCTCTCTACATCCTCCTCCTGGCGGTGGTGAAGCCTTCCTGGGTGCCCGCCCTGCCGAAGGAGGCCCGGGCGGCGGCGGCGGGGCACCTGCTCCGGAAGGTGGTCTTCTCCATGCTTCCGCCCCTCATCCTCATCGTGGTGGTGCTGGGGAGCATCTTCGCGGGGGTGGCCACGCCCACCGAGGCTGGAGCCCTGGGCGCCGTGGGAGCGGTGGCGCTGGCGGCCATGAATCGAACGCTCACCGTCGGTGTGCTTCGGGAGGCGGCGGAGGACACCACCCGACTCACCATCATGGTCGTCTTCCTGCTCATTGGCTCGACGGCGTTCTCGCTGGTCTTCCGGGGGCTGGACGGCGACATCTGGATCGCCGACCTGCTTACGGGGCTCCCGGGCGGTTGGCTCGGCTTCCTCCTGGCGGTGAACGTCCTGGTCTTCGTTCTCGGCTTCTTCATCGATTTCTTCGAGATCGCCTTCATCATCGTTCCTCTCCTGGTGCTCCCCGCCCGGCAGCTGGGCCTGGACCCGGTCTGGCTGGGGATCGTGTTGGCCGTGAACCTCCAGACCTCCTTCCTGACCCCGCCCTTCGGCTTCTCCCTCTTCTACCTCCGGGGCGTGACGCCGCCGAAGGTCCCGACCACCGCCATCTACCGGGGCGCCATACCCTTCATCGTGATCCAGCTCGTGGTGCTGTCGGGGCTGGTGTGGATGGCGAGGCCGGTGTGAGCAGGCTCGGCGCCGGGACGCACCGTGGGCGCGGAATCGGACCCGCCACGGTCCGAGAGGCCTGAGGTCCGGTCATGCCCACACCCTGGGGCGGAGCTCGCGTCGTCCTCCTGGACGACCCTCATTTCGCTCCCCTCGTTGAGCGAGTGGGCCCCCCGGTCCTTCGGCCACCCCGGGGATCCGTGTTCTCGTCGCTGGCGGCCGCTATCGTCTACCAGCAGCTGGCGGGAAAGGCAGCGCTCACCATCCACGGGCGCTTCGTGGATGCGCTGGGCGGGAAGGTCACCCCGGAGCGGGTTCTCGGGGCGGACCCGGAGTCGCTCAGGAGCGCCGGGCTGTCCCGCAACAAGCTGACGGCGATCCTGGACCTGGCGGAAAAGGCCGCGGATGGCACGGTGAAGCTCAGGGGTCTTTCCCGCCTGGAAGACGAGGTCGTGGTGGAGCGCCTGACCCGCGTCCGGGGAATCGGCCGCTGGACGGCCGAGATGTTCCTGATGTTCAACCTGCATCGCCCCGATGTATGGCCGGTGGGCGACCTGGGGGTGCGGAACGGGTGGGCCCGGATCCATGGGTTGGAGGAGCCCCTGGATGCCCGGGCCATGGAGCCCCTGGCGGATCGCCTGCGCCCGTGGCGCTCCGCCGCGGCCTGGTACTGCTGGAGAGCGGTGGAGGTGCTTACCCCGGCGGGATGATGCCCCCGCCGGCTCCTAGTCCGAGATCAGCTGGTTCGGCACCTGGCTGAAGGCAAAGCGGGCGTAGTGCTGCTCGTTCCCGGCGAAGTAGGGGAAGACCTCCAGCCGGTAGGCGTTCCACGACTCGTAGACGCGCCGAAACGTGGCGTCCGACGCCGCCTGCTCCTCGAGGAAAGCGTTGCTCTCCCTCCAGGCGGCCTGGAGGATCTCCTCGGAGAAGGCCCGAAGCTGCACACCGTGCTCGTTCACGAGTCGATTGAGAGCCTTGGGGTTCTCCACATCGTACCGGGCCAGCATGTCCACCATGGACTCGTGGCATGCCATCCGCAGCAGCTCCTGGTAGGGCTCCGGAAGCTGATCGTACGCCTCGCGGGACACCTGCAGGATCGCGTTCAGGCCGGGTTCCCACCAGCCGGGGAGGTAGTAGTTGGGAGCGATCTGGTAGAACCCCAGCTTCTCGTCGTCATAGGGGCCCACCCACTCCGTGGCGTCGATGGCCCCACGCTCCAGGGCGGGGTAGATGTCGGGGCCGCCCAGGACCTGCACGGAGGTACCGAGCCGGGCCATGATCTCGCCTCCGATCCCGGGGATCCGCATGCGGAGTCCCTGGAGGTCCGAGACCGAGTTCACGGGCTCGCGGAACCAGCCGCCCATCTGGGTGCCGGTGTTCCCGGCGGGAATGGGCAGGATCCCGAAATCGGCGTAGACGCTCTCCATGAGGGCGAGACCCCCGCCGTGCAGGAGCCAGGCCGACTGCTGCCGGGCGTTCAGGCCGAAGGGGAGCGTGGAGTCGAAAGCCAGCGCGGGGTTCTTCCCGATGTAGTAGTAGCCGCCCGTGAGTCCCGCCTGGACGGTGCGCTGCTGCACCGCGTCCATGACCTGGAGCGGAGGCACGATCTCCCCGGCGGCGTACACGCGGATCCGGAACCGGCCCCCGGTGAGCGCGGAGATCCGCTCGGAGATGCGTTCCGCCGCGCCGTGCAGGATGTCGAGGGATGGTGGGAAGGAGGTCGCCAACCTCCACGAGACCTCGGGACCCTGCACGGCGGCGTCCGCGGTGGCGACCACCGTGCCGGACTCCCCACCGCACGCCGCGGCGACTCCGGCGCCCGCCGTTCCCAGGGTGGCCTTCCTGACGAAATCCCTGCGTCGCATGGAATCCCTCCGTATCGCGATTTCCGAGAGCGTGGCCGGCAGAACCGGCCCTGCTCCCACCCTCACCGGGTCTGAAGCCTCCCACCATTGCGGCGAGCGCGGGGAATGAAGTAATGGTCCCGTCCGGCCCCGGCAAATCCGAGAGCCTCACCGCTCCTTCCACACTCGAGGTCCGCCGTGTCACCCGAGTCCGCCGCATTCCCACCCAACGTGGCCGAGTGTCATGCCGCAGCGCGTGAACGGCTTCCCCACCCGGTCTACGAGTACTACGCCCGCGGCGCCGAGGACGAGGTCACCCTTCGAGGCAACGCCGAAGCCTTCCGGGAGATCCTGTTCCGCCCGCGGGTCCTGACCGACGTGTCCGAGGTAGACCTGTCGTGCTCCCTCCTGGGGGACCGCCTTCCGTCGCCCGTGGTCATCGCGCCCACGGCCTTCCAACGGCTCTGTCACCCGGATGGGGAACGGGCTACCGCCCAGGCTGCGGGGCGGAATCGGCACCTCATGGTGGCGTCCACGCTGGCCACCACCTCAATCGAGGAGATCGCCGCGGCCGCGAGCGGGCCCCTCTGGCTGCAGCTGTACGTCTTCAAGACGCGGGCGCTCACCGAGCAGCTGGTGAAGCGTGCAGTGGAAGCGGGCTGTCGGGCCATCTGCCTGACGGTGGACGTTCCCGTGGCGGGGAATCGCGAGCACGACGCGCGAAACCACTTCACCCTCAGCGACGAGGTGGAGATGGCCAACTTCATGGGCTACCTGCAGTCGCGGCTGCCGGACACCGAGGCGGACTCGGCCCTGGCCACCTTCATTCGGGAGGAGTTCGATCCGACGCTGACCTGGGAGGCCGTCACCTGGCTTCGGCGGCTCAGCGACCTTCCCGTCATCATCAAGGGGATCCAGCACCCGGCGGACGCGGAGCGGGCCCTGGAGGCTGGCGCCGACGCGGTGGTGGTCTCCAACCACGGAGGGCGGCAGCTCGACGGTGCCGAGCCGACCATTCGTCTCCTCCCGGACGTGGTGGATGCGGTGAAGGGGCGGGTCCCGGTGCTGGTGGACGGCGGAATCCGTCGTGGTAGTGACGTGGCCAAGGCGCTCTGCCTGGGCGCTCGGGCGGTCCTCATCGGGCGACCGTACCTCTGGGGCCTGACCCTGGGAGGAACCGCCGGCGTGGCGCACATCCTGGACACCCTGGACGGGGAGCTGCGGCGGACCATGGCCCTGCTGGGAGCCGTCCGGCTGTCGGATCTGGGACCCGACTGCTTGGCCCCCGTACACCGCGGATGGTAGCTTTTTCGCACCGCCCCCGGGGCGGTGCCCCATCACCGAATACGAGGTTTCCATGCATCCCAAGATCGAGAATCCCGTGGAGTTCATGCTGGAGAGCGGGATCCTGTTCGAGATGAACCGGCAGGTGCTTCATCCCCTGGGGCTGGAGCTCCACTTCACCCTGGACGAGAACGGGAAGGTCACCGGCATCGACCTTCTCGATAACCGGGAGGGACACGAGCCCATCGCCTTCAACGCCGAGGCGTACACGGAAGGGCGCGAGAAGTACGAGGAGTACCTCCGGCAGCACGGGCGTCGGAACATCCAGAAGCGTCGCCAACTGGGGATGGTGATCCAGACGGGTCCGAACCTCCCCCACCAGTTCCACGACGTCCACTACGGCGAAGAGTAGGACCCATGGCCCACCGCCCCAGCGAAGTCTCCCGGTTCCCCCTCGCGCTGTCGCTTCTCCTGCTGATGGCGCTGAGCGCCCTCTGGGAAGCCCCCGGAGTGGCGGGGCAGGTGGTGGCCGGGGAGCGAGGCGAGACCTTGCGTGCCGCCGGTGGGATGGTGGTCTCCGAGCACCCCGAGGCGTCCCGTGCGGGTGCCGAGATCCTGGCGGCGGGTGGGAACGCCGTCGACGCGGCCATCGCCACCGGCTTCGCCCTGGCGGTGACCCACCCTTCCGCCGGGAATATCGGCGGGGGTGGCTTCATGATCATCCGCTTTCCAAACGGGACCACCACCGCTCTCGACTTCCGCGAGAAGGCGCCGCTGGCGGCGCACCCCGATATGTGGCTCGAAGACGGGGAGTACTCCGCCATGCGGCACCATTACAGCCACATGGCGGTGGGCGTCCCGGGCACGGTAGCGGGTTTCGAGAAGGCGCACCGCCTGTACGGCGGGGCCGAGTGGGGAGCGCTCGTGCAGCCCGCCGTCCGGCTGGCGAATGAGGGATTCGAGCTCACCGAGCGCCTGGCAGAGAGCCTGTCCTCGGTGGCCCGCCGGTACGAGCGCTATCCCGCGACGGTTGCGGCCTTCACCCGGGACGGGGTCCCGTACGAGCCCGGAGAGGTCATCCGTCAGCCCGACCTGGCAGAGACTCTGGGGCGCATCCGCGATCACGGGGCCGACGAGTTCTACCGTGGGGAGACCGCCGGCCTCATCGCGGCGGAGATGGAGCGGGGCGGGGGCCTGATCACGCTCGAGGATCTGGATCGGTACCAGGCCCGCGAGCGGACACCCGTCACCGTGGACTACCGGGGCTACCGGGTCACCTCCATGCCGCCGCCCAGCAGCGGCGGGGTGGCCATCGCCACCATGCTCAACATCCTCTCGGGCTACGACCTGCCTTCCATGGAGCACAACTCGCCCGAGTACCTGCACCTCCTGGCCGAGTCCATGCGGCGCGCCTTCCGTGACCGGGCGGCGCACCTGGCGGACCAGGACTTCGTGGATGTCCCGGTCCATGCCCTCACCTCCCGGGCCCACGCCGCAAGTCTCCGGGCCACCATCGACCCCGCCCGGGCCTCGGTCTCGTCACCCGCGGATGTGACGGAGCCCACCGAGAGCCTGGAGACCACGCACTACTCGGTGGTGGACGCATCCGGGATGGCGGTGTCCGTGACCTACACCCTGGAGGCGGGCTACGGCTCCGGGATCGTCGTTCCGGGAGCGGGTTTTCTTCTGAACAACGAGATGGGGGACTTCAACGCCGGGCCCGGGCTGACCGACGAGCGGGGTCTCATCGGGACGGAACCGAACCTGGCCCGCCCGGAACAGCGCATGCTCTCCAGCATGACCCCGTCCATCGTCGAGCGGGACGGTCAGCTCCTGGCCGTGGTGGGTAGCCCCGGCGGGCGAACCATCATCAACACGGTCCTCCAGGTGATCCTGAACCTGACGGATTTCCGGATGGACCTTTCCGCCGCGGTGGCCGCCCCGCGGATCCACCACCAGTGGCTTCCGGACCGGATCGTCGTGGAGGAGGACGGAGCCACACCCGAGCTGGTGTCCGCGCTCGAGGCTCTGGGGCACGCCGTCACCGTACGGGGCCGACAGGGACTCGCGCACTCCATCCTGGTGGATCGCACGGCGGGCGTGCTCGTGGGACAGCCGGACAACCGGAACCCGGACGCCGGTGCGGCGGGAGTCCGGTAGCGGAGACGGCGGCGTGTCCACCGGGTCCGACGGAAAGGGCTACAGCTTTCGGCAGCACCTACACCTCGAGCTCGACGAATACGACGCTGCCATCCGGCGTTTCATTCCGGGCTACGACGAGATGCTCGGGCGTGCGGCGGAGGAGGTGCTGCGGAGAGGGCCCCAGCGGGTCCTGGACCTGGGGGCGGGCACCGGCGCCATGATCCTGGCTCTGGTGAGCCGCTCACCCACGGTGTCCGTGGAAGCGCTCGATCTCGACCCGGAGATGCTCGAGCTGGCACGTGAACGCCTGCAGGGGTGGGGCGGACGGGTGGGCTACCGAGAGGGTTCGTTCCAGGGCGACCTCCCGTCGGTGGACGCCGTCACGGCATCGCTGGCCTTGCACCACATTCCCACCCTGGATGCCAAGACCGCGGTCTACCAGAACATCCACCGGGCTCTTTCGGAGGGCGGTGTGTTCGTGAGCGCCGATGTGACCCTGCCAAGCCATCCCTCGTTGCGTGGGGCCGCGTACCAGGCCTGGGCCCACCACCTGGTGGAGAATGGGATTCCGCTGGAAAGGGCATTCGAACACTTCCGGGAGTGGGCCGACGAGGACACGTACTTTGCCGTGGAACAGGAGCTCGCGGCGCTGCGGTCGGTGGGCTTTCAGGCGGAAGTGGCCTGGAGAAATCGGGTGAGCACGGTGGTGGTCGGAGTCAAAACGGTTTTGTGACCGTCCGGTTCCTCCCTATGTTGGCAGGGCACCCTCCCGACAGGAGAAGCACCTATGCGTCTCTCTCACATCCTGCAGTCCAAAGGATCCGACGTGGTGACCACTCGGCCCGACGTCACCATCCTTCAGGCCATCCGGGCCCTGGTGGACCGGAACATCGGCGCGCTCGTCGTCAGGGAGAGGTCTCGCACCGTCGGCATCTTGACCGAGCGGGACCTCCTGCGCTTCCTGGCCGGGGGCCCCGCCGACCTCGAGAGCGTCCTGGTGAGGGAGCTCATGACCCGGAACGTGGTCACGGCCGAAGCCGGCGACACGCTGGCGCACGCCATGGAGGTGATGACGGAGCACCGGGTCCGCCACCTTCCGATTCTGGAATCGGGGGAGCTGGCCGGGATCGTGTCCATCGGCGACGTGGTGAACACGCTCCGCAGCGAGACGGAGTCCGAGAATCACCAGCTCAGGGAGTACATCTCCACGGCCGGTTAGGCTTCGCGGGCGCAGCCGGCCCCGGAGGGCACCACGCGGGTCTGCCGAGCGCGGTCAGTCCACGAGGGTCAGCCAGTCGTGGCGGTCGTCCACGCGGCCCTTCACCAGATCCATGAACGCCTTCTGAAGCATGAGGGTGATGGGGCCCGCCGCGCCCGCTCCCACCTCGATCCGGTCCACGCTGCGAATCGGAGTGACCTCCGAGGCCGTTCCGGTGAAGAAGAGCTCGTCCGCGGTGTAGAGTGATTCCCTCGGAACCAGCTGCTCTCGCACGGGGATGCCCACGTCTTCCGCGAGCCGGATCACCGCGTCTCGGGTGATGCCGGAGAGGGAGGTTCCGTCCAGGAAGGGAGTGATGAGCGTCCCGTCCCGCACCAGGAAGAGATTCTGGCCGCTGCCCTCGCTGACGAGGCCGCCCGGTCCCAGCGCGATGCCTTCCGTGTAACCGTTGGCCACGGCTTCCATCTTGATGAGCTGGGCGTTCACGTAATGGCCGGCGGCCTTGGCGGCCACCGGGAAGGTGTTCGGGTGGGCCCGCAGCCAGGACGACGTGCAGACGTCCACCCCCTTTTCCAGGGCGCCCTCTCCCAGGTAGGTCCCCCACGGCCAGGCGGCCACGTAGGTCTCCAGGGGTGATGCCTCCGCAAAGAGGCCTGCAGCCCCATACCCCCGCAGCACCATGGGTCGGATGTAGCAGTCCTGCAGCCTGTTCCGGCGCACCGTCTCCACGCACGCCTCCGCGAGAACGGACGCGTCGTGCTGCAGGGGGAAGCGGTAGATGCGGCAGGAGTCCTGAAGGCGTCGGACGTGAGCGTCGAGCCTGAAGATGGCCGGCCCGCGCGGGGTCTGATAGGCGCGGATCCCCTCGAAGACCGAGGTGCCGAACTGCACCGCGGTGCTCAGGAGGTGGAGCTGCGCGTCTGCCCAGGGAATGAACTCACCGTCCTTCCAGATCCACTCGGACTCGCTGATACGCCCGGCCATGGCTTGTCTCCCTCACTCCGTCGTTGTTCCTCGCGCACCCACCCGGCGAGGCCGGAGGCGCGGCGGTCGTCCCAGTCGGCGGACCGAAGCCGGTTCGCCGAGTTCCCTCAGAATTCGCTCAGAGAAGCGACCGGATCCATCCCCCGTCCACGGCGATGGATTGTCCGGTGATGTAGCTGGCCCGCTCGGAAGCCAGGAAGGCCGCCAGCGCGGCGAACTCCGAGGGCTCGCCGATCCGGCCCATGGGCACCTGGCTCTCCCATCCTGCGTAGGCTTCCTCCTGGGCCACGCCGCGGCTGTCCGCCAGGTGCTCCGCCAGCTCCTCGAGGCGCTCGGTGCGCGTGTACCCGGGCATGAGGTTGTTCACCGTGATCCCGTCCTGGGCGACCTCGTTCGCCAGCGTGCGGGCCAGCCCGGTCACCGCAGCCCGCAGGCTGTTGGACAGCATGAGCCCGTCCACGGGCTGCTTCACGGCGATGGACGTGATGTTGAGGATCCGGCCCCAGCCCCGCGCCTTCATGCCCGGAAGGACTCCCCGGATCAAGTTGACCACGCTCTCCAACGTCACCGCGGAGCCGGCGCGCCAAGCCTCGATGCCGTGGTCTTCGAAGCGACCGGGCGGGGGTCCGCCCCCATTCGTCACCAGGATGTCGACGCGTCCGAAGGTCTCGTGCGCCAGCGCCACCAGCGCCTCCACCTGGGCAGCGTCGGCCACGTCGGTGGGCAGAGCTACCACCCGGCGACCGGTGGAGGCGGCAATGGCTGCGCGAGCGTCTTCCAGCGGGGAGGCAGCCCGGGAGCAGAGCACCAGGTCGCATCCCTCTGCGGCGAGCTCGTTCGCCACCGCTCGCCCCAACCCCTTGCTCGAGGCGGCCACCAGCGCCACGCGGCCCTGCAGACCCAGGTCCATGGTCAGTCCTGGTCGTGGAAGTAGTCGTCGGTGCCGTCGAGCCAATCCTGCCGGGGCGGACTGAACACGTCCACGTCCAGGGTGTCCTCCAGTGCCTCGGCCTCGTGCGGCACGTGCGAGGGAAGGACCAGGACCTCTCCGGCCTTCACCACCACCTCCCGCTCGAGGTTCTCCCCGATCCGGAATCGCAACGCACCCTCGAGGATGTAGGTGAGCTGCTCGTTCTCGTGGGAGTGTCGCGGCACCACCGCTCCCTTCTTGAGGTAGACCTGCGCCAGCATCATTCGGTCGGCGGTCACGAGGCGGCGCGAGATCAGGTCGGTGACGGGCTCCCAGGGGAGGTCGTCCCAGTTGACGTGGGGCGTAGGTACGGAGGCCATGGGATTCAGGGTTGAGGGGGATGGTTCCGGCAATGGGCGGAACTGGAGTCCGTACGTCAACCAGCGGCCCGCCGTCACGTCGCCGCCCCTCCTGCCCACGCTCCATCCTCGTGGCCCGAGCGCCCGGCATTCCAGTTCAAACCCCGGGCGACTCTCGGTATCTTTCTTGGCTGATCCCATGACGAACCGAATCCCCTCTCTCCGTGTCCCGGCCGTGGCCGGTCTGATCCTCCTGGGCGCCTGCGCCGGGGGACGGACGCCGGCCCCCGCGTCCGGGCCGCTGGCGCCTCCGGGCCTCGCCGGCCGGAAGGTGGTGGTCTTCCCGGTGCAGAACGTCGCGGTCTCCGGAGACGCGGACCGCGAGCTCACATTCGCTCTCTCCGCCCGGGGTGGGACGAGCCAGTGGGTCTTCCCGGAGGACCTCCGGCGATCGCTGGCGCGTTCCCCGCAGCTGGCCGTCCCGTTGAACGAGTTGCCGGTGAACCACTTCCTCCGGGCCGAGGTGAGGCGGGTGGGGGATCCCCTGTACGGAATGATCCGCCGGGCCGCGTCCGTTTCCGGGGCGGGATTGGCGCTTCTTCCGGTGGGAATCGCGTTCCGGCCCGCTGCGGAGACGTCGTCGGGGGGAAGCGTAGAGCTCTTGGCCGCGGTGGTGAACGTGACCACCGGAGTGGTGATCTGGCTGGACCGGGTCGAGGGCGGCGCCACCGGCCCGGACGACCCCGCCGGAATGGCTCGGGCCATGGACGCCCTGGCAACGAGCCTGCTGGCCGGTGGATGATCGATGCATGGAATGGATGCTGAGGGTATAGAGGCTGGACCGATGAAGAGACGAAGGCTCGCCGGCATCGGGGTGCTCCTGGGGCCGCTGCTGTTCCTGCCGGGTTGCCAGGAGCAGGACCTGACCGTGCCCACGGCGGAGGAGGCCGCGGAGTACTACACCGCCGTGACCGACCTGTCGGTTGAGATGGCGGGGAACGTGGCGGAGGTGACGGTGGTGCAATCCACCGCCCAACTCCGTCGCGGCGGGTCCCTCTGGGCGCGGGTCGGGCCTTACATCTACCTGTTCAGCGACGCGACCCGCGACCTCTTCGTGGACTTTCCCGGTCTCGCCGCCGTTCGGGTGATCACCACCACCTCCGGGGGGACCGAGGTGGCCCGGGCCACGCTCCTGCGCACCACGCTGAACGAGCTGACCTGGAGGCGTGCTCTGAACATCGCGGGCCTGGCTCGTCGAGACGGCACCGAGCGGGTCACGCTGGTGGAGGACCTCGTCCAATGGGGTGAGGACCGGACCGAACACGAATACAATCCCCGCTACGTCCGGCGCTGACCGGGTCGGCCGGGACCGCGCCAGAGGTTCGCGGAGCGAGCTCGGACCCGCTGCCGGTGCACCGGCAGCACACATCTGCATCAATGCGATTTCCAGGAGGTCTTGAGTGTCCACAACCATCACGGTCATCCCTGGTGACGGGATCGGCCCCGAAGTCACGTCCGCTACCCTCGAGATCCTGCAGGCCGCCGGCGCCGACCTGGACTACGACGAGCAGCTGGGAGGCGTCTCCGCCCTGGAGCAGGTCGGGAATCCCCTGCCAGAGGAGACGCTGGACTCCGTTCGGCGGACCCGGGTCGCGCTCAAGGGGCCCCTCACGACCCCGTCCGGATCCGGGTTCCGGTCCATCAACGTGGCGTTGAGGAAGGAGTTCGATCTCTACTCGAATGTCCGGCCGGCCCGCACCATCGTACCCGGCGGCCGATACGAGGACATCGACCTGGTCCTCATTCGGGAGAACACGGAAGGGCTCTACGTGGGCGTGGAGCACTTCATCGGCGTGGGGGGCGATCCGCGGGCTGCGGCCGAGTCGGTGATGATCGTGACGCGTCACGGGACGGAGCGGGTCGTCCGCTACGCCTTCGAGTATGCCCGGACGCACGGGCGGAAGAAGGTCACGGTGGCCCACAAGGCGAACATCCTGAAGTACACCCAGGGCCTGATCCTGGACGTAGCCAAAGAAGTGGCCGCCGATTACCCCGACATCGAGTTCGAGGATCGGATCATCGATGCTACCGCTATGCTCCTCGTGCTGGACCCCTACCGACTGGACGTCCTGGTCATGGAGAACATGTTCGGCGACATCCTCTCGGACCTCATGGCGGGTCTCGTCGGGGGGCTGGGCTTCGCACCGGCGGGGAACATCGGAACCGACGCCGCCATATTCGAAGCGGTGCACGGCTCGGCGCCGGACATCGCCGGCAAGGGGATCGCCAACCCCACCAGCCTCCTGTTGTCGGGATGCATGATGCTGGAGCACCTGGGTGACATGGAGACGTCGGCCCGCATCCGAGCCGCCGTGGACACGGTGGTCTGCGGCGGCGAGATCCGAACGGTGGACATGGGTGGGGACGCATCCACCCGAGATTTCACCCGGGCCGTGGTGAAGGCCCTCTTCTGAGGCGACGGGGAGCGCTGACATGGCGGAGAGGCGAAAGAGCCGGTGGAGCGAGCAGGTGGGAGAGGAGATGCCCTGTTCCCGGTGTGGAGAGGTCCGTGACTCCACCGAGCTGGACCGGATGCTCTGGTGTGAGTCCTGTGTCGCCACCGCTCGTCATCGTGCCGGACGGATCGGCTGGGCGGTGGGCGTGTCGGTGGCCGGCGCGCTGGCGTTCTGGATATGGCTGGGAGTAGCCCCGGCTCCCGATCTCATTCCCGGAGGCTGGCTGGCCGTGATCGTCGCCGCGGCCTGGTTGGGGAGCAAGATCGGTCGGGAGTTCGCCTTCGGGGTCTTCCGCGCCCGGGACTAGTCCATGACGCCCCCGCTTCCCCTGGCTGGGATTCACGTGCTGGAGCTCGCCCAGAACCTGGCGGGCCCGTTCTGCTCGAGGATCCTGGGTGACATGGGGGCTCGGGTGGTGAAGGTGGAGCCACCCACCGGGGACGCGGCCCGGACCTGGGGCCCGCCGTTCCACAGGGGTGACGGTGTCATATTCGCCTTTGCCAACACCGGGAAGCGCTCGATCCGACTGGACCTGGGCACCCGCGAGGGCATGGCGGTCCTCACCCGCCTGGTTACGCAATCCGATGTCCTGGTGGAGTCCTTGCGGCCCGGAGTCCTGAACCGGATGGGGATGGGATGGGAGGCTGCCCGGGACCTCAATCCCGGGCTCGTGTACGCGTCGGTCCTGGCGTACGGGGAGCAGGGCCCACTGAGATCGCAGCCCGGCTACGAACCCCTCATGCAGGCGCACGGGGGCGTCATGTCCTACACCGGGGAGCCCCAAGGGCGCCCGGTGCGGGTGGGCACGTCGGTGGTGGACATGGGAACCGGAATGTGGGCGGCGTTGGGGATACTCGCGGCCCTTCGGGAACGGGATCGGACCGGAATCGGAGTTCATCTCTCCGGAGCCCTCTTCGACACGGCGCTCACCTGGAGCGGGTACCACCTCCTGGCGGCCGCCTCCGACGGCACCGTGGCCGGTCGCCTGGGGACCGAGCTGTCCATGATCGCACCGTACGGCACCTTCCCGGCCTCCGACGGAGAGGTCATGCTGGCCGTGGGCACCGACGCGCTGTTCGCTCGGCTGTGCACCGCCCTGGAGCTGGGAAGGCTGGAGGCCGATCCCCGCTTCCGACACAACCCGGACCGTGTCGCGAACCGCGAGGCAGTCAACCGGATCGTAGCCGACGCCACGGGCGCGCACTCCGTGGAAGCCCTCCTCCACCGGCTCCGCGAACACGGGGTGCCGTGCGCTCCGGTTCGGGACGTGGGTGAGCTGCTCGAGGATCCCCAGTTCCTGGCCAGCGGGATGATGAGGGCCACCGACGCCCACGGCGGGTTGAACCTGCTGCTTCCGCTTCGCTGGAATGGGGAACGTTGGGACCAGCCGGCCAGCGTGCCCGTGCCCGGCGAGCACACCCGCGAGGTCCTCGACGAGTTGGATGTCGGACCGGACGTGATCCGGGCCGTGCTCGGGGAGACAGGGGGCGAATCCCCACTATCTTAGGAGCGTGCTCTGGACAGGGGAGGGTGCTCCCGCCAGGGTAGGGGCCCGTGCGGCGCTCCCTGGGGCCGAATCCCCCGGCGGAGCCGCCCGGAACAGACCATCCATTGGGCCGGCCGGCCGCGTCCGGCACCCACAGAGGACGACGATGAGCTTTGAAGGCGTGGACTTCTACGATGTGGACTCGCTTCTCTCCGAGGAGGAGCGGATGGTGCGCGATACGATCCGGCAGTGGGTGGAAGACCGGGTCATGCCCATCATCGGCGAGGCTTACATTCAGCGACGCTTCCCCAGAGAGCTGATCCCGGAGATGGGAGAGCTCGGGATGCTGGGCGCGAACCTTCCCGAAGAGTATGGCTGCGCCGAGCTCAACAACGTGGCGTACGGTATCATCAACCAGGAGCTGGAGCGCGGCGACTCGGGAATCCGGTCCTTCGCATCGGTTCAGGGATCCCTGGTCATGTATCCCATCTTCGCGTTCGGGAGTGAGGAGCACCGACGGGAGTGGCTTCCGCGCCTGGCCGCCGGGGAGGCCGTGGGTTGTTTCGGACTCACGGAGCCCGACTACGGTTCGAATCCCGCGGGGATGATCACCACGGCCCGGAAGGTGGACGGCGGGTGGGTGCTGAACGGCACCAAGATGTGGATCACCAACGGATCCATGGCGGACGTGGCGGTCGTGTGGGCGCAGACCGGGGAGCCGGGCGACGCCCAGTCGATCCGGGGCTTCGTCGTACCCACCGACACTCCCGGCTTTTCTGCCCGAGACCAGAAGGGGAAGCTCTCCCTCCTGGCGTCGGACACCTCCGAGCTGCACATGGAGGACGTCGAGCTGCCCGATTCGGCGCTCATGCCCAACTCCACCGGCGGGCTCAAGCATCCGCTCATGTGTCTGACCCAGGCACGGTACGGGATCGCCTGGGGAGCCGTGGGGTCGGCCATGGCCTGCTTCGACGAAGCCCGCAGCTACGCCAAGGAGCGGGTCATGTTCGGGGAGCCCATCGGTGCGAAGCAGATCCAGCAGGTGCGCCTGGCGAACATGATGACGCAGATCACCCAGGGACAGCTCATGGTGCTCCAGTTGGGGCGGCTCAAGGACAAGGGCACCATGACCCCCTTCCAGGTTTCCATGGCGAAGCGGGCCAACGTAAGCATGGCCACGGACGTGGCCCGGGAGGCCCGCCGGCTCCTGGGTGGCAACGGGATCCTGGTGGAGTACCACTCCATGCGACACATGGCGAACCTGGAGTCGGTCTATACCTACGAGGGCACGGACGACATCCACGCGCTCATCCTGGGACAGACCATCACGGGGTTCTCCGCCTTCTAGCCGTTGGGGCTTCCAGGCGCTGGGGAGGGGGCGTTCCGAAACATTCCAGGGCCCCAGGGGTTCGGGTGTTGATTTTCGCCCAGGACCGATTCTTGACGGAGATTCGCCTTGTCTGACAACGCGTCCCCCTCCCCCCCGTCCCGACCACCCAGCCCCGCGGACCTTCTGGTGAAGCCCTTTCAGGAATTCACCAAGATCGAGGCCTCCGGCGGCATCCTGCTGCTGGCCTTCGCGGTGGCCGCGCTGATCTGGGCCAACTCTCCCTTCGGCCAGAGCTACGTGGATCTGTGGCACGTGAAGGTGGTGGTCGGAGGCGGCGCCCTGCGCCTGGAGAAGGATCTGCTGCATTGGATCAACGACGGCCTCATGGCCGTGTTCTTCCTGTTGGTCGGTCTGGAGCTCAAGCGTGAGCTCATGGACGGTGAGCTGGCATCGCCCCGAAAAGCAGCGCTTCCCATCTTCGCCGCCGTGGGCGGGATGCTGGTGCCGGCGTCGTTCTACCTGGCGCTGAATCTCGGCGGACCGGGCGAGGCCGGCTGGGGCATCCCCATGGCCACTGACATCGCGTTCGCGCTCGCGGTCCTGGCGGCGCTGGGGAGCCGGGTCCCCACGTCCCTCAAGATCTTCCTGACGGCGCTGGCCATCGTCGACGACCTGGGGGCGATCCTGGTCATCGCCCTTTTCTACTCGGGTACTCTCGAGGGATCGGCGCTGGGTGTAGCGGCCATGGCGGTGGGTGCGCTCTTCCTCCTGAACCGTGCGGGCTTCCGACGGTTCCTGCCCTATGGAATCGTGGGGGTGGTCCTCTGGGTGGCGGTCCTCAAGTCCGGGGTGCATGCCACGGTGGCCGGCGTCCTGCTGGCATTCACCATTCCGGCGAACGAGGTCGGGGAGGAGCACCACTCGCCACTCGAGCACCTGGAGCATGCCCTCCACCCCTGGGTCGCCTACATGATCCTCCCAATCTTCGCGCTGGCCAACGCCGGTGTGACATTCGGAGACACCGCGGGTGGCGCGCAGGCGGTGACCATGGGGATCATCCTCGGACTCGTTGTGGGCAAGCCCATCGGGGTCCTGGTCTTCTCGTGGATTGCCACCAGGGTGGGAATGGCGGAGCTCCCGGAGCGGGTGTCGTGGCGGGACATCCTGGGTGTGGGCTTCCTGGCGGGAATCGGCTTCACCATGTCTCTCTTCATCGCGGGGCTCGCCTTCCCCGAGCCGGAGTTCCTCAGCGCGTCGAAGGTGGGGATCCTGGCAGCTTCCGTCGCCGCCGCGGTCCTGGGGGTGGGGCTCATGATCCGACGGGGGAGCGGCGACTCCGAACCGGTCGTGGAAGGGGTGTCCGACGGCTGATCCGTGGATCTACGGACCCGTGGAAGAGGGGGGTGGCCGGTTCGGCCACCCCCCTTCTTATTGCCTCCCAAAGCCGATTCCAGGTGTGCATTGGCGATAGACCGGCGGAAAATGGGTCGAAATGTCGAACAAAGATCTTGATTGATTTGCCCGGAGTTCTGCGGTCATATGTGGAGAATCTCCCTACAGGACGTGGGGAAAAACCCGCGAAACTTTTGAAAACCCTCGGGAAAAGCGCGCAACGGGGGCAAGGTGGACGATCTGTTTCGCGGCCCCCCGGTCACCGGTGTATTCCCTGTACGTGGATCCACGTACCTCCCCGATTGCCCTCCGTCCCGAGGCTCCTGTATCCTTTTGTCACCCTCGGTTCACAATAACAAGGACAGTCAGGCAAGTCCCTGGACCAGTCCAGCCTTCATAGGAGGCTCCCAATGCGGAAGTCGAACGAGAGAATCCTGAAGGGGCTCGCCGCCCTCCTGGCTGTATTCACAGCCGTATCCTGCGTCGACGAGAAGATCGTCGAGCGGATCGTGGAAGTGGAGCGGGAGCTTTTCCAGACCCCGTCGGAGGCCGCCGCCGGAATGCTCGGTTACTCCGACATCGAGACCAAGCTGACGGTGTGCGGGAACTGCCACGTGGGTCCGCAGTCGAAGTGGGAGGAGACCGCCCACGCAAATGCCTGGGAAGGCCTCCAATCCAGTGGACACGCACAGGAGTTCTGTGAGGGTTGCCATACGGTCAACGAGCTGGGCAACACCCTCACGGATCTGGCGGGCTACAATGCCACCGGCGAAGACCGGTACCACGACGTGCAGTGCGAGAGCTGCCATGGGCCGGGTCTGGAGCACGTCTCCTCTCCCGAGGATGCGAACATCCCGCTGGCGCCCATCGCCACCGGCCTGGACAACACCCAGGGATGCGGAGAGTGCCACCAGGGTGCCCACCATCCCTTCGTGGAACAGTGGGAGAACTCCGGTCATGGAACTCTGAACTCATTTCCTGCGGGACGTGACGGCTGCAACGGCTGCCACGAGGCCGGCGGCATCCTCGCCCGCTGGGGCGAGAATGCGCCCTACCTGGAGGAGGGCGAGCTCCAGCCCCAGACCTGTGCGGTGTGCCACGACCCCCACGGATCCCCCAATCCGGCTCAGCTGCGCTTCCCCATCGGCGGCGTCGAGATCGAGCAGAACCTCTGCTCCCAGTGCCACAACCGTCGCACGGTCCCGGATCCCGGATCCTCGCATGGTCTCCATCCCCACTCGCCCGAGACGGCTCTGCTGAACGGAGAGGCGGGCTTCTTCTTCCCGGGCTCCGGCATCGACCTGGAGCCGGGCCGGATCGTCGCGTCCCACGGTTCTTCGGGGAATGAGCGCCTCTGCGCCACATGCCACGTGGTCTTCACGACTGTCAACGATGCAGCCACGGGCGAGTTCCTCTTCGAGTCCGTGGGGCACGGCTTCAAAGCCATTCCATGCCTCGACCAGGACGGGATCCCCACCAGCGAAGACTGTGAGCTGAGCACCGAAACCCGCTCGTTCGAGGGGTGCACCGGCGCGGGATGCCACACCAGCGTGCAGGGAGTCTTCTCGGCGCTCAGCACCGCCACCAGCCGATTCGACGACCTGGTGACGACTCTCCATGATCTGTTGGTACAGGTGGATCCGGACCTGGAGGGACCCCAAGGTCCGATCAATCCGACTGATCCCATCATCACGACCGCCGAGGGTGCGTATTTCAACATGGAACTCGCTGCATTCGGGGGACCGAACCGGCCCAGTGCCGGCCTGACCTACGCAGCGGCGGCCGCTCACAACCCCTTCCTGGTGGAGCAGCTTCTCAGGGCCAGCATCAACGCGGTGGTGGCGGACTACAACCTCTCGCCGCCGGCGGGGCTGGACATGGGCCTCGTGCTTGGCAAGAGTCACAACTAGGTTTCGAGCCTGAACAGCTCACATAGGTGAGCGATGCGGGTGGAAGGCCGTCCGGTGTCGAACCGGGCGGCCTTCGGCCCTAGGCTCTCGCAGCACATAAGATGGATTGCGCGTGAATGGAATCTTCCGCTGGCTGAGCTCGCTGCCGAAGCCAGCTCTGGTCTTGATGGCGCTGGTGGGGGTGTCGCTATTCCTGGCCGGTAGCGTCACGGCGTACAGGACGTTCGACTACATCGAGCACGACAACGATTTCTGCATGTCGTGCCATCTCATGGCGCAGCCCTTCGAGCGCTTCGCCTCCAGTGCGCATCGGGACCTCGGGTGCAAGGCGTGTCACAAGCCGTCCTTCGCGGGCCGCACCCAGATGGCACTTACGCAGGTTGTCGAGAATCCAGAAGAGATTCACGCCCACGCCGAGGTCCCCAACGACAAGTGCGCCTCCTGCCACATCGATGGCGACCCCGAGAAGTGGGCGCTGGTGGCGAATTCCGCTGGGCACCGGGCGCACTTCGAGTCGAGCGATCCCGATCTACAGGGACTCCGGTGCGTCCAGTGCCATTCCTCGGGGGTGCACGAGTTCGCGGCCACGGACAAGACCTGCGCGCAATCCGGGTGCCACGAAGAAGTAGAGGTCCGCCTTGGAAAGATGGGCGACTTCACCATCCACTGCGTGGCGTGTCACTCCTTCAACTCGGTGGTGCAGACCGACTCGGAGTTGTCAGATGCACGGGCCGCTCTCGCACCTTCCCGAAACGAGTGTCTCTCCTGTCATGCCATGCGGGCCCTGGTGGAGGTGATTCCCGAAGAAGCACATGGCCAGGTCTGCTCCACCTGTCACAACCCACACGAGCAGTTGGCGCCGGCGGATGCCGCACGCACCTGTGCCAACGTAGGGTGCCACGATGACGTGATGGATCTCTCCACATTCCACCGGGGACTCGACCACGGGTCGGTGGAGGGCTGCCTCACCTGCCACCAGGCTCACGATTTCAGGTTGGACGGGGACGACTGCGTGAGCTGTCACGAGGACATCTTCGAAGACCGACCCGGGAACCCCGGGCAGGTCGTGGCGGGCCGGCTGTGGAGCTCTGCCGGCACCGGCGGGGTGAGTCCACCGGCCGACCTGCCGAGCCGTGCTTCGCAACCTGGATTCGCTGGGTTCGGGCTCGGGCTCCCCCCGGCCAGCTTCCTCCATCCACCGACGGCAAGACAGCAGCAGGAACGGCCACGCGGCGTTGCCACCGGAGGCGTCGTCTTCGCGCACGGGGATCATCGTGACGTGGCCTGCAGCAGCTGTCACGTGTCCAGCGAGGAGCATGGCCAGCTCACTCTCAGGAGCATTGAGGACTGCCGGAGCTGCCATCACCGCGACTCTCCCGTGGCGGAGGACTGTGTCAACTGCCACGCCGCGACGGCCCTGGGACCTCGGCCGTTGGTGGCAAGTGGGTGGGTCATGGACTTCTCCGTGGGTGCGGGCGCCGTCCGGGACGTCCCGTTCCGGCACGAAGATCACCCTGAGGCGGCATGCGGGACCTGCCACCAGGAGGGACTGACGCGGCCACCCGACACCGCGTCCTGCAACAGCTGTCACGAGGAGCATCATGGGTCTCCCTCGACGGTTGACTGCACCAACTGCCATAGGGAGCCCCCGAAGGACGCACACTCGGTGGAGTCCCACGTGACGTGTACCGGCTCGGGCTGTCACGAGACCCCACCGCTGGGAGCGCAGGCGCGACAGCGGCCGACCTGTCTCTCCTGTCACCGCGAGCAGGTGGACCACCAGCCGGGTGGCGAATGTGCGGAGTGTCACGCCCTCCCGCGACCTAGATCCGGAGGAGAGTAATGCGACGAAGGCGAAGTGTCGTCTGCGTCCTCTCCGCTCCCGTCATTCTGTTCCTGGCACACCCGGCCGCGGCCCAGGGTGTTCGCGGCTGGGCCAGTACCCAGGTCCGGTTTCTGGAGATGCAGCCGCTTCAGCTGGATACCGCCCTGGCGGGCGACGTGGTATACGATGCCGACGGAAGCGCACGGGTGGACGGGCAGCTCATCTGGTGCACCCAGACTCCCTGCACGTACTACCGACCCGTCGCGGCGAAGGATGCCGTCGTGGCCACCCAGGACATCGGGCTTACGGCCTGGGGCCTTGGAGTGACCGGTCTGAGCGTGACCGTGCTCATGCGTGGTCGCGACCAGGTGTCGGGCGACCTCAACTGGCCCGTCGTGAGCGATCCATTCGATCTGATGGTCGGCTACGCGGAGCTTCGACGCGGAGGAGTGCGCCTGCGTGCCGGTCGGCAGGAGACACCCACCGGACTGGGGTTCCGGGCCTTCGACGGTGGATCAGCGCGATATGACTGGAGGAATCTCTGGATCGAGGGTTTCGGCGGTCGCAGCCTCGCCCGAGGCCTGTCCGAGCCCTCCCGGGACGCTTTGCGGGGGATCGAGGACTTCGTCCGGGACAAGGACGCGCACCTCTTCGGTGGGGCTGCTGGGTACCGATGGGGGGTGAGCGGAATCGGTGTTCGGTATCAGCGGGAGATCTGGGCCGACCGTGCAGGCATCCTCTCCGAGCGGGCGTCAGCGGACGTTCACACGGTGCTTCCGTTCGCGATTCGGTTTCGGAGCTCGGTGGACTACGACGTGGCATTGGATCGGGTCGGGAAGGCCAACGTCACCCTCCAGCGTGGCTTCTTCGGGGGGCGACTCATGGCTGAGCTCGAGGCCCGTCGCTATGTCCCCTACTTCGACCTGTCCACCATCTGGGGCTTCTTCAGCCCGGTTCCCTTCCACGAGGCTGGTGCGCGGCTGAACCTGGGGCTCTCTCGAGGCACCGGTCTGCGCTTGGGGTTCGCCGCTCGGGAGTACGACGATCCCAATGCCGTGACCGTCTTCCGCCCCCTGAGGAATCGAGGCTACCGGGCCGAGGCGAAGGCGATGTGGTCGCCGGCCCGCTGGGTACAGCTCGACGCGGGCTACGATCTGGATTGGGCTGCCCACAGCTTCCTTCACTCCTTCGACGGATCCGTGGCCACCCAGTGGCATCAGGAGATTCGAACCCGCGTCTTTGGAACGAGCTTCCAGCAGTTCGAGGCGTTCAGGCTTGGAGACGGTCGGGCCTACGGCGGTGGCATCGGGCTCGAATGGACGATGACGGACCGGATCCGGCTCGATGGAATGATGAGTGTGATCCGCCAGAGTGCCGGGCGGGACGGGCCGAATGACGCATGGAACCAGACCCGGGCATCGTTCGGACTCCGATACGAGTTCGGTGAGGATCCCGGGCTGCGCAGGAGGCGGCGATGAGCAGGCTGTGGGCCGGTGCGGCGATCGTGGGGGCCGCCTTGGCGGTTGCCGGCGTGGGAGGCGCGGTGGAGGCACCGCCACCCGGTGCCCTGCAGGAGGTGGCCGACTCCTTTCCCCACCGCGAGCACCAGGGGCTCTTTCCCCTTTGCCAAGGCTGCCACGAAGGCGTCGCCATCGGAGAAGAAGAGCTGCGCATGCCGCAGCCGTCCCTCTGCGCCCAATGCCACGATGGGGTGGACCGGGAGCGGGTTGGGTGGGTCCTGCCGGCCCCCGTGGTCGGGCCGCTGGACTTCTCCCACCCCGATCACGCGGAGAGAGTCGAACAGGGTGGCGAAGCGCCCGTGCGGTGCGCTCAGTGCCATGTCAACTCTTCGGGTCCGTCCATGGCGCTGGTTCCCCTTGAGGCCGCTCGGTGCTTCGACTGCCACGGCACTCCGCCCGACGCGCACTACGAGCAGGAGAACCAGTGCGCTGAGTGCCATCGTCCTCTCGCCGCGGTGGACGACGGAGACCTGCGGTTCGGTGGCTACCCCAAGCCCGACGGACACGGGGGCAGGGAGTTCCTCCTGGGAGTCCATGGAGCGGAGGCGTTGGAGTCGGTCAACCGTTGCAGCACCTGCCACGTAGAGGACCAGTGTGCAGGCTGCCACGTGGATGCGGGGCGCTCCCCCATTCCCCAGGTGCCCCGGGCGCCGGCCGATTGGAGCGTCCCCTGGATCGAGGCCGAGTACCCTAAGCCGGACTCGCACCACTCCGAGGACTTCACGCTCAGCCACGGCCGCCCGGCGCCCGATGCACCGGAGTGCTCCACCTGCCACACCCAGGACGACTGTGCGGCCTGCCACATCTCGCCGCTGCCCCGGCCGGCTGAGGCCCTGCAGGAGCGTCCTCAGGTACGGGCTCCGGGGGTGGGGTTGGAGGATCGGCTGCCGCGCTCCCACGACACTCCGTTCTTCCTCACCACCCACCCCGTATTGGCGGCGGCGGGTCCTGAGGGATGCGCCAGTTGTCACACCGACACGTACTGTGCCGAGTGCCACGATTCACCTCGCTCTCCCGGATACCATCCGCCGAGCTTCGGATTGCGTCACTCGGCTGCCGTGGGCACGCAGGCCTTGGAATGCTCCAACTGTCACAACCGTGTTGCGTTCTGCCGCGAGTGCCACGCCGACCTCGGATTGGAGGCCAACGGTCGCCTGGGCGCCGGGTATCACGACGCCGAACCGGTCTGGCTGTTGCGCCACGCCGTGGCCGCCCGACAGGGTCTCGAGCAATGCACTTCCTGCCATACGCAGAGCGACTGCCTGCAATGTCACAGCGCGGTTCTGGGCGCCTTCAAGGTGAGCCCACACGGGCCTGACTTTGATCCGGAGCGGGCCCGGGCGAAGAACCCGCTGATCTGTAGGGCGTGCCATCTTGGAGGGAACCCATGAGAACTCGCCTGCCCCATCTGCTTTCCGGCGCCCTCGTGACTCTGTCACTCACGGCGTGCGCCCCCCCCGACGACCAGCGGACGGACACCCTGGATCCCACCACTGCTGGACAGGGGCTCAGTGCCGAGGCCCGCGTACAGCTGGACTCGGGGAACACGGCCTTCCGGGCCGGAGACATGGACGCCGCGCTGGTCCATTTCACCCGGGTCACCGAGCTGATGCCCGACGATCCCACCGGGTGGTTTGGGGTCTACATGGTGCATGACGCAAGGGGCGACCAGACCGCTGCGGAGTCGGCCATGGAGATGGCCCGATCACGGGCCCCTGGCGCCTCCCTGATCAGGGACACCCTTGGGAGCAATCCGTGATTCGATTTACTGATTTGTTGATGGTTGGCCTGCTTTGCATGGCGGGTGCGGCTGGCTGTGCCAAGCACGAGTTCGAACCCCCGGACCGGGATCAGCAGGTCGCCGCGGCCAATGAGGACTTTTCTGTATCCCTCTTCGACACCATCACCTGGACGGACGACCAGCAGCGCGGGTTGGAGGGTAACGTTGTCTACTCGTCCTACTGCCGGAATTGTCATGGTCCGCTGGGACGGGGCGGGACCGAATATGCCGTCAATCGGGACCTCGAGGTTCCGTCCATCGTGGAGCCGAACTGGCGCCTGTCGGCGGCCCGTGACTCGATCTTGCACCATATCTTCGTCGGCCATGCCGCCGGCATGCCCACGTGGGGTGTGGCGGGAATCAGCACGCGAGAGATGGATGCCGTGACGTTCTACGTGCTCGAGGTGCTCCGCCCCGAAGTGCTGGGCACGGACGGCACCAACTGAGCCTGGAGTCCGGGGTAACCGGCTTCCGCAGGGGCGGCCTCCTTCATCTGCGAGCGTTCATCTTCTAAGCGCGGTCATCTGCGTGGTGGGATGCTCAGCGCCTGACGGTGGAATGCGCCCGACATCTGCTCGAAGAGCCACGGATCGTTGGATCGGTAGTGGCAGTAGGAGCAGAGACCATCGCTAGGCTCCCGACCTAGGACAGGTTGCGGCGGAGGTGTCCTTCCGGCGCGGACGTAGGCCTCGGTCACCAGGGCGGAGATCCGGACCAGTAGCCGATGGGCCAGCACGAGGTTGTGCTCGGGTCGGCCCTTCTCAACGATGTTCATGAGGACGGCGGCCGAATCCAGCCGCGACAGTGCCTCCGGAGGCCCCTCGATTTGGCCGGTGCCAGAAGCAAGCACCGTCTTGACGCGATCGATCCGCACCTGGGCGCCCTCCTGCCACCACACGAGAACCGTCGCGTACTCGTCCAGGTGACATCCCTGACACCCGGCGGGCGGTGCACCCACCGGTACCGTCGGATCCGTGTTCAGGGACGACTGGTGGCACGATGCACAGGTCAGGCCTGCCTGGAACTTGACGCTGGGTGTAGCCCCGGCCAACTGAGGCACGAGCCCGAGCACCATCTCCTGCTGCTCCAGGTGCGCACCCTGGTGGCATTCGTTGCAGAGGTTCGCTTCCGGCCACTCGGGGGAGGTCTCCACGCGATGGACCTCCTGATGGCACTGTGCGCAGACGAGTTGCACCACTGAGCTCATGGCCCGGATACGGTGTGCCTCGCCCTCGTGGCAGGACAGGCAGCCCACGGAGACATGAGACCCGTGCAGGTCCTCGCCGATACCGCGCGCCACCATCTCGTCCTCGTCGGTGTGACACATTCGGCAAGACGTGACCGCGACCTCCAGGCGAGCGCGGGTGACGTCGTAATGGCAGCGGACGCAGCCCCCGTCCACCCAGGGAAGGTCGCGGTGTGGCACCGACAGGCCCTGACTGGTGGCCGACACGTGGTCAAGGGAGGTGTGGCACTGGCGACACTCTCCTTGATTCCCGGCGGACTGATCCCCCAGGTGACAGAGTGAGCAGGGGTCCAGGGCGGCGATAAGGGGCTCTCCCCCACGGTCGTGGGTGTGACAACCGACACATCCCATGGCGACGACACTGTCACCCCCGTGCTGGCGATGCTCGAACGACAGGGAGCGAAACTCGACTTCACGTGGTCCCCTGTCGGGATGGCAACCCGCACTGGTGCAGGTCTCCAGGGGCACCGGAGCGTGCCTCGACATCGAATCGGGACTCACCAGCCGGTCCACGGCCCGTTGGGTCTGGTTCGCCAGGGTGTACTCGTGGCAGGAGGCGCAAGTGAGTTGTGCATGAGGGTCATTGGTGTGGCCCGCGCCCGCCGGTTGAGGGGACGGCGCGCATCCAGTGAGGATGGCCGGCAACGAAAGGACCGATATCAGCAGAATGAGACGGCCCATAGAATCCCTCCAATGCAGAGTACTCCCACGGCCAGAGCCGCGAATCCAAGGACGGCCGCGAGAAGGGTCTGCCGCGGAGTGGGTGGAGGGGCCAGTCGATCCGCCTCAGCCACCCGCGACGGCTCCCCTTCCCGCGGGAGGTGCTCGGCCAGCTCGGCGTGCTCCTCTTCCATGTACTCCCGGGTGGCGCGGCCGTGGAACATGACCGCATCCAGTGGGAACTTGTCCGGCCGGAAATGGACGTGGAAGAAATGGATGCTGAAGATGAACCCCGAGGCCAGCAGAGCCTCGTCGGCGTGGATCACGGTGGCCACGTTGTAGACCCAGCCGGGCAGCCACCGTGAGAAGAATTCGGGGAACCAGAGGAGGAGCCCCGAGCCCCCGATGATGAAGACCCCCCAGAAGACGGCGAAGTAGTCGAACGTCTCCATGTAGCTGAAACGGGGGAAGCTGGGCCTTGGCCCTCGGCCCAGGTACCAACGGATCTGTCGGACGAAGTCAACCACGTCCCGGGGCTGGGGGACCATGGAGTTCGGCCCCCAGAACAACGAGCGTTTGTCCTCGGTCCTCACGATCAGCCGGGCGAGCCAGGCCAGGTGGGCTCCGAAGTACCCGAACGTCATGACCGCGGCGATTCGATGGATCAGCCCCGCGGTCTCCACCCCCCCGAACAGCCGGATCAGCGGGGCGGACCAGAGTGCGCAGCTGAATCGCAGCGGCAGTCCGGTCAGCGTGAGGAGGAAGAACGAGACAATGACCACCCCGTGGACTACGCGGTGGTAGGTGTTGAATCGCCAGACGTAGGGACCGTCTCCGCGCTGTGCGGAGTCCAGGGCGGTCCGCGCGGGAGTCCGGGTATTCATCAGGCGCCTCCCTTGGATGCGCGGAGCGAGTCGAGGGTCAGGCGAACGATCCAGAGGGCCGAGTGGAGCCCGAAGACCGAGAAGACGCCCACGAGGAGCGCCGTCATGAGCCGATATGACCAGTAGACCAGGGGGTAGTTCTCCTTGTCGTTGTGGTCGGCGTGCGGCTGGTAGAGGACGAATGCGGCGCGGCTGGCCTCGTGGCACTGGCCGCAGGACTCCACGAGGTTGGCCTCGTGGACCATCGACCGCGGATCGTCGGCTCCGTAGATCCCGTGGGTCCCGTGACAGTCCGAGCACGAGGCCACCGCCACCGATCCCAGCGCGTTGGCCTGACCGTGGTACGAGTCGTCGAAGGTCTCCAGGGCATGCTCATGGCAGTGGCCGCAGACCTCCGTCTGGACCATGGGGACCGGGCCTTCCCGGGTGGTCATCCCGTGTGTGCCATGGCAGGTCGTGCAGGTCGGTGGCGCCCCGGCGCCCAGGAGTTCGAGGGTCGCAAGTCCCACGCGACGATGCTCGCCGAGTGCCTCACCGTGCACGTCGCCATGGGCCGCGGCCGCCACCTCTTCGTGGCAGGAGCCACAGGTCTCCACCTGGCTCGCGGGCGACACACTGGCGTCCACCTCGTCCACGTCCCGGGTGTCGTGGGCCCGGTGACACGAGGCGCATCCCACCTGGTCCAGGTGGGGGTCTCCCGCCGGAAGCCCGGAGGTCTCGTGACACCCCACGCAGGTTGCGTTCATTTCCGCCCTGGCGGATCCCGTGCGCAGGCTGTCCAGCGAAGCCGTGTGGTGCTCCGTGTGACACTGAGCGCAGTCGACGGGCTCGGCTCCAGGCTGATCCGGCTCTCCGTGAACGCCCTGGTGCCATGCCGCGGCCTCCTCCCCGTGACACGCGCCACATTCAATGGAGCGACTGGTGGCGGCGTGGGGCCACCGCTCGAACCCCCGGTGGCAGGAGGCACAGGTGGAGTCCGCGTGGGCCGATGACCGTATGTGCTCCATCGTGACGAGGCGGCGCCGTGCGGTGGGCAGGTCCGGCGAGTGCTGTCGCAGGAACTCCAGGTTCCCGTGGCAGAGAGCGCAACCCGCCGTTGAGCCCGGAGCCTGAGCCGCGGCCGGAGGGGGCAAGTGGACCAGCGCGGCCAGGAGCAGGACTCCTACCCAGCTCCTGTGATTGAGCGTCATGGGGCCATTCATGAGTCGGCCATCCCGTACTTGTGTAGTCGATTCCGGATCTGGTGACGGGAGAGTCCCAGCAGGAGCCCGGCTCGGGTCCGGTTTCCTTCGGCCTGTCGGAGGGCCTCCTCCAGCAGGCGGCGCTCGAGTTCCTCCAGGTCGATCCCGTCGGGACCGAGCTCGAACGATCCCACCCAGCTCCCGGACTCGGAGCCCCCTCGCCGGACCTCGGGTGGAAGCAGGTCCGGCGTCAGGATCGGCCCCTCGGAGAGCAGGACCGCGCGCTCGATCACGTTCCTCAGCTCCCGGACGTTGCCGGGCCAGGGGTAGGCCTCCAGCAGCTCCGAGGCTTCCGGGTCCACGCCCTCCACGGAACGACCGAGCTCCTTGTTGTATCCGTCGATGAACGCGGCCACCAAGGCGGGGACGTCCCCACGTCGACGGCGGAGGGGAGGAAGCGTCAGGGGCAGGACGCGCAGGCGGTAGTAGAGGTCCTCTCGGAATCGACCCGTCTCCACCTCTTCCTGCAGGTCCCGGTTGGTGGCGGCCACGACGCGGACGTCCACCGTGCGGTCCTCGGTGCCGCCGACCCGTCGGAAGGTGTGGTCCTCGAGGAACCGGAGCAGCTTGGACTGGAGGGCCGGCGTGAGCTCGGCGATCTCGTCCAGGAACAGCGTGCCTCCCTGGGCCACCTCCACCAATCCCCTCTTGGTCGTGCGGGCGTCGGTGAAGGCGCCCTTCTCGTGCCCGAACAGCTCCGACTCCATGAGGGTCTCGGTGAGCGCGGAGCAGGTGACGTTCACGAACGGGCCCTGCGCCCGGGGGCTGAACTCGTGCAGCGCGCGCGCCACCATTCCCTTTCCGGTGCCTGTCTCCCCCAGGATGAGCACCGTCGCCTGGTCGGCGCTGGCGATTCGGCGGACCAGGCTCATCACCTCTCGCATCTCGGGGCTGACCCCTACGATGCCCCCGTCACCGGCCCCTCCCGCGCGAAGGGCGCGGAGCTGTCGGCGGAGGCGAGTGCGCTCCAGGACATGGGCCATGGTGGTGTCGAGGCGGTCCATGGAGAACGGCTTCTCCAGGAAGTCCTCGGCACCGAGTCGCAGGGCCTCCACCGCGGAGGTGACAGTGCCGTGGGCCGTCATCATGATGCAGGGCACACCCTCGGCCTCGGCAAGCTCCGGGAGGAGCTCCGTACCCTCTCCGTCCGGGAGCTTCACGTCCAGGATGGCCAGGTCGGGAAGGCTCCGGGCGATGGCGGTACGGGCCTCCTCGAGGGATCCCGCCCGCACCACACGGTATCCCTTCTTCTCCAGCCGTTCCGAGAGGATATCCCGGATCAACTTGTCATCATCGACGACGAGGAGTCGTTCTCTGGACATGGCGTGGGCGTTTTGGCCCCGTCCTCCGGGGACGTGGGAATGTCGATGGTCACGGTAGTTCCGGAGCCCGCCTCACCCTCTATGGTGAGACGCCCTGCGTGTGCGGCCACGACGCGGGCGACGAGCGGAAGCCCCAGCCCCGTGCCCTGCGGCTTGGTCGAGTAGAACGGGAGGAAGACCCGTTCCACCTCGGACTTGGGGATTCCTGGACCGGTGTCGGAGATCCGGACGCGCACGCAGCCCTCCGGGCTGCGAAGCGTCTCCAGCGTCAGCGAGCCGCCGTCGTGCATGGCCTCCAGAGCGTTCACCATCACGTTGGCGAAGGCCTGCCGGAGCCTGCGGTCATCCGCGAGGACCTGAGGGAGGCCAGGCTCGTAGCGGCGGACGACGGTCACGCGGACCGCGTCCGGGTGGCCTGCGAACTCCACCAGCGCATCGTCCAGAACGTCGCTCACCTGAATACGCCTTCCGCTGACCTCCACCGGGTGAGCCAGTGAGAAGAGATCCTGCATGGTCTCACTGAGGCGGGAGAGCTGCTCGTTCACCGAGTGCATGACCCCGCGCCCACCCTCGTCCAGACGGTACTCCTGCTCGAGAATGTCCAGGGCGGATCGGATGGAGGCGAGCGGTCGCTTGAACTCGTGCGCCATCTCGGCCGCGAGCTGGCCCACCGTGGCGAACCCCTCGCTCTGCGCCACCGTGGTCTCGAGCCGTTCGTCATGCGCGATGAGCTCCTCGAGCGACTCCTGGATTTCTTGAACGTCGTCCCGGGTCCGAGCGACCCGGCCGGTGCGGTCCGCGATGACGCGGCCCACCTCGCTGAGGGGGCTCACGACCTCCCGTTCCAGCATGGCTCCCAGGATCAAGGCCAGGGCGACGACGGAGCCCAGCGCCAGGGCGAGCCCCAGGGTGGCGCCTCGGCGCATGGCTGCCCGGATGGGTGCCACCGACGATGTGATCTCCAGGAGGTTCCCCCGAGGTCCCGCGAGGGGAAGGAAGACCCGAACGGTGCCACCGGACGGATCCGGGTGCGCGACCCCTCCCCGTGGGAGGGTTGCGGGGTCGGGAATCCACACCGCGGTTTGGTGGACGCCCTCCTCCTGGGGATGAGCCGAGTAGAGGATGGTGCCGTCGCTGGAGTAGACCCGGGCCTCCAGGGTCGGCCCCTGCTGGAGGAGTTCCAGGAGGTGTCGCCGCAGGGCGCCCTCACTTCCGAGGTGGAGGGAGGACTCGAGGGTGGATCGCGTGGCCGCGGCCGCCAGGAGCGCCTGCTGCTCAGCCGCCCGTATGGCCTCGTCCTCCCAGTATCGGAAGGAGAGGGCCGTAGCGACGCCCACCAGGATCACCACCGTACCCGCCAGGGTCACGGTGACCTTGGTCCGTAGCGGGAGGGAATGGAGATCCGGAAGCCAGTTCATGGTCGTTCGACCGTCGAAGGACCCTGCGCCCGAGCGGGGAGGGACACCCGGCTACCTAGGGAAAGGTCGGGGAATGACCCCAGAATTCAAGGGGATTTCTGGACCTGTGAGCGAAATCGTGCACCTTCCAGCGAGCCCGACGCGCGATCACGCGCACCTCCCCACACCCGGCTTCCCAATCCCCGCACAGCCGAGGCGCCGTGGGTGGGAAGCCCACGGCGCTGGAAGTCCCGCTCACCCGGTTCGGCATCAGACCACCAGAAGGATCAGGAGCGCCGCCGCCGTCGCGTCCGCCACCACTGCGGCGGCGAATCCCCGGATCCAGTACACCGCTCCGAAGAGGACCGCGGGCAGGAGGATTGCTGCGCCAGTGAAGGCCACCGCGGCCAGGGTGGAGGGAAATCCCGTGGCCAGGATACCCGGCAGGTAGAAGAGCACCTGGGCGATGGCCACCGCGGCCACGGCGATCACGGCGGTCTCTTCCTCGTGGGTGCGATGCCACCGGAGGATGAGCCATGCTACCCCCGAGAGCAGGAAGAGGCGGAGGATCGTTTCGTCCAGGAGTACCTGGCTCATGGCTACCAGGAACCCTCCGGCCGTACCGGCGACGACGGAGGCGGGAGTGAACGGCAGCGCGAGCAGGCCCGCCACCAATCCCACCACGAGCCCGAAGGCCACGTCGCGGATCCCCTGACGCCCGTCGGTGACGCTAATCCGGTTCCGCCCGGGGAGCTCCCGCACCAGGCGCAGGGAGAGCGTGACGACGGGGCCCACGACCCAGATGGTGAGGAACGAGGCGAGCAGGACTGCACCGACTTCCGTCACGCGGAGCCTGGCCAGCCAGATCTCCGGCCGATCCGCCAGGAAGCTGACCAGCAGCGCGGCGAAGCTGGCCGCCACCAGGGCGGAGCCCATCACGCGATCCGGCCAGCGGCTATAGGCGTTGCCAAGGGCACGGAGACCGGAAACGGCAGCCCATGACAGAACGGCCATCGCTCCGAGCCAGGCCACGGTCACCAGGATCGTGGGACCCATGCGACCGGTGAGGGCCGCCATGAAGGTCAGGGAGACCCAGATAGTGATGAGCCACGCCAGCGCGGCACCCAGCACGGCGTAGAGGAGAGCCCTGCCGATGGTACCGGCTGCGGCACGCCGGCTCACGCCCGACTCGCGTCCAAGGAAGCCCAATGTGACCCCATGCACGGCCCCGATGGCCGCGCCCACCACGAAGAGGCCCGTGGACGTCATGAACAGACCGTGGCCGCTCAACTGCCCGGACAGCGTCATCAGGGCCACCAGGATTCCACCCAGTAGGACGCCGCCCGCCATGGTGAAGGCCACGGTCACCCCGCCCGGGAGTCCGAGGTCGCGTTCAATGATCTTCGCTTCGTATGTCGTATCAGTCTGTGCGTCGTGGGCGTTCATGGTTCCTCCAGGTGTCGGGACCCCCGTTGGAGTCCTCGCCTGACTTAGAGTCAAGGTTGATGCCAGATTCGCGGAAATGCATCTAAGTGGCTGTTGTGACACGATTTGAGGGCTCATGACAGTGGGTCGGTGAGTGGGGATCCGGACCCCGTCCGAGCGAATGCGCGCGCGATAGGTGAGCAGAAACACGCAGCCTCCACCGCGCGGGTGGTTCGGCGGGGGTTGACCCCCCTCTCGAGGGGGGTAGGTTTGATGGCTCCAAAGAACACGTTGGTCTGCCCCGCTAGCTCAATTGGCAGAGCAAGCGACTCTTAATCGCTAGGTTCGGGGTTCGAGTCCCTGGCGGGGCACTGGAAGGGTCCGGTCGTCGATGCGGCCGGACCCTTCTCCCATTGGGCCAGGGCGTGCAGCCTCCGTCCAGGACCCAGGGCCACCCCGGGTCCGGTCAGCCCCGCTTCCGCCGGCTGGGGCGTCTCCGGTGGCGACGACCCGAGGTGGCGTGGGCGGGCGCGTCCCCCGGAGAGTGGGTACCTTCTCGCCCATGAATGGAATCAGGTCCGCTCTCTCCAGGCCCTCGTGCCCGAGGCCCGCCCGGGTCCGGCCGGGCACGCCCAGGCTGGCACCATGGCATGCCCCAGGGCACGAACCAGGAGACGGCACGGCGTGAGGCGGCCCGCGGTATCCGTGCTTCCGGCCCTGAGATGGTCGGAGAGCGAGGGATACGGGATCCACTCGTCTCGGGTCCAAGCCGCCCTGGAAGCAGGTGCCCAGGGCTTCATCCTGTTCGGGGGCACTGCGGCCGGGGCCCGCGAAGCGGCGGACATGCTGGCGTCCCGCGCGGGGCGGCCCCTGCTTCTGGGAGCGGACCTCGAGCGCGGCGCCGGGCAGCAGTTCCTGGGGGCGACCCCTCTGCCGCCGCTGGCCGCCCTGGGCGCGGTGGGCGACCTGTCGGTGATCCGCGCCGCGGGGAACCTGACCGGGCGAGAAGCCGTGGCCCTGGGCGTTCCATGGGTCTTTGCTCCGGTGGCGGACCTGGCGCTGGAGCCGGACAATCCCATCGTGGGGACCCGGGCCTTCGGTGAGGACCCGGACCGCGTTGCCAGCCAGGTCGTGGCGTGGATCGAGGGATGCCTGGCCGCGGGGGCGATTCCCTGCGTGAAGCATTTCCCCGGCCACGGCCGCACGCGAACCGACTCCCACGCGGGGCTACCGGTGGTTTCGACGTCTGCTACCGACCTGCAGGGGTCGGATCTCGTCCCCTTCCGCCGGGCCGTCGAGGCCGGAGTCCCGTCCGTGATGACGGCCCACGTCTCCTACGCCTCGCTGGATCCGTCGGGAAGACCGGCCACACGGTCACCATCCGTCATCCGGGACCTCCTTCGGGGTGCGCTGGCGTTCCAGGGAGTGGTGGTCACCGACGCGCTCATCATGGAGGGCGTTGGCGAACCGGAGCGAGCGGTGGTGGAGGCCCTGGCGGCCGGCGTGGACGTGCTCCTCTATCCGCCGGAGGAGTTGGACCTGGAGGCGGCCCTTCGACAGGGCCTGGAGGAAGGGATCCTGACCCGAGAACTCCTGGACCGGTCCAGGGACCGGGTGGAACGGATGCTCGCCCGGAGGATTCGTGGATCCTCGCGACCCGAGGCGGACTCTTGGGAGGGGCCTTGGGGCCATCCCGCCGACCGGGCCCGGTCTCGCGCGTGGGCCCTGTCGGCAATGCGCTTGCGGGATTGGAGCGGGCGGCTGCCCGGGCCCGTCCACCTCACGGTGATCGACGACGACCTGGGCGGCCCCTATCCACCGCCGTCCCGGGAGCCTTTCCAGGCCGCCCTCCGGGCGCTGGGGGCCGAGGTCGCCGCCGACGATGCGGGCGGGGAGCGCCTGCTGTGCGTGTACGCGGAGCCTCGGGCCTGGAAGGGCCGGGCCGGTCTCTCCTCGGAGAACCGCGACCGGGTCCTCCGCTGGCACCACACCTTTCCCGGGTCTCCGGCGGTGGTCTTCGGCGGTCCGCGCATCCTGGCCGATCTGCCGGCGTCGCTACCGGCCCTGCTGGCCTGGGGCGGCGAACCGTTGATGCAGGAGGCGGCCGCAGGAGTCCTGGCTGGGGCCGCGGCCGGGGGAGCTCACGCGGAGGGCGTCGGGTCATGAGCCATCTGGATTGGTGGGTGCTTGGACTCTACATGGCTGGAACCCTGGCCTTGGGACTGGCCCTGGCCCGGCGCGCGTCGAAGAGCATGGAGGCGTTCTTCGTGGGCGGCCGGGAGATCCCGTGGTGGCTCGCCGGCACCTCCATGGCGGCAACCACCTTCTCCGTGGACACCCCCCTGTACGTGGCCGGCGTGGTGGGAACCCGGGGGATCGCCGGGAACTGGGAGTGGTGGAGCTTCGCCGTGGCGCACGTGGTGCTGCTCTACGTCTTCGCCCGCCTGTGGAGCCGGGCTCGCGTGGTGACGGACAACGAGCTGAGCGAGTTGCGATACGGCGGTACCCCCGCCGCGGTGCTCCGTGGGACGAAGGGCTTCCTCTATGCCGTGGTGCTCGGGGCAATGGGGATCGGACTGGCCATGCTGGCGATGGTGAAGGTGGTCGAGGCACTCCAGATCCTGCCAGCCGTCGGGCCCGGCCTGGGAGCTCAAGGACGCCTCTGGACGGTCGTGGGAGTGAGCGTCCTGGTCCTGGTGTACGCCGGAATCGCCGGTCTGTGGGGCGTGGTGGTGACGGACTTCCTGCAGTTCTTCCTGGGCATGGTGGGAGCCGTGGCGGTGGCGTTCTTCGCGGTGCGCGACGTGGGTGGGCTGGGGGAACTGGTCGCGGCCGCGGGGCAGTGGGAGGGAGTGGACCTCCTGGCGTTCACTCCTCTGGAGTGGAGCGGCGGCCTGATTCCCACGGGTTGGTCCGCGCTGGCGGGAATCAGCGGCTCGACCTTCCTGGCCTACATCCTCCTGCAGTGGTGGTCCTTCCGGCGGTCCGACGGTGGGGGCGAGTTCGTCCAGCGCCTCGCCTCGGCGAGGTCGGAGGAGGACGCGGAGAAGGCCGCGTGGCTCTTCAACTTCCTGCATTATGTCTTTCGAACCTGGCCTTGGATCCTCGTGGCGCTGGCCGCCGTGGTTCTCTATCCGGAGCTGGAGGACCGAGAGCTCGGCTACCCGAGGCTGATGCTGGATTTCCTCCCCGCGGGACTCCTCGGGCTGGTGGTGGCCTCGCTGGTGGCCGCCTTCATGAGCACGGTCTCCACCATCATCAACTGGAGCGCTTCCTACCTGACCAACGACGTCTACGCGCGGTTCGTCCGGCAGGGAGCCGGGGAGCCCGAGTTGGTCCTGGCGGGCCGGGTGGCGTCGGTGGTCATCACTGCTCTGGGGGGTGCGGCCGCCTTCTTCGCCGAGGACGTCACTACGCTGTTCCGGATCATCATCGCCGTGGGTACGGGCCCCGGATTGGTCCTGGTCCTCCGCTGGTTCTGGTGGCGCATCAACGCGTGGACCGAGGCCGCGGCCATGGTGGCGGGGTTCGTGGTGGGATTGGCCACGTCGGTGGTGCCGGTCCTGCACATCGAGGACTTCGGGCTCCGGCTCCTGGTGACGTCGCTGGCCTCGGTGGCGGTGTGGCTCCCCGTCATGCTCGTCACTCGACCCGAGAAGCCGGAGGTCCTGGAGTCGTTCTATCGCCGGGTCCGCCCAGCAGGCCCGGGATGGCGAAGGCAGCAGGAGGCCACGGGAATGGAGCCTCTGGGTGACCTGGGCCATGACGCCGCCAGGGTCGTCGCCGGCATGGCCTTCTTGTTCGGGCTCATGTTCGCCACGGGCGGCGCCCTGCTGCTCCGGCCCGGCGTGGCCATGGGGAACGCGGCCTTGGCGGTGGTGGGGTTCGTGGGGCTGCGAATGCTCGCGGCCCGGGGCCGCAGCTAGTCCTCTGGCTCCCGGAAGAGGACGTCGCGGAAGGCCACTTCCTCCGCGGCCAGCACAAAGAGGGTCATGGGCAGGCCGCGGGTCTGCTCCTGGAGCTGCTGGTAATACTCCACGTATCGCTCATCCCCCGTTGGGGCCCTCATTCCCATGAGGACGAGGTCCGCCCCGGTGGAGGACTCCCGCAGGATGTCCCGGAACGGCCGGTCGTTGGCCACCAGTACCTGCGGCCTCAGACCCGTCCGCGTGGCGGTGGCCACCCCGGCGAGGTTCGCCCTCGCCCCTTCGGCGGCCTTCTCCGACGGGACCACCATCTTGAGCCGCACCTCGGCGCCCCTCCACGCGAGGGAGCTCCGAAGCAGGTAGCCGAGGATCATGAGCAGGGATCCGTTCCCTTTGAGCCCCCCCCACCAGATGTCGATGCGCTCCTTCTTTCGAAAGCCCTCCGTCTCGTCGTCCCGGACCACCACCACGTTTCGGCGGTGGAGATACAGGTGCTCCAGAAGGGCACAGTACGCATCCCGGTCCTGCTCCTGCTGCGACGCGCCCAGGAGGAAGGTGTTCGGGGAAAGCGGACCGAGACCGTAAGCCTCCACCAGGCGCTTCGCTCCGACGAGATAGGTAGGGGCCGGCATGACACGGGTCAGGCCCTGGACGCCCCGCTTCGCCATGAACTCCTGGATGTTGTTCTCCAGTGTGCGGCGCCGGGCCGTGTCCACCGCCTCCTCGGGGACGACGGTGGAGACGGTGACGAGCCCGCGGGAGTGGGACAGCGCGTCCGCGATCTCCACCAGATGCCAGCGCCGCTGCGGTGCGCCGGACAGCACGAGAATGTGGGGGCGCCAGTTGCGGGGATCGTCGGAATCGCGGGTGAGGCGGAGCAGGCCGGCCCGGGTCAAGGCCATCCAGATTCCCCGGCGCACATCTCCCCACGCCGCCTGTAGACCCCTGCGCTCCAGCCAGAGAAAGATCACCAGGACCAGCGCCGCCGCCACCGCGGTGGCCAGTGCGTTGATGAGGAGCATGACCCAGACGCACCCCACGGCGCCCAGGAGCGAGAAGGCCCAGTGGACCTTGAACCGGGGGCGGAACGAGGGGCTCCCGATGAACCGCTCGAGCCCCGCCGCCACGTTCAGGACGCCGTAGGTCGTCAGGAAGAACATGGTGAGGACCGGAGCGATGACGTTCAGGTCACCGAACCAGACCGCCACCAGCGCCAGCACCAGCGTGGCCATTGTGCCGATGCGCGGCTCATCGTCCGGCCCGCTACCCCGACCCAGCCAGGAGAACGGGCGGGGGATGACTCCGTCCCGGGCCAGGGCCTGGAGCACCCGAGGCGCTCCCAGGATGCTCCCTACCGCCGAGGAGAGCGTCGCGCCCCAGACTCCCAGGAGAATGGCGTCGCCCCAGACCGCCATCCGACGCATGACGAGTGGATCCGAGACCAGCGTCTCCGCGGACGCCCGCGTCGCCAGCAGGATGGGGAGGAGCATGTAGATGGCGTAGCCCGTCCCGATTGCGGCGAAGGTGCCCCGGGGGATGCTCTTGCCCGGGGTCTTCAGATCGCCGGACATGTTCACCCCCGCCATGATGCCCGTGACGGCGGGGAAGAAGACCGCGAAGACCTGCCAGAAGGAAGTCGCCTCCGCCACCGGGGCGCCCATGACGCCCATGGGCTCGTCGCCGGCACCGCCCCCGGCGGCCAGGCTCACCAGGGAGAGGGCGATGGCGGCCATGATGACGTACTGAGCCCGGATGGCGGCCTTTGCGGAGACCAATGCCAACGCCGCCACGGCCACCGTCACCGCCACGCCCACCCACCGGATGCTCAGGGAGGGAAAGACCCCCACCACCGACTCCGCGAACCCCACGGTGTAGAGCGCGACAGACAGCCCCTGCGCCAGGAAGAGCGGAATCCCCACCGCGCCCCCCGTTTCCAGGCCCAACGAGCGGCTGATCATGTAGTAGGCGCCGCCGGTGCGGACGCGCTGGTCCGTGGCGATGGCCGCCACGGAGAGGGCCGTCAGGAAGGTGATGCTGGTGGAGAGCGTGACGATGAGCAGCGTGCCCAGAAGACCTACGCTTCCCACCACCCACCCGAAGCGCAGATACATGATGACCCCGAGGATCGTGAGGATCGACGGGGTGAAGACGCCGGCGAAGGTGCTCAGACCCGTGGGGCTGCCGGCGGTGACGGTGGCAACCGGGGAGGCGGCGCCGCGAGAGGAAGGCATGGGGTGGGGTTGGGGAAGCGGGACGACAAGGGATACCGCGGATGCGGGGGACGGGGCAAGCCGGTCCCCGACTTCCACGGGCCCGAGCGTCAGGCCACTTCCTTTCGGCTTTTCTTCACCCTACCTTCCAGGGGCGTGCAGTGAGGGTCGCCGGTGGGTTCGCCCACGGGAGGAAAGTCCGAGCTCCGCAGGGCAGGGTGCCGGGTAACGCCCGGGCGTCGTACGACGACGGAAAGTGCAGCAGAGAGCAGACCGCCGATGGCTCCCACGGAGCACAGGCAAGGGTGAAAGGGTGCGGTAAGAGCGCACCGGACTCGTGGTAACACGGGTCGCATGGCAAACCCCACCCGGAGCAAGGCCAAATAGGGGACGAGGAGTGGCCCACTCCGTCACAGTCCCGGGTAGGCTGCTGGAGACCGGTCGCGAGGCCGGTCCTAGAGAAATGACCCCACCTGCTTCGGCAGGGACAGAACTCGGCTTATTCGCACGTGATTCATCGCGGCGCTCCCGGGAGACCGGGAGCGCCGCGACCTGTTCCGCCCGTGGGGCCCGCTCCCGAGCGGAGCCAGAGGGCGCGCCGCGGAGCCTGGTCCGGCGAGGTCCCGACCGTTCCGCAGGAGACCTTGACCTGCTGCGGGATCGGGCCAAATTCAAAGGCTCCCGCGCCCGTAGCTCAGCTGGATAGAGCGCTGCCCTCCGGAGGCAGAGGCCAGAGGTTCGAATCCTCTCGGGCGCATCGACCCAGGAGGCCCCGTCGCGCGATTCGCGGCGGGGCCTCCTTTCGTCGTGGGGCGGGAACCGTCATTCTCGGCGTCATGCCGGTCACCACTGCGAACCTCGATAACCTCCTGCTGCTGGTCATGGGGCTCGCCGGGCTCTGGGGCGGGACCCACCTGGTGGTCCAGAACAGCGTGCGGCTGGCTCGGCGGTTTAACGTCTCGGACCTCTTCGTCGGGTTGACGCTGCTCGCCCTGGGAACGGATCTGCCCGAGCTGGTCGTGGCGGTGGACGGGGCATTGCACAACCTCCGTGGCGTGGACAGCTCGGGCGTGGTGGTGGGTACGGCGGTGGGGAGCTCCGTGAGCCAGATCAGCATCGTCATCGGAACGACCGCGCTCCTCCACTACCTGACCATCGGGGGCCGCCAGCTCAAGATGTTGGGGGTGGAGCTGGTGGGCTCGTGCGTGCTCCTCTTCATCCTGGCCTACGACGGCTCCCTGGGGCGGGGAGACGGTGCGGTCCTCGCCCTGGTATTCCTATTCTACCTCGGCTACACCGTGGCCACTCGGTCGGTGGGCGTGGAGCAGGAGGAGTCCGCGCGGTCCGGTGACAAACGTCCCCTCTGGCTCGCCGGCGGTATTCTGGCCACCGGCCTCGCGGTGGTCCTGTTGAGCTCAGAGCTCACGGTGGACAATGCGCTGGAGCTTTCCCGGGACTGGGGCCTCCGGCAGTCGTTCGTCGGCGCCGTCCTGGTGGGCCTCGGCACCAGCATGCCCGAGCTCGCCGTCTCCCTCCGCGCAATCACGCAGGGGCGGGCGGGCCTTTCGGTGGGGAACGTGGTGGGAAGCAACATCTTCGACCTTCTCATCCCCACCGGAGTTGCCGCGATCATCGCACCCCTGAAGGTGGACCACGTCGTGCTCTGGTTCGACCTTCCGGCACTCCTCGTCGTCACGGTCCTGGTGCTCGTCTTCCTGGGCCGGAAGCGCGGTCTCCAGCGGGGAGAGGGGGCCGCGCTGGTGGTGGCGTACCTGGCGTACGCCGTGGGGCGGTACCTCCTGGCACCCGCCTGAGGGGCCGCCGGGGCGGAGGTAGCCAAGAGGGCCCGGCCATCCCCCTGGACGGCCGGGCCCTCTGTGATTGTCGGCCGGTGGCCGGCTACTTGTTCACCACTCGGCGTTGCTCCTGGAGGTCCTCCATGAGCTCGGACACGCGTCCCTCGAGCGCGTCCCGGAACGCCGCGAGGGAGGCGTACTTCCCCTTCGCGGGTGCGCGCAGCTCCTCCACCTTGCCCTCGGACAGCTCGGCCAGCGTGGTCCGCGCGTCTTCGGCCTTGGCCAGCGCGAAGAGCGCTTTCTGCAGCCACGTGGATTCGTTCTGCATGGCCTTCATGAGGAGTCGCTTGTTCCGATCGGACATGTAAACCTCTTCACCGGGGGTGGAAAACGCCGGAGCACGTAGGACCCAGACATTGATGGTACCCCGGCGTTGCGAAAAAGGTCACTGCGGCCTGGAACCCCCTTCACCGGCGCCCGCCATGGCGCTTCCTGCGGCGGTCCGATCGAGGAAGGCGGTGAGGGCTTCCCGCCACCGGGGGAGGGAGGGCTCGTGGACGTACATCATGTGACCCGCCTCGAAGTCCACGCGGTCGATGTTGTCCCGCAGGTGCGGCGGAAGGCCCAGATGATCCATGGTCCAGACGGCGGCGAAATACGGGGTGGCCAGATCGTAGATCCCGTTCACCAGCAGGACTTCCAGCGTGGGGTTTCTCCGGAGGGCTCGGGCCAGCGCCGGACCGACATTGGTGAGCCCGGTCTGGCCGAACCCGACGTTGCCTCCGAACGACCAGTTCCACGGCTGGACGTTGCCGCTGGGGACGTACTCCCTCTCGCCGTCGTACCCCAGTGTTTCCCGGAGGTAGGTGTTCCACGCGGAGGTATAGGCCCCGCGGATGGCGGAAGACTGGGGGTCGTAGTCGGCGTTCTGGGCCAGCGGGTCATCCATGACGCCGGTGAATCGGGCGTCCAGGCGGCCCACCACCAGTCCCTGGTCCCGGAGCAGCTCCTGCTCGAACTCGCCCGCCGTGACCCGAAGGTCAGCCCGGTCGAGGAAGTCCACGCTCAGCCCGGTGTATGCGTGCAGCCGGTCCAGGATCTCATCCCGCTCGCTCTCCAAGAGGAGATTCCCCTCGATCAGAGCCGAGGCGTAGTCCCCCAACGCGAAGGCCTCCACCTCCGCCATGAACGCCGCCGCATCGGGGTGTTCCCCGGGCAGGGCCCCGAGATAGCGGGCCACCACCGCGTAGCCGGGGAGGTTCACGATGTACGGAAGGTCGTCTCCTGGAGAGAAGATCAACGTCTGCAGATCCAGGACCGCGGACACCAGGACGATGCCATTCAGGTCGATGTTGGCCCCCTGGAGTGTCTCGGCGAGGACGGCGGACCGCATGGTGCCATAGCTCTCCCCGAGAAGGTACTTGGGCGAGTTCCAGCGCTGGTTCCGACTGAGGTACTGCTGGATGAAACGGGTCAGGGACTCCGCGTCCTCCTCCACGCCCCAGAACTCCGACCCCGGCGTGCCGTTGAGGGTGCGGCTGAATCCGGTCCCCACCGGGTCGACCATGACGATGTCCGTCCGATCCAGCAGCGTGTAGGGGTTCGCTTCCAGGGGATAGGGCGGCGGGCCGGCATGATCGGTGGTGGGAGTGGACACGCGCACGGGTCCCATGACTCCCATGTGAAGCCAGAAGGACGAGGATCCCGGACCCCCGTTGTAGGCGAAGAGGATCGGGCGGCGGGAGGAGTCCTGGACACCGGTACGGTGGTAGGCGGTGTACCAGATCTCCGCCGTGGCCTCACCGGTGTCGTCGCGCAGGACGATGCTCCCCACCTCGGACCGGTAGGGGACCGTCTCGCCGCTGGCGACTCGCACCGCGCCATCCCTGAGCCAGACATCCTGCTGAGTCACCGGGGATTCCTGCGTGACGCCCCGTCCCGGGGCGAGGAGCGAGACGAGGAGGACCGACGCGAGGAGACGAGGGGAACGGATGCGGATGCGGGGGGAGGGCAGGGTCATGTGAAGGACGTCGTCTGGAGGGGGGTAAGGCGCCGCGGGAGTTGAGTGTGGGGTCCGTGCGCTAGCTCCACGGATAGGGCGTCGTCATCTCGACACCTTGGGCCTCCAGGAGGAGTTCGAGCATGCGCTCCCAGGACTCCCAGGAGGTGGTGCGGCTGTAGACCGAATTGGTCTTGTGGGCCACCACCATGTCCAGGGCGGGCAGCACGGTGATCCACTGGCCCCAGGCTCCTCGCGCCGTGTAGGCCCCTTCGAAGGGTCCCTCGGCCCGCGGTCCGTCCCACACCCACCACATATACCCATATCCGAAGTACCCATCTCGCCGGTACACCGGGTTCATCTCGTGGAGGGGAGTGACCACGCTGACCAGGCGACGCGTCCAGTCGGACGAGACGACCCGGCTGCCGTTCCACTCCCCCTCGTTCAGCATGAGGAGCCCGATGCGAGCCATGTCCCGGGTCGAGAGCCACATGTGATAGGCCGGGTTCCGGGAGATGCTGAGGTTCCCGCTCTTCCGCTGCGCCGCGCGGTCCCAGTCCTGGAACTGGAGCGGCACCGCCAGCTGCGACTCGAGCTCGTCGTAGATATTCCGGCCGGTGAGCTGCTCGAAGACGGCTCCAGACGCGTTGAAATCCCAGTTGTTGTAGAGCATGTAACGGCCGGGCGTCTGGGATCCCCGCGGCGGGGCGTCGGCGAGGTTGTCGCCGCCGTTCGAGGCGGGATGGTACACTCCCGAGCGGGCGGTGATGAGGTGGTGAATGGTGGCTTCCCTCTCGATGGGGAGCAGCCCTCCGACGTCGTCCACGCCCAGCGACGCCAGGCTGGCCTCGAGGTCGATGGTCCCGTCCTCCACGTACCGCCCGTAGAGAATGGAGAGCACGCTCTTCCGGACCGATGCCAGGTAGGAGAGGTCTTCCACGTCGCCGAACTGGAAGACGACTCGTCCGCGGTCCACCACCACGACGCCGGTGCTGTTCGCGCTGTCGCGGAGGAATGCGAAAACGCGCTGTAGGCCGTCCTCGGACCATCCATACTCCTCCAGTGCCGGGCCCCGGACCCGCTCCCATTCCACTCCAGGGAAGGTGGCGGCGGTCTGGGCCGTCGCGGGGGCTGAAAGGACGGTTAAAAGAAGGGCCAGCCACGGGGCCGGGCGAACAGCAGACCGTAGGCGCTGGAACACGGATACGCTCCTGAAAGGGTTCGAGCCCAAGGTAGGAGGGGGCGGCGGGTTGCGAAATCAACCCTGCCCGGGTGAGGATGAGGGAGCGTCGCTTTCCAATCTCGGGGTCCGACATGCCCAAGAGCCGCACCGTCGCAGAGGAAATCGGTCAGAGCAAGCCCTTTTCGGGGATCGGCCAGGAAGTCCTGGTGACCCTGCTGCGAACCACGGACGAGGTTCGCCGGTACCTCGGCGGGCTCCTCGAGCCGGAAGGGATCACGCTCCAGCAGTACAACGTGCTCCGAATCCTGCGGGGAGCCGGGTCGGGCGGGCTCCCGACCCTGGAGGTAGGGCGGCGAATGCTGGAGAAGCAGCCCGGGGTCACCCGCCTCATCGACCGACTCATCGGGAAGAAGCTGGTGGACCGGACCCGTGACCAGCTGGATCGCCGCCGGGTCGTCTGCACCATCAACTCCGCGGGATTGGACATCCTGAGCCGAGTCGACGATCGGATGGCATGTGTGGAGGCCGATGTGGCCAAAGGCGTGTCCCCCACGCGGGCGCCCGGGCTCCTGGACGCCCTGAACTCGCTTCGAGCCCAACTCCAGGAGTGCGGGCGGCCGCACCAGAGCGAGTACGGGAGCTAGCCTCGGCGGGGACGACGCCTCCACGGCCCGGCGGGACCAGATGCGGACTCCTGGGCCGTGTCGTCGGAACATTTACATGACTAGACAAGTATTCGAATTCGATGTATTATCGTCCAAGCCGTTTCGCACGCATCCAATCACGGAGTGACCCTACCATGGAAAGCACGCTCGTTTCCGTTGCCGAGCTCGACGCCGAGCTCAATCGCATGATCCTCGAAGGGAACGCGCTGGACGCGTTCGAGAAGTTCTACGCGGAGGACGTGGTTATGATCGACCAGGGGTTCGAGCCCTGGGTCGGAAAGGACCTCAACCGCGACCGTGAGAAGGACTTCTTCTCCAAGCTCACCGAGGTGCGGGCCTTCGAGCTCCGGGAGTCGTCGGCCGGGGAGGACGTGTCGTTCTCCGTCTGGTACAACGACTACACCCACGCCGAGTGGGGGAAGTTGAAGTACGAGCAGGTGGCCGTCCGTCACTGGAAGGATGGGAAGATCGTGAAGGAGCGGTTCTACCGGGGCTGATGGCGCCATCCCCGTGCCCCGGGTGCCCGACCATGCTCGGTCGGGTGACCCGGGGCGGGGAACCTTCCCCCTCACGGGCCGGTTGAACACGGGAAGGCAGAAACTCCCGCGCCGGTGGGACGTAAGGGGGGATGTGAGGACGGCGGAACGAACACCGCCACGGATCGATGGGAGGGAGCGATGAGCGTAGAAGAGAGAATCCGGTTCCTGATGCGGGCGGCCCAGCGGGCCGAGCGCGAAGGCTCCGCGCGTGTCGCGCGGTCCCTCCGCCTCATGGCGGAGCAGGCCCGACCCCTGGAGAGTGAAGCCGCTCGCCTGGCCCTCGATACCGCGATGTTCTGCTGCGGTGAATAGACCCGGTCCGGCTCTCACGCCGAGCCCCCTGCCGCGTCGGCGGCGGGGGGCTTTTTCGTTCAGGGGCGTCGTGGCTGGAGGGCCTCCCCCCATGGGGCGAGCGCTTGTACCTTATTGTCACAAATCAAAAATCAACGGGGCACCTGCTCGACCAAGTCGGTACGCGCCCCCTACGGGCCGGCTCGTGGCTTCCGGCCCGTTCGATCGTGACGCCACGTGAACAGGGAATGACCATCATGAAGCGTTTTGCCTTCAGCACCGCCCTCTTCTTCGGGCTGGCCGCCTGTGGTGGCGGTGAGCCCGCCGCCGAGGCTCCCATGGAGGAGGCCCCCGCGGCCCAGGCCGAGGCCCCCGCGCAGGCCGGTGAGCTGACCATGCCGGAGTGGTACCAGATGGACGGTAACAACGTCACGCTGGATATCGTGGCCGGTTCGACCAACAAGGGGAACTACTGGAACTTCAACGGTGCCCAGTTCGGTGAGATGACCATCGTCGTGCCGGTGGGCGCCGAGGTGACCATCAACTTCTCCAACAGCGACCCCAACATGGCCCACTCGGTTGGGATCTCTCCCGGATTCGACACCGCGCCGGCCATGGTGGACCCCACCCCCGTGTTTGCGGGCGCTGTCTCCAGCAGCCCCACTTCCATGACGGAAGCCACCATGCCGGGCCAGGCGGAGACCATCACCTTCACGGCCTCCGAGGCCGGTGAGTACTCGATGGTCTGCTACATCCCCGGCCACGCGGTGAGCGGGATGTGGATCCACTTCACCGTCTCTGCGGACGGTGAGGCGGGAGTGATGGGCGCCATGTAACGGGCCCCGCGCCCCCGGCGCGACCAGCGGCGCCGTCCCGGGATTGCACCGGGGCGGCGCCGCTTCGTTTATTCCAGGATCGTGAAACCCGTCTGACAGCGTGGAGCACCATGGACTGGATCACCCAACCCGACGCCTGGATCGCACTGGTCACCCTCACCATCCTGGAGGTGGTGCTGGGGATCGACAACATCGTCTTCATCTCCATCCTGTCCGAGAAGGTCGAGGCGGGGCGGCAGAAGGCGGCACGCCAGACGGGACTGGCGCTGGCCATGGTGACGCGGATCGTCCTGCTGTTCTCCATCGTCTGGGTCATGCGGCTCACCGAGCCCCTCTTCGAGCTGCTGGACCACGGGGTGTCCGGTCGGGATCTGATCCTGATCCTGGGCGGTCTCTTCCTCCTGGCGAAGGCGACGCACGAGATCCACGACAACCTGGAGGGGCCCGGCCACGAACAGGAGGTGAAGACGCACTCCAGCTTCCTGGCCGTCATCACCCAGATCGCCGTCCTCGATATCGTCTTCTCCCTGGACTCGGTCATCACCGCCGTGGGGATGGCGGACCACATCGCGGTCATGATCATCGCGGTGATCATCGCCATCGGCTTCATGATGCTCGCGGCCGGGACCATCAGCGACTTCGTGTCCCGGCATCCCACGGTGAAGGTGCTGGCGCTGAGCTTCCTCCTGCTCATCGGGATGACGCTGGTGGCGGAAGGGCTCGGCCAGCACATCTCGAAGGGATACATCTACTTCGCCATGGGCTTCTCGGTATTCGTGGAGATGCTGAACCTCCGCATGCGAAAGATCCGCCAGCCCATCAAGCTCAAGGGGCCCACGATGCCCGCGGCGCAGAAGGCCCCGAACGTCACCTGACGCGTCGAGCCGGAAGCGGGCCCAGGGTCCGGCGCCGCCGTGGGAGTGCCCAGGCAGGGGGCCCGGCATGGCGCGTCAGCTGTGCCGAGGCGGGCCGGCGCCCGCGGTGCGGCCAGCGAGAACCGGGGGCTCCCGGAAACGATCTGCAACTTTTTTGCGGCCCCTCTCGTCAGATATCCCGTAGGCGCGCTTCGGTCGGCGCAGCGCGCCCCGAGATGACCACCGAGGAGACGAGGGGAAAGGGATGAACCACATGGACAACAAGCCGCTGATCCAGCTCAACGACCTGTCGAAGGTGTTCTACACGGACGAGGTGGAGACGCACGCGCTGAGCGGGATCAACCTTGACATCCAGAGCGGGGAGTTCGTGTCCATCGCGGGT
>JBDHLC010000049.1:0-18012 GCA_039586075.1 Gemmatimonadota bacterium | reverse complement strand
GGCCATCTTCTCCATGAGGAGGTCCTGGAACTCGAACAGGTCCAGCTCCTCCTCTCCCTGGTGCGCCTGCACGGCGGTTCGCAGGAAGTTCGCGATGGAGACGCCGGGAATCTCGACGGGGTACTGGAACGCCAGGAACATGCCTGCCTGGGAGCGCTCGTCGGGCTCCATCTCCAGGACCTCCTCGCCGTTGAACTCTACCGATCCTCCGGTGACTTCATAGCCGGGATGGCCCATGAGGACCTTGGCCAGCGTGCTCTTTCCGGAGCCGTTCGGACCCATGATGGCGTGGATCTCTCCGGCGTTGAGCGACAGGTCCACACCCTTCAGGATCTGGAGGTCCTCTTCGGCGACCTTCGCGTGGACGTTTCGGATCTTCAGGATGGGCGTCCCACTCATGCGTGATACTCCGGGATGGAGAGTGTGTTTAACAAGAATGATTCTCGATCTCATCAAGCTATCCGGAGCCGAAAACCGGGTCAAGACGACTCTTCGGCCCCGAACGAGCGACTTCAGGGACGGTGGCTTACACCCGGTTCCCGGCAAGGATCCATGCCTGTGCCACCCCGATTCGCGCGGGCCGGGACATTGCGTGTGGCCCTTGCGTAAGCCCCTATACCGGGCCCTCGTATTCCCTGGCGGTGCGGCGTCCCGGGAGCTTGCCCGTGCCGCTTCCGACAGGCTATCGCAGAGGAGGAATTCGGCCATGCGCTTCATGCGAGCGGTTGTGCTGACGCTCATTGTCGCGGGATTCGCCGTGGCCGGTTGCGAGGACGGGCCATCCAGGGGAGCCGGCACTCTCACGGTCACCCTCCGATCCCCGCACCCGCAGGAGGGGGGAGCTCGCATCCGGTTGGTGGGCCCCGGGATGATCTCCGTGTCCGCCATCGAAGGCGAGGTCCACGCCCGCGTGCGCGGAGATACCATGGGCGTGCTGGTGGTCCGGCCGGATGCCGGGGTCCTCCGCTTTGCCCTGGAGGTCCAGGATACCACCCGGAAGCCCCGGGGAGCTCTGGTCCAGGTGGTCGGCCCGGACAATGAGGTGCGGCCCGCGCTCTTGGGCTACAGGGTGGAGGTCGTCCGATGAGAGAACGGACGTTCTCCCTGGGACTCACGCGCCTGGCGTGGATCGCGTCGACCCTCTTGGCGGGAGAAGGGCTTCGCCCTGCGGCTCTAGCGGCGCAGGACCTGGAGGTCGTGTCCCGGCAGGCCGGAATCCCCCTGCCTCCCGGGTATTGGGCACGGACAGAGGCGGATCCCCTCACTTTCGAGCTGCCCAACGGGTTCTTCGGTCCGCGCGAAGCCCTACCCCCGGTGCGAGCCCCGGGCCTGGTGGCCCAACCGGTGCAGCACGCCTTCGAGGGTGTCGCGAGGTTCCCTGTGCTGTTGGCCTTGTTCGCCGACTCTCCGGATCCCTGGGTGAGCCCGGATGACCTGGCGGCCTCCCTCTTCACAGGTCCGTCTCCCCGGGGAACCCTGACCGAGTTCTACTCCGAAGCCTCCTATGGGCGCTTCACCGTGCAGGGGGACGTGCTGCCCTGGCTCAGGACTTCGCTCACCATCTCCGAGGTAGTCGGAACGGAGTTCGGTCTAGGGGAGGACGCTCGGGTGGGGGCCTACCTCCGGGAGACGCTCACCCTGGCGGACGAGACCGTGGACTTCACCATCTACGACAACGATGGGCCGGACGGGGTGCCCAACAGTGGGGACGACGACGGCATCGTGGACCTGGTGACCTTCGAGTTCCTCGAAGTGGCCGCCTCGTGCGGGGGCCCCGGCATCTGGCCCCACCGGTCGGGGATGAGCCGGAGGAACGATGGGCAGCCCTGGCCCACTCAGGACATCGGTGCGGACGGCATGCCCGTGAAGGTGGACGCGTACATCATCCAGGGTGCCACCGACTGTTCGGGGACCCGGATCCAGACCGCAGCCACGATCGCCCACGAGTTCGGCCACGCCCTGGGGCTCCGGGACTACTACCACCCCGTGAATGGGATCACCCCGGAAAACCGGCGCTGGGTTCTCGGTTGCTGGGACCTGATGGCCGCCGGTGCATGGGGGTGCGGACCGGTCGGGAGCACCCGGAGCGACTTCGGTCCCACACACCTCTCGGCGTGGAACCGGCACATCCTGGGGTGGCTGGATTTCGTGGAACTCGGACCCGTTCGCGACACGGTGCTGGAGATCGGCCCCGTGCGGACCGGAGGAGAAGCCATCCGGGTGCCCCTGGGAGAGTCGGAAGTCGCGGGCTGGCTGGTGGTGGAGTACCGGGACAAGGGAGGGTTCGACCGAGACCTGCCCGGTCCCGGGGTGCTGGTCACGCGCATCGATCCGGGCGGGGAGTTCCGGCCACAGGAGGGGTACCGATACTTCGCGTCCATCCTGGAAGCCGACGGGGATTCGGCCCTGATGAGGACGCTGGCCGAGGGTGGAGACCGGGGCGCGCCATCCGACGTGTTCGGGCCGACCCGCCGCCGATTGAACCTCCAGACACATCCCTCCACCGCCTCCCCCGGCACCGGAACCAGCACGGTGGCGTTTCACGAGATCACGCTCACAGAGGCCGGTGCGCGGCTCCGGATCTCCACGCATCCCCAGCCAGCTCTGACGGCGCCGGGCACACCGGTGGCCGCGGCGGCGGGGGTACCCGTGGACGCGGTGCTGGTCATGGTGGCCGGCGGTACCCTGCCCGTCACCGTTACCGAGCGGGCCGGCCTGCCACCCGGACTCACCCTCCAGAGCGAAGAGGACCGTCTACGCCTGACGGGAAACCCCCTCGCGGAGGGGGCGTTCACCGTTCAGGTGGCCGTGCGTGACGCCGTGGGCCTCGTAGCCGCTGGATCCCTGGGGATCGAGGTTGGGCCGTTCTCCATGGAGGCGGCGCGGCTGGCCGAGGCCATTCTGGGAGGGACGTCCCTCACCGAAGGGGAGGTCGAGTACCTGGACGCCAACGGGAACGCGAACGGGAACCTCGACGTGGGGGACCTGAGGGCGTGGAGGTACGGCGGCGGAGGGTGAGCGCCCCTCGGGCGGACGGGCGACTCTAGCGGTATCGCGCCAAGGCGCGGACCACGTCGTCGATCCGCTCCCGCACCAGGCTGGATGGAAGGCCAGAGCCGTTGCTGAGGATGGAGAAGACCACCTCCCGGCCGGAGTGCGTGACGAGGTAGCCACTCAGGCTGTTCACGTTGGAGATGGTCCCCGTCTTCGCCTGCACTCGGCCCCGGAGGTCCAGGAGCCGGTTCTCGAGTGTGCTTTCTTCCTCCGCCGGTGCGGCCAGCGCCTCCCGGTAGGAGGGGCCCAGCGGAGAGGACTGCATGTGCCGAAGCACGGCTACAAGCGCACGGGGGGTCACGAGATTGTAGGCGGACAATCCAGATCCGTCGCGGAGACTCACGTCCAATGAGTCGATGCCCACACGCTCCTGCAGGATCTCCGAAACGGCGTCGAGTCCCGCGGACCAGCTTCCCCGCTCTCCGCGGTGACCCGCCAGAGCCCGGACCAGCTGCTCCGTCATCCAGTTCTGGCTCGGCTCCAGGATTCCCTTCGCCACCTCCGAGAGCGGTGGGGACGTGAGCCGGGCGAGTGGATCGGAGCCATTGCACCGTCGCACGGTCCCCGAGGCACAGCCCCCGGCCAGCGGCACCCCCGAGTCCGGCAGGACGGCCAGACCTCCGTGCACCTGGATTCCCGCCGAGTCGAGGAGTTGCATGAGACGGTACCCGGCCTCGGTGGCTGGGACGCGGGTCGAGATGGAGAGCGTATCCACCCCGCCTTCCGCGATGGTGCCCCAGAGCAGGTGTCGCTCCTGTTCCTCCATCCACGACACGTTCACCTCCGCCATGGTGTCGGAGGCCTCCACAGTCATCACCTCGCCTCCGAGGAACCCGGCGCGGCCCCAGGGAAACCGGCTCACGCGTGCGGGCGCTCCCGCCTCGGTCGCCTCCACCACGATCCGGGTGCTGCCCTCCGCCACCGCAAAGGGTGCGCCCACGGCGGAGAAGCCCCACGGGATGTTGCCGACCATCCAGGAGGACGGGATGGGGATGCTGTCCCACGCCGAGGCATCCACGACCAGTTGCCCCTGGACCGACCGCAGTCCCGCCATGCGAAGCGAGTCCACCAGCGCTCGGAGAGGGGCTTCGTCGTCCGCCCAATAGCGCTCTGACAGGGTGGGGTCGCCGTCACCGGGGATGACCAGGTCGCCCTGGAGTGTCCCGTCCGGGTCCAGCTCGCCGGCAGGCCAGGCCGCGGTCTCGAACCGGTAGTCCGGACCCATCTCCAGCAGGGCTGCCGCCGTCACCAGCACCTTGGCGTTGGAGGCCGGTATGAATTTCCGGCTCTCGTTGCGGGCGTAGAGGGTCTCGCCGGTGGAGAGATCCACCGCCAGGATTCCCCAAGTCACCTGGTCCATCGGGGGCGTGTCCACCGCCCATTCCACGGCTTCAGCCAGGGTGGGGGGTGTGCGAGGGACCTCGAATGGAGAGGCGGCGCACCCTGCCAAAAACAGGGCAGCCAGGACGGCCGGGAGGAGACGCTGTTGGCGCAAGGCCGCGCTCACTCCCCCGGGTCGAGTCGGACCGCAGTGCCGTAGCAGAGCATCTCCGCGGCTCCCTTCATCACCTCGCAGGTCTGGAACCGCACCGCGACAACGGCGTTAGCGCCGAGCGCCTCCGCCTCCTCGAGCATCCGATCCACCGATTGCTCGCGGGCCTCGGCCAACATCTTGGTGTATTCCCGGACTTCACCTCCGGCGATATTCCGGAAGATGGCCTGGATATCGTGCCCCACGTGGCGGGTCCGGATCGTGTTCCCGCGGACCAAGCCCAGTACCTCCACGACCTTTCGTCCCGGAACGTCCGGGCTGGTCACCACGATCATCGTTCCACATCCCTGTAGGGGTCGTTCCGCCACTCCTGCAACCGGTCCAAGATGGCGGCGAGGAGCAGGATGAGAAACCCGACGCCAAGCGCCCCGACGGCGAGCTTCTCCACGGGGTTGACCGGGGAGGTGGCGAAGACCCAGGTACCATAGGCCACCCAGAGCACGAATCCGCTCACGAGAAGGACCCATCCCAGCGGGCGGGTGAGGCGGCGGTTCACGGCCCCCCACACCGAGCTATCGCGAGGCTGGCCTCCGGGAAGCGAGGCCAGGTCCTCCTGCATGCTCCTGAAGATGGCCAGCTCCCGCTGCAACTCGGTGGAGCGGGTCAGGCCCTCCTCCACGCGGGCGCGCTCCGACGGCGAGAGCTCGCCGTCCAGGTAGCGCATCAGGTCTTCTTTGGAGATGGGTGTGGGCACGTCTCACTTCTCCTGCGGATACGGAGTCCCGCGTAGTTCACTCATGGTGGATGTCGTGCGGGATCAGGGGTATCGGATCCCGAGCTCTTCGAGGGCGTCCTTGAGGGCGCGCCGCGCGTGGTAGAGGCGGCTGGCCACGGTCCCTTCTGGGATCCCCAGGATTTCGGCGATCTCGGGATACTTGAATCCCTGCAGCTCCTTCAGAACCAGGATCTCACGGTGATCGTCGCCGACGCGCTCCAGTCCCCGCCAGAGCAGGGAGCGCGCCGCCGCCCGCTCCCGCGCCCTTTCAGGGCCCAGCTCCGGATCCGCCGCTCGCAGCTCCAGGCGCTCGTCCCGCCCTTCTCGCGTTGCACGGCTGTTGCGCGACCGGAGCATGTCGCGGCACTGGTTGCGCAGGATCTGGAAGAACCAGGGACCGAACGCCCTCCGTGTGTCGAACTTCGACAGGTTCCGGAAGACCTTCACGAACGCCTCCTGGAGCGCATCGCGGGCATCGTCCACGTCCCCTAGCATCCCTGTGGCGACCCTGAGCCCCGGGCCCTCGTACGCCCGGACCAGCGGCTCGAAGAACCGGGCATCCCCAGTGCGGCACTTTCGGATGAGCTCCACCTCCACCTCCGATCTCAAACCCACTCCTTTCTCCAGAACGGACGCACTGAGTACGGGACCCACCGGAATTCTCTTCAAGACATCGGGTGCGGCAACCCCGAAGGTCCCAAGTGGCATGGGTCTCAGCGGGGAACCAGCGCCTCGAGGACCTCCACGAACCGGTCCAGCTCCTCCTCGGTGTTGTAGTAGTGCGGCGAGACGCGGAGCGCGCCCTCCACTCCCTTCTCGGCGAAGTCGATGACTCCGGATCCCAGATCGAGGGACGACGTGTGGATCCGCTCCTCGCGCAGGCGTCCCACTAGCGCATCGGGGCGCCACCCCGCCACCTCCACCGTCACGATGGCGCATAGCTCGGAACCGCGATCCAGGGTCCGAACGCCCGGAACCTGCTGGAGCGCCTCCCGGAGTCGCCGCGCCAGACCCCAGGAACGCTCCTGAATGGCCTCGAGCCCCAACTCCCGGGCGTAGCGGGCCGCCTCCCCCATCCCCAGGATCAGCGCGTAGGCGGATTCCCAGGTCTCGAAGCGCCGGGCGTCACGGGCCGGCCGATAGTGGTCGTCGGAGATCCAGTCCGCCCCGCGGAGATCCGGGAAGAGGGGCTCCAGCCCCTCTTCCAGAGCCCTCTGCGAGACCCAGAGGAAGCCTGCGCCCCGGGGGCCGCGAAGGAACTTCCGGGCCGTTGCCGAGAGGAAGTCCGCTCCCATGGCCTCCGGATGAACCGGCATCTGCCCCACCGATTGGCAGGCGTCCACCAGGAACCAGCTTCCGGTCTCCCGGCAGGCCTGCCCCACGGACGCCACGTCCTGGACCAGACCCGAATTGGTGGGGATGTGGCTCATGGCCACCAGCCGGGGGGCCTTCCGGTGCACCAGCTCCGCCATGGCCTCCACGTCCACGCCGCCGGCTGGGCCGTCTGGTGCCCGGATCACCTCCACCCCCATCCGCCTGGCCAGGCTGAGGTACTGGATCTGGTTGGAGACGTAGTCGTGCCGGGTGGTGAGCAGCACCTCCCCGGGCCGGAAGGGAATGGCCGACAGAGCCGCCACGAACGCGGCGGTGGCGTGCTCCATGTGAGCCACGCGGTGAGGCACGGTGTGAAGCAGCGCCGCCAGGTCATGGTACACGGCCTGTATGGCGGCCTCGCGTTCGTCCTTGGCTTCGTAGCCGCCGATGCGGGCCTCGAGCTCCAGGTGGTCCCGCATCGCATCGAGGACGCGTGTGGGCATGAGGGCGGCGCCCGCGTTGTTGAGGTGGGTGCACAACCGCGTGCCCGGGGTCTCCTGGCGAAGGCGTGAGATATCCATCGAGCCTGAGGCAAATTGTGACAGAAGAACGGTTCCCTCCGTAATGAATAGGTGACCAGAATGTGATAGACACCTGACAGTTCTGTAACAGCGGCCGGAGGTCATCATGCTCAGATCCACCGTGATCGCCGCGGCCGGGACCCTCACTTGCTAGCGCGTGCGTGCCATCCGGGATGGCACGGCCGGATCCCGCATCTCCTGAAGGCGTCGAGGCGCGCCGGGTCCAGGGGCCGGCTCCTGGAGTGCGGACCCTCCTCGTTCAGCCGACCCACGCCGGCCGGGTAGACATTCCAGAGAGCCACGCGGAGGTCGAGGTATCGGTCGGCGCCTTCTTCAGCCGCTGGGAGACCGAAGAGGCCAGGCTGGACCAGCTGGCACTGTTGATCCAGTTGGAGGGTGAGTATTCGGAGGAGCTCGTGCGGCTCGGCCACGAGCTCCTACTGCAGGTGGATGAGGCGTTGTACGTGGGTGAGCCGGGGAACGCCGGGAACAGCTTTCGCATGAAGGCCGTTCCGGCGGGCCGGCAGCTCAGCGTGGCCATCCCCACCGGCGTGCAGGCGCTGGAGGATCTGGTTGCCGCACGCACGGTTCGGGGAGTCCTCGGACAGCGGGGGGCTTTCGCCTTTCCGGGGCCGACGCGTCAGCGCTTCACGTCCCTGCTCCGGAACATGCCTACCGACGGCACGACGTTGGTCGGAGCGGGAAGCGGCCTCCGGATCGCCGACCTCACCCAGTAGGTTGCGTAAAGGGGAGGTCGATCAGGCTCCTGCGCGCCGCGGGCACGGGCCGGTGGACCGCGCCGGCGGATAGAACCGGCGCGGCCCCACTCCTTTAGCTTCCCTGATCCGAGATCACGGCCTGTTTCGCTTCACGGACCATCTGCTTCACATCCTCCAGGAGCTGCTTGGCGTCATAGACGATCCCGTCCTTCACCGTGTAGTTGATACCGCCCACACGCTCCACCTCACCGGTGTCGTCGTTGAGCCTCACGGCGCCGTTCCCATACAGGACCTTCAGGTTCTCCAGGGGATTCTCGTCCACCATGACCAGGTCGGCCTTCATCCCCTCGCGCAGGATCCCGAACTGCAGGTCGTTCTCCATCCCCTTGGGCTTGTGCAGCTGCAACGCGCCGTAGTAGGTGGCCGACCGCATCACCTCCACGGGGTGGAAGCCCGCCTCGCGCAGCAGCTCCAGCTCACGGATGTAGTCGAAGCCGTAGAGCTTGTAGATGAACCCCGAGTCCGAACCGGTGGTGACGATCCCGCCGGCGTTCTTGTAGTCGTTCAGGAACGACATCCACTTCTGGTAGAACTGCTTCCAGTGGTATTCGTCCTCGCTGGTCCAGTAGAACCAATACGACCCGTGGGCTTCGCGAGACGGCTGATAGAAATCCCACTGGCTCGGGAGCGTGTACTCGTCGTGGAAGTCCGCCTCGCGGGCCCGCATGACGTCCCGGCTCGCCTCGTAGATGGTCATGGTCGGATCGATCCCGAAGTCCATCTCGAGGAACTGATCGATTAGGCCGTTCCACTCGTCCGAGCCCCGCTCCGCGCTCTGGTACCAGAGGCGCCCGACCTGTCCGAACCGGTGCTGCTCGTTGTTGTAGTTGTAGTCCAGCGGCCAGTCCTGGATGGAATAGTCCGTGAGCATGGACTCGAACAGACCGTAGTAATGGGTCATCATGTCGAGTCCCGACTCAGCGGCGTCCAGCGCCGTCATCCGGGCAACGCCGGTCTGCGCCAGGTGAGCCACCGTCCCGAGGCCGTGCTGGTGGGCCTCGTCGATGAGGGCCTCCATGATGGGCGGATCGAAGGCCGTGAGCTTGAGCCCGTCGATGCGGGCCCCGTCCACCTCGACGTTGGCCGCCCAACGGACCCATTCCCGAGCCTTCTCCGGGGAGTCCACAGGGCCTTCGTCCCACCCCTCTCCGGGGCGGGCGTAGACGAACATCCGGGGCGCGACGATGTCGTTCCGCTCGGACAGGGCCTTCTCCTGCAGCGACCACATCATGGGCCCGAATCCAACGCCCCGGGCCGTGGTGACGCCGTGTCCCATCCACAGCTTGTAGGTGTACTCCGCCTGGGGAGCCTTGCCGGGACCACCGGTGTGAACGTGCATGTCCACGAACCCGGGAAGCACCCACTTGCCGTGCCAGTCGATTTCCCGGTCCCCCGGCTGCGGCCGCCGGCGCTCGTTGATCTCGACGCCGGGGTAACCGACGGACCGGATCTCCGAGATGCGGTCGTTCTCGATCACGATGTCCACGGGACCCTGAGGGGGTGCGCCGGTCCCGTCGAGAATGGTGGCACCGCGGATGATGAGGCGCTGATAGGGACCGCCGCCCTCGTCGGCCCCACGGCGCGTGGTCTCGTCCATCTGGGCGCTGAGAGGTGCAGCGAGGGCCAGCAGGGCCACCACGGCCGTGCCGAGCCCGATACGGGCAGGAAGGGTTCGCATGGAGCCTCCGGGTCAATCCAATCGCGAGGTCGGCCACGACCGGATGGCGGGCCGACGAGCCGAAAGAGACCTGATATGAATGCTCCGGCCCCGGCGGCGCAACGATGGCGGGAGTGTACGGCCCGAACTTCTTGCCCCACCTTTAACGGTTCCGCGAAACGCTTCACCCTCCCTGGAATGAGACCGTGACACGGTTCGACGTCGACATGGACACCGATCCCTCCGATCTGGGCGCGGCCAGGTCCGGGGAGTTGGCGGGCGAGCTCCGGCGGGAGCTCAATCGGCATAGCTACCTCTACTACGTGAAGGCCCGGCCGGAGATCTCCGACGAGGAGTACGACCGGCTCTTCCGCCGACTCCAAGCACTCGAGGACGCCTTCCCCGAGCTGGTGACGGCCGATTCTCCCACGCAACGGGTAGGGGCGGAGCCCCAGGATTCGTTCCGGACCGTGGCGCACGTCGCGCCCATGCTCTCCCTGGATTCCAGCGAGAAGGAAGAGGCGCTGCGGCGCTTCCACGAGCGGCTCGGCAAGGCGGTGGACGAGCCCCTTCGGTACCTGGTGGAACCGAAGCTGGACGGCGCTTCCATCGAATTGGTCTACGAGGACGGGGTGCTGGTCCGCGCGGTCACGCGGGGAAACGGTCGCAGAGGTGAGCTGGTGACCGAGAACATCCGGACGATTCCGGCCGTGCCCCTCCGGCTGCGAGAGGAAGATCGGCCGGTGCCGAGCCTCCTCGCGGTGCGAGGCGAAGTCCTCATGAACATCTCCGCCTTCGAGCGCTTCAACGAGTCGCTTCTGGAGAAGGGAGAGGAGCCCTACGCCTCGCCGCGAAACTCCGCGGCCGGAGCCATCCGACAACTCGATTCGAGGATCACGGCGCAGCGGGAGTTGGATTGCCTCGTGTACGACGTCCTTCACATGGAGGGCTCCGCAGCCTTCCACTGGGATCACGAGGCGGTGGAGGCTCTGCGGGATTGGGGCTTCCGGACACCGGAGCGAATCGAGGTCCTCGACTCCGTCGAGGCCATCCTGGGGTACCACGCCGACTTCGAACGGGTGCGAGACGAGCTGGACTATGAGATCGATGGCGTGGTCATCAAGCTCGATCACCTGGACGTGCGAGGCGAGCTCGGAGCCACGTCCCACCATCCCCGTTGGGCCATGGCGTACAAGTTCGAGCCGCGCCAGGAGGTGACCCGGGTGGAGCATATCGCCATCTCGGTGGGTCGCACCGGGATCCTGACGCCGGTGGCCCTGCTCCGGCCAGTACAGGTGGGTGGTGTGACCATCTCGCGGGCGTCGCTGCACAACCGTGAGGAGGTGGCGCGGAAGGACGTGCGGGAGGGGGATACCGTGCGGATCCAGCGTGCCGGAGACGTGATTCCGCAGGTGGTGGAGCGGATCGAGGTGGCGGGGGAGAGGCGAAAGGCCCCGTTCGCCATGCCGGCCGAGTGCCCGGCGTGTGGGACTCCCGTCTACGACGACGGGCCCCGCACGATCTGTCCGAACCGTTACGGATGCCCGGCCCAGCTGAAGGGTCGCCTCGTCCACTTCGGTGCGCGAAACGCCTTGGACATCGAAGGCCTGGGGGAGGAAACGGCCACGCTGCTGGTGGACCGCGAGTTGGTTACGGAGCTCGCGGAGCTCTTCGACCTCACCGTGGAGGACTTGATGCACCTTCCCGGTTTCGCCGAGAAGAGCGCGGGGAACCTCGTGGATGCCATCCAGGCCCGGAAGACGGTGGAGCTGTCCCGCTTCCTGCACGGGTTGGGCATTCCGGAAGTCGGCGCCGCGGTGGCCCGGGACCTGGCCCGGCATTTCCGCGGATTCCAGGCGATCAGGGAGGCCTCCCGGGAAGAGCTGGAAGCGGTGGAAGGCATCGGCCCGAAGATGTCGGATGCCATCGCCGACTTCCTGGGGGAGCCCCGGAACTCTCTCGCCATCGACCATATCCTCGAACGGGGCATGCATCTCACGATACCGGAAGCCAAGAAGGCCTCGGACGCCCTGGCGGGTTCCCGGTTCGTGTTCACGGGCGCGCTGGCCCGTCTCACCCGAGGCGAGGCGAAGAAGCTGGCGGAATCCGCCGGGGCCAAGGTGGTGGGCTCGGTGAGCAAGGCCACGACCCACGTAGTGGTGGGCGAGGATCCCGGATCCAAGTACGAAAAGGCGGTGGAGCTGGGAATCGAGACGATGGACGAGGACGCCTTCATCGAGCTCCTCCAGGAGGCGGGCGTGACCGTCGAGGGCGTCTGATGGAGAACCTGGATGTGGCTCGGACCCTGGCGGAAGTGGCGGACCTGCTGGAGATCCAGGGATCGAACCCGTTCCGGATCCGAGCGTATCGTGGGGCCGTCCGGACCGTGGAGACCCTCACGCGTCCCCTGTCGGAGATGGTTGCCGACGGCGAGGACCTCACGGAGCTGCAGGGGATCGGAAAGCAGGTCGACTCCCACATCCGGGAGCTACTGCAGACCGGGCAGCTCACCGTCCTGGACGAGATCGCGGAGGAGATTCCCAGGACGCTGGTGGAGCTGACGCGGCTCGACGGCGTGGGGCCGAAGAAGGCAAGGAAGCTCTGGGAGGAGCTGGGCGTCGAGTCCGTGCCGATGCTGGAGGCGGAGCTGGGAAGGGGCACCGTCGAGCCGCTGCCGGGCTTCGGCGCGAAGAGCGTGGAGAAGATCCGGCGGTCCATCGAGGACTACAAGAAGCAGACGGGGCGCTTTCTTCGTGCCGACGCGGAGCAACTCATCGCGGGACTCCTCAAGCACATGGAGGAGGCACCCGGGGTTCATCGCCTGGAGGTTGCCGGCAGCTACCGCCGCCGCAAGGAGACGGTCGGGGACATCGACTTCCTGGCGTCCTGCGACGGCGACGGGAAGGCGGTGGTCGACCACTTCGTTTCCTTCCCCGGGGCGGTTCGGGTGGACGCTGCCGGCTCCACCAAGGGCAACCTGATCCTTCCATCGGGCCTGTCCGTGGATCTACGCGTCATCCCGTCGCGGTCGTACGGCGCTGCCCTGCACTACTTCACCGGCTCCAAGGAGCACAACGTCCGGGTGCGGACGATGGCGGTGAAGAGGGGGCTGCGGGTGAACGAGTGGGGCGTCTTCCGAGTGCCGGAGGGCGTCGACGCGGAAGCCCTGGGGAAAGAGGATGGGGAGCGCGTCGGTGGCGCCACGGAGGAGGAGGTCTTCGGGGCACTGGACCTCCCGTGGATCCCGCCGGAGCTACGGGAGGATCGAGGGGAGTTCGACGCGGCTCGAGAAGGAAGGCTGCCCCGGCTCCTCTCCCTGGAGGAGATCCGCGGCGATCTTCACATGCATTCCACCTGGAGTGACGGGACCGCCTCGATCCTGCAGATGGCCCAGGCGTGCCGCGACAGGGGCTACGCCTACATGGCCATCACGGACCATTCCAAGGCCGTCACCGTCGCCAACGGCCTCACCCCCCACCGGGTGCGCCAGCAGTGGGAGGAGGTGGCGGAGGCGCAGGAGGCCATGGGGGACGGGTTCCGGATCTTCCGGGGACAGGAGGTGGACATCCTGAAGGATGGAAGCCTGGACCAACCCGACGAGATCCTGGAGGAACTGGATCTGGTCATCGTGTCCGTGCACTCCTTCATGGATATGGATCGAGAGACCATGACCCAGCGGGTGCTCGCCGCCATCCGGCACCCGCAAGTCGATGTCCTGGCGCACCCCACGGGACGGCTGTTGAATCGCCGGGAGCCCTATGAGCTGGACGTGGAGGCCGTGCTCGAGACCGCCAGGGAGTGTGGGGTGGCGGTGGAGGTGAACGCCCATCCCCGTCGACTGGACCTGAATGATACGTACCTTAGGCGGGCCGGGGACCTTGGTGTTACGGTAGTGGTCAACACGGACGCCCATGCGGTGGCCGGGCTGGACGTGATGCGGTTCGGAGTGGATCAGGCCCGGCGGGGGTGGCTTGAACCTGTGCAAGTCTTGAATTGCGGTTCGGCGGAGGCGGTGGCCTCCTGGCTGGGCCGTCCTCGATGAGGTCCGTTTGAACGAATTTCTGACCAACGGCCTGCAGCTGGCGGCTGGGGTCGGGGTCCTCTTTTTTGGGGCCGAATGGCTGGTGCGGGGTGCCGCCCGGCTTGCAGCGTCCCTGGGTGTGAGTCCCATCGTCGTGGGGCTCACCGTTGTGTCTCTCGGCACGTCGGCCCCGGAGCTCGTGGTCTCCATGACGGCGGCGCTTCGGGGGAACAGCGACCTGGCCATGGGCAACGTGATGGGGTCCAACCTGGCCAACATCGGGCTGATCCTCGGGCTCACCGCCCTCATCCGGCCAATGAACGTTGCCGCCCGGGTGGTCACCCGGGAAGTGCCCATCATGCTTCTGGTGACGGCGCTTCTCTACCCGCTGACCCTGTGGGACCTGGAGCTGGGTCAGGCGGACGGTTTCATCCTGATCGTGGTTCTGGGGCTCTACATCCTGTTCGTGAATCGGGCCGCGGGAGAGGAGCCCAGCGAGGTGCTGGGTGAGTACGAGGACTTCGCCCGATCCGAAGGCCAGTTGGGGCGGAAGGTGACGGCCCGGGACGTTGGCCTGGTCCTGGTGGGATCGTTGGGGCTGGTGGGTGGGGGGACCCTCATCGTGAACTCCGCCGAGTGGCTGGCCCTGGCCATGCAGGTTCCCGACATCCTGGTGGGGCTCACGGTAGTGGCCGTGGGCACGTCGCTTCCGGAGCTCGCCACTTCGCTGGTGGCTGCGGTTCGGGAGGAGGCGGACATCGCAGTGGGGAACATCGTGGGATCCAACATCTTCAACGTGGCCGCGATCCTCGGGACGACCTCCATCGTGACGCCGGTGCAGGTGGCACCGGAGATCCTGATCCACGAGCTCCCCGCTGTCCTCCTGCTGTCCGCCATCGTGATCCCGGTGACCTGGAACGGGTTCACGGTGCGAAGGTGGGAGGGCGCGGTGCTCCTCTCGCTCTACGTGGTTCTGGGGATCTTCCTCTTCACCACCTGAGCCCGGGAGTCCGCGTGGCGGTCTGGGCGGGCCTGCGTCAGGTCAGATCGTAGAGTGGCTCGAAGCTGGCGGTGAAGTGGCGCAGGACCGACTCCTTCTCCAGGAACCGGAATCCGCCGATCTCGTCTCGTCGCGCCCACACCTCCAGGATCACGTCGATGACGTACTTGATCTGGCTCTCGGTGTAGACCCGCCGGGGCACGGCGAGGCGCACCAGCTCCAGGCGCGGGGAGATCTCGTGACCGGTCTCGGGATCCGTGTGGCCAAACATGACGGTGCCCACCTCGACTCCCCGGACACCACCCTGCAGGTATAGCTCGGACACCAGTGATTGTCCGGGCAGGTGATGGCGGGGGACGTGGGGCAGGAAAGCGGCCGCGTCCAGATAGACCGCATGCCCTCCCGGAGGCTGCATGATGGGCACGCCATGCTCGCTGATCTTCTGGCCCAGGTAACGCACGGACGCGATCCGGTAGGTCAGGTAGTCCTCGTCCAGGACCTCCTGCAGGCCGGTAGCCACCGCTTCCAGGTCCCGGCCCGCCAGGCCGCCGTAGGTGGGGAAGCCCTCCGTCAGGATCAGGAGGTTCTCTTCCTGGCGGGCGAGCTGGGGGTCGTTGGTGGCCAGGAACCCCCCGATGTTCGTCAACCCGTCCTTCTTGGCGGACATGGTGCACCCGTCGGCCAGGCGGAAGATCCGTCTCGCGATCTCGGCCACGGGGACGTCACCCCACCCCTCCTCCCTCTCCTTGATGAACCAAGCGTTCTCCGCGAACCGGCAGGCGTCGAGGTAGAAGGGAATCCCGTGCTCCCGGCAGATCTCGGAGACGGCTTCGATGTTCGCCATGGAGACCGGCTGGCCGCCCCCCGTGTTGTTCGTCACGGTGAGCATGCAGAGCGGGATCCGCTCCACCCCGACCTCTCGGATGAGAGCCTTCAGCGCGTGCACGTCCATGTCACCCTTGAAGGGGTGCGGGCGTGAGGGGACCAGGCCCAGGGGTGAGGGAAGATCCACCGCCTCCGCTCCGGCGGCTTCCACGTTGGCTCGCGTGGTATCGAAGTGGGTGTTGTTCGGGACTACGTCCCCGGGCTTGCAGATGGTCGTGAAGAGAATCCGCTCGGCCGCTCGACCCTGGTGCGTGGGAATGATGTGGGCGAACCCCGTCAGATCCCGCACCTGGTCGCGGAAGCGAAAGAAGGAGCGGCTCCCGGCGTACGACTCGTCTCCCCGCATCAAGGCCGCCCACTGATCCGCGCTCATGGCGGAGGTGCCCGAGTCCGTCAGGAGGTCGATGAGAACGTCTTCTGCCCGGAGCTTGAAGACGTTGAATCCAGCCTCGCGAAGGTGGGACGTCCGCTCTTCACGGGTGGTCATGCGGATGGGCTCCACCACCTTGATACGGAAGGGCTCGATGATTTCCGCCATGGGTCGGGTGCTCCGGAAGCGTTGGGGTTCGTGTGTCGGTGGGGTACGAGCGGGGCTGTCCCGCCCGCGTGCGCCTAGATCTGCTCCAGCGCCTGCTCCAGGTCCGCGATGAGGTCCTCCGGGTGCTCGAGTCCCACCGAGAGCCGGATCATGGACTCGGTGATACCCATGCGATCCCGCTCCGCGGGTGGGATGTCGGAGTGGGTCATGGTCCCCGGATGCTCGGCGAGCGACTCCGTTCCGCCGAGGCTCACGGCCAGCTTGACGAGCTTCAGGGAGTTCAACAGCCGGAACGCCTCCGCCTCCCTGCCCACGACCTCGAAGGAGATCATGGAGCCGGGCCCGACGCACTGCTTGTGGAAGGTGTCGTAGTCCGGGTCTCCCTCCTCGAGGTGCCCGAGGTAGTGGACGCGCTCCACCTTGGGATGATCCACCAGGAAGTCCGCTACGTAGCGGGCGTTCTTCATCTGGCTGGTCATGCGGAGCTTCAGTGTCTCCAGCGACCGTAGAAGGAGCCAGCCGGTCCAGGGACCCGCCATGCTCCCGAAGAAGGTGCGTGTGGCCTTCACCTGCGCCACGAGCTCCTCCGTTCCCAGGCACGCCCCCGCGATCAAATCGGAGTGCCCGCCCACGAACTTCGTCAGGGAGTAGAGGACCAGGTCCGCGCCATGCTCCAGAGGATGCTGCCAGAGGGGGCCCAGGAAGGTGTTGTCCACGGCCACCAGGACCTTCCGTTCCTCGGTGGAGCAGGCGTGGGCGACCTCGGAGCAGGCACCGATGTCCACCAGGTAGTTGGTGGGATTGGCCGGGGTTTCCAGGAAGATCATGGCCAGCCGGCCGCGACGGTCGTCTCCGGCGTCCAGGGCGGCTTCCAGCCCTTCACGCCCCTCCCACGCCGGGAAGGGCACGGTCTCCACTCCGAAGCTCGGGAGGATCTCGTGGAAGAGGTACTCGGTGCCCCCGTAGATGGGCTCGCTGAACGCCACCACGTGGCCCGGCCGGAGAAATGTGAAGGCCGTGGTGGTGATGGCGGCCATCCCGCTCTCGAAGGCCGCGGCCGCCTGAGCCCCGTCATAGATCGTGAGCCGATCCTCCAGGATCTCCAAGCCGGGATTGTTGAGCCGGGAGTAGATGAGGCCCAGCGTCTCGTCGCCGGACTTCTCCCGAAGGCCATAGGCGATCTCGAAAAAGGCCTTTCCCTCCTCCGCCGTCCTGAAGACGAAGGTGGAGGTCTGGAAGATGGGGGGCTTCACGGCTCCCTCGGACCACTCGGGTTGGTAGCCGTAGCTCATCATCAGGCTCTCGGGATGCAGGTCGTGCTTCCCGATGTGCTTCTTGTCGCGCTTATCCCACATGCTGGTTCGACTCCCCCTGGGGGCCCATGGGGGTGCGTGTCCCCCGATTCGATCAACCTACCGGGGGCCCGGTGGGTGCTCCACCCCACCCGCACAGAGACACGGAATCCTCCCCACACGTCAATCCGGCGCCGGGCGCCGCAGCTCCGGGGCTGCGCTCGGCCCGCGACACACGGGCGGTCGCCCGAGCCGGGACGAAAGCCCCCACCGCTATTGCCGTGGCCCGTGGGGTGGGCCCAACCTGCGGGGAGGACCGAACCCGGGAGAAATCATGGCGAAGCGATCGAAGCGGGTGGAGGAGGCGCTGGACCGGTGGGTGGCCAACGGCCTTCTCGAGGCGTCCCACGCAGACACGCTCCGCGCGGAGGCGGAACAGGCCCACGCGGAGGCGACCCGGCGGTGGGGGCAGATCCTGATCGCGTCACTTGGCGCCGTAGCGCTCATCCTCGCGGCGGCCCTCTTCGCGGGCCGGAACTGGCCAAACCTGTCGGACGGGATGCGCACCGCTTTCCTCCTGGCTGCAGGGCTCCTGGTCTATCTCCTGGGCCTGCGGCTCTTCCG
>JBDHLC010000048.1:7334-25404 GCA_039586075.1 Gemmatimonadota bacterium | reverse complement strand
AAGCGGACCATGCTGGCGCTGGACGTTTCCGGGTCCATGACCGTGGGAGTGTCCGGACTGCCGTTCGTCTCGTGCCGCGAGGCGTCGGCGGCCATGGCGCTGGTGACCGCGGCTTCCGAGCCGCAGCACATGTTCACCGCCTTCACGGCGGGGAACTACCCGTCCCGTTTCGGTGCGGGGTGGGGGTCGGGGCTCACGGAGCTCTCGATCTCGCCGCGCCAGCGGCTGGACGACGTGGTCGCGAAGACCTCGTGCCTGCCGTTCGGTGGAACCGACTGCGCCCTGCCCATGGTGGAGGCGCGGAAGCACGGGTGGGCCATCGACGTGTTCGTGGTCTACACCGACTCGGAGACCTGGGCCGGATCCATCCACCCGGTGCAGGCTCTGCGGAAGTACCGTGAGCGGACGGGAATTCCCGCCAAGCTGGTGGTGGTGGGAATGGCGTCCAACGGGTTCACCATCGCGGACCCGGAGGATGCCGGAATGCTGGACGTGGTGGGGTTCGATACCGCCGCGCCGGCCCTCATCTCCGACTTCGCGTCGGGGTGAGGTCGAGTGGGGGAGGGCGGGACGCCGCCTTCCCCCATTCGTGTATCCGGGGGAGCCGCGGCTCGGCCCTCTTCCGGATGGGCGATCCCCACGAGGGGTTCAATCGGGCCGCGACTCCGCGATCCGCCGCGCCACCTCGTCGGCGAAGTTCGGAATCACGTGGATCCGGTCGAAGGTGGTCTCCCGGGGGCCGTCGGACAGGAGAAAGCGTCCGTCCCGGAGCAGATCCCACGACTTGCCGGGCACGTTGAGGAAGGCGCCGCGCATCACGCGCTCCGGCGTCCCCGGTTCCGGACGGGGACGGAAGGAGATCGGCACGCGCCACCAGTCTCCCATGGACCGGTAGATCACCGCGTCTCCCTCGAAGCTCCAGTGCGGCTCCTCGGAGACGGGATGCGACGAGATCTTCACCGACCCGGCCTCGGGGCCCGCCGGGTAGGGCATGACGTAGACCTCGTACGTCCCCGAGCGATCCGAGGTGTAGGCGATCCAGTTTCCGTCCGGCGAGAACACGGCACCCCACTCCTCGGCATCCCCACCGAGCAGCATCTCGGGCTCGGCGCCCGCCGCCACGTCGATGACCTGGATCTCGCCCCCCCGGTCAGTCGTCCACTCGGCGAACAGGAGCCGTCTGTCGTCGGGGGACCAGTCCGAAACCAGGAGCTCGTGCTCCGACTGGGTGAGAACGGTCTCGAGGGTCGAGGACGGATCCCGAACGACGATCTCAATGGTGTCGGAGCCGTGGGCGGAGCGCGAGTAGGCCACCCGATCTCCAGCCCGGCTCCAGAGGCTCTGGGCCATGGAGGGCGCGCGGTCGAGCAGTTGTCCGCGACCCGACCGGACGTCGAGGACGGAGAGGGCGAAGTCTCCCGCGATCTCGTAGGTGACGATGCGCCGCTCGTCCGGCGAGAGAGCGAGGTGCCCGTATAGGCCACGTGGAATCGCAAGCGTATCGGCGACCCCGTCGGCGTCCACGAAGACGGGTACGCCCAGGTCCGCGTTCTCTCCGGGTACGTAGAAGAGGCTCCCGTCTGCGCCGAATTCATAGGCCGCCCAGCTGCCCTGAGCGCGGATACCCTCGAGGACCGGAACGGGCTCCGACAGCAGTTCGCCTCGATCCTCATCGAACTCGGCGGCGTAGAGGGTACGACCCCGGACGAAGGTCAGGTGACCCGACGGGAGGAGCTGCGGCCGCTTGCCCTCCAGGACGGTCTTCCACAGCCCGTCCGCGGTGCGCAGCCGGACCTCCGCTGGCGGCCCCTCGGCGACCAGGAGCCCGCCACCGGGAAGCTGGACGGGGGCCTCATAGGTCATCTCCGCCTCGACCAGCGTACCCTGGCCTCCTGCGTCGGAGACGGACATGAGCCGCCCGCCTTCCATGATGGAGAAGAGGATCCTTCCGTCCTCGCCCCAGACGCCGCCCGCCGGGTTGGGGGCGTCGGCGAGCCGCACCGGCTCTCCACCCGTCACGGGCACCTTCCAGAGCGCGGTGCTGGCGAAGTAGGCGACCCAGGCGCCGTCGGGGGAGAAGAACGGCCAGAACGCCCCCTCGGTGCCGGGAAAAATGGTGGACTCGTAGCTGTTCAGGGGACGCCGGTAGAGGCGCACCCGGTCTCCGTCGTACCCGAGGTGGACCAGCGTGCGCGCGTCCGGCGACACGGCAAAGAATCCGGCGTCGACGCCGAAGGGGACCAGCTGCCCCAGGGGCAGCTGGGCGTCCTCCTGCATGGGAATCGCCAGACGGCGGTCGTCCGCAGGGAACACTGACGGCCCGGGGCGAAGCCAGGCCGCGCCGGCCAGGATCGTCGCCACCGCGGCCAGCGTCCACGGTACGAGCGTGGCGGGCCCCCGGCGGGGGGAGCGCTCCCCGGTGCGGCTCCGGCCCGCCGCGTATCGGTGCCCTTCGTCCCGAAGGGCACGCACCATTTCCCTGAGGTCGGGGAAACGGTCGGCGGGGAGCTTCTCGAGTCCGCGCATCACCACCGCGTCCAGGTGCGGAGGCACGCTCCTGCGCAGCTCCGAGGGTGGCGTCGGGTCGGCGGTCAGGATGCGGGCGAGGACCGCCTGCGCGCTCCCCCCTGGGAACGGCGGCTCGCCCACCAGCATCTCGTACAGCACGCACGCCAGCGAGTACTGGTCGCTCGCCGGGGTGGCGTCGCGGTCCGCCGATGCCTGCTCCGGACTCATGTAGTAGGGGGTCCCCATGGAGAGACCCGTCTCCGTGAGCCGCCCGCCTCCGGCGTGGCTCAAGGCCAGGGCGATTCCGAAGTCGGCCACCAGGGGACGTCCCCCACTCAGCAGGATGTTGGCCGGCTTCACGTCGCGATGGACGACCCCGCGCTGGTGGGCGGCGTGCAGCGCCTCCGCCACGTCCGTGGTGATGCGCACCGCTTCGTCCACAGGGAGCTGGCGTTCCCGATCCAGGCGGTCCTGCAGTGACTCGCCTTCGACGTAGGGCATCACGTAGAAGAGGAGGCCGCCGGCCTCGCCCGAGTCGAACAGGGGGAGGATGTGCGGGTGCTGCAGATTGGCCGTGGTCTCGATCTCCGAGAGGAACCGTTCCCCTCCCACCACCGCGGCCAACTCCGGACGGAGCACCTTGATGGCCACCTTGCGCTCGTGCTTCAAGTCGTCGGCCAGGTACACGGTGGCCATGCCCCCCGCACCGAGCTCGCGCTCGATGCGGTACCGGTCGGAAACAGCGTCGGCGAAACGGTCAATCATGGCGACAACCTTAGGGCGGAATCCGGGTTCGGCCAACGCTGCGGGTGGGTGGGCCGCGTCGGGGTACCTCGGCGAGCGCGTGGCGGTTCCCATCTGGACCCGTTTCCTCCCAGGGGCATATTTACCCCGTGAGCCAGACCAAGACCCCTCCCGAAGACACCCCCCTCATGAAGCAGTGGCGGGACGCCAAGTCCCGGCACCGCGACGCCCTGGTCTTCTTCCGGGTGGGGGACTTCTACGAGCTCTTCAACCAGGACGCCGAGGAAGGGGCCCGCCTCCTGGGGCTCACCCTCACTTCCCGCAACAACGGCGCCGCCGCTCGGGTGCCGTTGGCCGGGATTCCCGTGAAGGCGCTGGACGAGTACCTGGCCCGCCTGGTTCGGGCCGGCAAGCGGGTGGCCATCTGCGAGCAGGTGGAGGATCCCGCGGAGGCCAAGGGGATCGTCCGCCGCGAGGTGGTGGAAACCGTGACCCCCGGGACGGTCCTGCACGACGCCCTCCTCCGGGACCGCCGCAACAACTTCCTGGCGGCGGTGGTGAAGGCCTCCGGCGATTCGGGCGACGACGGCTGGTCGCTGGCCTCCCTGGACCTCTCCACCGGGGAGTTCACCGTGCAGCCCGTCCCCGCCGGCACCCTGGGGGACGAGGTGGGGCGGGTGGAGCCCTCCGAGATCCTGATCCCGCGCTCGTTGCAGGAGGACCCGGCGGTGGTGGCGCTGGCCGCTCCCTCCGCCGGTGGGCCGGCGCGTACCGTCCGGGACGACTGGGTCTTCGACCGGGAGCTGGGGCGGGAAGAGCTCCAGCGCCGCTACGGGGTCCGGACCCTGGACGGCTTCGGATTCGGCCCCGCGGACGGGGAGCTGATCCGGGCCGCCGGAGCCTTGGTGACCTACGTGCAGGAGATCCGTCCCGGCGGGGTGGATCACCTGCAGCCGCCGCGTATCCATCGGCCCGGCGCCTCCATGGTGCTGGACGAGATGACGCGCCGGAACCTGGAGCTGGTGGAGCCCCTCCGGACCGGGGTGGGCACGGGCGAGGGCACGCTGCTGGGAGTCATGGACCAGGCCGTCACCGCCATGGGAGGACGGCTCCTGCGGCGTTGGATTCTGACGCCCCTGGTGGAGCCCGAGGCCATCTGGCGGCGGCAGGAGGCGGTGGAGGAGCTGGTGGAGGACCCCGCCACACGCCGACGCCTGCGGGACGCCCTCTCCCGGGTCTCCGACCTGGAGCGGCTGGCCGGCAAGATGGGAACGGGGCGGGGGTCGCCCCGGGATCTCCGGGCGCTGGGGCGGTCGCTGGAGCAGCTCCCCGAGGTCCGGGAAGCCAGCGGCGAGGTGGTCGCGCCCCTCCTGCAGGAGCTGCTCCAGGACCTGGACCTTCTTCCCGAAGTGCTGGAGCTCCTCTCCCGGGCCATCGCCGACGACCCGCCGGCCACCCTGGCCGAGGGCGGGGTGATCCGGGAAGGCTTCGACGCCGAGCTGGACGAGCTCCGGGGCCTCCGGGACGGGGCGGTGGACTTCATCGCCTCCCTCCAGACCCGGGAGCGGGAGCGCACGGGAATCGGCTCCCTCAAGGTGGGCTTCAACAAGGTCTTCGGATACTACCTGGAGGTCACCAAGGCCAACCTGGACCGGGTGCCCGAGGAGTACGTCCGGAAGCAGACCCTGGCCAACGGCGAGCGCTACTTCACCCCCGAGCTCAAGGAGTGGGAGGAGAAGGTCTTCGGCGCCGAGGACCGCATGGCCACGGTGGAGACCCGGCTATTCGGCGAGGTGCGGGAGCGGGTGGCGAAGGAGGTGTCCCGTCTGCAGGAGACGGCCCGGCGCGTCGCCACCCTGGACGTCCTGGCGGCCCTGGCCGAGCTGGCGGCGGACCACCGGTACGTGAAGCCGGAGGTCCACACCGGATTCGAGCTGGAGATCGAGCAGGGCCGGCATCCGGTGGTAGAGACCATGATGCCCCGGGAGGAGTTCATCCCCAATGACGTCACCCTGGGGGAGGACGGCTTCATCGTCATCCTCACCGGGCCCAACATGGCGGGAAAGAGCACTGTGCTCCGGCAGGTGGGGCTCATCCAGCTCCTGGCCCAGATGGGATCGTTCGTCCCCGCCGACCGGGCCCGGCTGCCCGTGGTGGACCGTCTCTTCACCCGGGTGGGCGCCAGCGACAACCTGGCCCGGGGCGAGTCCACCTTCATGGTGGAGATGCACGAGACCGCCGCCATCCTGCACGGCGCCACGGACCGCTCCCTGGTCCTCCTGGACGAGATCGGCCGCGGCACCTCCACCTACGACGGCGTCTCCATCGCCTGGGCGGTGACGGAGCACCTGCACGAGGAGGTGGGAGCCAAGACCATCTTCGCCACCCACTACCACGAGCTCACCCAGCTGGGGGACCTTCTGCCGGGGGTCATGAACCGGAACGTGGCCGTGCGGGAAGTGGGGGAGGACATCGTCTTCCTGCGCCGGCTCGAGGAAGGCGGCGCCGACCGCTCCTACGGCATCCAGGTGGCGCGGTTGGCGGGGGTGCCCCGGGAGGTCATCGAGCGCGCTGGGGAACTTCTGGTGGAGTTGGAGGGAACACACTCCGGGGGGGGTGAAGGTCTGGGTCGTCACGGCGCACACCGGCCGAAGTCGGAAGCGCCGCCGGATCAGTTCTCCCTCTTCACGGTGGAGCACCCGCTGGTGGCGAAGCTCCGGAATCTGGGCGTGGAGGAGATGACACCCTTGGAGGCCCTCAATCTTCTGAACCGGCTCCGGGCAGAGGCCCGGGGGGAAGGGGAGCGTTGAACCGTACGGATGCACATTCTCCGGAGTGCGCGTCGCTCCGGCCGCGGAAAGGCGGGCTTCGGGTCGCCCTGCTCACGCTGACGCCGCTCCTGGGCGCCGCCTGTGGCGGCGACCGGGAGATCCAGCAGCCCGCCCCCCTCATGGCCGAGGTGCCCATCGTCTACCCCCTGGCCCTGTGGGACCAGGACGTGGAGGGCCAGACCCTGCTGCGGGTCCGGGTCACGGACACCGGCCAGGTGGACTCCGTGGAGGTGCTGGAGTCCAGCGGGCACGCCGCCTTCGATTCCGCCGCCATCGTGGGCGCGCGGGAGATGCTCTTCGAGCCGGCTCGGCGGGGTGGGAAGCGGATCGAGGTGTGGGCCCGGGTGCCCGTGCACTTCTCCAAGCGCCCGCGCCCCGGTGGCGTGGACGCCGAGCTCTACTAGCCGGCGCTCCACGGGGCGGACCCTGCACGGGTCGGCCTCTCCACGGACCGGTGTCCCCAGCGGGCCGGCTCCACCACCCGCCGGTCCCTCCTCGCGGCATGGGTCGTGCAAAGGTAAACGGGCGGAGAGGCCTTCGGCGCCGCGATTGATTACGTTGCGGCGTCCACGATCCGACCCGATTCGAACCACGACTGCCGCATCATGAGCAAGCGCCACCTCGAGCCGTACGACGACGTCCTCCAGATGGTGGGATGGACGCCCCTGGTCCGACTGAACCGGGTCACCGACGGCGCCCGGAGCCCCGTGTACGGCAAGTGCGAGTTCATGAACCCCGGCGGTTCGGTGAAGGACCGCATCGGGCTGGCCATGATCGAGGCCGCCGAGGCCGAGGGACGCCTGAAGCCCGGGGGCACGGTGGTGGAGGGCACCAGCGGGAACACCGGGCTGGCGCTGGCCATCGCCGCCGCCATCAAGGGGTACCGCTGCATCTTCACCCTTCCGGACAAGATGAGCCACGAGAAGGTGAAGCTCCTCCGAGCCTTCGGCGCCGAGGTCATCATCACCCCCACGGCGGTTCCCCCGGACCACCCGGAGAACTACGTGATGAAGGCCAAGGCCATCGCCGAGGCCACCCCCAACGCCATCCTGGCGAACCAGTTCTACAACCCCTCCAACCCGGACGCCCATTACAGCAGCACGGGGCCCGAGCTGTGGCAGCAGAGCCAGGGGCGGATCACGCATTTCTTCTCGGGATCCGGCACCGGCGGCACCATCACCGGGACCGGGCGCTTCCTGAAGGAGAAGAACCCGGACGTCCAGATCTGCGGTGTGGACCCCGATGGGTCCATGATCGCCCCCTTCTACAACACCGGGGAGAAGATCGAGGGCGCCCCCTACAAGGTGGAGGGGCTGGGGAACGACAAGATCCCAGGCACCCTGGACCTGGACGTGGTGGACTCCTACGTGACCGTCTCCGACGGCGACGCGTTCCGCATGGCGCGGCGCCTCACCCGGGAAGAGGGGCTCTTCGTGGGCGGGTCGGCGGGACTCATCACCCACGCCGCCGTGGAGCTCGCCAAGCAGATCGACGATCCCGACGCCTTCATCGTGACCAACCTGTGCGACTGGGGAGAGCGCTACCTCAGCAAGGTCTTCGACGACGAGTGGATGCGGGAGAACGGCTTCCTGGAGCGCCCCCGCTCCGCCACGGCCCTGGAGATGGCGTCCGCCCGGGACGGCGGACCCGATCGGTTGCTGTCCGTCACGCCCTCCACCTCGGTGCAGATGGCCCTCTCCACCATCACCACCCACGGCGTCTCACAGCTCCCGGTGCTCATGGACCAGGAGTGCGTGGGATCCGTCACGGAAGCCGACCTCATGGCGCGGGTGCTGGCGGACTCGGCCGTGCTGGACCGTTCCGTGGAGAGCGTCATGGCGGCCCCGTTTCCCGTGGTGGACGCCTTCACCTCCGGCGAGGAGGTGCAGCGACTCCTGACCCATTCCGCGCCGGCGGTGCTGGTGCGGAGCGGATCGGCGGTGGACGGCATCATCACCCGGTACGACGTGGTTCGCGCCCTCACCCAGAACCGGGCCTGACCGGGAACGACCCGGACGGGCCGCAGCCCCTTTCCAGCGAATCGTGACCGACATGCGTGTGACCGTGCTCATGGGTGGAGCGTCCGACGAACGGGACGTTTCCCTGGCTACCGGGGCGCAGGTGGCCCGCGCGCTGCGCACCGCGGGACACGAGGTGGTGGCCTTCGACACGGCCCACGGGCCCCTGACCCGGGAGCAGGAGGCCACCCTGCTGGAGCAGGGCGTGGCCGCCCACCCCCCGCCCCCGAATCCCATGGACCGGCTCGTGCTGGAGGGGATGCAGTTCCTGGGCGAGCACCGGGAGGCCTCCGCGGCGGAGGTGTACTTCCTGGCCCTGCACGGCGGCGCCGGCGAAGACGGGACCCTGCAGCGCAAGCTGGACCGCGAGGGGGTGCTCTACACCGGGAGCGGCGCCACGGCCTGCCAGGCCGCCATGGACAAGGACCTGACCAAGGCCATCCTGGTGGACCAGGGGATTCCCACCCCGCCCTGGATCGCCGACTGCTTCGACCCGGATGAGGTAGAGCGGACGCTGGGCCTTCCGGTCATCGTGAAGGCCGCCCACGGAGGCTCGTCGCTGCGCCTGGAGCTGGCCCACGACCGGGCCGAGCTGGAGGCGGTCCTGGAGCGGGCCCGGGACTTTCAGGACGCGGTGGTGGTGGAGAAGTACGTCCGGGGCCGGGAGTTCACGGTGGGAATCCTGGAGGACCGTGCCCTGCCGGTGGGGGAGATCATCCCCGAATCGGAGTTCTTCGACTACGAGTGCAAGTACCAGCCCGGGATGGCGCAGGAGATCTTCCCCGCCGACCTGGACCCCGGAAAGACCGCGGAAGTGCAGGCGCTGGCGCTGCGGGTGCACGAAGCGCTGGGGTTGCGGGATTACTCGCGGGTCGACTTCATGATGGGGGACGACGGCCGCTTCTGGTGCCTGGAGGCCAACACGCTTCCCGGACTCACGGCCAACAGCCTGGTGCCCAAGGCCGCGGCGGCGGCGGGCATCACCTTCCCGGAGCTCTGCGACCGCCTGGTGCGGGTGGCGGCGCGCCGCGGAGGCGGATCCTGAGGGGATAGAGCGCGGTCGGCGAGGGCACGGAACCTGTCCCCGGGGGACGGGGTTTGACCCTCCCATTCCGGACGCCGGTCCGGAGCAACGAAGAGGTGTGGATGTACGGTCAGCCCACGTTCGGATTCAATTTCCGGGTGACGCCGGTGGTGAAGAAGCTGCTCATCGCCAATGTGGCGGTCTTCTTCGTCACGGCGGCGCTGCTCCCGCAGGCGGTGGATTGGCTCTCCTTCCACCCGAACCGCCTCCTGACCCAGTTCTGGGGCGTCTTCACCTACATGTTCGTGCACGGAGGTCTGGGACACCTCCTCATCAACATGCTGGTGCTCTTCTTCTTCGGTCCTCCGCTGGAGAGCCGTTGGGGAGGGAAGGAGTTCTTCCGCTTCTACGTCGTCTCCGGATTGGGAGGCGTGGCGCTGAGCTTCATCCTGGCGCCCCAGGCGGCCATCATCGGGGCGTCGGCGGCGTGTTACGGAGTCATGTTGGCCTTCGCCATGAACTGGCCCAAGGCCCCCATCTACATCTACGCCATCTTCCCGGTGCAGGCCCGCTACCTGGTGGGCTTCCTCTTCCTGCTGAACGTCTGGAACGGGTTCAGTGGCGCCGGCGGTGGAATCGCCTACTTCGCCCACCTGGGTGGGCTGCTGGCGGCCTTCCTGTACCTGAAGGCGGACTGGCGGCCGGCCCGGTTCCGGCAGCAGCTGAAGAGCCAGGCCGGCAAGGCCCGCCGCACGCCTCGCCGGCTGGTGGTGGTTCCCAGCGAGGAGCGGCGGGCCAGTGACGCCGCCGAGGCCGCCCCGCCCGTGTCGGATCCGGAGGAGCGGAAGATGCTGGACGAGGTGGACCGCGTCCTGGACAAGATCTCCGCCCACGGCATGAGCTCCCTGACCCCCAAGGAGCGAAAGCTCCTGGACGAGGTCTCCAAGCGCCGCCGCACCAACTGACATGCCCAGGCACCGGGGCGTGACCAGTCTCCGGTGCACATTCCCTGGCGCGTCTCGCTCCCATCTCACGCTTCCATCCGTGAGGCACAGGTGAAGGCCATCACCTTCCAGGGGGTCCAGTCGCTGGCCTTCGGCGACGTCCCGGACCCCGTCATCGAAGATCCCGGGGACGCCATCGTCCAGGTGACGGCGGCGGGCATCTGCGGCTCCGACCTCCACCCGTACTTCGGTCGGGAGACGGGGATCGACCACGGCACCGTCATGGGCCACGAGTTCGTGGGCCGGGTGGTGAAGACCGGCGCCGACGTCCGGGCCGTGCACGAGGGGATGCGGGTGGTGGCCCCCTTCACCACCAGCTGCGGGGAGTGCGTGTACTGCAAGCTGGGGCTCACCGCCCGGTGCGAGCGGGGGCAGCTCTTCGGGTGGGTGGAGAACGGCCGGGGGCTGCAGGGCGCCCAGGCCGAGTGGGTGCGGGTGCCCCTGGCGGAGACCACCCTGGTGGAAGTGCCCGCCGGGCTGGACGACTCGGTGGCGCTTCTGGCGGGAGACATCCTCTCCACCGCCATCTTCGGCGCCTCCCTGGCCGGTGTGGAGCCGGGGGACCTGGTGGTGGTGGTGGGGTGCGGGCCCGTGGGGGTGCTGGCCGTCCGGGCGGCCCTGGAACGGGGGGCACGCCGCGTCGTGGCGGTGGACCGGGTGCCGTCGCGCCTGGCCATGGCCACCATCTTCGGCGCCCGAGCCGTGAACCTGGACGACGAGGACCCCCGCATCACGGTGGACGAGCTGTCCGAGGGACGGGGCGCCGACTGCGTCATCGAGGCCGCCGGGGTTCCGGAGGCCACCCGGCTTGCGGCCACCCTCCTCCGACCCGGAGGCTCCATCGGCGCCGTGGCGGTCCACACCGAGCCCCACCTGGGCCTCACCCCGACGGAGCTCTACGACCAGAACCTCCGCTACGCCACCGGGCGCTGCTCGGCGCGGCACTACCTGCCCGAGGCGTTGGACATGGTCAGCGCGGACCCGGAGCTCTTCCGGACCCTCGTCTCCCACGAGCTTCCCCTGCACAAGGGGGTGGAGGCCTACCGCCGGTTCGCGGCGCGGGAGGAGGGTTGGACCAAGGTGGTCCTCCAACCCTAGGCCCCCCGGCGGCCCGGTGAATGCCCGGGGTGTTGACGACATAAAGACATAGTAATATCGTTGTGCGTCAACTCACCGGAGAACCGCATGGCCCCCTACACCTCGTCCCTGCCGGACGAACTCGTCGAGACCACCGCCCGGATGCTCAAGTGCCTGGGGCATCCGCTTCGGCTGCGCATCCTCGACCTGCTGGAGCGGGAGGACGAACTCACCGTGTCCGAGGTCCAGGAGGCGCTGCAGCTGGAGCAGGCGGTCTGCTCCCAGCACCTGAACCTGATGCGGGACAAGGGCATCCTGGCCCGCCGCAAGGAAGGGGTGCACGTCTATTACCGTCTGGGCGATCCCCGGTCCCTGAAGGTCCTGGGTTGCCTCCGCAGCAGCTCCGCCGCGAAGTCCTAACGCTCACCGCTGTGTTTTTTTACCTCGGGACATCTAGAAATATGAATATCAGAATCACTCTTTCTCTCGTGCTGGCGGGGATGGCGGCGGGCGTGGCGAATGCGCCGGCCGCGGCCCAGGCGGTGGAGCCGGCTCCCCAGGGACCCGCGCTGGGCGATGCGCCCCGGGCCGTGCCCCAGGCGGCGCCCCAGGACGTCCCCCTGACCCTGCGGGACGCGGTGGAGGCGGCGCTGGGCGGGAACCGGGCCCTGGCCGCCGCGGAGGCGCGGGCCGAGGCCGCGGAGCTGGGAGCCGGGGCCAAGGAAGGCTTCGTCTTCCCCACCATCCAGGCCACCGCGGGGGCCGTCCGCACCAACGACCCGGTGGGAGTCTTCGGCACCAAGCTCCGCCAGCGGCGCTTCGAGCAGGCGGACTTCGATATCGGAGCCCTCAACGACCCGGACCCCGTGAACGACTGGACGGCGGGCGTCGGGGCCCAGTGGGACATCGCGCTGTGGGACCGGTGGCTGGAGCGGGACGCCGGGCAGGCGGAGAGTCGCGCCGCCCGCGCCGTGCTGGACCGCACCCGGGAAGGGACGGTCTACCGCACCCGGGCCCTGTACGTGGGCGCGGTTCGCGCCGCCTCGGCCCTGGAGGCGCTGGAGGCCGCCGAAGCCTCCGCCGTGGCCACCAGCGAGCGGGTGCGCCGCCGGGTCGACGAGGGAATGGGCACCCAGGCCGACCTGCTCCAGGCCGAGGCCGCGGTCTCGGGGATCCGGGCCCAGGTCCAGCACGCCCGGGCCCGGGTCCTGGACGTCCGCGAGGCGCTGGGATCCTGGCTGGCGTGGCCGGCGGACCGGCTTCCGGTGCCCTCCCAGGGAGCGGACGTCCTGAACGCCTCGGGTGAGCCGGGTGCCATCACGGACGCGGAGCTCATGGGCCGGGCCGACCTGGTGGCGGGACGCGCCGGGGTCGAGGCCGCGGAAGCCCGGGCGCGGGCCGTCACGGCCAAGCGCCTCCCGGGGCTTCAGGCCTTCGGACAGGTCTCCACCCACGCCCCGGGGATCGGCGACTCCCGCGAGAACAACTGGACGGTGGGGGTGCAGCTGTCCGTCCCCCTCTTCACCGGGTTCTCCATGACCCGCGGAGCGGAAGCCGCCCGGGCCCAGGCGCGGGCCCTCCGGCTGGAGCAGACCCAGCGTGAGCAGGAGGCGGAGACGGAGGTGCGCTCCGCTCGCCGTGGCGTGGACGCGGCCCGGGCGGCCCTCGGCTCGGCCACCGCCGCCGCGGACGCCGCCCACGAAGCCGTGCGGCTGCTTCGCCGCCGGTACGAGGAGGGCATGGCCACCGTGGCGGACCTCCTTCAGGCCGAGGCCCGCGCCGCCCAGCTGAGCACGGGGGTGGTGGAGGCCGAGGCGAACCTGAGCATGGCCCTGGCGGCCCTGGACTTCGTCCTGGGGAACGGCGCCGGGTCGACGCGGGAGGAGGGGTGAGGGCGGCTACGCGCCGTCGCGCGCCCACCGACTCCCGCATTCCCGATAACGATCAGAACGACTGGATGAACACCATGAAGCACATCGTGATTGTCACCGGGGCGGCCCTGGCGCTTGCAGCCTGCGGAGCCGACCCCTCCGAGCACGCGGCCCGGGACCTGGAGCCCGCGGCCGTCACCGTGACCGAGTCCTGGACCGCCGCGTCCCAGGCCATCCATCCCGCCCAGGTGGTTCCGCTGGAGGAAGCCTCCGTGGCGACCCGCACCGCCGGGACCATCCAGCGCGTGGCGGTTCGGGTCGGGGACCGGGTTTCCCGGGGGGCGCTCATCGCCTCGCTGGACGCCGGCGACGTCACCGCCCGCATCGAGGCGGCCCGGGCCCAGCGCGAGCTGGCCGAGCGCACCTTCCAGCGGATCCAGAATCTGGAGCGGGACGGCGCCGCCTCCACCCAGGAGCTGGACCAGGCCCGGGCGCAGCTCACCGCCACCCAGGCCATGGTCCAGGAGGCGGAGGCCCAGACCGCCTACGTGTCGATCCGGGCGCCGTTCACCGGTACGGTGACCGCCCGCATGGCCGACGCCGGGGACCTGGCGTCCCCGGGCCATCCCCTGGTGCAGCTCTCCGGGGACGCGCTGAAGGTGGTGGCGGAGCTTCCCGCCGGGTTGGCCGGGACCGTCTCCGTGGGTCAGGAGGTTCTGTTGGAGACCGACCACGGCACCGTCCCGGGGACGGTGCGCAACGTGGTCTCCGCGTTGAACCGCGCCTCGCGCCGGTTCCAGGTGGAGGTGATTCCCGAGAGCGCCGAGGGGATGATCCCCGGGGCCTTCGTGCGGCTGACCATCCCGGAGGGAGCGGGCGCGACGCGCTGGATCCCCGCCGACGCGGTGGTCCGGACCGGGCAGCTCACCGGCGTCTACACCGTGGAGGACGACGTCCTGCACCTGCGCTGGATCCGGCTGGGCCGCACCCACGGCGAGGCGGTGGAGATCCTGTCGGGTCCCACCGGTGTGCTGACCGTGGTGCGGAGCCCCGCCCGGGGACTCCAGGACGGGCAGCCGGTGTCGGGGGTGACCCGCGTGCCTGCGTCGGCCGAGGATCCGGCTGCCACCGCCACCGTCGGGGCCGTCCCGTCCGCCACCACCGGCCAGGAGGGCTGAGGACATGAAGAGCAATGTCGCGGGCCGCCTGGCGGCGGCCTTCCTGGACTCCAAGCTCACCCCGCTCATCATGGCGGCGGCGCTGGGCCTGGGCGTCTGGACGCTGGCCACCATGCCGTCGGAGGAGGAGCCGCAGATCCTGGTTCCCCTGGCGGACATCTACCTCCCCATGTCCGGGGCCACCCCGGAAGAGGTGGAGAACCGCCTGCTGATTCCCCTGGAGTCGGTGGTGCAGGGCATCGACGGCGTGGAGTACGTCTACTCCCATGCCGAGCCGGGCTTCGGTCTGGCCACCGTCCGGTACGAGGTGGGAAGGGACATGGAGGTGAGTCTCGTCCAGCTCTACTCCACCATGATGAAGCACATGGACGAGATGCCGCCGGGCTTCATGTACCCGCTGGTGAAGACGGTGACCATCGACGACGTCCCGTTCTTCACCGCCACGCTCCGGGCGGACGGGATGAGCACCGACGACCTGCGGGCGCTGGCGGACGAGGTGCGTGTGTCGCTGGAGTCCGTCCCCAACGTGCGTGAGGTGCAGGTGGTGGGGGGCGAGCCCCGGGAGATTCGTGTGGAGCTCCTGCCCGAGCGACTGGCCGAGTTCGGGCTGGACCCGGCCTGGGTGGCCCAGCGCCTCCAGATGAGCAACGCGCGCACCGACGCCGGGGAGTTCACCCGGCAGGGCGAGGTGGTGAGGGTCACCGCGGGGCCTTTCCTGGCCAGTGCCCAGGACGTGGAGCGCGTGGTCCTGGACGTGCGGGACGGAGCGCTGGTGCAGGTGGGGGACGTGGCCCGGGTGGTGGACGGGCCGGCGGAGGTGACCCAGTACACCTTCCACACCGACGCGGCCACGGGCTGGACGCCCATGGTGGCCATCGCCGTCTCCAAGCGGCCCAAGACCGACGCCACCGAGCTCGGTGAGGCGCTGGAGGAGAAGATCCACGAGGCCGAAGGCACCCTGATCCCCTCCGACGTCACCGTTCAGGTGGCCCGGAACTACGGGGAGACGGCCCGGGAGAAAGTGGTGACGCTGCAGGAGCACCTCCTCATGGCCATCCTGGCCGTGGGGCTCGTGGTGGCGCTCACCATGGGGTGGCGGGCCGCCGTGGTGGTCATGATGGCCGTGCCGGTGACCTTCGCCCTCACCCTCTTCGTCTACCAGATCTTCGGGTACACCCTGAACCGGGTCACCCTCTTCGCCCTCATCTTCGTCACCGGAATCGTCATCGACGACTCCATCATCGTGGCGGAGAACATGGAGCGGCACTTCGCCATGCGGGATCGCCCCCTGCGGGCGGCGGCCAAGGCGGCGGTGGACGAGGTGGGGAACCCCACCATCCTGGCCACCCTCACCGTCATCGCGGCGGTGCTGCCCATGCTCTTCGTGGGGGGGCTCATGGGGCCCTACATGAGCCCCATGCCCATCGGCGCCACGGTGGCCATGCTCTTCTCCCTGGGGGTGGCCCTCATCATCACCCCCTGGCTGGCCTTCAAGCTGCTGAAGGGAGCCCACGCCGACGGCCATGAGCACGGGATGGACGAGAAGGGCTACGTCCTGGAGGACACCAGGATCTACATCCTCTACCGGAAGTTCATGGAGCCGCTGCTGGACAAGCCCGTGCGGCTGTGGGGCTCCATGGCCGTGGTGGCCCTCCTCCTCATCGGCGCGGCGGGGATGTTCCTGAACCGCACCGTGGCCATGAAGATGCTCCCCTTCGACGACAAGAACGAGATCCAGGTCATCCTGGATCTCCCGGAGGGGACCCCCCTGGAGACCACCCTGGCCGTGGCGCAGGACGTGGGGCGGGCGGCCACGAGCCTTCCCGAGGTGGCCGACGTGCAGCTGTACGCCGGGACCGCGGCTCCCCACAACTTCAACGGGATGATCCGGCACTACTACCTGCGCCGTGGATCCGCGGTGGCGGACCTGCAGGTGAACCTGGTGGAGAAGGGAGATCGGAAAGCCCAGAGCCACGACGTGGCGCTGGCGCTCCGGCCCCTGGCCCGGGCCGCCGCCGACAAGTGGGGCGTGGGCGCCGTGGTGAAGGTGGCCGAGGTGCCGCCGGGACCGCCGGTGCTCTCCACCCTGGTGGCCGAGGTCTACGGACCCGACGACGAGACCCGGGAGCGGGTGGCCCGGGGGGTGATGGAGCGCTTCGCCCAGCACCCGTCGGTGGTGGACATCGACGTCTCCCTCAAGGCGCCCCAGACCGAGCTGAAGTATCGGGTGGACCAGGAGCGCGCGGCGCTGGCCGGCGTGGACAACGCCCGCGTCGTGCAGAACCTGGCCCTCAGCGTGGCCGGCCGGAACGTCACCCACCTGGAGGCGCCCGGGGCCCGGACCGTGGTTCCGGTGAAGGTCCGCCTGGCGGAGGAGGCCCGTAGCGGCGCCGACCGCCTGGAGGGGCTCCACGTCCCGTCCATGCAGGGGGCCATGGTGCCCCTGAGCGAGGTGGTGGAGGTGGAGGAGACCACCGTGCCCCAGGTCATCGACCGGAAGAACGGCGAGCGGGTGGTCTACGTCATGGCCGAGGTGGCCGGGGGCGAGGAGAGCCCCGTGTACGCCATCCTGGACATGAACGACGACCTGGCGGAGCTGGAGGCCGCCGGCGGGGAGCTGAGGCAGCTCTACACCAGCCAGCCCACCAGCACGCAGGAAGCCGTCCTGAAGTGGGACGGGGAGTGGCAGATCACCTTCGAGGTCTTCCGGGACCTGGGGATCGCCTTCGCCGGCGCGCTGGTCCTGATCTACGTCCTCATCGTGGCGTGGTTCGGGTCCTTCTCCACGCCGCTGGTCATGATGGCCGCCATCCCCCTGACCCTGGTGGGGATCGCTCCCGGACACTGGATGTTCGGGGCCTTCTTCACCGCCACCAGCATGATCGGGATGATCGCGCTGGCGGGGATCATGGTGCGGAACGGGATCCTCCTCATCGACTACCTGGAGGCCCGCATCGGGCAGGGCGTGCCCCTCAAGCAGGCCGTCATCGAGGCGGGCGCGGTGCGGACCCGGCCCATCGCCCTCACCGCCGGCACCGTGGTCATCGGCGCCGTGGTGATCCTCTTCGACCCCATTTTCCAGGGCTTGGCCGTGGCGCTCATCACGGGCGCGGTGGCCTCCACGGTCCTCACGTTGATCGTGGTCCCCGGGATCTACTTCCTCATGCGGAAGGGGCAGCACGGCGGGGACGATACCCCCGGTGAGCCCTCCGCGGCGCCGACTCCCGTGGAGCCGGCCCCCACCCCCTGATCAGCCAAGGAGACTGTGAGATGAAGATCATCATTCTGCTGTACCTGGAGGAGGATCAGGGGTGCGTGTCCAAGCTCCTCAAGGACCACGGCATCATGGCCCACAGCCAGCTTCCGGTGGAGGGCCACGGTACCGGCGTCGCCGGGTGGTATGGGCAGGCGGCGCCCTACGCCTCCCGCATGGCCTTCACCATCGTGCCCGACGACCGGGCCTCCGAGCTCATGTCCGCGGTAGAGGGGTGCAACGGCGTCGCCGACCCGCGGCACCCCATCCACGCCATCCAGCTGGGGGTGGAGGCCACCGCCGACTCCGGTGGCGGCGCTCCGTCGTAACCGCACACCCAACCCCTGACCCGAACCTCGAGGATTCGACATATGACCATGGACCAGAAGATCCGACTCATCGCCGGCACCTTCATTCTCCTTTCCCTGGCCCTGGCCTACTGGGTGAGCCCCTGGTGGCTCCTCTTCACCGCCTTCATCGGCGTGAACCTCATCCAGTCGTCCATCACGAAGTGGTGCCTCATGGAGGACATCCTTCGCACCACCGGGATCCACAGGGAGGG
>JBDHLC010000048.1:0-7318 GCA_039586075.1 Gemmatimonadota bacterium | reverse complement strand
CGGCGCGGCGCGGCACCTCATGTGCTGATCCGCCCCGAGTGGCGCGGAGCGCCGTCCGCGTGGAGCAGCGTCCGCGTGGCGCGGCGTGCTCGCGGAGCAGCCTCCGTGCGAAGCGGCTCTGCGACGACGGAAGGTGGGATGATGGGAGGGGGGCCCTGATGGGGCCCCCTTCTCAGTTCCCTCCGGACTTGGCGGGCTCGGGCGTCGCCTCGGGGGCGTCGGGCGCCGGAGTCTCGTTGGATGCGGCGTCCCGCCGATCCGGGTGCGCCGAGCCGTCCTCGGGGCCCAGGATCTCCGCCAGCTCCACCTTCACGGGCAGCCTCTCGTTCACCCGCTCCAGCGCCCGGCGGATCTCCTCTCGCTCCTCTGCGGTGAGATCCCGGTCGCTCTCCAGCGCCACCCGCAGCTCCTCCCGGACGCTCAACAGGACGTCCTGCAGGACCTGCTCGTGCAGCGGGAGGTCACGCGGGGCGACTTCGCCGACCTCCACCGCCTCGATCACATCCACCACCTCCGCCACGTCGGTGACCTGTATCACGTGATTGGGTGGGTCCATGGCCCAGACGGTGAGGGCCAGGATGACACCCAGGGCGGCTGCCGCCATGGGCAGGTAGAGCGCGCGCTTCATGAGGAGACTCCGGAAGAGGGGTCGGTCCGTTCACTCCAGTCTACGAACCCGGGGGCCCGCGGGTTTCGGCGTCAGCGCCCGCGCTCGCACCGCGGAACGAATTCCCGGGGGAGCTCCCCGATTCGCTCCAGCGGCGTGGAGACGAAATCCATGTCGTGGTGGATGGTCTGCCCGCGCCCGTCGGGACCCACGGTGATCTCGATCCGGAAGGGCTGCGCGAAGGAGCTTCCCGGCCAGTAGAATTCCGTATCACCCTCGGAGCGCATCTCCCAGGGAGCTACGTCGCCCCACATGGCTCCGGCCTCCAGGCGGCCCCGGCACCCGGTCATGAGGAAGACGGCCCGCTCGGGCCCTTGCTCCGGGTTGGCGTAGAGACCGTGGAACCGCTCCAGGTCGTCTCGCGCCGGGCCCAGATCGACGTTCGGGTCCTCCGCGCCCACAGGCTCGGCGCTGGGCGACTCGGCCTCGGTGGCCTCTTGCGAGGGCGCCTCCATGGCGCGGCGAACCTCCTCGGGGAACATATCGGCGGCCTGAATCTGGGCCGCCGCGGACGCGATCCCCATGACCGCCATCCCCTTTTCCGTCTCCCCCCCCTGCATGAAGGCGATTCCCATGGCGCTCAGGGAATCGAGATCCACGCGGTACGTGTACTCCCCGGATTGGAGCTCGGCCATGAAGCGGTTCATCACCGAGTCGGGGTGTTGGCGGGTGAGTGCCTCCTGGACGGCCTGGGAAAGGGTGGCCGGCGCGTCCTGGGCCGAGCCCGGGGTGGCGAGAACGGTGGTGACGGCGAGAACCAGCGCCAGGCGCGCGACAGCCGTGCGGAGGGCGGGGAGGGGGTTCATGGGGACCTCCAGGGGGAGAGCGGGACCTCCGATGAGCGGGACATTATAGAGCGCGATCCCGTCGGCCGCCTCCCGGTCGGCCGCGCTTCCCGCCGCCCCTCCGCTGTTCGCCCCTCGATCCGCGCTTCCCGCTTCTCCCCGTCCGCTCTCTGCCCCTCGATCCAAGCCTCCCGCCCGGTCTTCCTAGCGCACTTCCATCCCTGCTCTCCGCCCTGCCGGTCCTAGTACACGCCGGATGCCGACTCCCGGTGCCCGAACAGGGCGTTCCCGATCTGCGGGTGGTGGAACATCTCCACGGGTGGGTGTCCGGCGCCGTGGAAGATCACCAGCCGCCAGTTGAAGTCCCACTCGTTCTGGAAGGCCAGGTCCATGGCCTCGTTGAACCACCGGAGATTCCGGGAATACCGGTGGACGCCCTGGTCGTAGGCGTCGCCCTGGGGGAGCTGCGCCATCTCGCGGTCGGCGGTTCCGATGGCCACCGTCAGGGGAAGGGCCAGGTAGCGCCGGATCCGCTCGTCGCTGCCGAGCTCGTCCGGGAGGCCGCCGAATCCCAGACCGAAGTCCATCTCCCGGGTGGTGAAAAGCGTCGAGCCCGGGCTCATGGCGATGAGCCGCTCCGCGTCCAGGTCCATGAACGCCGACATCCGCGCCACGAACTGGGCACCGGCGGAGTAGCCCAGGATCACGTAGGGGAGCTTCGCGCCTCCCTCCCGCTGGCGGATGTGCTCCACCAGCCGTGGAATGAACCGGTACGTCCGCTCCTCTGCGTCCGCGAACGAGCCGTCCTCGCGGAAGACTCCCCCGAACTGGTAGAGACGGTTGGGGAAGCGTTCCCGGTCGAAGAGGGGCACCACCACCAGCCGGCCGTAGGTGTCGGCGAATTCCGCCGCGTTGTCCCGGTACGCCTCCGCGGCCCGTGAGGCGCCGTGAAGGAGCAGGACGAAGCCGTCGCCGACGTAGTGCTCGGGCTTGTAGACGTAGAGGTCCAGCTCCGTCCCGTCGATCTCCACCTGCGCCACGCTCGCTCCCGAAGCGAAGGGCGCGGCGACCTCGGCGGGGACGGGGGACGGGGCGGGGGCCGTGTCCTGGGCCGCCAGCGCGGCGCCGGGCACCGGGAGCAGGAGGCACAGGTGGGTGAGGACACGGACAACGGCTCGGACCCTGACGAGCCCGAGCCGGGACGAATCGATATGGCGCGGCATGCTTCCCCCGAAGCGATCTCGGCTGACGGATCTCACCCGGCGGCGGACCGGTGCGGCACGCCTCCGGAGCGGAGCGTCAGGGTAGAAGAGGCCCAGGGCCGGAGCAAGGGCGTCCGGCCACGCGCCGGGTCGTCAGTTCCCCGATCCGCTCTCGGGGTCCGGGGAGGCGTCGGTTCGGCCCGGTTCCAGGGGAGGGCCGGAGGTGATCTCGAGCCGCTCCAGCGCCCGCATCACCTGCGTCCGCTGGGCCTCGGTGAGGTCGCGATTCGTCTCCAGGGTGTGCCGGATCTCCTGGCGGGCCTGTTCCACGATCTCGTGGATCGTCTCGGCCTCCAGTCGCGCCTCGTCCACCTCCGCCAGGATCTCTTCGATATCCACCAGGTCGCCGCCCCGCAGCTCGACCGTGGTGATGAAGCGCTGGTCTTCCAGGGCGTTGAGGGCGGCACGCTTGAGGGCGAAGACGCCCAGCGCCAGGACCACTCCCAGGGCGGCTGCGGAAACCGGAAGGATGAGGGTGCGCTTCATGGGAACCCCTGTGGTTTGTCGAGCCCGCTTCGAACAGGCCGGAAATGGGTGGGTGGGAAGGGCTGCTGAACAGGCCTACGGGGACTCCCGACCCGGGGTTTCAGGGGCTCGGCCGTTCCCTACGGCCGCCGCGGCCCGCGCCCGAGCCGCCTTCACCGTGCCCACCTCCCGGTCGACGCCCACGACCCGCCCGGATGGGCCCACCACCTCGCTGGCCAGCAGGGTCACGTCGCCGGAACCGGACCCCAGGTCCAGCACGCGCATTCCCGGGCCCAGCCCCGCTCGGTGGAAGGCCCGCCGAGTCACGTCCCGGTAGAGGATGCCCTGCAGGTCGAGGCGGTCCAGCTCCCGCGCGGTGTGGCCCAGGACGTACCGGGAGGGGTCGGGGGCGCGTTCATCCACGGCCGGGTCTCCGGTTCGAGAGGTCCAGGACCGTCACCACGTTCGGCTCAGGCCCAGCTGGAGCGTGAAGTCCACCGACGGACCCCACGGGGGCGTGTCCTCCTGCACGGCGGCCTCCAGGCGCCACCCGGGGGCGGGCCTCCAGGCCAACCCGACCACGGTGTTCATGGGGGGCAGGTCCAGGTCCCGGTCCCCCACATCCCCCAGAATCTGTGTGGCCGCGGAGAACTGGACCAGCAAGCTCCACCGGTCCGTGACGCGATAACCGGCCGCCATCATCAGGAAGAGCTGGGCGGGGTTCAGTACCTCCCGCATCTCGGGGGCACGGCGCACCGAGGAGGCGCCCAGCATCCCGTGGAGGTCCAGGGCCCCCCAGCGGGTGCGGCCCAGGAGCATGGCCGCCAGGTCGGTCCGTTCGGGACCACGGACGTTGGACCGGATCGGGACGCGGGCGACCCCCCGAACGGAGAGGGCCCGACCGCCGTCGGCGCTCCCGTACAGGCTCCACTTGGCGAACAGGCGGACGTCTTCCAGCGCCAGGTCGCTACGCGCCACCTCCAGGACCCGCTCCCCCTCCAGCTCCAGGTACTGCTGGTACTCCCCACGGGGATAACGCTCGCGGTTCCGGCTGGAGAAGTTGAGGAAGCCGTGCAGCCCCTCCACTACGGGGTCCAGAAAGCCGCCCGAGGTCGTCTCCAGGGTGAGCCGACCTCCCACCTCCAGTCCGTCGCTCAACCCGTACCGGACCGTGAGCGCGGTGAGGAGCCGCTCGAAGTCCATGTACAGGTGGTGGGTCGTGGTGGAGTCCTTCTCCCAGACGTTGCTGTAGCCCAGCCACAGGTCCGCCTGGAAGGTGCCCTCCGGGACCGGGTCGGCCCCCTCGGTCATGGGCGTGTAGCCCAACCGCTGGATGGGGGAGCCCTCCTCGCTGGCCAGAGGGGCCGGCGGCGGGGACCACTCCTGGCTCTCCACCGGGGCCGGACAAGCCACGAGCGCGCACGCCGCCGCGGCGAGTCGCACCCGCAGGCCTTGGGGGCGATGGGCCGGCCGTCGGGGCCCGACGCACGCGGCGGTGGAGCCCCGCTGCACCGCCGGGCCCCACCGCCGCCGTGGAAACGTCCCGGTCACGACCGCTCCCGGATTCGAGTCCCCCCCGGGGTTACCGCATCCCGGCCGGTGCGGGAGCGTCCTGGGTGACCGCCGCCGTCTCGGGCAGGTGCCGCTCGAACCAGCTCAGGATCCGAGGCGTTACCTCCATGAGGAGCTTCGGCTCCTGGGGTCCGTGGGGGGTGCGGGGAAGGATGAGCATCTCCGTGGGCACGCCTCGGCGCTGCAGCGCCCGGTAGAACTCCTGCCCCTGGGTGAAGGGGACTCGCAGGTCGTTCTCCCCGTGGATCACCTGCGTGGGGGTCTTCACGTTGGCGATCCGGTAGATGGCCGAGTGCCGCTCGTAGGTCTCGTACTCCTCCCAGAACTCCGAGTCCATGTGCCCCACCAGGTAGTCCTGGATGTCGGTGGTGGTGGTCATGGACACCAGGTTCGGCAGGCCCGCCCCCATGCTCGCCGCCTTGAAGCGGTCGGTGCGGGTGACGGCGAACGAGGTCATGTATCCGCCGTAGCTCCACCCCATGAGCAGGAGCCGGTCCGGGTCACCCACTCCCATCTCGATGACGCGGTCCACTCCCGCCATGAGGTCGTCCATGTCCCCGAAGCCCCAGTCCCGCACGTTGGCGAAGCGGAACTCCTTCCCGTAGCCGGTGCTGCCTCGGGGGTTGGGCCGCAGCACCGCATACCCCTGCTGGGCGAAGGTCTGGATCATGTAGATGGATGCGGAGCCCGTGAAGGACTGGCTGAACACGCCGGCCGGTCCCCCGTGGACGTTCAGCACCAGGGGCACGCGCTGGCCGGGCTCGTAGCCCACTGGGTAGGTCAGGAGCCCCTCGATCTCGAAGGCCCCGTCCTGCGAGCGCCAGGTCAGGAGCTCGGTCCTTCCCATCTGCGGCATCTCGACGTCGGCATGGAGGTCCGTGATCTGCCGGGGCGCCCAGTTGGCGATGGGGCTCACGTAGACGTCGGCGGGGTCGTCCGTGGTCTGCCAGGTGAAGGCCATCCGGTCCGCGCCGAAGGCGAAGTCGGCGCCGGCCATGACCCCTGCGCCCCGCGTGACCTGGACCGGCGCGTTCCCGTTCACCGGCAGCGCCTGCAGGTGACGGGTGGTGCCGATGCTCTCCAGGATCAGGACCGCGTGCCCGTCGTCCACCCAGTCCACCAGTCCGCCGGAGCGGTCGTGGGTGTCGTGGAGCTTACGCGGCTCTCCCCCCTCCATGGGGACGACGTACACGTCTCCCAGCCCCACGGGCTCCGGTTGGTTTCCGGTGGAGACGTAGGCCACCAGGCTTCCGTCCGGGGAGACCAGTGGCGAGCCCTCGACACCGGGGCCCGACACCAGGAGCCGGGTGGCGAAGGTGTGCTCGTCCTCCGCGGAGTGCTCCATGGTGTTCACCACCGAGATGTCGCCGTTCAAGCGGCCGGTGTTGATGCGCGGGTCCGTCTGGTGGGAGAAGACGATGTGGGCCCCGTCCGGGGACCAGTCCCACCCGGTGACGGTAAAGTCGCCGTCGGTGACCTGGTGGGCGTGCTCCTGAAGGCCGTCGCCGAAGGGTCCCATGTAGATGTGGCTGAAGCGGAAGTCCGTGTCGGCCACGATCACGTCCCGCTTCTCCTTCACGGCGGTCTCCCACTCCTCGCTGGCGGGGTCCCGCATGGTGTACGCCAGGTGGCTCCCGTCCGGGGCGACGGCGTACGAGCCCACGCCCTCTTCGGCGTCGGTCACCTGGTAGGCTTCACCGCCGGCCAGGGGGAGTGCCCACACCTGATTCTCTCCGCTCCGCGAGGTGGTGAAGAGGAGCCGGGTCCCGTCGGGTGAGAAGGAGGGGCTCGACGCGGATTCGTCCCCGCGGGTGTACTGGCGGGACCAGCTCCCGTCGGCCGCGGCCACCCACACGTGGGTCCGGTACTCGGATTGTTCCCCCTCCATGAGATCCGGTGAGATGACCGTTCCCCCGATGCCCCGGAACTGCATGGACAGCTCGGGCGTCCACTCGGGTGCGGCCTCGTCCTGGGCCAGGACCGACTGGGGGAGGAGCAGGAGGACTAGGAGGAGGATACGGGTGAGGGCGGGGGTCCGGATGTGCATGGGTCGATCTCCGATTCGTGGGTGGGACGCCGCAACATCGGCACCGCCCCCGGGTCCCGCAATCGGTATTCTCCCCTCGATCCCCAAGGAGCTGGACGGGCGCCACCCCTGGGGGCAGCCGCCCGGGTGGGAGGACGGGTCCGCCCCCGCGCAATCGGCTGCTTCAGCCCCGGGGCCGCACCGAGAAGTGCGAGAACTTCAGCCGGTGGGCCACCGTCCACTCCACGTGGTCCCCCGTGGTGGCCGGGATCCAGTCCGAGGTGAAGGCGTCCGATCCCCCCAGGGGGTCGGCCTGCAGCCGGAACCCGCCCGAGGCGCCCAGGACCGACGAGGGCACCGGGAACGACCGCCGCTCTCCGGTGCCCAGGCTACCCAGGGGAATCCGGGATCCGCCTCGTACGACATAGATCCGCACGTCCTGGGGGTTCTGGTTGGTGACCGTGACCAGGGCGCCCCTGGGGGCAGAGGAAACATCCAAAGGTGAATGAACACCCAGACGGGAGGACGAACATGCCCCCAG
>JBDHLC010000091.1:0-5625 GCA_039586075.1 Gemmatimonadota bacterium | reverse complement strand
TCGTGCCAAACGGCCAGTCGATGCGGAGCTTGGGCGGACCCACAGTCCGAACAGTCATGGATCGAGCCGGACGGTCACCCCACTCCGGAGCTTGCTGCCGACTCGCGATCAGTCACCATGCGGGAAGGCTGTTGCCCTGGGCGGGTGTCGCTCGTAGCATTCTCGAAGACCCTCCTGGACGCTGGCTGACTTCGACCGAGAACGCGCTACGCTCGGCGGTTTTGGTCGGAGCGGGGGGTGGGGTCGATGGCCGACAAGCTCGGGGCACGACTTCGCGCGGCCCTGGCGGACCGATACGACATTGAGCGGCAGGTCGGTCAGGGTGGAATGGCGACGGTCTTCGCGGCCTGGGACCGGCAGTATGAGCGCCGGGTGGCGCTGAAGGTCCTTCGCCCCGATATCGCTTCGTCCCTCGGCCCGAACCGCTTCCGGACCGAGGCCCGGATCGTCGGACAGCTCTCCCATCCCAACGTCCTGCCCCTCCTGGAGGCGGGTGAGGCCGATGGGCTCCTCTACTTCTCCATGCCCTTTGCCGGCGAAGAGTCGCTCAGGCAGAGGCTTGCACGGTCCGGGCGCCTTTCCCTGCGAGAAGCGCTGCGGATCACTCGAGAGGTGGGCGACGCCCTGGCCCATGCCCACGATCACGGGGTCGTTCACAGGGACGTCAAACCTGCGAACATCCTGCTGATCGAGGGCCATGCGGTGGTGGCGGACTTCGGAGTCGCCTCACTCGTGGACGCCGCAGGTCGGGCGCAGGGCGAGACCTCCGGAACTCTGGTCGGGTCCCCGGCGTTCATGAGCCCGGAGCAGGTGACGCAGTCGGGTTCGGTCGACCATCGCTCGGACCAGTACAGCCTCGCGTGCATCCTCTACGAGATGCTCGCGGGAGCACGTCCTATTACTGGAGGGGACAGCCAGGAGATCGTTCTCAGGAAGCTGATCACTCCCCCACCCCCGGTCCGGGCCTCGCGCCGGAGCGTGCCCCGTTCCGTCGAGCGCGCCCTGGCGCGAGCGCTCTCGGTGTCTCCAGACGACCGGTATCCGTCGGTTCGCGACTTCGTGGACGCCCTGGGGGCCCCCCTCGAGGAGCGCGCTGCTCTGCCCTACTTCTACCTTCGGGTGCTCTGGCGCGCTCGCCGGATTCTAGCAGCGGCCGCGTTCGTGCTTGTGGCGTGGACCGCGGTATGGTGGGTGAGGCGCGCGCCGGGGAATGGCGAACCGTCGCTGTCTTCCGCCACTCTCAAGCACCTCACCTTCGGGTCCGAGCTGGAGATCGAGCCGGCCATTTCCCCGGATGGGTCCACGATTGCATTCACGGTGATGCCGGGTGGGGGCGGCTCGCAGGTGTTTCTGCGGAAACTCGACGCCGATTCGACACGGCTCATGCCTGTGGCACCTGGCGGCGGTTCCTGGCATTTCCCTCGGTGGCACGCGGATGGCGAGGAGCTGTCCGTGTCCCCTGTGGGTGGGACCTCCAGTCTCCTAGTCCCAAGGGAGGGCGGCCCCGGGAGGCCGGGACCCCCTGGGAAGGTGTGGGACTCTCACGGCGACCGGTTCGTATATGGTCGCAAGGGTGCGAGGAGACTCGGGGGGGCAGGATTGGACTCCATCTTCGTGGGTGGGCCGTCGGGCGAAGCCGAGCGGGCGGTGGCGACCGGCCCCGCCCTTCACTCGGCTGCGTGGTCCCCGGACGGGCGATGGATCGCATATGTCGAGGGAAATGCAGTCTACCTACACCCACAATCTGCGGTCGGAGGCTTTGCGGGCGGCAGTTGGCTGAACATCGCTCCAAGCAGGTTGTGGTTGGCGGATGTGAGTGAGGGCTGGACACGTGTCGTGGCGGAAGGGGGGATGAACATGAGCCCGACGTGGCTTCCCGGGAGCCGTGAGTTGCTCTTCCTTTCAGACCGGGACGGCTCGAGAGACCTCTACCTTCTGCGACTGGATGATAGCGGGGTGTCCGCGGGAGACCCCGAGCGCATTACCGCGGGTTTGTTACCGCACACCTTCACGGTCTCGCGCGATGGGAGCCGCCTCGCCTTGTCCAGGCTGATCATCCGCCGGAATGTGCACATGATGCCGATCCCGAGATCGGGCATCGCCAGGTTGTCGGACTCGAGAGCCGTTACCGCGGGGAACCAGGTAGTGGAGAACCGGGCAGGCTCTCCAGATGGTCGCTGGCTCGCGTACGATTCCAACCTCGCGGGCAACCAGGATATCTATCTCATTCCGGTGAATGGGGGCGAGCCCCGGCGCCTTACCAACGACGAAGCGGATGACTTCGCGCCCCAGTTCTCGCCCGACGGCACGGAAATCACCTGGATATCGATGCGATTCGGGACTCGGGACGTCTTCGTGATGGACGTCGACGGCTCGAATAAGATCCGGGTGAGCGCCCTGGATCACGGCGAGGAGTACTTTCCGCGCTTCTCGCCGGATGGGCTCAGCATCGTCTTCGGCGTCCTCGAAGTGGGACAGAGCGGGTATGAAGTCTACGAGGTGCGACGTGGGACTCCTGACGAGCCGTGGTCGGCGCCCAGGCCGCTCGGGCTCCGCGGCATGCGGCCCTCTTGGTCTCCAGACGGGCGAGTCCTCGCCCATGATCCAGAGCCGGCCGCGGTGATCAGCCTGACCGAGGACGGTGTAGAGCGCGTGCTTGTGGATACACTCACGTCGTCCCTGCGGCAGCTGAGACGCCCAATTTGGTCCGCCGACGGCAGTCGGCTCTATTTCTGCGCCGTCGATGCGGAGGGATGGGGCGTCTTCGAGGCACAGGTCCGAGACGGAGCCGTGCGACCGCTAGTGCGAGGGTCCGGGTCCTACGAATGCGCCGACGTCGCCGCCGGAAAACTCTTCGTCAGCATCGGAATCTACGACAGCGACATCTACCTGATGGATCTGGTGCGGAACTGAAGCCGGGGGGCGCGCTCCCCATCACCCGCCGCGCACCCGGGTTTGCGACGCGCGGATGTCCGCTGGGAAGGAGGACATCGTCCCGATCCTAGGCCCCGGTCCCACGCCCCCCCGGCGGGAAGAACCAGTCCAGCGGCCGGGCCATGAACCGATGCCCCAGGTGGCGCGCCAGAACCCGGGTCTCATTCCACGTGATGCGCCTCGACTCCAGTGCGGTCACCAGGCTCAGGCCGAAGCTCACGACGAAGTTCACGAGTCCGATGAGCACGATCCCCAGGGCGATGGGCCAGAGGACGGGCCACACCACCTGGAAGTGGAGGACCTCCAGGGCGGTGCCGAACTCGGCCGAGGCGAAGGCGATGTGCCGGATGTCCAGCGGCAGGCCCAGGATCGCACCCACCGTGCCCAGGGAGCCCAGGGCGAAACCGAGAAACACGTTCCCCGCCAGGATCCCGAGATTCCGGTCCAGGAACCCGGCCAGACCGGCAGCCCGGCCCGGGCCCATGAGCCGGATGAGGAGGCGGTGATGGGCGACGCGGGAGGGGATCCGGGCGTACAGGTTGCGATTGTCGACCCACCCCGAGACGAGGCCGGCGGCGAAGAGGAAGACTCCGGCGGCGGCGGCGTAGAGCACCGTCCCACTCTGCCAGGGATGCAGCCCTCCCAGCATCTCGGTGGCCTTTCCGCTGTCCGCCACCATGGAGCCAGACAGTCGAAAGAAGACCTCCGAGAGGAGGAAGGCCACCGGAAGCGCCATGGCCAGGTTTCCCACGAACGAGACGAACTGACTGCGCCAGACCCGCACCACCAGGTTCTCCAGCTCCACCAGGTGCCTCTCGTCCGGGTCTCCCAGGGCCTGCGCAATGGTGTTGGCCGTCAGGGCGGGCTGCTTCGTAGCCAGTGTGGCGCCCGTGAGGTAGATGAGCACGAAGCACAGGGAGTAATTCACCCCGTAGAGGAATGCCTCGATCCCGAGCGGGACGTTCCACCCGCCCATCACCACCTTGAAGAGGGAGAAGATGGCGACCACGAGCCCGCCGCCCAGGCTGGAGAGGAAGAAGCGGAAGTAATCGGCCCGCCCGGAGGTGATGTACTTGCTTCCCTTCTTCGCGGCGTGCTCCACCACCTGGTAGGCCAGCAGGTCCGCGCTCTCCCGGATGTGTGGCAAGAGGTGATCCCGTGTGTTCTCGGCGGAGACCAGCTCCCGGAAAAGGGCCACGGCGCTCCCCTGGAAGTCCCGTTCCACGGGCTCCGTGAGGTGCAGGAGGAGCTCCAGGCGATCCAGGAGCCGAAGGAGCCGGAACGACAGCCCCGTCAGACGCAAGCTCGTCCCGTAGATGCCCTTCTCGGCACGAAGACGCTCCACCTGCGCACGGCAGAGGGCCACGGTCTCGAGCGCCTCGAGCAGCAGGGGTTCTTCGTCTCCCGACTCCCCGTTCTCGAAGCTCCGGATGTAGACCAGGACGCGCTCGCTCAGCGCGAGGAACGGAGAGTCGGGCTCTTCCAGGTGAGGAAGACGACGGGTGATCTCGGGCTGTAACCCCAGGCTGCCGACATGGTGGGCGAGGACGCGGATGGCGCTGGCCAGCTCTTCGTCCACCCCGGGGACCGAACGGGGAAAGACGGTCCGGACCAGGGTCCGGAGGTCCGAGGGGTCCTCCGGCTCGGGGAAGAACCGCTGGCTCATCCGCGCCACGAGCTCTCCGAAGAAGCCTCGGGTGGTGGGAACCCCGGACTCCGTGAGCGCGCGGCTGATCCGTGCGCGCTTGAGGAGTGCCCTCAGCTCGTTCCCGAGCGGGGCGGCCAGCCCGGGGTGGTCCTCGAGCTCACGGCAGAGGGCGGCCAGCCGATAGGCCGGGTCCTCACCGGGGCCGTCCCGGAGCCCTTCGGCGATGTGCTGAAGGGCCTCCAGCGGCCTTCCGGATTCGCACAGGCGGGCGACGGTGGAGAGCGTGGAGGATCCGATCGGCTCGCTCCGAGACATGGGGATGCGGGGTTGGATCCAGCGTGCGGAGAAGCCCGGAGGAATCCCCGGAGACGAGTGTTGGAGAGTACCGGGCAGAGTCCCCGGGGTTCCGATGTCATGGACTCCGGTTCGGCCGCAACCCCGACGGTCCCATGCAGCCATGCTTCGTCCCGGGCCCAGGCCCGAACCTGGTCTCGAGGGCGCGGAACGACCACGCCCCGGAACCTCGATCAGGGAGGAGATGCATGCATCGGACTCTTCGAACAGGCCTGGCCATCTTCGTGTTGGCCGTGGTCCCCGTGGGGGGGCTCGTCGCGGAGTGTGCCCCCTACGTCACGTCCAGCTTCGAGGACGGACCCCACAGCGGGACGCTGACCGGCACGGAGTCGGTGACGTACTCCATCTCGGGCGGCGGACTCGGCTACTCCGGGTCGTACTCGGTGACCTACGACGTCGGCTACTACAAGATGGAGGACGGATCCATGACGAGGCTGGACTGCCGGACGTACAAGGAAGCCACGATGATCTGACGGCCGGTCCTGGGGGCCCGCCCGGGAGGGCCCCTCCGGCACGCGCACCCATGGTAGACGAGGATGCTCCTCATGATTCGATCTCCCCTCATGCGCCGGGTGGGAATCCTGGCCGCGGCCTGCGCATTCGCAGTCCCGTCCGCCTGCCAGCCGGACTCCGGCACCCCCGACGGCGCTCCGCCTCCGGTCCGGGCCTCGGTCCGACCGGCCACGGTC
>JBDHLC010000007.1:0-213283 GCA_039586075.1 Gemmatimonadota bacterium | reverse complement strand
GGACGACTCGGTGGCCCGGATGAAGTGCAGGTCGGGGCCGTGGGGGTGCTCCACGGCGGGCCAGGCGTCGGTGCGGAAGAAGTCCCGGAGCAGCGCCTCCATCAGGTCGGGATCGAGGCGCCACCGGTATCGGTCCCCGTCCGGCACGAGGTTCGTGGTCATCCACTGAGCCACGGGCCGGGGGTATCCGTGATCCAGCACGGCGCGGACCCCGTCCTCCCGTGTCGCGAACGGTCCCGGGGCACCGCGCAGCACCTCCAGCATGCGCCATGCGCTCCCCTGCGGAGCCCGCGCATCCGGCGTGGAATCCACCACCCACGTCTGCTGCACGCCGTGCGCCGGTTCGTCCCCGTACAGGAGCGCCACCTTCCCGCCGAACGAGTGTCCAATGACGGCTTCAGGGCGGCGGGGAAGCGTGGCGGCCAGGCGGTCCAGGTCGGCGACGCAGGCGGCGAGATCGTGGGGGGGCGCCGGTGCGGGTGACTGCCCGTGACCCCGCAGGTCCACGGGGATCACGCCCCATTCGGGGCGGCGCTCCACGAGGCGCCGGAACACGGCGTTCCAATTCCTCCCGGCGCCATAGATACCGTGGAGCAGAAAAGCCCAGTGCCCGGGCTCTTGGCCGGGGGCATGGACCCGTTCGGAGTGCAGGAGGGGGACCGTCATGGGTGGATTCTACCTGCACGCCCGGGCGGACGGAACGGGCCCCGCCTACTGGTCCATTCGCGAAGGGTTTTCTATTGTGCGGACGACCCCGGCTTTCGCCCCGAGGGCGTCGACGCTCCGCACGCCGAGGAAGGAATCGTGAAGCGCACCCCCGTACTCGTATTTGCCCTGATCCTGGTTGCCTGCCGGCCCGATGCCCCACCGGAGGTGGAGTCCATGGAGTCCGGCCCGGTGGAGACCGCCGTGACCCGTGCCCCCGGGGTCGAGGCCATCTCCCTGCTGGGTGACGAGTTACGGCCGCCGGAGCTCCCCGAGGAGGTGCGAGCGGTCTACGAGGAGAACCTGGCTCGGGCCCAGGCGGCGTACGACTCGGCGCCGACCGACGCCGACTCCATCATCTGGCTGGGGCGACGCACGGCGTACCTGGGTCACTACCGCGACGCCATCGAGATCTACAGCCGTGGCATCGAGCGTCACCCCGACGATGCGCGGTTCTACCGGCATCGGGGGCATCGGTACGTCTCGGTTCGGGAGTTCGATCACGCCATCGCCGACTTCACCAGAGCCATCCAGCTCATCGAGGGGACCGAAGACCGGGTGGAGCCCGATGGCCTGCCCAACGCCCGCGGAATCCCCACCAGCACGCTCCACTTCAACATCTGGTATCACCTGGGCCTCGCCCACTACCTGAAGGGAGAGCTGGAGCAGGCGCTCCTGGCGTGGCAGGCGTGTATGGCGGTGTCCCTGCACGACGACTCGAAGGTGGCCACCGCCTACTGGCTGAACAACACCATGCGACGGCTCGGCCTGGAGGCGCGGGCGGACGAGCTGTTGTCCATCATCCGCGAGGAGATGGACATCATCGAGAGCGGCTCGTACCTGGACGTCCTCCTCCTTCACAAGGGAGAAAGGACGCCGGAGGACCTGCTGGGCCCGTCGGGAGACGAGGCGACTCTTCAGAGCACCACTACCGCGTACGGGGTGGCCGTGTGGCACTTCGTGAACGGTCGCCGGGAGGAGGCCTACCGGCTCATGGAGAGGACCCTCACGAACCGGAATCAATGGGCCGCCTTCGGGTACCTGGCGGCCGAGGCGGATCTGGCCCGGGTGGAGGGTTGACCGGGCCCACCATGCGCACGCCGCCGCGATCTCCGGGCTTCCACGCCCGGAGCGCCTGAAACCGTGCGAGCCGTCCGCCTCCACCGAACCGGCCCCCCCGGGGTCCTTCGATGGGAGGAGATCCCGGAGCCGGAGCCGGGACCCGGCCAGGTCCGGGTCCAGGTGGAGGCCATCGGGCTGAACTACGCGGAGGTGCTCTCCCGCAAAGGGCTCTACGGTTGGGCACCGAAGCGCCCCTACACGCTGGGGATGGAGGCGGCCGGGACCATCGACGCGGTGGGGCCCGGGGTGGACCGGGATCCGGGGGAGCGGGTGATGGTGGGGACCCAGTACGGAGGGTACGCGGAGAAGGTAGTGGTCCCCTCGGCACAGGCCCTCCCGTCGATTCCCGGGTTCAGTCTCCACGAGGAAGCGGCCTTCCCAGTGAACTTCATGACGGCCTGGGTGGGCCTCGTGACCCTCGGGAGAGCCGGGCCGGGTGACGTGGTGAGCGTATCTCCGGCAGGGGGAGGCGTGGGCACGGCCGCGGTACAGTTGGCCCACCACCGCGGGTGCCGGGTGGTGGCACTGGCCCGAACGGAGGCCAAGCTGGCCCGCGTACGGGCGCTGGTGCCCGCCGTGACGGTGCCGTACGGTGAGCCCGGATTCGAGAAGCGCCTCTCGGAAGCGCTGGCGGAGGACGCCGCGGGCGGGGGGGCGGGGGTGCAGGTGGCATTGGAGATGGTGGGGGGGCCCGTCTTCCGGGCCGTCCGAGGATCCATGGCGCCCTTCGGCCGGCTCGTGGTGGCCGGATACGCGTCGTTGGACTACCAGTGGTGGAATCCCGCCTCGCTGTGGCGGGCGTGGAGGGGGGTTCCTCGCGTTCCTCTCAAAGAACTCTTCACCCGCTCCCTTGGATTCCATGCTACGCATCTGGGCTATCTGCTGGGCGACGAGGCTCGGCTCGGGGGAATCTGGCGCGAGCTGGTGGAGTTCACCCGGGCCCACGACATCCGACCGCAGGTGGGGACGGTCCTGCCCGCGGACGAGGTGGCGGAGGCCCACCGCCTCATGGAATCCCGGGGGAGCTATGGCAAGATCGTCCTCGACCTCCGTGTCAGGTGAGGCCGTTTAACGCCATGTTTAGCATTAACTTGTGTGCCTGAGCACTGGGCCCGTGCATTCGCTTCCTGCCCTCCACGACCCTCTCGGCCTGGGACTCCGGCAAGCGTGGCGATCCGTCCGTGCCTGGCTCCCTCCGACCCCTCTGGTACGGGATCCCGCCTTCAGCGGGGAGTTGGGGCGAGACGTGTTCTTCAAGCTGGAATCCCTCCAGGTGACCGGTTCGTTCAAGGTCCGGGGTGCCCTGGCGCGCATGTCGGCGCTCACGGACAAGGAGCGGCGAGCCGGCGTCGTCACCTGCTCCTCGGGGAACCATGGTCGAGCGGTGGCGTGGAGCGCGCGGCGCCTGGGGATCGCGGCGGTGGTGTGCGTCCCGAAGTGGGTGGACCCCGTGAAGCTCGGGGCCATCGAGGGGCTGGGCGCGGAGGCCCGGGTGACGGGGGACAGCTACGACGAAGCCGAGGCGGAGGCCCTTCGAATCTCCCGCCAGACGGGCCGGACCCTGGTGCATCCCTTCGACGATCCACTGGTGGTGGCGGGGCAGGGCACCGTAGCGTTGGAGATCCTGGACGCCGGGGTGGACCCGTCGGACGTCCTCGTGCCCTTGTCCGGCGGAGGCCTTGTCGGCGGCATGGCGTACGCGCTTCATGCCGCCGAATCCCGGGCCGAGGTCACGGCGGTGTCCGCCCGGAATGCCCGTGTGATGCTGGCGAGCCTGGAGGCGGGCCGCCCCGTGGAGCTTCCCGAAGAGCCCACCCTCGCTTCGGCCCTGGCCGGTGGGATCGGGCTCGCGAACCAGGTGACCTTCGGCCTGGTCCGGGACTACATCTCCCGGCACGAAGAGGTGGCCGAGGCACAGATCGCCCGGGCCATGGCCTTCGCCTACCGCTCCATGGGGCTCGTGCTGGAAGGCGGAGGCGCCACGGGCCTGGCCGCGCTCCTCGCGGGACGAGTCCCCGGCGGGGAGGGTCCGTTGGTGGTGGTCCTCAGCGGGGGGAACGTCGACCTGGCTGTCCTGTCCCGGGTCCTCGAGAGCTCGCCCGACGAAGCGACGCCCGCCCCGGAGTGACTCCGGAGCGGGCGGGCTCGGTCCCCGGGTCGCCCCGCGGGACCATCCTGGAGGGTCGGGGCTCGCCGGCAGCGGCCCCCACCATGGCTATTCCAGCCGCAGCACGATCACCTTGGCGGGCTGGGCGGCGGTGATCCGCAGCGAGATGCCGGCGCCCGCCCCAGAGGAGCGGAACTCGTGCACCCTGATCCCCGTGGGTCCGATGGAACCGTTGTACGTCCGGTCTCCGAAGTTCACGTAGTTCGTCCCGTCGGAGGCAGCCGTCAGTGGCCAGGGCCACGATCCCTCGGGGCCGCTGGCGTTCCCGCAGGAATTGTTGGGATCCTCCCCCGGGGCCGCGGCGAAGCACCACATCTCGATCGCGCTCTTGAAGTCGTAGCTCGTGTAGGCGTATGCCAGATCCTCCGAGGGGCTCATGTGCCCCATGACGCCCAGCGCGTACTCCTCCAGCAGGGCCTGAAAGGCCTTGCCGGTCACCGTCTCGAGTCCGGCGATCCCGGGGGCCGTGAGGGAGTCGTTCTGGGAGTCGAAGAAGGAACCGTCGGCGTAGGGCGAGGTGCCCGCCCCGCCGTAGACGTCTCCCAGCCACCGGAGGAAGGTCCACCCGGAACCGTACACGGAGTGACCATCCTCCGCGCCGTTGGGCGTTACCACCAGGGCGTTGGGTTGGCTCGAAAGGTAGGATTGGGACCGGTTCATCCGGATGAGCACACCCAGGACCTCCGGATAGAACTCGTCCGTGATGGGGTCGAAGGCGAGGTCGCGGAACGTGTCCTCGGTGACCCGGGCGTTCGGCGCCGGACCGCCCAGGGCGGCCCATGCCCGCCGGGAAGACATGTTCCCGGCGATCTCCGCCGTGCCCTCCTCCAACCAGGAGGGCTGGAACGGGTTGCCCGAGAACCAGTTGTTCCGGGCGATGCCCTGCCAGAACGAGGAGATGTGCTTCACCTCGTGCACGACGGTCTCCAGCGCCTGTTCGAATCCTTCGTCCAGCGCCCGGACCAGGGCGGTGTTGAAATACGTGACCTCCGCTTCGTTGGAGGCCGCACAGTCATCCGCGCTGAGGAGGTCCCCACCCCAGACGTAGGCCGCCGTGGCTCCGCCAGACAGGTCGTCGAAGAAGCTCAGGTAGACGATGATCTTCCCGTTGCCGTCCACGTCCGGGACGCCCGGGAAGTACTGATCAATGGTGCCCTTCCCGTAGGCTGAGTAGTAGTCCAGCATCCACTGCGCCTGTGCGGCGGTGGCCTCCCGCTCCGCGTTGGCGTTCTGCGTCGAGTCCTGGTAGATGGCCATGTCGTCGTTCTGCGCCAGCAGGATGGCCGTCGCCGGCTGTTCCTCGATGGTGCAGGAGTTCCCCGGGTTGGGCCGCAGCTGGAGCTTGGCGGGCAGGTCCACCACCTGGCGGGCTACCGGCGGAGCGCCCGACGTGCCGGCGGAACGGTCCGGCAGGACCGCATCGGATCCGAGCGCCTGGATGAGGTTCGCCTCGGACGCGCGAAGGCGATCGTGCCTCGCCCGGGTGTTCCGACGGAGCCCCTCGATCCACCGCACGTGCTTGGTCTGCCGGGGAGAGAGCCGTACGGGTGGCGTGTCCCGGGCCAGGAGCGCCGGCGGGGCCTGCTGGGCCGCGGTTGCCAGGACCGGCGAGGCCGCCGCGCCCGTCACGAGCCCGGTGGTGAGGTTGACCTGGGTCACCGAGGAAGCGGTCCCGGTGAGGTTCTGGTTCAGGACCGCCACGCTGTAGCGGTCTCCCAGGCTGCCGCTGGGGATGGAGATGGCGCAGTCCACCGGGAGGATCTCCCACTCACCCGCCGCCAGGGTGATGTCGGTGGTGCAGTCGGCCGCGTCCACCTGGAGCGCGGCGCTCCCGCTGATTCCCTCCGCGGAGGCAGTGATCTGGACCGAGCCTTCCGCCAACGCCGTGGCCCGGCCGGTCTGGTCCACGCTGGCCACCGACGGATCGCTGCTGGACCAGGTGAGGGTCACTCCCGTCATGACCGAACCCTTGGTGTCCACGACCCTGGCCGAGAACTGCTCCGTGGAGCCCAGGAACTGAATCACACTGGCGTCCGGAGTGATGATGATCTCGGCCACCTTGGGTCCGGTGGAGTCGCCGCCGTTGCAGCCGGCGAGCCCCACGAAGAGGGCGGAGAGCAGGAGAGCACGGACCTTCGGCATGGCCACCTCGAGACGTCGAAAAGGAAATGCGGGGGGCGGAGAGCGGAAAAGACTTCTCTAAAACACCCGTGATACCCGTGGGGTTTCCCCCGTGCCCAGGAGAACTGGAAGAACCGTGCCGGCTCCGCCCTGGAGAGAGACCGTCGCGAGGTGCGTGAGGCCGGTGGGCACCGGGTTCACCTCCACGACGCGGCCCCCCCGTCCCAGCGTTTCCAGCGGAAGCGAGGCGGCTGGATGGACCAACGCCGAGGTGCCGACCACCAACGCGGCGTCGGCGCTTCGAGCCCAACGGAAGGCTTCGGACACCACCGGCTCCGGGAGCATCTCCCCGAACCAGACCACGGCGGGCCGGAGGAGGCCTCGGCAGCGGGGGCACACCGGGAGTGTGTCCGCCGACGTGGCGTCCACCGGAGTCCGATGGGGTGCCTCTGCCCCGCACTCCGTGCAGCGGACGCGGAAGAGACTCCCGTGGAGCTCCAGAAGGGGGCCCCGGTCCCGGGCGGTGGCACCGGAGCCTTCCTCACTGGCGGCGGCCTCCTGAGCCAGGGTGTGCAAGCCGTCCACGTTCTGGGTTGCCAGGCAGGCGCCTCCGTCGCGCGCCCGAAGCCATCGGGCCAGCGCATGGTGGCCCGGGTTCGGGCGGCAGGCGGCGATGAGCTCGCGCCGCCAGGCGTACCACTCCCAGACCAGCCTGGGATCTCGGCGGAAGGCCCCGGGTGTGGCCAGGTCCTCGGCCCGGTGCTCCTTCCAGAGACCCTCGGGACCGCGAAAAGTGGGAATCCCGGACTCCGCGGAGATCCCCGCCCCAGTGAGGACCAGCACCCGGGCCGATTCCCCGAGGATCTCACGTGCTCGCACCAGGTCGCCCATCGCCTCCGGTGTGACCGGCCAGGGAGCCGGCTTACCCCCGGAGGGCGGCCCTTTCACGGTGCCGTTCCTCCGGAGCCGAGTGCTCCGCTCATCCGGGCCTCGTCTCGCATCTCGCGGCGGTCAGGCCCGACGGCCCCGGCCCAGGACTGCCACGCTTGCGGTCAGCCATCCGGCGATGAGCAGGACGCCCCCGATGGGGGTGATGGCGCCGAGCCCGCGGACACCCGTGAGCACCAGCAGGTAGAGGGAGCCGGCGAAGATCACCGTTCCAAGCACCACGAGCCAGCCGGACGCTCGCAGGGCAGGGGAGTGCCAGCGCGCGGCCCCGAGGGCCAGGAGAGCCACGCCCAGGCTCTGGCTGAGGTGGTAGCGTGCCCCGGTCTCGAAGGTCGTCAGGAGATCCACGGGCACCCGGCCCTCCAAGGCGTGGGCACCGAAGGCCCCGGCGGCCACCGCCACCGCCGCCAGGAAGGCGCCGGTGGCGAAGAGCGCGCGGCTCTCGTGTTGGCCGGGTGTGGCGGAGGGATCCGTCGGGTTTGGGGTGGCGGTCATTGAGGCTCTGGAACCGGAATGGTCATTCTGAGGGAGTTCAGTAGGCAATCGCGTACGCTTCCCGCCGGGGATCCGCGGCGACGGTGAGCGTCCCCGAGCCGGGCTCGAGGCGGATCATCTGGGCGCCTCCAAACGTGGCGGTCCAGCCGGGGACGACCCGGACCGAGTGGCCCAGATCGGCCAATTCCTGCCGGATCGGCGGGGAGATGCGGTCTTCCAACAGAAGGGTTCGTCCGCTCTGGCTCCGGAATCGAGGTGCCTCCACCGCCTCCTGGGGAGTCATCCCGAAGAGAAGGAGATTGTGGACGATCTGCAGGAGACTCTGGGGCTGGGAGTCACCACCCGGGGTGCCGATGGTGAAGGCCAGGGCCCCGTCCCGCGTGGCCAGCATGGGCGTGAGCGTGTGGAACGGCCGCTTCCCCGGCTCGACACGGTTCGGGTGACCCTCCTCCAGCGTGAACAGGGCGGCCCGGTTCTGAAGCATGACTCCGGTGGTGGGCTCCAGGAGCCCGGAGCCGAAGCCGGCGAACAGGGACTGGATCCAGCTCACGGCGTTCCCCCACTGGTCCACTGCGGTGAGGTACACGGTGTCCCCGCTGTCGTCCGCCTGCGCCGGGTCGGACCCCTCCGGACCGTCCGCCCCGATGCCCGCTGGCACCGAGTCCGCGGCGGCGTCCATCCGGACCTCCGCTGCGCGGGCGGCCAGGTAGTCCGGGGCCGACAGCCGCTCCACGGGGATGTCCGCCCACTCCGGGTCGGCGACCCAGCGATCCCGGTCTGCGAAGGCCAGCTTCTTCACTTCTACCAGCGTGTGGAGATAGCCTGAGGTGTTATGGCCCAAGGTGCTGAAATCAAACGCTTTGGCCATGCCCATCATCTGGAGCTGGGCCAGCCCCTGGGTGTTGGGAGGCATGACATGGAACGTGTGTTCTAGATAGTCCACCGAGAGGGGCTCGACCCAGGTGGACGTGTGCCGCTGGAAGTCCTCCACGCGGAGGTGCCCGCCCTGGGATTCCAGGAACCGGGCTAGCGTCTCCGCCACGGGACCCTCGTAGAATCCCGCCTTGCCCTGCCGGGCCACGCGTTCCAGCGTCTCTGCGAGCGCCTCGTTCCGCAGGAGGGTTCCCACCGGGGGCGGCGCGCCGCCCGGAAGGTACAGGGCCTGTCCGGCTTCGTTCAGGTCGCCGCCCTGGGCCTGGAAGTCCGAGGCCAGACGGGTCGATACCGGGAATCCGTCGCGTGCGTAGCGGATGGCCGGCGCCAGGAGCTCTCCCAAGGGGCGGCTCCCGAATCGGTCCAATGCGTCGACCCAGGCGGCCACGGCGCCGGGTACGCTGACGGTGAGGGGACCCTTCTGCGGGTATTGGTCGAGGCCCTGGAACAGGTCGGGGGTGGCGGCCATCCCGGCCCGCCCGGACCCATTCAGCGCGTAGATCTCGCCGGATTCCCCGTCCCGGACCAGGGCGAAGGCATCGCCACCTACGCCGTTCATGTGGGGTCGCGTGACCGCCAGGACTCCTGCCATGGCGATAACGGCGTCCATGGCGTTCCCGCCGTTCCGCAGGACCGCCATCCCGGCCGCGGAGGCCAGGGGATGGTCCGACGCCACCGCCCCCATGATGCCTCGGACGTCGGGCCGGTTGGCCGGCGGGAAGAAGACCGGCTCGGAACCGGGACCGTCGGCGGCCGGTGGAGAGCAGGCGGCGCTGAGGAGCAGCCCCAACGCCAGCGCGACGGTGGAGGACGGGCGTGTGCGGGACGGAAGGGGGTGTCTCATGGCGTAGCGGGGCGCGGAACGGCCGATGCGAGGGGTTGGGGGTGAAGGGTAGGGGGAGGATGGCCGGGGCCGGGTCGAATCGCCAGGGGTGGAAGGGGAGGGGGGTTCTGCCTAGCATTCGCGGATGCACGCCCCCACGACCGCCCCCGGGCTGCCCCGATCGCGCCTGGTGGGGCCCGGGATCCGCATCGCCGTGATGGTGGCGCTGGCCCATGCGCTGAACGACGCGTACGCAGCGTTCCTTCACCCGCTGCTGCCCCGGATCATGGACCGCCTGGGCCTGAACATCGCCCTGGCCGCCACGCTGGCCACGGCCTTCTCGGTGGCCTCGTCCCTGGTGCAGCCGGTAGCGGGCTACCTGGCCGACCGATTCGGCCGGCGGCTTCTGGTGGTGGTGGGCCCGGTGATCTCCGGCGTATTCCTGTCCCTCATGGGGCTGGCCCCGAGCTTCGAGGCGCTCTTCGGTCTCCTGGTGGTGGGAGGGCTGGGCAGCGCCCTGTTTCACCCGCCCGGGGCCTCGTACGCCGCCACCGGAGGGGGACAGAGGGGGAGCGGGCTCCGGTTCTCCGTCTTTTCCGTTGGAGGGGCGGTCGGTTTCGCCCTGGGCCCCCTGGCGGCCGTGGCCATGGTGGGGTGGGTGGGCTTCGAGGGGCTCTGGATGGCGATGATCCCCGTGCTGGTCTTCGCCCCCGTCCTCTATCTCGCGCTCCCGTCGGGCCGCAGCGAGCGACCGGCGGTGCCGCCCCCGGGCCCGCGCACCGTCCTGCGGCTGTTGGCGGGCCCCCTGGGGCTGGTGTTCGGGATCTCGGCAGCGGGGGCCTTCGCCCAGCGGGTCTTCCTCACCCTGACCCCCATCATCGGCGCTGGAGAGGGGCTCTCCGAGACCCGTGGGGCCGCCATCTTGAGCCTCTACCTGGCTGGTCAGGCCTTCGGGACGCTGACCGGCGGGTTCCTCACCGACCGAATGGACCGCCGCCGGCTCCTGATGACCCTCACCGCGCTGGCGCTTCCGGCGCACCTCCTGGCCCTGGGGCTTCCGCTGGGAAGTGGCGCCGGCATGTCCGCGGCGGTCCTTTCCGGGTTCCTGAACATGGCCATCCTCCCGCCGGTGGTGGTCCTGGCGCAGGAGCTGGTGCCCCGGGGGGCCGCGGTGGGATCCGGCGTGGCCATGGGGCTCGCCTGGGGTGTGGGCTCCCTCCTGTTGCCCGTGGCGGGGGCGCTCGCCGACGCCGTGGGACCCCGGGAGGCCGGCATGATCTCCGTCTGCTCCTTCGGCCTGGCGTTCGCGCTCGCCTCCAGCCGGGCGCTCAGGCGTTGACCGACCGGGGGGGCTGAAATAGCTTTTCTCGTTCTGTACCAACGATTTTCGCTGTAGACACGCAGGGGATCATGGCCAAGGGTCATCCCAAGTCGAGCCGCCGCGTCGGCGGACAGAAGAAGGGCGGAGAGCCGGACGACGCATTCATCGCCGGTGTCCTGGAGTTCAGCCACTGGGCGAAGGCCAACCAGACCACCCTCGCCATCTTCGGCGTGGTGCTCGCGGTCATCGTCATCGGCGTGTTCTCCTACTCCAAGCAGCGCGAGCGCCAGCTGCAGCAGGCGGGCATCCAGCTCGAGCAGATCCAGGCCAGCCTGGGCGCCGGAGATCCGGACGCCGCCAAGGTGGGCCTTTCCCAGTATCTGGAGCAGTTCGGGAACACTCCGTACGCCGGCGAGGCCGCGCTCGTGCTCGGTCAGCTCTACCTGGAGACCGATCAGCCGGATCTTGCGCTTCGGGCGCTGGACCGGGTGAGCATCGCTCCGGGGGATCCCCTGGGGGCGCAGGCCCTGACCCTGGAGGGGCGGGCCCAGGAGATGTCTGGGAATCTCGCGGACGCCGAGGGCACCTACCTGCGGATCGCCAACGGGGCCAACATGGCCTTCGAGCGCACGGCCGCACGCGCCTCCGCCGCCCGGATCCGGGAGCTGCGCGGGAATGCTGCCGGTGCCGCTGAGCTCTACCGCGAGATCCTCGACGAGATGGAGGCCAACCACCCGGACCGGGGACTCTACGAGATGCGGCTGGCGGAGGCCGAGGCCGCGTCCGCCAGGGGCTGACGAAGCGGCGGAGTCCGTCGGTCGGTCCCTCGTCCGATCTTCCAGAGCCCCGGGCGCCCAACGGCGCCCGGGGCTTTCTTTCTCCCGTGCAGGCGTGAGAGCGGGAGAGAAGCACCGGAGGAGTCCGCCCCCGGCCTTCATCCGGCGACCGGCCGCACCACGGCGCTCAGGGCCGGAAGCCTCGCGGGTGCGGTTCTGAGAAAGTGCGCATAATGTATATTATGTTAACTTCGATTCCTGTGCGGAATCTCCACGTCCGCTGTGCACCCGGATGCCGGCCCTCCCCTCCACAGCGCCCCGAGCGTCCGCGCACCGCCACGTCGGCGGGCGGGCTCCTTGTCCTCGGGCGGCCCGACCCCGAAGTTGGCGGTCATGGCGATTCAATCCCTTATGCCTTTGGTCACGGAGCTGGTCGCGCAGCTGCGGGCTGGAACGCTTCGTGAAGGCTTTCACCGTCCCCTGCATCGCGGCTCGGCCCACGGTTCCGTCACGGTCCTGGCGGACCCCGACGACGAACAGCTGCTCATCGTGGTGCGCTTCGCCATCATGCAGGCCCCCCGGGAGCGGCTCCAGCAGTTCCTGGCCACCCTGCTGGAGCTGAACCACCGCTTCCACGGGCGCGCCGCGTTTTCACTGGACGACCTCCGTACGGTCCATCTAACGGCGGGACGGCCCATGGCGGACCTGGACGAAGGCGAGGTGGTGGACCTGATCCTCTGGACCTCCCAGCAGGCGGACCACTACGACGACATCCTAATGGAGGCCTTCCCGGAATGAAGGTCGAGGGAGTGAGCCATTCCCGGCCCGGCTGGGCGACCCTCCGCATCATCTTCTATTACGTCGTCGTCGGCGCGGTCCTGGGCGCGGTCATCTGGAAGCTGCCGGCCGTCGGGGATTTCTTCACCCGGCCCATCAGCGACCTCGCGAACACGGCCACCCAGGAGATCACGCAGACCTTCGCCGACGAGTTGCGGCTCCAGGCCCCCCCGCCCTCCGGGCTCGATGGGCTCCTGGCGGCGACCGTGGCGACCCTCGGGGCGCTGGTCATCATGATCCCCGTGACCTGGTCGTACATCCTGATCAAGCGGGAGAGGGGATACGAGGAGTCGGTGGTGCATACGCTCCTGATCCTCCCCGTGGCCGTGGCGGGGATCGTCATCGTCGTGAAGGGCGACGTGGCCCTGGCCTTCTCTCTGGCGGGAATCGTGGCCGCGGTGCGGTTCCGGACCACCCTGAACGACACCAAGGACGCGGTCTACGTCTTTCTGGCCATCGGAGTCGGCCTGGCGTCGGGAGCCGGGCTCCTGTCCGTGGCTCTGGCGCTGTCCATCGTGTTCAACGTGGTGAACATGGCCCTGTGGCGCCTGAACTTCGGCAACGTGTACGCCGACCAGATGCATCGCACCGGCGGCCTGGGACTGGGGACGGTGATCGCGGGCCCGTCATCGAGCCGGTCGGCGGTAGGATTCGGGGACCGGCGGGTCATGGTGAACCTCGCTCCCGATTCCCTCGACGAGGTCGCCCAGACCCAGGCCCGCATGCGGCACTACCTGGAGGAGGAGTCGCAGGTCAAGCGGGAGCGAAAGCAGTACTGCGCGCTCATCCTCTACACCCGCGACGTCCCGGCCGTCCAGGAGGTGGTGGAGCCCGTGCTGGAGGCGTGGGCGCTGCGATGGCAGCTCGCCGAGATCCTCCCCGGCCAGGCCGGCGTCTCCGCCATGACCTACCTGGTGCGGCTCAAGGAGGGCGTCTCGGAGGCCTTCTTCATTACCGAGGTGGAGGCCTCCGACGACGAGATCGGGGACGCCATCGAGGCGGCCGAGCTCCGCTCCCTGAAGGAGATGGCCTCGGGCTGACGGCGCGCCCGGCTCGCGGAGCCGAGCCGCTCCGTATCAGCCCCCCTGCCCCGCCCTCCTGGGCACTCCGTCCAGGTCGTCGGGGAATCCGATCCCCAGGATCGCCGCCAGGGTGGGTGCGAAGTCGCTCACCGACACGGATTCGGAAGATGATCCGGCCTCCACCCCTCGGCCGAAGAGGATGAAGGGCACGTGGCGGTCGTACATGTAGGGGCTGCCGTGGGTGCTGCCACGCGGATAGGCCCAGAGCAGGGAGTTCTCCGCGAAGCGCATCTCGAGCCCCTGTCGGCCCAGCAACCCGGTGTAGCGGCCAGGATGGCTGCTCTGCACCTGGAGCACCGTAAAGGAGTCCGCCGCGGCCTGAAGCGTTCCCAACTCCTGGTAGGTCCAGGCCTGCTCGATCCAGGAGACGGCGGTGACGCCGTCCCGGAGGGCCTCGGCCAGGGCTTGCCGGTCCGCTCTGCCGACCCTACCCGCGGCATCGTTCATGATGGTCTGTAGCGCGAAGGAGGAATCACGAGGCACCCGCATCGCCCACCGCCCCTGCGCCGCCGTATGCTCCGGCGAGTCCGCAACCCCGTGGTCGGCCGTCAGGGCCAGGACGTACCCGTCGGGGCCGTACTCCGCATCCAACCAATCGAGGAAGGCTCCCAGCTCCTGGTCCAGGCGGTACAGGTTGTCCAGCTGCTCCAGGCTCAGGGGGCCGTACGCGTGACCTACCCGGTCGGTCTGGGAGAAGGAGATGGCGAGCAGGTCCGGGACATCGTCCCGCCCCAGCTCCTCGGCCTCCGCCGCGGTCTGGGCCAGGAGCCGGGTGGCCCGGTCCAACGGCGGCGTGGTGGCCCACCAGGACCAGAACTGACCCTGGGAGAAGAGCCACTCGGAATCGGTATAGGCGTGTGGGAAGGTGGTGTGGGTGCCGTCCCCCTCGTAGTCCGCCGAGTCCGCCCTCGCCAGCCCACGGAAGCCCTCGGGTACCGACAGCTCCCAGACCACCTCCTCGGACATGGGGGCCAGGACCTCGTCGTGGAAGGGCGCGACCCACTCCGGATACGTCTCCAGATAGTGGCGTGAGCTCACGAACCGACCCACGGCGCCTTCGAACCAGTAGGCCTGCGCCCTGCTGTGGGACGCCATGAGCACCGCGGCCCGGGCCTTGCCGCTCACCGAGATCACCTTGGCTTCAGGGTGCGCGTCCTGCAGCCAGTCGGCGATCCCGGACCGCTGCAGGACGGAAGGAGAGGCCCCCATGAGGCTGGTGTCCGCCACCAGGGAGACCTCCGGGTCCAGGACGTTCTCCACGGTCAGCCACTGCTGCCCGCGGATCTCGAACCACAGGTTCGACACCACTCCATGCTTTCGCGGCTCCGTCCCCGTGACGATGGTGGCGTGACCCGGCGCCGTCAGGGTGATGCTGTGATCGTGGGTGGCCCTATCGAATCGATATCCCTCGTCCCGCAGGCGTCGGAGCCCCTGGGTGAACACGGCGTCGTAGCGGTCCAACAGGTCGGCCCTGAGCTGATCCACCACCACCAGCACCACGATGCGCGGTGGGGCTTCCTGGTCCTGGACGGGGCCCGCAGCCGAGGCGCCGACTGGGCGCAGCGACGAGAGGGCGACCAGGGCGAGGACGGCAACGGCCGAGACTGCGGCTCTGAGGGACGAGTGCATGAGGTCCGGATACGGGGGCGTGTGGCGAGGTCGGGGTCGGAGCGCAGGATATCCTATCGTCCCCGGGCCTCGGCGAATAGGTTCCAGGACGTACCGAGCCGACAGGAGTCCCCTCCATGCCCTCCCCAATGCGCACGTCCCTGATCCCTGCCGCCCTCCTTGCCCTGGTGCTTCCGCTTCCGGCCCAGGACGCGCCCTCCCTGGGCGAGCCGCTACCCCTGTTCCGGTCCCACGACCCGCTGGTGCTCCGGATCGAGGCGGATTTCGATGCCCTGAAGGACGACCGCGACGACGAGAACGAGGAACGTCCCGGAGAGGTCTACCTGATCCAGGAGGACGGCACCGAGGTGCTCTTCCCGGTCCAGATCCGGACCCGGGGGCGGTTCCGTCTCCAGTCGAGCACGTGCGAGTTCCCTCCCCTTCGGCTGAACTTCAAGAAGGGACAGTTGGACGAGAGCCTGTTCGACGGCCAGGACAAGTTGAAGCTTGTGACGCACTGCCGGAACGGCGACCGGTACGAGCAGAACGTGGTGAAGGAGTACCTGGTGTACCGGCTGTACAACGTGCTAACCCCGTTGGGCTTCCAGGTGCGGATGGCGCGCATCACCTACGTGGACACCTCGGGCGAGGACGACCCGATCGAGCGCCTCGGCTTCTTTATCGAGATGGAGGAATCCCTGGCGGAGCGCCTGGGCGGCTCCCTGATCCCGGACGAGGTCCAGGCGTCGGGAATCCACCCGGCCCGCATCACCAACGAGCACGCCACCCGCGTCTCGCTCTTCGAGTACATGGTGGGCAACACCGACTTCTCCATGTATGGGAGCCTCGGGGGGGCGCCGTCTCCTCCGCACAACGTGGTACCCATCGAACGGGAGATGGGGGGGATCGTTCCGGTCCCGTATGACTTCGACTGGACCGGGCTGGTGAACGCGCCCTACGCCCGGCCCGATCCCAGCCTCCGCACCCGCAACGTTCGCCAGCGGGTCTTTCGGGGACTGTGCCGTCCGGGCCTGGACTACTCTGCCCTCTACGCCTCCTTCCAGGCCCAGCGCGAGTCCCTCACGGCGGTGGTACGCGACGAAGCGCTCCTGACGGAGGACACCCGCGAGGACGTGCTGGAGTACCTCGACGACTTCTGGGAGACCATCCAGGACGAGAGGGACGCGCGGCGCAGAATCGAGGAGCGGTGCCGGCGCATCTAGGCGGTGTGGTCCGGCGGGGGGGCGGAGCCGCGCCGATGAGCCTGCATCGGGTGCCCCCGCCCCTGCTGGCTCTCGCCTAGGCCCCTGCCGGTGGCTTGACGCCCAGGAGGGCCACGCGGCGGCGTAGCCAGGGCACCCATCGTCCCAGAGCCCGCTCCGCGAGGCTCAGGACGGGGAGGTGGGACTCGGCGTAATACGCGCGGCCGATCCGGAATCCGGCGTCCTCCAGCAGGCCCTTCATTCGGGCCATGGACTTGTAGTCCACGTGGGTCGGGTCCGGCTTCAGGAGGATCCCGTTGTTCTTCAGGATCTCCAGGATATGGCCCCGGTGGGGCGTCCAGACGGCGAAGCGTCCCCCGGGCCTGAGGATCCGGAATGCCTCCGCCGTCACCCTCACCGAATCGTCGGGATAGAGGTGCTCGAACAGGTCCGCCGCCACTACCAGGTCCACGGAGCCGGGCTCGAGACCCGTGTCTCCGGCGTCCGCCTGCAGAAACGAGACGTTCGCCAGCGGAGTCCGCCTCACCGCAGCCTCGCAGAACTCGATGCTCTTCCGGGAGAAATCCACCCCCACCATCGATGCGACACGGTGGGCCAGAGCGAACTCGAAGGTTCCCCATCCGCATCCCAGGTCCACCACCCGGTCCCCGGGGCCGGGCTCCGCCAGGGCCGTGACCATGCGGATGCGATACCGCTGGAAGCGGCTCTCCCGGTCCAGGAGATGGGGGGCGGCCTCGAAGTACGTGGTGGAGTCGTAGTAGTCCGCGTCGATGCGGCCCGACTGCGGGGCGCCTTTCGACTGGACCTGATCGCCGGCCTCCACGCCCGAGCCCGTGCCAGGGGCTTGATTCTCCGGGTCCGGAGCGTTCACAGCCGGCCGAACAGGTCCATGAGGCGGAGGCGCCAGACGCGCCAGACCGCTTCGCGGACGATTCGCTTGGACATCTTCGAGGTGCCCCTCCCCCGTTCGAAGAAGACGATGGGGATCTCCTTCAGGGGGAAGCCGGCTCGCCAGGCCCGGAGCTTGAGCTCGATCTGGAAGGCATAGCCGTTGGACTCGATGCGCTCGAGGTTCAGCACCTCCAACACCCTGCGGTGAAAGCAGTTGAACCCTCCCGTCGCATCCCTTACTGGAAGACGGGTAATGGTCCGCGCGTACCAGCTGCCGAAGAGAGAGATGAAGAGGCGGCTCATGGGCCAGTTGACCACGTTCACCCGGCCATCCACGTAGCGCGACCCGATGACCACCGGATGCTCCCGGGCCGTGTCCAGGATGGTGGCCAGGTCCTCCGGCCGATGGGAAAGGTCCGCGTCCATCTCGCACACCAGGGCGTAGTCCCGCTCCAGCGCCCACCGGAAGCCGGCGATATAGGCCTTTCGGAGCCCCTCCTTCCCCTGGCGGTGCAGCACGTGGATGCGATCCGGATGGGCCACCGCCAGGGCGTCCGCCACGTCACCGGTTCCGTCCGGTGAGTTGTCGTCCACCACCAGGACGTGGATGGCCGGGTCCACCTCCAGCACCTGGGGCACGATCCGCGCCACGTTCTCGCGCTCGTTGAAGGTGGGGATCACCACCAGAATGGGTCCGTCAGGGCCCGGCATGGGTCTCCTCTTCGCCCTTTTCGGTCGGACGGTCCGGGGATCGGCTGCGGAGCACGCCAGGGGCCATGATCCCCGCCGGGATCACCTCCACCGCGGTGGTCCAGAGGCGTGCCAATACAGCCAGCGCCAGCGCGGGTTCCGCATCGAGCACGGGCGCCAGGAAGGCCACGAGCAGCCCTTCCCGGACACCCAGCCCGGCGGGAGCGAAGAGCGCGATGTATCCCCCCACGTAGGCGGCCGCGAAGGCGGGTCCGACGTAGAGGAAGGGCCTCCACTCCACCAGCCCAACGTACAGGAGCCAGAACGCCGTGGCGTAGAGTCCCCAGTTCACGGCGTACCACAGGGTCCAGCGCAGGCCGAACCGACCCCGCAGGATCGGCTCTTCGTCGGGCCCCGGCGGATCTTCCGCTCCCATCCTTCGGGCCAGGCGGAACCAGACCCCTTCCAGGGCACGTGCCGGCCGGGCGAAGGACGTGACGATGATGAAGACCCACGTGGCCAGGAGGCCGATCCACCCCCACAGCCGGATGCTCGCCGGAAGCGCGGGGCTCAGAAAGGCCGAGACTCCCACCAGGGTCGCCCCAAGGAGGGCCACCCCCTGCCCCAGGATGGCCGATCCGGCGGCCACCCGACCCGGGACCCCGCGTTCCCGGGCCAGTAGGGTGAGGCTGGCGAGCTGGACCACCTTGCCCGGGATGTACCGACCCAGGTTGGCTACCATGAAGAGGGGGATGGACGCCCGGGCCGTGAGCGTCGGTCCGCCGAGCTCCCGCACCATCTTTCCCCACAGGGACGCGGACAGCGCATACCCGGCCGCGAGGGCGGCCACCGAACCCACCAACGGGAGGGGGCGAATCCGGAAGGAGGACCAGCCGACGAGGGAGAGGTCATCCAGGTCCAGACCCACGCGATGGACGATGAACGCCGTCACCACCCCGGTGACCGCCAGCTTCAGCGCGGCGGACACCCATTTGCGACCGGGGCGGGGCACGGCCTCTGGCATGGCGTCAGGCCGGCTCCGACTCGGGCTCCGCTTCACCCCGCCGCCACCCCATGGCGGAGACGCCACCGATACCCAGGACCAGGAGTCCGCACAGGGCCGACAGCGCCAGCCCCATGCGGACGTTGGTGGAACGGAACTCCAGCACCACGGTGTGCTCTCCCGGTCCCACCGGGATGCCACGAAGCGTGTGGTTCACCCGAAGGAGCGGGGCGTCGTCACCATCCACGGTGGCGCGCCACGCCGGGTACCAGTTGTCGGCGATCACCAGCAGCGAGCGGCGGTCCGTGGTGACCCGGAGCTCCTGGCGGTCCGTGTTCCGCTGGATCCACTCCACGCCGCCCTGTGGAGTCCCTCCCCCCAGCTCCTCCGGGAGCGGCTCCGGGACGGTGACCGTCGCAGCCGCGTCGAAGGAGGAGTCCAGCAGGCGCGCCACCGCATCATCGTCCGAAACGACCTCCGCCTGGGCCACCAACCGGGCCCGGGGAAGCGTGGGAACGGCGTATACCGCTTCGAAGGCCTCCCCGTTCGCCATGGGCGTCACGCTGATGGGCTCCATCCCCTCGGGAGTACCGAACTGCCGCACGGGCCAGATGATGTAGCCGACGTTCAGGATCGCGCGGAGATTCGCCGAGGTGAGGAGGTTCTGCGGTAACCCGCTTCCCACCATCCCCGTGAGCTCCCGGTAGCGGGCCAGGTCGTTGGGATGGTGACCGGAGGCGATCTCGAGCCCGAACATCGCAGCCCGAACGCCCTGCCCGACCTGGGGCTCGGCCAGGTCCAGCACCCGGAACGGCTCCTGGCCCTGCTGGAGCTGGAGGAGGGCGTCGATGCTGGGCCCCCGCGAGCTGAACCGGTAGAAGTCCCGGGTCTCGATGAACGCCGAGTCCACCCGGGCGCCGTCCACGGTCACCACAACCGCCAGGACCGCCACCACGGCGGTGGGAGCGAGCGTTCCCTTGCGGCCCAGAAGGAGGAGCACGCCCAGCGACACCGCCACCAGCGTGGCCAGGAGCGCGCCGCGGACGATGTACGGCTCGGCCGCGGCGAGGGCCGCCGTCTTCTGGAAGCCCGAGTACAGGGCGCCGGTCCAGAACGAGGTGAGGGCTCCCGCTCCGGCCGCCAGGAGAAGGACACCTACGACTCCCGAGGCGACCCAGAGGAGACGCTGGCCCTTCGCTCCGCCGGCTTGCCCGGCATCCTGGATCCACGCCAGCACTCGATCCACCCCAAAGGCCGCGAGGCCCGCGACGGAGAGCCCCGTGAGGAAGATGGCCATGCTGGGCGCTCGGAAGAGCTGGATGCCCGGAAGCACGGCGAAGAAGACGTGCCAGACCGGGGTGTGGGCCCCGAGGGCGTAGAGGAGAGAGACGAGCCCCAGTCCCGCCAGGAAGAGCCGGACCCCCTTTCGGGGGCCGCCCACGAACGACAGGAGGGCAAGGAGGAGGACCCCCAGGCCCAGGTACTCGTGGTTGAGCTTGAACGGATTGCGACCCCAGTAGGTCCCGGTGGCCCAGTCGGATCCGTTGGAATTGTTGCCGACGAACTCCGGGATGACCAGGCTCATGGCCTCTTCCGGGTGCAGGGACCACGATGAGGCGTAGAGGCGGTTCTCCTCCGGGGAAGCCTGCGTGGTGGTCGCGGTCCGGCGTGAGAACTCGGTGATGTAGTCCAGGGCCGGCACGAGCTGGACCCCGGCCACGCCGGCACCGGTGACGGAGGCCGCCAGGAAGAGCAGGAAGGCCGCGGGGGCGGATCTACCGCGCCTGGTCGGGGCTGGCCCGGCCGCCTCACTGGCGCCGTCCTCGCCATCCTCCGGGGCCTGCTCCCCGGTATCCCTCGGGGTCGCGCGCATCCCCTGCACCGTCCGGAAGATGGCATAGGCGCCCGCGGCCCCGAACAGAAAGTAGGCCATCTGGAAGTGGGTGGTGAGGATCACCAGCGCCACGGTGACCGCCACTCCCGCCCACGCCTTTCCGCTTCCATCCCGGAACCAGATCTCCACCGCCCAGAACAGGATGGGTGCGAGGGCGGTCACGAAGAGCTTCCCGTCGTGCCCCGGGTAGACCAGCGTGACCAGGAAGGGAGCCACGAGGTACCCGAGGCCGGAGATCATGCCGGCGGCGCGCGACACACCCAGCGAGCGGGTCCAGGCGTACATGCCCAATCCCGCGACGAACACGTGCAGGACGAGCTTCCAGCCCAGCGCCCGATACGGCTCCATGATCAGGAGCAGGAGCAGGGACGGCGGATAGAGCGAGTCTCCGCCTGAGAGGGAGGCCAGGAAGGGCGTCCCTCCAAGGAGGAGAGGATTCCATCCGGGGAAGTTCCCGTTGGCCAACTCCTGGGCGAAGAACGCCCGGGCCATGTACCCCATGGCATCCGTGTCCACCCCGAAGAGCATGTCGCCGGAGAAGACGAAGTCCCGGAAGAGGATCAGGGTGACCACCGCGAAGACCACGGGCGGTAGCCAGACCGGAAGGTCCGGTGCGGCGGTGGCATCGGATGTGGTCTCGACGTGTGGCTTCTTGGGCATGATGGCTCGGGGAAGATCCGGTTCGATACTGCTACGGGTGCCGGGGAGACGCGGAAGATTCGGGCCGGGGGGAGGCTCCCGCCAGGAGCGCCCGGTAGATCTGCACATGCCGCCGGGCGAGCCGGGCATTGCTCCACTCGGCTTCCACCCGGGCGCGGGCGGCCTCTCCCCGCTGTCGCAGCTGCGGATCGGCGAGGAGGGCCACCACGGTGGCTGCCAGGTCGTCCGGGTCGGCGGGGTCGAACAGGCCTCCGACGCGGTCGTCCACGATCTCCGGCAGCCCCCCCACCCGTGACGCGGCCACCGGGAGCTGGCAGCTCATGCACTCCAGCGCCGCCACCGATGTGGCCTCCATGAGCGAGGGGAAGACCGCCAGGTCCGCGCTGCTGAGGATCCCCGGCATCTCGTGATTGGGCCTCGCACCGAGGAAGTTGACCCGGTCCCGGACGGAGAGATCGTCCACCAGGGACTCCAGCGCTCGTCGCTCGGGCCCGTCTCCCACCACCAGCATCTCCGCGTCCACCGACGCCAGGATGGCCGGGAGGGCGCGAATTGCGAACTCCACTCCGTTCTTCGCGAAGAGCCGCCGTGGGACGAGGATGCGGAACCGTCCCCCTTCCACCGCCGGTAGGGCCGGTTCAACGGGACGGAAGATGTCCGTCTCCACGCCGTTGGTGAGCGCCTCCACCGCCGTCCCCGGGGCAATCCGCTCGCCTACCGACGCGATCTCCCTGGACGCGGCCAGGTTGTAGTCGCTGGACTCCAGCATCCAGCGGAAGATCCGGCGCCAGGTACCCTTCTCCGCCCGGGCCAGGAAGTGGGAGGTGTGCCAGGTGGTCACCACGGGAGAGCCGGACTTCCCGCGGGCGGCCAGGGCGGGCAGCACCGAGGCGAACGCCTGGGCGTGAATGACGTCCGCCCCGCGGGCCAGCGAGCGGGTCAGGGGCGTCGAGGTCACGGCGTGAAGCGCCCAGCCCACGGGGTTTCGCGCCGGAAACCACGTCCGGTGGACGTGGACGCCCTCCATGAGCTCCGTGGCGGGGAGCCCGGGAAGGGAGCGGGAGGTGACCACGTCGACCCGGTGTCCCTCAGCCGCCAGGGCCCGGCAGAGGTAGTAGACGTGACTCTCCAGCCCGCCGACTTCCGGCGGAAAGTACACGCAGTGCATGAGAATCCGGAGCGGCCGCTGCGGGTCCTCCGGGGTCACGCCGGCCCCTCTTCCCCCGCGCCGCCGGGAGGGATCCGGCCCGCGTCCCGTCGCCGCATCGCGTCCACTTCCTCCCGAAGCTGCGCCACCAGCTCCGCCAGGAACCCGACGCCCAGGAGGAGGGCGCCCAGGGTCACCAGGAGGATCACCAGGTAGAGGACGGGCCGGAATCCGGTTCCCATCACGAACCGGACGTAGAGGGCCACGAGTCCCACCAGGGTGCCCAGCGCCAGGAGCCCGGCGCCCAGGGAACCGAAGAACAGGAGCGGCTTCCGGGAGAACCGGAGGAGGAAGCCCACGGAGAGGAGGTCGAGCACTCCCACCATGATCCGCCACGGTCCGGTGAACTTCGAGGTCCCGGCGCGCCGCGGATACAGGGCAATGTCCAGCTCGCTGATGGTCCAGCCCCGGTTGTGGGCCATCACTACGAAGAAGCGGTGCCAGTCGTGCCGAAGGTGCAGCCCGTCGAGGATCTCGGTGCGGAACGCCTTCATGGAGTTCAGATCCGAGACCGGGACATCGAAGACCCGGCGCGACAGCCAGTTGTAGATCCGGGAGACACCGTGCTTCTGGTAGGACCCCACCTTGCGCCCCGTGACCATGTCCCATCCCTCCTGGAGTCTCTCCAGGAAGCGGGGGATCTCATCCGGGAGGTGCTGCAGGTCCGCGTCGAAGAGCACCATCCAGGTCCGATCCGTATGGCGCGCTCCGGTGAGCATGGCCTCGGTCTTCCCGAGGTTGGTCCGGTGCCGGAGCACCCTGAGATTCGGCCAACCTTCGCCCTCGGCCCGGGCCAGGTCCCCGGTTCCGTCCGTGGAGCCGTCGTCCACCAGCAGGACCTGTCCGTCCAGCTCAAACCGATGGAAGGCCTCCCGAACGGCCCGGATGAGATCCGGGATCATCTCGGCCTCGTTGAAGGCGGGGATGAGGAGGCAGAAGTCGCGCCGGGTGCGCGGCGAGAGCGTCGCGGCGGCCCGGTCCGCGTCAGGAAGGCGGTCGGTCATCAGACCCGCTTCCGCATCCGGGCTGGGAGAATCCCGAGCTGGTCGCGGTATTTCGCCACCGTGCGCCGGGCGATCTTCACCCCGTCCTCCAGCAGGAGCTTCACGATGGCCTGGTCGGTCAGGGGCTTCTTGGTGTTCTCTCCGTCCACGAGGTGCTTGATCTTGTCGCGCACGCCACGGGCCGAGATGTCCTCGCCGCTGGCCGTGGAGAGCCCGGACGAGAAGAAGAACTTGAGCTGGTACACGCCCCGGGGCGTCTGTACGTACTTCTCGTTGGTGACGCGGGAGACGGTGGATTCGTGCATCTCGATGTGCTCCGCCACCTCACGCAGGGTCAGGGGGCGCAGGTGCTGGATCCCCTTCTCGAAGAACTCCCGCTGACGGTCCACGATGAAGTTCATGACCTTGAGCATCGTTTGGCGGCGCTGCTCGATGGCCTGGATCATCCAGTTGGCCGAGTTGAGCTTGGCCGAGATGAACTCGCGATTCTCCCCCTTGAACTGCTTCCGGTCCCGCGCGATGTCCCGATACGCCCGGGAGATTCGCAGTCGCGGGAGGTTGGTGTCGTTGGCGAAGACGAGGTACTCTCCGTCGATCTTCTCCACGATGAGGTCCGGGATCACGTACCCCTCGGGGTCGGGGTTCAGGGCCCGGCCGGGTTTGGGGTCGAAGCGGGACATTCCGTCCGCCACGTCCTGCACATCCCGGGCAGAGACGCCCAACGCCTTGGCGATATCGGTCCACCGGTGGTTGATGAGGTCGTCGAAGTGTTCCTCGACGATCCGGTATTCCAGCGATCCCTCGAGCTCTTCCATCCCCATCTGGATCAGGATGCACTCCTGTACCGAACGGGCCCCCACACCAGGCGGGTCGAGCGTCTGGATGCGCTTCAGGACCGCTTCCGCATCCTCTACGGTGTAGGGCGCGAAGAGCTGCTCGATCTCCCGCAGCTCCTCGTCCTTTTCCTCCGTGTCCTGAATCACCTCCGCCCGCTCCAGCGCCACGCTTCGCACCTCGACCATCCAGGCGTTGGCCCCTTCCACCACCGTCTCGAGCTCCATGGTGAGGAGTCCCGAGGGATCGAGGTTCCCGATGATCTCCTCGCCGAGGCGCATGGCCCGCTCGTCCAGGTCCAGCAGGTGGAGCTGTTCCTCGAGGTGCCCCTGGAGGTCCTGGGTCTCCACCGCGGTGGGGGCCACGTACTCCTTGTGCTCGTACTCGGCCTTGCGCCCACCGGCGTCGAAGCCGTCGAGGAGAATCTCCTCCCAGTCGATCTCGTTCTCGTCGGACGACTCGGAGGACTCCTCCTTCAGCTCCACCTCCTGCTGCGCGTCCGCTTCGGTCATCTCGAGGAAGGGATTCTCGGCCAATTCCTCCTTGAGGTGCTGCTGAAGGTCCAGGAGCGGCATGTAGAGCAGCTCCATGGCCTGGTAGAGACGCGGATTGATCCGCATCTCCTGGCGCATCTGCTGGCCCTGGAAGAGCTTGGCCCCGAACCCGTTGCTCATGGGCCAACTCCGCCCCGCTCGGGCTCCGGCGGGACTTCCACGGGCTCGTGGGCGGGCGCCACCGGACGGGGGAACCGTTCCCGCATGCGGGCAGTGAGAATGGGACCCAGGTAGATCTCGGCCACCTCTTCGTTCCAGACGAGCTCGGAGACGGTGCCCGCCACGCGGATCCGGCCGTCGTACATGATGTACGCCCGATCCACGATCTCCAGCGTCTGCTCCACGTTGTGATCCGAGATGATCACGCCGATTCCCCGGGTCTTCAGATCCGCCACGATCTCCTGGATGTCGTTCACCGCGATGGGATCGATTCCGGCGAACGGCTCGTCCAGGAGGATGAACTTGGGCCGCTGCACCAGGGCCCTCGTGATCTCCAATCTGCGACGCTCGCCACCGGAGAGGGAATACGCCTTGCTCTGGCGCAGATGGGTCAGGCCCAGCTCCTGCAGGAGCTCCTCCAGGCGGGCTTCCCTCTCGGCCTTGGGGAGGTCCATGGCTTCCAGGATGGCCATGACGTTGTCCTCGACGGAGAGCTTCCGGAAGATCGACGGCTCCTGCGCCAGGTAACCCACACCCTTCCGGGCCCGTTGGTACATGGGTGTCCGGGTCAGGTTCTCCTGGTCGAGGTGAACGGACCCGCGGTCCGGCGCAATGAGGCCCACCACCATGTAGAACGTCGTGGTCTTTCCCGCACCGTTGGGGCCCAGGAGGCCCACGATCTCCCCCTGGCAGACCTCGATGTCGACCCCGTTCACCACGGCGCGCTTCCGGTAGACCTTGGTCAGCCCCTCGGCCCAGAGCCGGGACTTGCCCTCGTGCTGGGAGGTCATGACGTGCCTCCGGTGCCTTGCGCCACCACACCGCGGGTGCGCCCGGTGGGATCCAGGTGGATTCCCTGCTTGAGTCCCCTCACCTCCATTCGGTCCACCTGCCCATCCAGGAAGAAGATCACGATCTCGTCGGCGGTGACGTAGTGCACCGCGGGCTCAGGTCCACGGCGCACCACCTGGGTCCCTTCCCCCGCTTCGGCGGCCTGTTCCTCCTCGGGCTGGGGCGCACCGGGGGGAACCACGCCGGCAGTGTCGGCCTCGGAGGCGGTGGAGTCCGGTTCCAGGCGATACAGGCTCGCCGCCGCACCCCGGGCCTCCAGCTGCCGCAGGACGTAGGTCGTGCTGTCCGACTCCGGGGTCGAGGGGGCCTCATCGAAGAAGGCCACAACGGTGTCGCCCTGCATCCAGTCGCGCCGGATGAGCTCCGGGGTCTCCGGAGTGTTCAGGGAGTCCCGGGCCGACGAGACGGCGTGGGCCTTCCCCACGGCGAAGAGCTCCTGGAGCTTCTCCCCCGGGGCCTTCACCTCGATGGAGTCCGCGACCACGTGGAAGTCGGCGGAGCGGGCCTCCGGCCGCCGTGTATCCGCGGAATCCAGCACCGCGGGGAGCGTTCGGAATCCCAGCGTCATCTCGAGCTCCTGGGATGGCCGCAGGGGGGAAGCCCACAGCCCGTCCAGGGCCCCTTCGGAGAAGCCCAGGCGGATGAAGGGCGCCTCCAGGTCCAGGTCCTCGCCCAACAGGTGACCGTCCCCGCGAGCCTCGACCCGACGAATGGTGTCGCCCGGGAGCATGATGAGGATCTGTCGTCCGCTGAGGTCGTAGGCGTCCTGGTCCACCAGGGCGTCCACGTCCAGGAGGAGCCGCTCCCGTTCCTGGTCGTAGCGAAGCGTGTCGGCGAAGGCGGTCAGGGAGTCCCGGAGAACCTCGACCTGGCCAGAGGCCTGGAAGTAGGACTCTCCGCGAAGGAAGATCCGGTTCGAGGTGACGTCGTACGGACGACGCTCGGCGCCAGCGGAGTCCGGCGGGGCCGCTTCCGCGTCCCCTGCTCCCGGATAGAGAAGGGCGTGGGTGCGGCCGCCCCAGACGGTCAGCTCCTCCTGGTTCCGGCCGTACCCCTCCCGAAGGTAGAGGAGGTTCTGGCCCTCGACGACGTTTCCCGAGCCCTTGTCCGTAAGGCTCACGTCGCCGTCCGCCTCCAGGCGTCCCACCTGATCGAAGTACCGGGCGTTCTCGGAGATGAGACGACGGGTCTGGTCCTCGAAGAAGACGTTCCCGATGAGCTGGTTGAAGCCGGTGGCCTCGAAGGTGACCATGGAATCGGCGTTGATGCGGATCCCGCCGTCACACGCCAGGCGGGGCCTGGAGAGATAGACCACACGGGCGCCCCCGACGGTCCGCCCCACCGCGTTCCGGGTGCCGGGGAGGACCCTGCAGGTTCCCACCTCCATCTGCTGCTGCGCCGCGGCGGGCGCCGGTGAGCCCGGCCCCCACAGGGCGAGGAGCGCCACCAGGGCCGAGGCCGCAGGCGCGAGACGAAGGCGGGTTCTACGGGAGGTCACGACGTCAGTTCCCTACCCCGCCCTCGGTGGGGATGACCCCCACCGGGTTTTGCAGCTCCCAATTCTGGAACATCAGATCCGACCGGAACGACGTGCCTCGGGTGGTGGAGCCGTCGTCCTGGGTGATGGTTGTGGCGGAGTCACTCCAGATCTGGGACGCCGACGGGTCGTACTGGAGCTCGGAGCTCTCGATGGTCATGCCCTGGTCCAGCACCTGCGCCACGACGTGCCCCCAGGCGGTGAGCTCCTCCGTACGCTGGTGGAGCACCGCCGAATCGGCCTCGATGCGGGCCCGGTCCCGCCCATCCTCGTGGTAGAGGGTCATCTCCATGGCGTACAGTCGGGTCTGGCTGGAGTCCGGGAACTGGTAGGCGCTGTCGGCGAAGACGACGCCGGATCGGATCCCGTTGGTGCGGAGGTAGCTCTTCACCCCGTAGAGGATGCCCTCGGCCTGCACACGGCGGAGGTTCTCGTCCACCGTGCTCATGGCCGTCTCCTCCTCGCAGGCGCCGAGGGGGAACAAGAGGGCCGCCAGAGCGACCAGGGTCGAAATCTGGAACTTGTTGTGGGGCAATCTCATACCGCGCCCGCCCGCATTAGATCATGAAGGTGGATCATTCCGACTAGAACACCCATTTCATTTACCACCGGCATGGCCATCACGCCCCGCTCCTCCATCCGGTGCACCACCGCCGAGCCTCTCTCCTCCGGGTGCGCGGTCCGGGGTGCGGTGGACATGACGTCCCGCACCGGAACGTCGGCCCACCCCGTCTCGTCCCGCTCCATGAGTCGCGTGAGGTCTCCCGCCGTCACGACTCCGGCCACGATGCCGTCTCCGTCCACCACGGGGACCGTCCCGCGCTGTTCCGCGATGGGGACCACCGCCGCGCGCATGACGGCGTCCAACGAGAGCGACGGTACGTCGTCCACCACCATCACGTCGCTGACCCGCACCGTCAGCTTGCGGCCCAGCGCACCGCCCGGGTGGAACCGGGCGAAATCCTCGGGCTCGAAGCCCTTCAACTGGAAGAGCACCACGGCCAGGGCGTCGCCCATGGCCAGGGTCACGGTGGTGGACGTGGTGGGGGCCAGGTCCATGGGGCACGCCTCTTCCGTGACGGAGCAGTCCAGGAGCGCCTCCGCCTGCCGCGCCAGAGACGAGTCGGCCCGTCCCGTCATGGCTACGATGGGTACCCCCAACCGCAGCAGGTAATCCACAAGCCCCGACAACTCGGAGGTCTCCCCACTCTTGGACAGGAGGATGGCGATGTCGTCCGGCCCCACGATTCCCAGGTCGCCGTGTAGGCCCTCCACCGGGTGCAGGAAGGTGGCCGGCGTTCCCGTGGAGGTCAGCGTGGCGGCGATCTTCCGGGCGATGATCCCGCTCTTTCCGATCCCGGACACGATGACCCGTCCCGGTGCCGAAGCCACGAGGCGGCAGGCCTGGAGGAAGTCCTCTCCCAGGCGGTCCGCCGCGGCGGAGACGGCCCGGGCCTCCACGGACAGCACCCGCCGTCCCTCCACCAGGATGTCCTGGTCCGAGGCGTCTCGGCGCGCTTCCGTTCCGGCCATGGGCTCCCCTGATCCGCTCACACCGATCCTCCCCGCTCACTCACATAGCGCTCCACCAGGTCTCGCCACTCACCCCTCGCTTCCAGAAGTGCGCGACAGAACTCCCGGGCCGCGCCGTGTCCTCCCGGCGCATGGGAGACCCACTCGGCAATCTCCATGACCTCGGGCTGGGCGTTCGCCACCGCCGCCTTCAGGCCTACACGCCGCAGAACCGCCAGGTCCGGGAGGTCGTCGGCCAGCATGGCGACCTCGTGCCAGTCCACGCCCTCTCGCTCCATGACCCGGTGCAGGTGCGCCATCTTGCGCGCCCCCCCGTCCTGATGGAGCTCCAGGTCCAGCTCCCGGGCCCGAACCGACGTGGCCGGTGAGACCCGGCCCGAGATCAGGACCACGTGGATGCCGGCTTCGTCCAGGAATTTCAGTCCCAGCCCGTCCTGAATATTGAAGCGCTTGAGCTCCACCCCCTCCCCGGCTTCCGTCTCCCCCAGATACACGCCGGCGTCCGTGAGGACCCCATCGACGTCGAACACGGCGAGCCGGATTCGCCGGGCGACCTCCCCGGGAATCGTGTGGGCGGCGTGGACCACCGCCTCGGAGACCGTGCGGCGCGCTTGGGTCACACCTGCCCCCCGGGTCCTTCCGCAGGGGCCGGCCTGTCTTCCCTGCCCTGCGGCGCCAGGGACCGTCGGATGGCCAGGACCTCCCGAAGGAGAGCCTCCATCCCGTCCAGGGGGAGCATGTTCGTGCTGTCCGACAGCGCCGTGAAGGGATGCGGGTGGGTCTCCAGAAAGAGTCCGTCGCACCCCGCGGCCACGGCGGCGCGGACCAGCGAGGGGATGTGCTCCGGGTCACCACCGCTGCTCCCGTCCGCCAATCCCGGGCGCTGGACCGAGTGGGTGCCGTCGAAGATCGCGGGAGAACCCGTGGCCGAGCGGATGCGCGCGAACGACCGCATGTCCACTACCAGGTTTCCGTATCCGAAGAAGGTGCCCCGCTCGGTAATGGCCACCTCTCCGGCCCCGGATTCCCAGGCCTTCTCGGCGGCGGCGGCCATCTCCTCGGGCGCCATCCACTGACCTTTCTTGATGTTGACGGCCCGGCCCGTCCGGCCCGCGGCCACCACCAGGTCGGTCTGCCGGCAAAGGAAGGCGGGAATCTGGAGGACGTCCACCACGCCGCCCGCCGGGGCGCACTGCCCGGGCTCGTGGACGTCCGTGACCACCGGGAGGCCCGATTCCGCCTTGACGCGTCCCAGAAGGCGAAGGCCGGCTTCCAGCCCCGGTCCCCGTGGGGACGTGAGCTTGGAGCGGTTCGCCTTGTCGAAGGAAGCCTTGAAGACGATGGGCACGCCCAGGGCGTCGCGGATGCGGACCAGCTCCTGGGCCACCTCCAGGTGCAGCCCGTGGTCCTCCAGAACGCACGGCCCCGCCATGAGCGCGAAACGGTCGAAAAGGCCCACGACTCAGTCTCCCGCCGGAATGGCTTCGAGCTCTCCCAGGTCCCCGGCGCTTGCCCGGGCCCGGGCGGCCTCGATGAAGGAGGCGAACAGGGGCGCGGGACGCATCGGACGGCTCTTCAGCTCGGGGTGGAACTGACCCGCCACGAACCAGGGGTGGTCCGGGAGCTCCACCATCTCCACCAACCCTCCGTCCGGAGAGGTGCCGCTGATCACCATGCCCTTGGCCTCCACCACCTCGCGGTAGGCGTTGTTCACCTCGAAGCGGTGCCGGTGGCGCTCACTGATCTCGGTGGCGCCGTAGATCTCCGCCGCCCGGGAACCCGGCTTCAGGGCGGCCGGATAGGCGCCCAGCCTCATGGTCCCGCCCTTGGTGGTGACCTGCAGCTGGGAGTCCATCAGGCAGATGACCGGGTTGGGGGTGTCCTCCTGGAACTCGAAGGAGTTGGATTCCTCGATACCGCAGACGTTCCGCGCGAACTCGATCACCGCGCACTGGAGTCCCAGGCAGATCCCGAAGAAGGGTACTCGGTTCTCCCGCGCGAAGCGGATGGCGTTCAGCATCCCCTCCACGCCCCGCTCACCGAATCCGCCGGGGATGAGGATGCCGTCGTAGCGCCGGAGCCGCTCCAGGTCCTCGTCCTGGTTGAACTGCTCGGACGAGAGCCAGTCGATCTCCACCTTCACGTCGTTGGCGATTCCCCCGTGGAGCAAGGCTTCCTGGACCGACTTGTAGGAGTCCACCAGCTCGGTGTACTTCCCCACCACCGCGATCCGCACCTGACCGTTCCCGGGTGTCTTGATGGTGTTCACCATCTTCCGCCACGGCTCCAGGTCGGGGTCGGGAGCCGACATGCCCAGGTAACGCAGCACCACGTCGTCCAGGCGTTGGCGGCGGAGCTCGATGGGAACCTGGTAGATGGTGTCCACGTCCCTCGCTTCCACCACGGCGTCCATGGGAACGTTGGTGAACAGGGCGATCTTCCTGCGGAGGTCCTCGTCCAGGGGGTGCTCGGTGCGGCAGACCAGGATGTGGGGCTGGATTCCGATCTGCATGAGCTCCCGGACCGAGTGCTGCGTGGGCTTGGTCTTGAGCTCACCCGCAGCCGCGATGTACGGGATCAGCGTGAGGTGCATGAAGATGGCGTTCTCCCGCCCCACTTCCTGCCGGAACTGCCGGATGGCCTCCAGGAACGGGAGGGACTCGATGTCACCCACGGTCCCGCCGATCTCCGTGATGACGAAGTCGTTCTCCTCGGCCAGGAGCTTCACGCGAGACTTGATCTCGTCGGTGATGTGGGGGATGACCTGCACCGTGGAGCCCAGGTAGTCTCCGCGCCGCTCCTTCGCGATGACGTCGGAGTAGATCCGCCCCGTGGTGATGTTGTTGTCCTGGGAGAGCGACTCGTCGATGAAGCGCTCGTAGTGACCCAGGTCCAGGTCCGTCTCGGCCCCGTCGTCCGTGACGAACACCTCTCCGTGCTGGAAGGGCGAGAGCGTCCCGGGATCCACGTTGATGTAGGGGTCGAACTTCTGCAGGGTCACCCGGAATCCGCGCTCCTTGAGGAGGCGTCCCAGGGAGGCCGCGGCGATTCCCTTCCCCAGGGAGGAGACGACTCCCCCCGTCACGAAGATGTACTTGGTGTTCCGTGCCTTTCCGTCGGTCATAGTCCGAGTCCCAGCTCCCTCATTCGTTTTTCCACGATTCGTGCGTCGTCTAGCGTGTCCACGCCTCGCTCGGCCCGCTTCACCACCACGACCCCGATGCTCATACCGGCCTCCAGGGCCCGAAGCTGTTCCAGGCGCTCCAACTCCTCCAGGGGGGATGGCGGCAGCGCAACCCACCGGAGAAGCGCTTCCCGGCGGTAGGCGTACAGCCCCAGGTGCCGCAGGAACGTTCCGGCCCTCAGGGCGTCGACGGTCGGAACGCCGTCCCGTTGGTGCGGGATGGAGGCGCGAGAGAAGTAGAGTGCCGTCCCGTCGTCCCGGAGGACCACCTTCACCACCGAGGCGCTGTGCCAGTTCGCCAGCGTGCCCACCGGGGTGGCGCAGGTCCCCACGTCCCGCCCCCGACGAACCTCATCCACCGCGGCCGCCACGTGGTCTTCCTCCAGCAGGGGTTCATCGCCCTGGAGATTCACCACGATGTCGAAGTCGTCGTACCCGTGTTGGCGGACCACCTCCGCCACGCGATCGGTGCCCGACGGGTGATCCGGTGAGGTGAGTACGACGGGGGTTCCCAGCCCGCGGCAGGATTCCGCCACTTCCGGCGCATCGGTGGCCACCACCACTCCATCCAGGACGCTCATGGTGGCGGCTCGTTCCACGGCCCAGTGGATCAGCGGCCGGCCCAGCAGGGGGTGAAGGGGTTTCCTGGGGAGGCGAGAGGACGCGAGCCGTGCCGGAATGACTCCCAGGACACGGCCCGTCTCGGGGATCTCCGAGATCCCGGAGGACGAATGCGCCGATGCAAAATTCACGCCAGCAAAGGTATCCGTATCGTCGGGGCCGGGGCAACAGGGCGCGCGCACTTCCCGTGCGTCCGGGCCGCGACATGTGGCAGTCCGGCGTGGTTCGCGCCCCGATATCCGGGGGAGTGCCAGGTCTCCCGGCGGTGGAGGGCCACCGGGGATTCGCGGGGTCGGTGGCCGCGTCTACACCGGTACGATCCGGGTGCCGGCGCGGCCCTCCAGGACCTCCAGCCCACGCTCCACGGAGCCGATCGCGGCAAAACCGCCGGTGGCGGCCACAAAGTCGGCGCACGCGCGCAGCTTCGGCCCCATGGACCCCTCCGGCGCCGTGAAGCCACGCGCCTCCTCGATGGTGAGGCGTTCCAGCACCACAGGATGGTCGGTGCCCCACCCGTCCATGACGCCGTCCACGTCGGTAAGGAGGAGGAGCGCGTCGGCGCTCAACAGCTGGGCCAGGAGCGCAGCCGTGCGGTCCTTGTCCACCACGGCCTCCACCCCCCGGACTCCTCCCGCGGCATCCAACAGGACCGGGATTCCCCCCCCGCCGGCACAGACCACCAGGACACCGTGCCGCACCAGGAGCCGGATGGTGTCTTCCTCCAGGATCGCCAGGGGCTCCGGGGACGGCACTACCCGGCGCCACCGAACCCCCGCTGAGGCCACGTGCCAGCCCCGGGTCCGGGCCAGCTCCCGCGCCTGGGCCTGGGTATAGAGGGGGCCGATGGGCTTAGTGGGGGACCGAAAGGCCTCGTCGTCGGCCCGTACCGCCACCTGGGTGAGGAGGGTGGCCACCTCCCGGCCCGGCAGGCGGCTCCTGATCTCCCGTTCCAGCAGGTAGCCGATCATCCCCTCGGACTCGGCTCCGAGCACGTCCAGGGGCGTGGGGTGATCGGGATCGTGGGCTTCGGCCTGAAGGGCCAACAGCCCCACCTGCGGACCGTTTCCGTGGGTCACCACCAGCTCGTGGCTCTCCGCCAACGCCGCCACGGTGTCGGCGGCCCGGCCCAGGTTCACGGCCCGGGTGTCTCCGTCGTCGAAGGCCTCCCTCAAAACGAGGGCGTTCCCCCCCAATGCCACCACCACGCGCATGTCGGCGGTTCCTCCCCCCTTTACCTGAGCACCGATCCCGCCCCTGCTTCCTCCAGGGACGGGCGGCCCGTGCGGGCGAGCCACTCGTTCACCGGGGTCACGGACCTCTCCTGAATGCGCCCCAGCTCCTGCGATATCCGTGCCAAATCCTGGCGGTAGAGGGAGTGGACTTCCCGGGCCTGGTCGGTGGGTGGGTCGTCGCTTTCGGAGATGTAGCCGGCCAGGCTCCCAAGCTTGGCGTAGAGTCGCCGAGGCCACCGAAGGGCGTCCTGGCCGGCGGTGCCTCCGCTCATGCGGAGGTCGTACAGGCCCATCTCCAGCGCTTCGAGCTCGTCCCGTAGGTCCGTCATGCGTTGGACCATGTCCTGGGGCTCGGATCCCGGCAGCTCGGCCAGAGTCCGGTCCAGCCCCGCCCGGAGCACCTCGATGGAGTCGATGAGGTCCGTCACGCGGTTCGCATCGTCGCGGAGCGCCAGGGACATGTCGAGCTGAGCCCGCATCCCCTCTGGGGTTCCCCGGGAGATGGGGTCTTTCCTTAGCTCCAGAGGCGCGGTGCGCACCACGCCGTCCACGGTGAGCCGAACGGTGTACCGTGCCGGCAGCGCCAGCGGAGAGACGCGACGCCCGTCGGGTGCCTCCCGGTCACCGCTGTCGCCCAACTCCACATGGGCGTGCTCCAACGGCTGGGTGAGGATGCGAGGCGCTCGCGACGAGGTGTGACGCAGGTCCCACCAGGCCCGGTTGAGGCCCTCGGAGCGCGAGGGGTTGTCCAGGCTGGCCACGATCTCTCCCCCGTCTCCCAGGATCTCCAGTGTGAGGTCGTCCGCCTCCTGCGGGAGCCAGTAGTTGAGCGAGGCTCCCCGGGGGGCGCTGCGGCCGGCGGCCGGATCACCGGGCTGGGTGAAGGGTTGCGAGGTGGACAGCCATCGGTAGGTGGCCCGGGGCTGGAACAGGGCCACCTGGTCCGACGGGCCCGACCACTGCTGGAGGGGTGTGACGTCGTCCGCGATCCAGAAGCCGCGCCCGTAGGTAGCCACCACCAGGTCGTTGAACTGGGGCTGGATCGTGAGCCAGTGCACGGGGGCCCGTGGAAGATTGCCCTGCAGGGGCCCCCACCGGGCTCCGTCGTCCATGGAGACGTACAGCCCGTTCTCGGTGCCGGCATACAGGAGGCCGGGTCGCACGGGGTCTTCGCGGAGCACGTGCGTGAAGGAGAGGGGTCCCGGGGGAATACCGTCCGTGATCCGCCTCCAGCTGAGTCCGTAGTCGTCGGTGACCAGGAGGTGGGGGCCGAAGTCGCCTACCTGGTGACCATCCACGGCCACGTACGCCTTGCCCGGCACATGCCGGGAGGGCTCGATGGAGGAGATGGTGCTCAGCGCGGTGAGTCCGGGGAGCCGCTCGCTGACGTCGGTCCACGACCGGCCTCCGTTGCGCGTCAGGTGGAGCCTCCCGTCGTTGGTCCCGGCCCAGATCAGCCCCCGCTCCAGCGGGGACTCCGCGATGGCGAAGAGCACGGCCCCGTAGGTGGGTGACGCGTCGTCGGGGGTGAGCCCCCCGGTCTTGCGAAGGAGCGAATCCAGGCCGGTGCTCAGGTCCGGCGAGATCACCGCCCAGCTCTGGCCTCCGTCGGTGCTGCGGTGCACATGCTGGGAGCCCACGTAGACCGTTCCGGGGTCATGGGGCGAGAGCGCGATGGGGAAGGTCCACTGGAATCGGTAGCGGAGGTCTCCCGCGGCCCAGCCCTCGGGGTTGTCGGGCCAGACCGAGACGGTGCGGGAGGATCGCGTCTCCAGATCATGGCGGTCCAGGATTCCCTCGTAGCAGCCGGACCAGACGACCTGGTTGACGGTGTCAGGAACGGCCCAGCCGCTCTCGCACCCCCCAACCGCGCGCCACTCGCCCACAGGGATCGTCCCCGAGTAGCGGACCATGGAAGGACCCCGTGTGGACGGACCGTCCTGCCGATTCCCGTACAAGTTGTAGGGCACCGCGTTGTCCACGGCGACGTGGTACATCTGGGCCACCGGGAGGAGGGGTCGGAACCAGTCCGCACCCCGGTTCGTGGAGATGGAGATCCCCTGGTCGTGCCCGACGATCATCCGGTCGGGAATCTGCGGGTCGATCCACATGGCGTGGTGGTCGCCGCCCGAACCCCCGCCGCGGGTGGTGGTGGTACGGCCCCCGTCCCGGGACACGACGTGACGGGTGGCCAGGAAATGGATCTCGTCCGCGTCGTCCGGGGCGGCCAGCGCCCGGGAGTAGTAGTGGGGTCGCTGGACCAGGGTGTGGTCCGCGTTGACCATCTCCCAGCGGTCCCCCCCGTCATCGGATCGCCACAGGGTCCCGTCGTGCTCTTCGAGGGGCTCGAAGTCCCGGTTCACGTTGGTCTCGATAAGGGCGTAGATCCGATCCGGATTCGCCGGGGAGCCCGTGAGACCGATCCGCCCCGTGGTGCCGGCGGGAAGGCCCCTCCCCTCCAGTCGTTCCCACGTCTCCCCCGCGTCCCGGGTCCGGTACAGGCCGTCGTGAGGGCCGCCGCTCCAGCGGCCCCAGGTCCGGATGTGCATGGTCCACATTCCGGCCACGAGATGGTCGGGGTCCGCCGGGTCCATCCAGAGATCGGAGGGGCCGGTCATGGGGTCGGTGAACAGGACCCGTTCCCACGTCCTGCCGCCGTCGGTGGTCCGGAAGACCCCTTTCTGCGCCTGGGGGCCATAGAGGTGCCCCAGGGCCGCCACGTAGACCACGTCCGGGTCGGTGGGGTGAATGCGGATCCGGGAGATCCGGCCGGACTCCTCGAGGCCCATGAGGGTCCACGAGTCTCCCCCGTCGGTGGAGCGGTAGACGCCCGCACCATGGGAGATGTTGGAGCGCACCTTGGACTCCCCCGTACCGGCCCAGACCACATCGGGGTCCGACGGCGCGATGGCCAGGGCTCCGATGGACTGTACCGCCTGTTCGTCGAAGACGGGATCCCAGGAGTGACCGCCGTCGCGGCTTCTCCAGATCCCTCCCGACGCGGCGCCGACCAAGTAGACGTTCGGGTCGCCAGGCACCCCCGTGACCGCACTGACCCGGTTCCCCACGGGACCCACGTGTCGGAAGGTGAGCGCCCGTCCCGCGTCCTCGACGAAGGTCTGGGCCACCAGCTCGGTACTCGCCCCACAGACGAGGACGAAGGACAGGAGCAGCGCGGGCATGGACCGGAGGCGGAGCGTTCGCATGGTGGCGGCCTGGGACGCAGAATGGATCGTTCAGACCCGGCGAAGCTAGAGGGCGCCTTCGGGAGGGGAAAGAACGGTCCAGCGGTCCAAAGCAAGACCCCGAACCCGGGGGGCGCCCTGGGGCGCCGGATCCCGAGATTCGGGGCTTGGGTTCCTGCAACTCCGCTTCGCTCTCTTCCAAGCTGCACGGAACAAATGGCGCGGCAAGCCCACCGTATCACGGCTTTGGCCCGATCCATCATCGTCCCCCGTGGACATAACGCTGCCGTAACGGTCCCGCCGTAGCTTCCCGCTGCCATGAAGGGGCGCGGGGCTGCCGGCCTCCTCTCGAGAGGACCCTCGCGGGTGAGGGGACTGGCAGGCTCGTGTCCTGACCTACGATCCCCAGAGGAGGAACAACTCATGAGAGCCAGGACCTTCTGGGCGTCGCTCGCCTGCGGACTGTTGGTCGCGGCGGCGTCGTGCCAGGACACACCCGTCGCCGTCGAGGACACGCTCGACCTGCCCACCTCTCTCGCCAGCGTGCACCTGAAGGGCGGGAAGAAGGCGGCGCCGACCTACACCGATCTCGGCCTTTCCCTGCGGGCCGAGGGCGCACTCGCCGGCCTGGGGAACGAGGACATCCTCGTCACGCTGACGGCCACCGCCAACGTCGACGCCGTGTGCCAGAACAACGGCGGGAACCAGGCGCCCGGGCAGAACCCGGCTCCCATCACGGTGACCGGGACTCAGTCGATCCCGGCGGAGGAGATCAAGAACGGGAACGTGCGGTTCTCCGTGGAGACCATCGCGCCTCCCAGGCTCATTCCTGGGGCTCCGGACTGCCCCAACCCGAACTGGGACGAGATCATCCTGGACCTGGACTTCACCACCGCGACCATCACCGTAGAGCAGCCCGCGGGAACGCCGGTGTTCACCCGGTCCGACGAGCTCTGAGTCGCGTCGGACCCGCCACGCGCCCACCGGCGTGAGCCCAAGAAGGGGGCAGCTCTCATCAGGGGGCTGCCCCCTTTCGTTGTCCCCGGCTCCCAGATCCACCGGATCCGCCGGAGCCACCACCCGGAGCCGCACCGAGACCCGGATTCGGCCCGGGCGGCGCCGGGCCGATCCATCGTGACCGCCCCCACTCCCGAGCCCCGCTCGGGGTCGGACCCATGGCTTCATTCTTGCAAAGTGCGGAAGCTATGGAGAGCGGACGCGGAGGGGTGAGGGAGCCCTTCCGCACCGCCGAATTCAGGGGTTGTCGACCTGACCCGGTCCTACCCAGACCGGTTTCGGCGGCACGCCGGCCACGCGTCCACGACGGGGTGCGCCGAAGGGTCCGTTCTCGCGGCAGCTTTCCCTGGCGATGGACGCGCGAAACACATGATCAATCTTCAGGTCTTCGGCGACCCCGCTCTCTACGAGAGTGAGGAGAGAACGCCGTTGCCGCTCGTGCGGCAAACCAAGCGGTTCGCCCTTCTCATCTACCTGGCGTGCAGCGACGAGCGGTCCCCGCGAAGTCGGGACGACCTGGTGGCGCTCTTCTGGCCCGAGGCGGACTCGGCCCGAGCCTTCAACGCCCTCCGTCAGGCCCTCTTCGTCATCCGGCGCGAGCTGGGTGCGGACATCCTCACCGGGCTGGGGTCACCGCACCTCTCCATCAACCGGAACCGGCTCCGGTGCGAGCAGGATCTCTTCGTGAGATCGCTGAAGGACGGCGCGCCAGAGGCGGCGCTCAGGCTGTACAGGGACGATTTCCTTGCCGGATTCCACGTCCACGACGCTCCCGAGTTCTGCTTCTGGGTGGAAGAGGAGCGGGCCCGAATCCGGGACCTGGCGGCACGCGCCGCGGAGAACCTGGCCCGGTCGGCGGAGGCCGAGCACGACGCGCCGGGGGCCCTCTACTGGTGGAGGCGGGCCCTGGACCTGGACCCCTTCGACGAGCCGACGCTCTGCCGGATCATGACGTTGCTGGCCGCCAGCGGGAACCGGGCGGCGGCGGTTGCGGAGCTCACCCGTTTCCAGCACCGGGCGGAACAGGAGCTGGGGGTCGAGTTGGCCTCGGCCACCCTGGAGCTGGCCTCGAGGGTCGCCCACGGTGAGCTCAGCGGGGGTCACATCTGGCTCGGTGATCGCCGGCGGAACGGCGGCCAGGCGCCTCAGCGGTCCCGGTTCCGCAGGGCCTCGGACGCCTCGGCGCTGTAACGCCCACGGCGCGGACAGGGACGCGAACGGACTTCCTCGTGTCCCGTTGAGCTTCGGGTCATACCGGCACGTCGGCACGCGCGGTTCGTGGCGATCGCGCGACATTCTGCCGTATCCGTGCCATATCCGGAGCCCTCGGGCTGGACGTGAATCGGCCCGTCAGGAGGCGCTCGGGGCGGGCGGACGTAACGCCGCCGTAACTCCCGAGTGGGGTGGGTTCGGGACTCGGGGTAGTCCTCTGGCGGGCAACGGAGGGCCGCTCAACGGCCCCCATCTCGATCGCTGCTCCGGTGGCCTGTCCCTCAGGCCGATTCGTCAGGCTTCCGGTAGATCCAGACGCTCACGTCCGAGAGCCACCGCTCCGCCGCCGGGGAGCGAGCGGCGACGGTGCGGGCGAACCCGTCGCTGAAGGGAATGGCGATCCGGTGGGGAAAGATCCGCTTCCCGAACACCCGGACGGGACCGAACCCGATCCCCCAGAAGTCCTGGAACTCGAACCCCACTCCGCGACACGCCTCGTCTACCTCGCGGAAGTCCATGAAGCGGCCGATCCACGGCTCCGGCTTGGTGTCCCGCCCCACGGCGGACTGCACCGCCAGCTTGAGGGTCTTCCACGGATCCCACAACACCAGGTTGTACCAGTTACGGAAGCTGATCACCGCCGTGCCCCCGGGCCGCAGGATGCGATAGATCTCCTGCAGGACGGGGGTGTAGTCCAGGATGTAGCTGATGACCCCCAGGCAGATCACGCCATCGAAAGCCTCGTCCGGAAAGGGCAGTAGCGTCGAATCGCCGCGAATCAGACCGTCGTCGGGCACGCCGGCGCTCCCCAACCGCTTCCGGGCGTTCCCGAGCATCTCGGCGGAGTAGTCCAGCCCCAAGCACGAGTACCCGAGCTCGCGGAGGGGGGTGATGACCGGACCGGCGCCACAGCCCAGGTCCAGAAGCTCGCTATCCGGCGTGAACGTCTCGGTTACGAGCTCGAGGGTGCGGTCCCTCCTCTCCCGGAAGAAGTGCTCGTCGAACCGAGGCGTCTCGGACCCGTACATGGCGTCCCACTTCTCCGCGGCTCCCTCGGCGGAGAAACGCTGGGAGACCTGCTCCTTCCAGCCTGGGCGTGATCCGGCGTCGTTCGTCACACAGCCTCCGTGAATGATCGTGCGGTTGGGTCGGTCCGCCCCGAGGGGCGGACTCCGGCCCTGGTCGATGACTTCCAGTGTGGTGCGGGACACCCGAAGCCCCGCGCCTTCGTGGGCGGGCCAGCCGGCCATCCGGTCCAGAACCCGCCCCCCCCTGCAGAAAGCACGCCACCAAACGAAGTGGGGACGGGAGCCGGGGCAACCCCGGGACCCGCGGGCCGGGTCGGTGAGCGCGCCGTCTCCATCCATCGCGGGTGGGACACGGAGCTGGACGGGAGGGCGGCGGCGGGTACGGGGACCACCAAAATGCCGGGACCGGGGCTCGAACCCGGAAGGCCGTTACAGCCGGGGGATTTTAAGTCCCCTGTGTTTGCCAATTTCACCATCCCGGCGGAAACCAGCCTGCCCGCCCTTCCGACACTAACGCTTTGTCCGCGCTTGCCAAGGATCACATGGCGGGTGATCCGGGCGGCCCGACACCCGCCGCTGGTCCCGTCGATCCGGGGGCCCGATGCCCTGCCTCCGAGGGCTCGTGACCGGATGGATGCTGGCCATAACGCCGCCGTAACGCCCCCCTCGCACCTTCTCTAACGCTACGAGTGGACCCTCCCCCGAGCGACCCCTGACGACCCTCGAAACGGGCCATCGCGCCACTCGAGCGCGGCGGGCGCCGTGCGCCCGTCGCCTTGGGACCGGTTCGAGAGTGTCCGCCGGCAGCGAAATACCCTCCCAATCGCGGAGGACCCAGGTGCAGATAGGGCCTGACCTCCGGACGACATGGAGTGCCTGGTGGTTTGGAGCCGGGACGGCCGACGCGGCCTCACGGCTCCTCTCCCAGGCGCGCTTATCGGAGGGAAGGTTCCTACCCTCAAGGAGGAGAACATGAGCTGGACAGGAAGACGACTCACCCCCCTGGCCGTCCTGGTCGCCACCACTATGTGGCTGGCCTGCGGCGACGTACAGGAGGACCCGGTTGCGGCTCCGGACGGGGACCTGACGGTCCCGCCCGTTGCCATGCAGCTGAACCTCCCGTCCGGTGGCGGGTCGGGGGCCATCTTCACGACCACCCCGGACGGGTCCATCGTGAACGAGAACGTCCGCTACGACTTCAAGCGCGAGGTCTATCTGGACGGCGGGCCGCCCAACAACGCCCCCGCCAAGGCGGCCGGGCTGGATGCGGGCTTCTACGTGTTCCAGATCACCGACCCGCCCGGAAAGCTCCTGCTTTCGCGGGATCCGGCGCGCTGCCGGATCGTGGAGGTCAGCGAGGACGGCGTAATCGTCCGGCGGGTCCCGGCGAACGACCCAGGGGTCGTCGGCTACACCGGCGCGGACGGCGATAATTGGGTCAACGATGATGTCAATGGCCAGCTCAAGGGCTTCATCGGTGAGCCTTGCGCGGTGCCGGATGACGACGAGGGCGAGGCCGGCGACAACGCCACGACGCCCGACATCGACGGGCTGGGCCGCCACGACACGAACATGGACGTCGATCATGGCGACGACGTCGGGGCCATCGTCGTCCAGATGATGCCCTACGGCACGACCCCGAACCCCGGCGGCGTCTACAAGGCGTGGATGACCCCCATCGACGCGTACGTCGAGGTCAAGGGCGCCGACCTCAACGAAGTCCCGAGCCAGAAGACGGGGCGGATCCGTCCGCACCCCTGCTACGACTTCTGCGCGGATGCCGATCCTGGATTCGTACCGTCGAACCGCTACACGAAGACCGACAACTTCAAGGTCGACGAGCAGTTCGCCGGTGAGATCAAGGTCCGGAAGTTCCACGACGTCGATGGCGACGGCTACTGGGACGAAGGCGAGCCCGAGATCGGCGTCGACGAGTTCGTCGATGACGAGACCGGTGAACTCTACGACGAGAAGACCGAGAACAGCGGGGGCTGGCCCTTCGCCTACACGGAGCCGGGGTTCCTGGCTCGGATCGAGTTCACTCCCTTCCACGACTACATCGAGGCTCCCGGCGTGTACACTGCCGAGGAGGACTACCTCACCGGGTGGAAGCAGTCCGCCTCCTGGCTGGACGGGTCATATGACGCCCCCTTCCAGAAGACCGTGAGCGTGACGGTCGTGGCGTCCGGTGAGACCCACGAGATCTGGTTCGGGAACTACCAGCCCGGGAAGATCACCGGTAAGAAGGTCATCGACTACGACGCCGACGGCGTGATCGATGCGGGCGACATCTGCGACTCCGGGGATGCCGTGAACCACCCCGGATGCTACGACGTCAAAGTGACCCTGACGGGGACCACCAACATGGGCGCCACCGTGAACACCTCCGCCCAGACGGCTGCGGATGGATCGTTCTCGTTCGGCAACCTCGATCCGGGTGTCTACACCGTAGAGATCAAGGCCGCGGACGAGCCCGCCGGCTTCACCTGCTCGTACCCGAGCGGCTGCAAGTACACGGGCATCGTCATCAACAGTGGCGACCACGTCGACCTGAACAAGAAGCTCACGGGCGACGCCGCGTTCGCCGATTGGCAGCCGGGAAGCAAGAGCGGACTCAAGTTCGACGACCGGGACGCCGACGGCGCATATGAGCCCGGCGCCTTTGACGGTCCGCTGGAGGGCTGGAAGATCGCCCTCTTCAACGCCGACGGGTCGCTTAAGGCGACCACCATGACGGCCGACGGGTCCGGTACCGATCCGAAGGGCTACTACGAGTTCACCGGTCTCAAGCCGGGGACCTACACGGTCTGCGAGGTCCTGAAGGACGGGACCTATGACAAGGCCGCGGACGGGTGGTTCCAGACCTACCCGGAAACGGGTTCCGAGGTGGTGGATTGTCCGCCCACGGGTGCCCCCAGTGGACCGACTTATGGTGCGAAGGGCTACCAGTTCACGGTGACCTCCGGATCGGTCCACCAGAACAACGACTTCGGTAACGCCCTCCCGTTCGCCATCAAGATCTGCAAGAAGAAGGACGCGGACGGCGACTTCTACACCGACACCGACCGGTACGACCTGTCCGGGTGGAAGGTGGAGGTGACGAAGGTCACGGCTTCGGGGTCCACCGTGGTTCGTTCCGGTGAGACCGGTGAGGACGGGTGCATCGAATTCGACGACCTGCCCCCACTGGCCGACGGGTACTACACGGTGGCGGAGGAGACCAGGGAGGGTTGGATCACCCTGGCGGCCTACTTCTTCGATCCCAACGCCGTTGGCGGCCCGGTGGTGGAGATGGGCGCGGCCGAGCTGTCCTTCGACGGATTCCAGTTCCTGGGCGGAGACAGCTACGGAATCGAGTTCATCAACACCCCGACCCAGGGCTGCACGCCCGGGTTCTGGCAGGGTGGCCCGGACAAGCCCGATCCGCAGTCGGGTGGCGCCCGTCTCTGGGATCAGAACACGGACCCGGATTGGGTGAGCTCGGGTGGGGACGACTACAACCCGTTCGTCCACACCACGGATTTCGAGGCCTTCTTCGGGGATAACAACGGCGTGGTGCCGGATGACGGGTTCACCATGTTCGAGCTCATCGACACCGGCGGAACCAGCGACAACTGGCGGAAGGCGGCGCGCAGCCTGGTGGCGGCGTACCTGAACGCCAGCTGGGGCGTGGCCTACGCGTACTCCACGGCGGAGTTGCAGGACATGTGGGACGCGGCGGACACGGACGCGAAGCTGCTGGCCCTGCACACCATGCTCGACAAGGCCAACAACGCGCCGGGCGGCTGCCCCATCAGCGCCGGCGGATACTGATCGATTCCGGTTCCCCGGTCGCGTGACGCGGCCGGGGACCGGCCCTTTCACTACCTCAGCCGGGGCGGCAGGGATTTCCCTGCCGCCCCGTTCTCTTGGTCCGGGTCGGCCACGTCCCCCACCGCAGCGGAGGAGGCCACCCGAGGGCGCTCGCTATCGTCGCCGACCTCGGCTCCCGTTGAGGGTCCAACGTGCGTCGCGGCTCGTGGCGCCTTATCTCTCCCGCCATGACCCCCGAACGCTTTCGACGCCTCAAGGCCGTGCTCTCCCAGCGGCAGCCCGACCTGACGGTCCTCATGGACCGGGTGAACAAGCTCCACAACTTCTCGGCCATCCTCAGGAACTGCGACGCGGTGGGGGTCTTTCAGGCCCACGCCGTGCTGCCCGAGTCCGATCCGGAGCTGCACCACGGGGTCTCCGCGGGAGCCGCGCGCTGGGTCCCCGTCGTGACCCACCCCGACACGGCCACCGCCGTGGGGCGCCTCCAGGATCAGGGGTTTCGGGTGCTGGCGGCGCACCTCTCCCAGGGCGCGGTGGACTACCGGGAGGCGGACTACACGCGCCCGGTGGCGCTCCTCATGGGTGCCGAGCTGTACGGGGTCAGCGAGGACGGGCTGGAGGCCGCGGACCAGCACGTGGTCATTCCCATGCGGGGCCTCGTCCAGTCGCTCAACGTGTCGGTGGCTACGGCACTCCTGCTCTTCGAGGCGCAACGGCAGCGCACCGCCGCAGGCTTGTACGATGCGCTGCGGCTGCCTCCCCAGCAGTTCCACGAACGGCTGTTCGAGTGGGGGTATCCTCGCGAGGCCGCGGTGCTGCGGCGATCCGGACGGCCCTATCCCGCGTTGGACGAGGACGGGAACTGGATCGAGGACGTGGGGTCCTGAAACCGTCCATGTGGGGGTTTTGAACGATTCAACCCTCTTTCGTGCCTTGACAGGACACTGAAACGTTCATATTTCCTGATGTGGCCGCTTTTGACGGTCCGCGCGCGCTTCAGAACTCCGAACAACCGGTCTCGACATGAGCCCAGAGCGATTCAACTCCGACCTGTACCTCACCACTTCCCAGGTGGCGGAGCTCTTCGACGTCCACCCATCCACGGTCAAGCGGTGGTGCAACGACGGGGAGCTGGCCTTCGACAAGACCGGTGGTGGCCACCGGCGCATCCACCTGACCGACGCCCTCGCGCTGGCGGGGGAGCGGAATATTTCCACCTTCCTGGCGCCCTTCTCTCCCTATGAGGGACACGTGTGGACCGCGGTGAGCGAGGTGGTGGACACCGGCTCGTACGCGCGTGTGCATGCGCTGGCCATGGGGTGGCTCCTTCGCGGAAAAATCGGGAGGCTGTCGCAGCTGTTCCTGGAGCTCGGGCGACACCCACAGATCCCGTTCCACGACTTCTGTGACAACGGCATCTCCGGATTCATGCGGGACGTGGGAGAGGCGTGGCGGTCCGGCCAGCTCCGTGTGGCGGAAGAGCACATGCTGTCCGAGACCCTGCAGGAGGTCCTGGTGCAGCTACGTCCGGAGATGAGGCGGCTGGGAGAGGAATCCCGGCGGGGCCTCGGGCCGCAGCCGGTCGCCGTGGTGGGCTCCATGGAAGGAGATCGCCACAGCTTCGGTTCCTTCTGCATCCGCCTGGCGCTGGAACGGCGGGGCTGGAGGGTCTACTACCTCGGCGCCGACGTTCCGGTGGAGGACTTCGCCGCCATGCAGAAGGCCCGTGGCGCGTCGCTGGTGGGCGTCTCCTTCGCACCTCCGGGAACGGGAGCCGACATGAAGCGGTGCATTCGCATTCTCGCTGAATTCTACGATCCGGCTCACCCCTTCGCGCTGGCCCTGGGCGGTCAGGCCACCGATTCGGTGGACCTGTCGGACGTGGCCCCTCCTTTCGCTGATCTCGGGGCGTTCAGCTCGGTGACCTCGTTCAACCGGGCGCTGGAGGAAGGATTCGCCACCTCTCCCGCCGGCGCCCAGGAGATGGTGGGAGGGATCGCATGACGAACGGCGCCTCGCGTGCGTGGAAGCCGGAGACGCTGGCCCTCGGCTTCTTCTACCTCTTTACGGCCATCGCCGTGGCGGGCTACTGGAACTTCGGCCTGAATCCGGACCGGCTCCCGCAGACGGCTTGGGCCATCGGTGTCTATCAGCAGTCCTTTCCCCTCTTCGCCCGCGCGCACATCCTGGTGTCGGCGGTGGTGTTGTTCCTGGCGATGTGGCGGTACGCCGGCGCGCGCTGGGTTCCCGCCCTTATGGCGGTGTACGCGCTGAGCTTCCTGGCGGAGCACATCGGGACGGGGTATGGGATTCCCTTCTCCGGGTATAGCTACACGGGCCTTCTGGGGCCGAGGCTGCTGGACCGCGTCCCGTACGTGATCCCCCTCAGCTGGTTCCTGATGGCCGCGCCGTCCTGGATCCTGGCGCGGAGCGTCTTTCCCGAGGCATTCCGGTTCGTGCCGAGGATCCTGCTGGCCACCTTCCTGCTGGTCCTGTGGGACCTGGCTTTGGACCCGGCCATGAGCTTCCTGACCCCCTACTGGGTCTGGGAGACCCCCGGCGCCTTCTACGGGATGCCGTGGGTCAACCTGGCGGGATGGGCGCTCACCGGGGTGATCCTCATGATCGCCCTGGAGCTCCTGCAGCGTCGGCTGGACTGGGCCGGCGCCCTTCCGGTGAAGTGGGCCCTGGGGTACTACGTGGCGGTTCTGCTCATGCCGCTGGGGATGTTGGCCGCCGCCGGCCTCTGGGGCGCGGTGGCCGCCACGGCCGCGGCCCTGGCCGCGGCCTGGGGGGTGCAGCGGGTGTTCGGCGCCGAAGGGGCCCCCGAATCAGCACGGGAGCGGAGCCTTCCCGAGACCATGGTCGCGGAGAGGGCCTCGTGAACGGAGCCTCGGCAGCGCCGGCATCTCCGCGGCCGGGTGACATGCTGGCTCAGCTGGCCGCGGTGGCCGGTGAGCTGCGGTCCGAGGGTGTCCCCGTGCCTCCGCTGGAGGGCAAGCTGCTCCGGCCGGCCGTGGCCTTCGCCCTGGTTCCGGAAGCGGAACGGATCGCGGTGGACGCCGAGTTCTGGCGCGGCGCCCTGGCCATCCAGATGGTGCACGAGGCCTCCCTCCTCCACGACGACATCCTGGATCAGGCGGATCTCCGCCGGGGCGAGGAGACGCTGGTGGCCCGTCGGGGCGTGGGGCCGGCCCTGGTCCTGGGGGACCATTACCTGACGGCGTCCTACCGGGCTGCGGCGGGGGTCGGCTCCCCGGTGTTCCTGTCCCACTTCATCGAGGCCGTGGAGCGCACGGTTGCGGGTGAGGTGGCTCAGGGACGCAGCTGCGGTGAGCTGTTGGACGATGCCCGGTACCAGGAGATCATCGAGGGGAAGTCCGGCGAGCTGTTCGGCGCCGCGGCGGTGCTGGCCTCGACCCGCGCCACCGGGATCGACGCGGGCCAGGCTCGCCGGCTGGGGTGCGGTATCGGCGCCCTCTACCAGATGGTGGACGATTTCCTGGACTACTGCCCCGAGGCGCGAACCGGAAAGGCGCCCTTCCAGGACTACCACCAGCGGAAGCACACCTTCGTCCTGCGCGAGGCGGGGATCAACGAGTTCGGTCTGCCGGACTCCGAGGTTCACCGGCGGCTCTTCACGCCCGCCGCCGCCGGGTCCACCGCCATGGACGCCTGTCTCGCGCGCCTGGATTCCCTTCAGCGTCACCTGGCGGTCCGGTGCGAGCAGATCTTCGGGCACTCGGAGGCCCTGACGGCGATCCTGCGGGGGTGGGTGGAGGCCGCGCGCAGCGGCCTAACCGCCGAGGTGGGCGCCCGCTCGCCGGGCTCCGCGGCTGGGTCGGTGGAATCCTCCGGTTTCGGCGGAGCAGTCGAATCCGCCCCACCGGAGGCCCTGGTGGCGGCGGCGGCCCGGGCGTTGGGTCCCGCCGGGGATTGGGGAGCCTACTTCGGACGACACAGCAAGTCGTTCCGGTTCGCTTCGCTCCTCTTCCCCGCCCCGGCCCGAGCCGACGTGGAGGGGGTCTACGCCTTCTGCCGGTTCACCGACGACCTGGTCGACGAAGCCACGGTCCCGGTCCCGGAGGCCCGGGCACGCCTGGAAGCGTGGCGGAGCCTGGCTCGGGCCGCATACGAGGGATCGCCTGTGGGCGTCCCGCTTCTGGACGTGGTCATGACCCGCATGCGGGAGTCCGGGACCCCGTTCCACTACGCGGACGACCTGATGACCGGCGTGGGCATGGACCTGGCGCCCTCGGAGTACGCCACGCTGGCCGACCTGGAGGTCTACACGTACCGGGTCGCCTCGGTGGTGGGAGGTTGGGTCACGGAGCTCTTCGGTCGGCACGAGCCCGAGCTCCTGGCCCGGGCCTTTGCCCTGGGACACGCCATGCAGCTGACCAACATCCTCCGGGACGTGGGTGAGGACTGGCGTGCCGGTCGCCTCTACCTACCCACCACCGTCATGGAGCGGTTCGGGGTCACCCGGGCACAGGTGGACGCCGTGTCCCGCGATGGGGTGGTGGATGGGGCCTGGATCGAGCTCCTGGAGGATCTCATGGCCGTGGCGGACCGGCACTACGCCTCCGCATTCGAGGCCATCCCCGCGCTCCCAAGCTACTACCGGAGGCCCGTTGCGGTGGCGGCCCGGGTCTATCAGGGAATCCACGACGAGATTCGCCGCAACCAATACGACAATGGGACGCGTCGGGCGTTCACCTCCCTCCGACGCAAGATCGTGCTGGGGTCCGGAGGGCTCTGGGCTCTCCGACGCCTCTCGGGACGTGCGTTCCCGGGAATGGACCTGACTCTGGCCCACTGACTCCGAGATATCCGATCATGATCGATTCCACCTTCTCGGCGCCGAAGCGCGCCGTCATCATCGGCAGCGGCTTCGGCGGCCTCGCCCTGGCCGTGCGGCTCCAGGCGGCCGGCGTCCAGACCACCATCCTCGAGAAGCGGGAGAAGATCGGGGGGCGGGCCTACCAGCTGGTGGACCAGGGGTATGTCTTCGACATGGGCCCTTCCCTGGTGACCTCCCCCGGGATCGTGGACAGCATCTTCCAGGCGGCCGGCCGCTCGCTGCACGACTACGTGGAGATGATCCCGCTGGATCCCTACTACCGGATCTACTTCCACGACGGGACGCACCTGGACTACGTGGGCGATCCCGATCGGATGAAGGCCCAGATGGCCCGCTTCAACCAGGGGGACGCCGATCGGTTCGACGACTTCATGGCTGCGGTGGAGCCCATTCACGAGGCCGTCATCGGAGACCGCCTGGGCTCCAAGCCCTTCGACACGGTGAAGTCCATGCTGGACTTCGTGCCGAAGGTTCTCAAGCTGGGGGCCTGGCGTCCGGTCCATTCGTTCGTCAGCAGGTACTTCAAGGACTTCCGGCATCGGTTCATCTACTCGTTCCATCCGCTGTTCGTAGGTGGAAATCCCTTCAGCGCCCCGTCCGTCTACCTCATGATCCCGTACCTGGAGCGGGAGGGCGGCGTCTGGTTCACCCGGGGCGGGATGTACTCGCTGGTGGAGGCGCTGGGGCGCCTGTTCGTGGAGCTGGGGGGTGAGATCCGGACCGACCATGAGGTGACCCGCATCCGGGTGGAGGGGGGGCGCGCCGTAGGCGCCGAGGCCGGAGGGGAGACCTTCGAGGCCGACATCGTCGTGTCCAACGGCGACGTGGGTCATACTTACAAGCACCTCATCGCCCCCGAGCACCGGAGCCACTGGACGGACAAGCGGGTGGAGAAGCAGGACTACACGATGAGCTGCTTCCTGCTCTACCTGGGCGTGCGAAAGCAGTACCCTCAGCTGGAGCACCACACCCTGATCCTGGCGGAGCGGTACAAGGCCCTCATCAAGGACATCTTCGACAAGAAGATCCTTCCCGAGGACTTCAGCATGTACGTCCACGCGCCCACCCGCACCGATCCCGGAATGGCGCCGGAGGGGTGTGAGAGCATGTACGTGCTCATTCCGGTAGCGAACAATCGTTCTGGAATCGACTGGTCCCGCATCCGCGACGCCTTCGCCGAGAAGGTCCTGGACTTCCTGGAGGAGTGGGGGCTCGACGAGCTCCGGGAGAACCTCGAGGTCCTGCACGTCATGACGCCGGACGACTTCACCGGGGAACTGAACGCCATGTACGGCAATGCGTTCGGGGTGGAGCCGAAGCTGAGCCAGACGGCGTACTTCCGTCCCCAGAACCGAAGCGAAGACATCGAGGGGCTCTACCTGGTGGGGGCCGGCACCCATCCCGGCGCCGGGGTCCCGGGGGTCATGCTCTCCGCCGAGACCACCTACGGGTGCATCGCGGAGGACCTGGGGCTTCCGGACCAGTGGGACTGGAGCGAGCGCGGATCCGTACGGTTCGCGCCGGGCCGGGGGGTCCAGCACGAGGAGGCCCTGGAAGAATGGAGGAACGCGGGCAACCCGCCCGCCGCGGGTGAGGCGGTGGCCGTCGGTGGGCCGGCGGGGGGTACAGGGGGCCTCGCGGCGGACTGAGGCGCGCCGCGGTTCACCGCCGCCCTACCCTCCGGAGGGATCCCGTTGGACGGGGTGGCCCCTCCTCAGTCCTCCCGTCCGAGCTGGTACCGGAGGCTGTCCTCCAGGTGCTCGAAGCGGAAGGTATAGCCCGAGTCCACCGTGCGGACCGGGCGTGCCCGCTGCCCCCTGAGGAGGAGCTCTTCTCCCATCTCTCCCAGCATCCCCCGCACCGCCAGGGACGGCACCGGAAGGACCGTGGGGCGGTGGAGCACGCGCCCCAGGACGTCGGTGAAGGTGGCATTGGTCACCGGGTTGGGAGCCGTCCCATTCAGGACGCCCGACACCCGGTCATTCATGATCCCGTGATAGAGGATCCCCACGGCGTCGTCCAGGTCGATCCACGGGACGTACTGCTTTCCGGACCCGATGCGGCCCGCAAGACCGGACTTGAATGCCCAGAGCATCTTGGGGAGCGCGCCGCCACGCGGACTCAGGACCAGTCCAGCCCGGACCTTCACGACCCGGATCCCGGCTCCTTCCGCCCGGCGGGCCGCCGCCTCCCATTCCTGCACCGTCTCCGCCAGGAAACCCTTTCCGGGGGACGCCGTCTCGTCCAGGATCTCGTCCTTGCGCCCTCCGTAGTAGCCTACGGCGGAAGCCATGACCAGGGCCTTGGGGCCGCCCGGTAGCTGAGCCACGGTACGAGCCAGCAGCTGGGTCCCGTGGACCCGGGAGTCGCGGATGGCGCGCTTCTTGTCGTCGGTCCAGCGCACCGCGTTGATGGGCTCTCCAGCCAGGTGGACCACGGCGTCCACGCCCACCAGGGCGTCGGCGTCGATCTCCCCCCGGCCGACGTTCCAGTAGATCCCGCCGCCGGCCTCGGCCGTCGCACGGTCACGGACCATGGGAAGCACCGTGTGCCCGCCGCTGGTGAGGAGTGCGGTGAGGGTCGATCCCATGAGGCCGCTGGCGCCGGTGATGGCGACCGTCTTTCGCGGTTGATCCCGGTGCGGGGCGTGCAGCGCCAAGTCGGCGGCGAGGCGCTCGTGCCGGAAGGCGAACAGGCGTTCCAGGTCCCGGGTCACGGTGGGGCCTCCCACCAGGTCCCCCGCCACGCCCATGGGGAGGTCCCAGCTCACCACGTCCTCCATGATGGAGGACCCGGGGGTCTCGCCCGGAAGGAAGCGGTGCTCGTGCCGGTAGTGAGCGAATGGCCCCTGCACCTGTTCGTCGACGAATTGCTCCCCCGCCCGGTAGTCCAGGTGCCGCAACTCCCACGTGAAGCCCACCGGTCCCCTCTTCAGCTTGAGGACCACTCGCCCCCCGTCCCGGATTCCCCCTTCCCGGCTCACGACCCGGACTTCCTCCCACGGGGGAGTCAGGCGCTCGAAAGCGCCCGGGCGCTCGTGCCAGGCGAAGGCCTCTGTAGGTGGCACCGGGAGGGGCGAACGGAAGGTGTTGGTATGCATGGTCGGATCAGGGGCTAGGACGACGTCTTCGAGAAGCGAGCGAGGTACCGCTTCACCGAGACCTTCCGGCGGGTGGAGTCCGACGACATGGAGCGGATCTTCCCGTAGATCTCCCGCTCGGGCCACCCGCGGTCGTAGCGCCCCAGGACCCACATGATTCCCGAGGTGGAGTTGGGATCACGCCCGTCCACGGCGTAGCGGTTGTTGAGCTCCAACATTATGGCCAGTGCCTCCCGGGGGCTCGCGGACCACTCCAGGATCTTCTTTCCCCACAGCATCCGAAGGTAATTGTGGATGGTCCCTTCCGTCCTCAGCTCCATCTGGGCGGCGTTCCATAGGGGATCGTGGGTCCGGGCCTCATCGAAGGCCTGGAGATCGTAGCAGTGGGGGCGGGCGTCGTCCGCGTGCTCGGCCAGCGTCTCGCGAGCCCAATCCGGGAGAGACTCGAACCGCTCCACGTCGGTGCCGTAACGAACCCAGGCGTTGAAGCCAATCTCCCTCCAGGTGACGAGCTCGTCCAGGAACGCTTCCGCGGGAGCCGCCATTCCCCACCACCCCTTCCGGCTTCCCTTCTGCACGTGTTCGTCGATCCGGTTCGGCGTCCAACCCTGGCGGTCCGCAAGCCTCCGGAAGATCTGGTGCACGGAGAGGTGTCCCCAGTGGAGGTAGGGGGACAGGCGGCTCCCCACGTCCGCATCGGGATCGTTCCGCTCCTCGTCGTACCGATGGATCTTCTCCTCCAGGAAGCGGGTCAGGCGCCGACCCGCCGCCACCGGCCCCCCTCGAAACGGCACGGGGGGTACGGTCGGGTCCACGGGAAGACCCCCGAGCCCCTCTCCGCCGGAGAGCAGCGTATCGGAAGCGGCGGGCCATCGCTCGAGGATCGACGCCACGGGGCCGTCGGCCCGGACCAGGTCACCGGGCGCGGGCAGGGCGGCCTCCCGCAACGGCTCGGCTCGGGGGACCTCGCCCAGGTGCTCGGCGAGGTGCTTGTGGAGATGGATGCGGAAGGAGTAGGCCGTGGTGAAGGACCGGTTCGGCTGCCGAAGGGGGAGGAGCCCGTGGCTGTCGACGGCCTCCAGCCGCACGTCCAGGGCCCGGGCCGCGGCCTGGAGCATCCGGGGAAAGAAGAAGAACGGCATGTCGTCGGTGACCACTACACTGGCCCGGGTCGCCAGCGCCTCCAGCAGCCCCTTCCCCGCACCGGAGCGAGGCTCGACGTAGGGATAGTACAGGATCGGCAGCTCCGAGGTGGCCTGGCGGTGGTCCCACATCCCGTCCAGGACAAACCGGTGGTGTCGTGCGGATGCCCACGGATAGTCGCACCGGAGGCCCTCCAGGATCACCAGGGGCCGGCCCAGGGCTCGGGCCCGTTCCACCGCCCGGTCGAGGGCGAAGTTCCACGTGAGCCTACGCTGGCCGATCATCCAGTACAGGACGAGGTCTCGATCCCCGCGCACGGGGGCGTCGTTGAGGGAGCGGAGTCGGAGAGCGGGAACAGCCATGGACGTGGACATGGGAGAGGATTACCCGGATCCGGCCGGGGCGTTTCCTTCCGCGGGTGCCGGGCTCATACGGACCTCCGGGGGCATCAACCGGTGGGGTCGTCTCGGGGTCCGATCCCCACTTCCTCCCACTCGATCATGGGCAGGATCCGGCTCAGAATGTCCTGGATGCGCGCCTCCTGTCCCTCGCCCTTCTGGATGACCGCGGAGGCCTTTTCGTCCAGGATCCCTTGCTCCGACGGGGTGATCTCCTTCGCCGACAGGACCACCACCGGAAGGCCCGTGTGGTAGGGATTCTGACGCAGCCGGTTGAGGAAGGTGAGGCCGTCCATCACCGGCATGAGGAGATCCAGCAGGACCACGTCGGGGACATTCTCCTCCACCATCCGCAACGCCTCTCGTCCGTCGGGTGCGATGGCCACTTCCAGCCCCAACCCCTCGAGGAAGTCACGCAACGAGGCCTGGACGTCCTCGTCGTCGTCCACCAGCAGGACCCTCCCTCCTCCCTGCCGCAACACGTTCCGCCAGAGCACCCGCAGCAGGTCGTCCCGCTCCACGGGCTTGGTGAGGAGATCCACCGCTCCCAGGAGCCGCCCCCGGCCCTCCCCGGCCGCGACACTGACCACCACCACCGGGATGTTCCGGGTGAGGCGGTCCTCCTTGAGCCGCTCGAGGGCTTCCCAGCCGCTCACATCGGGCATCATGAGGTCCAGGGTGATGAGGTCGGGCTGCTCCTTGCGCGCCACCTCGATTCCCTCCGCCGCTCCCGCAGCGGTGAAGACCCGACAACCGAACTCCCTCAGGTAGTGGGTCATGAGGACCCGGGAGTCCGATTCGTCGTCCACCACCAGCACTTTCAGGTCGTGGACCTCGCCATGGGCCTCCAGCGGTTCGTCCTCCCGGGGAGGGAGCCCCGGATCGGCCTCGCGGGCACGGGGACCCACGCCCTCCGCCCTGGGGGCCCGCACCGCGCCTTCCATGCGGATGGTGAAGGTGGAGCCCACGCCCACCTCGGACGCCACCTCCAGGTCGTACCCCAGGAGCTGGCACACCGAGCGCGAGATGGCGAGGCCCAGCCCGGTGCCGCCGTACTGGCGCGTCGTGCTTCCGTCGGCCTGCTGGAAGGCCTCGAAGATGGCGTCGAGCCGGTCTCGGGGGATCCCGATGCCCGTGTCCTTCACGGCCAATGCCGTGGGCGTGCCCGACGGGTCCGCCTCCACCACGACGGTCACCGAGCCGTCTCCGGAGAACTTGAGGGCATTCCCCACGAGGTTGATGAGGACCTGCTTGAGCTTGGCCCGGTCGGTCTCCAGCGGCTCGAGGCGCGGCGGGAAGGACCACCCCAGGGCCACCCGCCGTTCCTGGGCCTGACCCTCCAGCTGTGCCACCGTCTCCCGCACCAGGCCGTCCAGCGCGACCTCCTCGATTACCAGGTCCATGCGGCCCGCCTCGATCTTGGCGAGGTCCAGCACCTCGTTGATCAGGGACAGGAGGTGCCGCCCGTTTGCCAGGATCCGTTGAAGGAAGCCCAGCTCCTTCTCCTCGAGGTTCCCGCGCTTGTTCTTGAGGAGGATGTTCGCGAAGCCGATGACGGAGTTCAGCGGGGTACGGAGCTCGTGGCTCATGTTGGCCAGGAACTGGCTCTTGGCCCGATTGGCGCCCTCGGCCTCGTCCTTGGCCATGCGGAGGGCCTCTTCGGCGCGGATCCGGCGGGTCACGTCCTTCCCGAACATCACGGCGCCGGAGATCCCCTCCTCTCCGGTGATTGGATGACAGAAGATCTCGAAGAGCCGGACGTGCCCCGCCACCACGTCCTCCCGCAATTCGGAGAACCGCTCTCCCCGCAGGGCCCGGGCATAGAGCTCCCGGTGCCAGAGGGCGTCCTTCACCTCGAAGAGCTCTTCCGGAAGGTCTCCGGGGCCCGCCTCACGACCGGATCGCGCTTCCAGCGCCAGGGCGAAGGCGGTGTTGAAGGTCACCAGGCGCATCTTGTTGTCTACCGACCAGATGCTGTCCCCGGTGCTCTCAACCACCGCCTCCAGCGACGCCCGGGACGCGGCGAGCTCCCTCTCGGCCTGCCGCTGCTGGGACACGTCCCGGAAGATGGCCTGGACCGCCACGGCCTCTCCGTCCACCACGTGCCGGGTGGCGCTCCCCGAGCAGGTGACCATGCGACCGTCCCGGGTGAGGAACGCCACCTCTATGGCCGGGGCGCTCCCGGTGGTGAGGATCTGGTCGTAGATGGCCAGGACCGCGTCGCGGTTCGAGGGATGGACGAGGTCCGGGAGCGTCAGGGAATCCACCTCCGCGCGGGTGTACCCCAGCGTTCGCTTCCAGGCGGGGTTCACGTACAGGATCCGCCCGTCGGGAGCCGTGCTCTGAATCAGGTCGTTGGCCGTGTCCAGGAGATTCTGGAGTCGCTCCTCGCTCCGCTGAAGCACGGCCTCGGCGTCCCGCCGGACCGCCACCTCCCGCCCCAGCGCCTCGTTCATCTCCTGGATGGCCTCGAGGGCCCGCTCCTCACGCCGGAACGTGATGTGCACCCCCATGAGAACGCCCACGAGGATCGCCAGGTAGCTCAAGAGCTTGAGGGCGTGCCCCGCGGTGTAGAGCGAGCCGTACTCCAGCGGCGCCCGGCCCGTGAAGAGGAGGTGGAGCACCGCGGAAATGAGGAGTCCCAGGACGAACCACCTCTCGAACACGTCCTTATGCCAGTTCCCGCGCTTCAGGTACCCCCAAGCGGTCAGGCCGAAGAAGATCGCCGGGACGACCTCCAGGGGCCGGGGATAGAAGAAGGGGCCCCGCAGGGGCTCCCAGGGCACCAGGGCAAAGACGAGAAGGACTCCGAGCGTCGCCGAAGCGCCGGTGAGGTACACCGCTCGATCCCCTTCCAGCCGTGGAATGCGGGGAGACGGGCCGCGGGAGGCCTGCAGAGCCAGGTAGAGGTAGATGGCCAGGAAGCCACGGGACAGCAGCCAGCTCCAGGTGAGCAGGCTGCCCAGCGCCCGCGGGGCGGATGCCAGGTCCCAGAGCGGAAAGGAGACCAGGTGGAGGGCGTCCAGCGCACCGGCGGCCAGGAAGCCGGTCCCGATGAAGAGGTACGTCCGACGCCGCCGGCTGTAGTACCGGACCAGCGCCAGGGCCCCCAGGACCAGCGCCAGCGTGGTCGCGGTGGTTTCCAGCGCCAGGAGGAGGAGGATCGAGCCGCGGCGGAGGACACCGGGGGGAGAGGTGAGCAGCGCGAAGGTCGCGAGCGCGATGGTCACCACCAGGTAAAGACCGGGGCCCGCGCCAGGTCCCGAATCACCCGCTCGGCGCCCCCGGTTCACCGCGGTCGGCTCGCGGTCCGGCGTGGACCCGGTCAGCTCCCGGGACTCAGCCAACGCCGGATCGCCTCGAAGAGAACGGCCTCGTCCACGATGGGCTTGGTGACGTAGTCGTTGAAGCCAGCGGCGAGGTATTTCTCCCGGTCTCCCGCCATGGCGTGGGCCGTGAGGGCCACCACCGGCAGGTCCGAGAGCCTCTCACGGCCACGGATCCACCTCAGGACGTCCGTGCCGTCCATGCCGGGAAGGGAGATGTCCAGGAGGACCAGGTCCGGCCCAGCGGCCTCGAGACCTTCCATGGCCGCGGTGCCCGAGTCGAACTCCACGATCTCGTAGTCGTCCTCCAGGATGGCTTGCACCAGCAGCCGATTGTCCGGGTTGTCCTCGATGACGGCGATGCGTGCACTCATCCGTGGCGCTCCTTGAGCAATTCCGAGAGCCGGGCCTCGGCCTCCTCCAGCGCCTCGCCCAATTCCTCCCTCATCGGGAGGAGCGGCGCGGGGTCGCCCCGGGCGGCCACGGCCTCCATGGCGGCGGAGAGGGCGCTGACCCGGGTGGCACCCACGTTCGCGGCGCTGGACTTCAGGGAATGGGCGCCGGACGCAGCCTCGGACACGTCGCCGTCCGGGGCGAGACCGGAGTCGATCTGCCGGAGCCGCTCGGAGGCGTTCTCCAGGTACAGCCGAACCATCTGACTCACGAGCTTGTCCCCTCCGAGTCCGTGGAGTCGGTCCAGCGCGGCTGGATCTACCGCAGGCGTGTCGTCCATGACTCCGATTTTACCCGCCGCCCGGGACCCGAGCAATCAGGCCTGGGCGCCGCGTCCCAGCAAGGATGCACGGAGCGCTCGCACGCCCTCCGCGGCCCCGCCCGGATGCCGGAAGACCGAGGAACCGGCCACCATCACGTCCACGCCCGCGTCCTGCAGGAGCGCTGCGTTGTCGGCGCTCACTCCCCCGTCGACCTCAAGGAGGGCGGTGGACTCCGCGCGGTCCAGCAGCTCCCGCATCCGCCTCGCCTTTTCCAGGGTGGCGCGGATGAAGCTCTGCCCCCCGAACCCCGGGTTGACCGTCATCACCAGGACCAGGTCGAGGTCCGGGAGAATATCGGTCAACGTCTCCACGGGCGTGGCGGGGTTCAGGGCCACCCCGGCCTTCACGTCCAACTCCCGGATGGCCTGTACCGTGCGATGCAGGTGGACGCACGCCTCCTGGTGCACCGTGATGACCTCGGCGCCCGCCTTGGCGAAGTCCTCGAGGTACCGATCGGGATGCTCGATCATGAGGTGAACGTCCAGGGGACGATCCGTGGCTCGCCGTGCCGCCGCCGTGATGGCCGGGCCGAGAGTGATGTTGGGGACGAAGTGTCCGTCCATGACATCCACGTGGATCCAGTCGGCGCCCGCCTCGGTCACGGCGCGGATGTCTCGCTCGAGGTTCCCGAAGTCGGCCGAGAGGATCGAGGGGGCGAGAAGAACACTCACGGACGGTCCTCCGAGGGTCGGGTTCGGACCTGGATGCCCTGGTCCCCCGCGAGAATGGCTTCTCCGGCCATGCCCAGGAAGAGCCCCGTATCCACGATCCCTGCGCGGGGCAGGAGCGCAGCCTCCAGGGCGTCCGGGTGGGCGATCCCGTTGGGAAAATGCACGTCCAGCATCAGGTTGCCGTTGTCGGTCTTCACCGGCACGCCACCGTCCTCCACCCGGAGGATCGGATCGCCGCCCAGCTCCCTCAGGAGCCCGATGTGGGACTCCCACGAGAAGGGCACCACCTCCACCGGGAGGGGGGATCGAGTGCCGAGACGGGGCACGACCTTGGAGTCGTCGGCGATGACCACGAACCGTCGTGCCGCCTGCACCACCATCTTCTCCCTCAGAAGGGCTCCCCCGAGACCCTTCACCAGGTCGAGCTTCGGGTCCACCTCGTCCGCCCCGTCCACCGCCAGGTCCAGGGGCTGGAGCTCATGGAGGGACCCCAGGGGGATGGAGAGTCGCCCCGCGTGCTCGGCGGTGCGCAGCGACGTGGGGACGCCCACGATGTCCGTGAGCGTCCCCGACGCCAGGGCCTCGCCCAGGAGGTCCAGGAAGTGGGCCATGGTGCTTCCGGTGCCGAGTCCGAGACGCATCCCCGACTCGACCCGGGACAGGGCTTCCCGGGCCGCCTCTCGCTTCAAGCCCTCCAGCGCGGCGCCCAACTCAGTCACCGAAGTGGGCCAGAACCTCCGACTGCACCCGCTTGGTGATGGTCATGGCCTCGTCGAAGGGCCGCTGCCACATGTTGCGACCGAAGATGAGCCCCACCGCGCCCGCGTCCATGGCCACCTTCGCCTTGTTCATGAGGTCGTCGTCGCCGAGCTTGCTCCCCCCGCTGAAGAGAACGAGCGTACGCCCGGCGGAGGCCACGACCCGCTTGGCGGCCTCGGCGTAATCGTACTCGAGCTCGTTGTAGGGCGCGGGCTGGTCCTTATCCTTAGGACCCGACTTGGGGATGTTCAGCTTGACGATGTCGGCGCCCATCTCCATGGCGAGCCGCGCGGCGTAGTCCACCGCGTACACCGAGTCCCGTCCACCCTTCCCCTCGATCTCGAAACCGCGGGGGTACGACCACACGATGAGCGGCATGGCGTACTTGTCGCAGTCCTCGCGGATCTGCATGAGCTGGAGGAAATCCTCGTCCTGGCGGGGCGACCCCACGAAGAGGGTGTAGCCCACCGCGTCGGCTCCCATAGCCACCGCGTCTTCCACGGTGCCGGTCTGGGTGGAGAGCGCCTCGGCGTCGGTGGGGACGTTGGTCTTACCGTTCAGCTTCAGGACCAGAGGCACCTGTCCGGCGTACTTGGCCATGTACTTGCGGGCCAGCCCGTAATGCAGCGCGATCCCGTTGTAGTTCCCCTCAAGCGCCAGGCGCCACTGGAAGTCGGGGTCGGCCGACGGAGGGTTCGGGAAGAAATTCAGGGGGCCGTGCTCCATCCCCTGGTCGATGGGGAGGATCATGAGGGTCCCGTTCTTGAGACCGTGCTGGTAGAGAAGGCGGTGGAGTCGGGCCTTCTTGCCCAGGCTGAGACCCATCTCGTCCAGTGTGGGACGGCGAGCGGCTTCCATGGATTACTCCGTCAGAGTTGAATTCAGGGGTGCGCTGAAAAAGTAGGAGTGATACGGGTACCGGTCTACCCCGCTAGGCAGTTGACACTCCGGATTCCGGCGGGGACCTTCCGGCTCCCCCTCACCACCGACGTCCCATGATCATCATCACCCGCCGAGGCGTCACCGACGCCGAGATCGACCACATCCGCGAGCGGATCGAGAGCGCGGGGCTGCGCACCCACCTCTCCCGCGGCGTGGAGCGGACCATCATCGGCTGCGTGGGGGACGAAGCGGCCCTTCGAGGGCTCCCGCTCCTGAGCATTCCGGGCGTGGAGGCCGTCCACGAGGTCCTCAAGCCCTACAAGCTGGCGTCCCGGGAGTTCAGCACCGAATCCACCACCATCCCGTTCGGCGGAACGGTCATCGGGAGCACCGAGTTCGTGGTGGTGGCGGGCCCCTGCTCGGTGGAAGGGCCCGAGATGATGTCCCGGACGGCCGAGGCCGTGGCATCGGCGGGCGCCCGGGGGATCCGGGGGGGCGCCTTCAAGCCCCGGAGCTCGCCGTACGCCTTTCGCGGGCTCGGCGAGGAAGGCCTGAAGATCCTTTCGGAGATCCGGTCGGTGACGGGACTCCCCGTGGTGACGGAGGTCATGGACACCCGCCAGGTCGACCTGGTGGCCGGGTACGCCGACGTCCTCCAGGTGGGTGCGCGGAACATGCAGAACTTCAACCTCCTGACCGAGGTCGGCCGGACCCACCGCCCGGTGCTCCTGAAGCGGGGACTCAGCGCCACGGTCAAGGAGCTGCTGCTGGCCGCGGAGTACGTCATGAGCCAGGGGAACCCCCACGTCATTCTCTGCGAGCGCGGCATCCGGACCTTCGAGACCACGACCCGGAACACCTTCGATCTCGCGGCCATCCCCGTGCTGAAGCGCGAGACGCACCTTCCGGTCTTCGCCGATCCCAGCCACGCCGCCGGGCGCCGTCCCCTGGTTGCGCCGCTGGCGTACGCGGCGGTGGCCGCGGGAGCGGACGGGCTCCTGGTGGAGGTGCACCCCGACCCGGAGACCGCGGCGTCCGACGGGGAACAGTCCCTGGATTTGCCGGAGTTCGGGGATCTCATGCGGGGGCTCGCTGCCTTCTGCGGGGCCGCCGGACGGACGTTGGCCGCCGGCGCTTCGCAGGACTGAGCCGCAAGCTCTCCTTCTCCCACCGGATGGGCGGGGGCGGATTCTAGCCTTCGGGATTCTCCCGGTCCTCCAGCTCGCGCCGGGCCTCCCGGAGCTGCGCCTCCACGGCGGCCCTGGCGGTTCCGCCGGTGGTGGTGCGGGCCTCCACGGAGGCCTCCCAGTCGAAGACCCTCCGCACGTCGGGTTCGAAACCGGCGTGCGCGGCCCGAAAGGCCTCGTCGCTCAGGTCCTCCAGGGAGCAGCCCTGGTCCTCCGCCGACTTCACAAGCCGCCCCACCGCTTCGTGGCTTTGACGGAACGGCACTCCTTTGCGGACGAGGTAGTCCGCCAGATCGGTGGCGAGCAGCTGCGTGTCCAGGACACCATGAATGCGATCGGGGCGGAAGCGAGCGGACGCCACGGCTCCGGCCATGGCGGGGAGGACCGTCAGCAGGGTGTCCACCGTGTCGAACAGCGGGGTCTTATCCTCCTGAAGATCCCGGTTGTACCCCGAGGGCAGACCCTTCAGCAGCGCAAGGAAGCCCATGGCGTTCCCCACCAGGCGGCCGGCCTTCCCTCGTGTCAGCTCCGCGACGTCGGGGTTCCGCTTCTGGGGCATGAGGCTGGACCCGGTGGAGTAGCCATCCGCCAGGCGGACGAATCCGAACTCCCGGGAGGAGAAGAGCACCAGATCCTCCCCGAGACGCGACAGATGGATGCCGAGGATCGCACCCGCGTGAAGGAACTCCGCCATCCAATCGCGGTCGCTCACGGCGTCCAGCGAGTTGGCCGAGATGGCGTGAAAGCCCAGCTCCTCGGCCAGGCGCGTCCGGTCCACCGGGAACGGGCACCCCGCCACGGCGCCGGATCCCAGCGGAAGGACCCCGGCCTCCCGCCGAACCCGACGGATCCGCGCCCGGTCTCGAAGGAGGGGCCAGGCGTGACTCAGGGCCCAGTGGGCGGCCCGAATGGGTTGGCCCTGCTGCAGGTGCGTGTACCCGGGCATGATGATGTCCACCCCCTGCTCCGCCAGCTGCAGCAGCCCCGTCACCACCCCCTCCAGCGATCGCTCCACCCGATCCGCGGCCTCCATTCCCCACAGGCGCACATCGGTGGCCACCTGGTCGTTCCGCGAGCGACCCGAGTGCAGCTTCCCCCCCACCTGGCCGGCCTCCTGGATCAGGAGACGCTCCACGAGGGAGTGGATGTCCTCGTCCGGTGCGCCAGCCGGGAATCCCCCTTCCAGAATCCCGGCCACCGCATCGAGTCCCCGGTGGATCTCCGTCACCTCATCGGCGGTGAGGAGACCCGCTCGACCGAGAGCCGCGGCCCAGGCCCGCGACCCCCGAATGTCCTGCCGCCATAGGCGGAAATCCACGTCCAGGCTGAGATTGAGCGCCTTCATCTCGGGGGCGAGGCCCGAGGAGAACCGGCCGCCCCAGAGGGCGCCGTCGGAGGGGGAGTCGGGTGGTGTGATCACGGACTGTGCGGCGGTGGGGAGCAAGGAGAGGAAGGGATGACGTGGCCCGACCATGAGGGGGTCGGGGACCCTACCGGGACGTTGCGGTCACGGCAACGAGTCGAGAACGGATTTGGCGAGACCGCGGATACCGCCCGGGTCCATCCCCACCACGCGTCCGGCCTCCTGCCCATCCCGGAACAGGAGGATGGTGGGGAGCCCCCGGATCCCATACTTCTGCGAAAGGGTGGGGGCCCGGTCCGAATCCAGCTTCACCACCAGGAGGGAGCCCACGCCTTCCGAGGCGATCTGGTCCAGGTGAGGGGCCAGCATGTGGCAGGGCGCGCACCAGTCGGCGTAGAAGTCCACCAGCACCGGAACCTGGCTCTCCAGAACGGTCCTCTGGAAGTCGTCGCCCTCCACCTTCAGCGGCCGGTCCAGGAGGATGGGGCGTTCGCACTTGCCGCACTTCGGGCGATCGGAGGCCCGATTCATGTCGATGCGGTTGAGGGCCAGACAGAACCCGCAGCGGACCCAGGTCTGGGGTGACGTCGATTCGGCCATGGACGATTCTCCTCTCGCAACGCGCCTCCCGGATGGGGACTCCATGCAGAATGTCGCCGGCGGCAGCGTCCCGGGCAACGCGCCTCCCAGGGGCTGGTGGAGTGCTTCTGCCGGCAGCGCGGGAAGACCCCGGCCGGGTCCTTGAAGGTGCACGCCGATGCAAAGCGGGCCGGCCCCGTTGGACCGGCCCGCCATCATGCACTGCCCACCAGAACGGGGGCCTCCACCGAGCGGAGGCCTCGTCCGGAGATCAGAACTCGTACTGCATCTTCACCATGAGGAGCCGACCGATGCGCGGGGCACCCACGAACTCCTGGTGCCTTCCGTTGAAGATGGCGTCGGTGTCGAAGCCCTCGCCCAAGGTCAGAAGATTCTGCGCCGCGATCCCGATGGTGGCGCCGCGTGCCCACGGAAGCTGGTACGACAGGCTTGCGTCGATGACGCTGTAGCCGTCCACCTCGCCCACGAACACACCGGAGTTCATGGGGAACGCCTCGGTGAGGCGGGCCCGGGTGTCGAAGGCGAACCCCGACGCCGGGTCGTCGTACCGGAATCCCAGCGAACCTTTGTTCTTCGGGGCGTTCAGGGCCACGTTGCCGAGGCCCGTACAGGTCGCAATGACGTCGTCCCCGAAGCAGTCCTTGCTGACCCGGGAGTAGGTCCCGGTGAATGTGACGGTGGACGTCGGCATATACTGCACCGCGATGTCGGCCCCCCAGAGGTTCACGTCTCCGAAGTTCCGGTAGCTCAGGAGGATGTCCGAAGACGCCTCACCGTCCGGCGCCACCGTACCCACCGGGATCTGAGCCAGGCCCGCCACGATCTGCTGGACCTGTTCGGGGCTCACCGCGGTCCCCAGCAGCCCCGCCTGCGTGAGGCGCTGGACCATGTACGCCCCTGCGGTGGCGGGATCGAAGAAGACGTTGGGGGTCTCCACCCGGAGGGGGCCCACGAAGTCCTTGATCTGCTGGGAGTAGAGGTCGACCTGGAGAAGGAACTTGTCCGACACGAGCCCTTTGTAGCCCGCCTCGAAGTTGTTGTAGATGGTGGGTCGGAGCGCGTCGATGGCGTTGGGACCGTCCTCGTCCAGGACGAAGGTCCGCCCCTGCTGGTCGAAGGTCCGGAAGACCGATCCAATGGCCGGGTCCGTCGGGAAGGCACCGGGGTTCTGGAGGGCCGGGTACAGGGCCAACGCGCCGGCCTGGGCCAGCACCACCTGGATCAGGTCGTTGAAGAGAAGGCTGGCATTGGCGGGGAGCTGCCCGAGCTGCGGCGCGAACGGGGTGTACATGCAGTACCCGTCCAGCCCCCCGGCGCACGTGTCGTTGAAGTTGAAGCCGCCGGTGGGGACGCCCCGCGTGAAGATGTCGTACCCCACCGGGCCAATGGGAATCGCCCCCGCCTGGATGTCCAGGAAGAGGTTGAGACTGGTGGGGGTGGAATACGCCCGGTTATAGCTCAACCGGAACGCCTGGTTCTCGGCGGGCTCGAAGAGGAGCGCGGCCCGGGGCGAGAACACCAGGTCCTCCAGGCGGGAGTGGTCGTCCACACGGAGGGCGGTCACGAAGGTGACGTTGTCCGAGATCTCCGTCTCTGCGTGGAGGAATCCGCCCAGCTCGTCGATGGTGTCGTCATCCTCGTTTCGACCGTTGATGGTCCCGTTCGTCCGCGCGTCCGTCCGCTGCGCGTCGAACCCGGTGATGAAGTCCATCCGGTCGCCGAGGCTGAAGCCCTGCTGGACCTGCCCGACCATCATGCGGGAGCGGTCGTCGATGGGCAGACCCGTCTGGAAGAGGAAGGTGTCTCCCGAGCGGGTCTGGTTCCAGAAACCTTGCGCGAAGAACCGCCCCTTCTGGAATCGAGCCTGGGCGTAGCTGTAGAGCCAGTCCACGGCCTGTCCGGTCCCGATGCCGGTCATCTCGATGGACGTCCCGAGCTGGTTGCCTCCCACGTTCAGGATGAGCTCCGCGTCGTCCGCGGGGCGCCAGTCGAATCGGACCTCACCGCCGTAGCGCTCCAGGTCGAAATCCCTCAGCGGAAGCGTGTCCTCGGCGGAGATCAAGCCGTTTGCATACTGGTCTCTGCGGTCCGCCCGGGCGGCTTCTTCGGCCAGGTCGGTGTGACGCCAGTCCACACCGCGGAAGTACTGGCCCGAGAACTTGATGCCCGCGTTCTCCGAGAACCGGTACGCGGTCCGGAACTGCCCCACCAGAACGTTCCGCTCTCCGGCGGAGATGGCCACCTTCGTCGAGGGGTCGTCGATGGGCGACGAGGTGATCAGGTGCATCACCCCCGACGCCGAGTTGGGTCCGTACAGCGCGGCCGCCGGACCCAGCAGGACCTCGATCCGGTCGACGTCGAACTGGTTGGCCGCGATCATGTTGTACGCGTTGAACCGCAGCGAGGGCACGGCCGCGTAGCGGTTGTCGGTGAGGACCAGGAGCGCGCCGGAGAACACGTTGTTGAATCCACGCGTCACGACGTTCGACTGACCCAGTCCCGTCTGGGACGCATCGATACCCGGAAGAGACCGAACGTGCTCGATGGGGGTGATGACGGCCCGCTCTTCGATGCGCCTGCCGCTGAGCACGTTGACGCTATTCACGTTGGCGATGGCGCTGGCCTTCTCGCCTCCCCGGATGATCACCTCGAAGCCCGCCATCTCCACCGCCGTGGTGGTCATCTGGACGGTGACTTCGGTGGTCTGGCCCGCCAGGACGGCGATCCCGTCAATCCGTTCCGGCGTGAAGCCGATGGAGGTGGCCACCAGGGAGTAGTTGCCCACCTGAAGCTGCGCCCTGAACCGGCCCTGGGCATCGGCGAGGACACTGGCTGTCCGCGTCGTTCCCCGAAGGAAGTCGATCTGGGCTCCATTCACGGGTGCGCCCGTCTGGGCGTCCACTGCCATTCCCACCACGGTGCCCGTCTGGGCGGCCCCGGGAAGGGCGGTCAGGCCGAGGGCCAGAATGGCGCTCAGGGCAGTTCGAATGAACGAGGCTCGCATGGGGTCCTCACCGGTTTGGGGTAAGCGGTTGTCGCCACGCGCGCCCGCGGGGAGGCGACGGGAATGCGCGTGCTACGGATTCCAAGAGATCCGGGCGACAAACATTCGTTCACATTCGGGGCGAAAGTACCACCACATGCGGGTTTGGAGCAACGCGCGAGGTAGATCGGCGCGCGGACGGGCGTCCCCCCTGTGCCGATCCGCCGGGCGCGATAGGTTCCAACCATGTGCAGGCTAGCAGCGTATTCCGGCGCGCCCCTCTCGCTTCACGACCTCTTCTACGGGGGCGACCACCCGCTCCACGAGCAGGCCTGGCGGCCGCGGGAGCTGCGCACGGGGTCCGTAAACGTGGATGGGTATGGCGTCGTGTGGCCCGGAGGACGGGGCGACGGTCTGCTGCGGCTGGCGCGGGTGGAGCCCGCCTGGCACGATCCCGACCTGCCGGCTCTGCTGGAGGCTCACGCAGCCCCGCTGGCGCTGGCCAGCCTTCGCAACGCGACCCCGGGGCTGCCGGTGGACCGAGCCGGCCTGTTGCCCCTGCTGGACGGTGATTGGGCGCTCACCATGAACGGGTACGTCCCCCGCTTCCGGGAGCGACACATGCGGGCGCTCCGGCAACCGCTGTCCGACCCCCGATACGCCGAGCTGAGAGGGAGCAGCGACGCGGAGACGCTGTTCCAGCGCGTGCTCCACAGGATGGACGGTGGGGCGCATCCAGGGGAGGCGCTCCGCGCCGTGCGGGAGGCGGTGGCGGAGCGGATGGAGCCCGGCGAGGCGGCACCGTTGACCCTGGTCCTTCTGGGTGGGGGTGGAATCACCGCCCTGCAGACGACGGTGAATGGGCCGGTGAACTCCCTCTACCTTGGTCGTGGCACCACGTTGGCCCCCGACGGGGTCCTCCTGGCGAGCGAACCGCTGACGTCCGGGGAGGAATGGGAGCCGGTGCCCGCCGATTCATTGGTTGAGATTCGGTCCGGGGCGGCGACCGTGGTCCCACTCTGAGGCCCTGGCGGCACCTGTCAGTCCACCACGGCCTCCTCTGGCCGGTCCCCCGGGTCCCGACCGCGGGAGGTGAACTCCAGGAAGAAGTCCTCGACCCGGCGCACGATGGCCGGACCCGCCACGTCCCTGCCCAGCCCCGCCAGACCCTCCAGGGTCAGGGCCTGGACCACCTCCGCCTCCTGTCGGAGCCCCGGGTCCCGAAGGCCCAGCCTCCCCGCCCGTTCCAGCCGTAGCAGGTCCGGTGGTGGGAGTGTGCGCAGGAGCCGCCGGCGAGTCGGCGGGTGGTGGACCAGGGCGAAGGCCACGGCCGCGGGCACGATACACCACCGCGCGGGCAGGGCGTCCACGGACCGCAGCTCGAGGTACCCTCGTGGGCGCACTTCCGGAAAGAGAGTGGTGAGGTGCCGCCGGAGATCGGCCCGGGAGGCCCCGGCTTCCAGCCAATGCAGGAACGAGCGGGGGGGCGACCCTGGCTCTCCCAGCAGGAAGGAGTCGGCCCGGAGAGCGAAGTCCAAGTACCGGGGCGTGGGATCACCGACACTGGGAAAGACGCCGGTGCGAGAGGGGTCGAGTCGCCGCCAGAGAGCCGCCCGGTGGCTACGGTGGGCGACCCCTTCCCCGCACCGGGTGGGCGCGTTGGCGAATACGGCGGTAAGGAGGGGCGCCAGTGCGTTGGCCGCGTCCCACGCCTCAACCGGCTGCGGTCCCAGGTCCAGGTTCAGATGCACCGCCGCGCTCTGGAGCATCATGACCCGGCCCTCGGGCCCCCGGCGGTCGTAGTGGGCCCGTTGGCGGGGGTACCGGTCTCCACCGAGCACCAGGCGGGCCTCCGACAGGGGCGTGCGCGGGTCCACGCCGCGGCTGAGAAGGCGGATGCCGTGGCCGTCCATAGCGTCGGCCAGGCGCAGGAGGATGTCCCGCACCTCGCGGTCGGCCGCATCGAGTGACGGGTGCGCCGCGGTGGCGAGCTCCAGCTGACCCCCGGGCTCGTAGGTCAGGACGGCTCCATGGCCCAGGTGGTACCGGGGCACTCCGGCGTCCGTGTCTTCCTGCCGCCACCCCCGGCTCTCCGCCAATTCGTGGAGAACCGTGACGGTGCCCGCCTGTCCGTCTTCCTCCTGGGGAAGGACGGGTCGCCCGTCCGAGGCGCGGATGGGGATCACCTCGGCCTCGAGACCGATCCGCAGAGGCCCCTCGGGCCGGGAGGGGCGGAAGAGGGACTGGATGGTCTCCCGCACCACGGCGGTGGAAAGCGGCGCGGTCAGGTCGGGCTCCCCACCACCAGGGCGTACCGTTCGTGGTCGTCGGTCCACCACTCGTCCACCGATAGCCCGGCTTGCGTGAACAGGTCCGTCACGGTGGGGTGGTCGTACTTGCAGGAGATCTCCGTCCGGACCGTCTCTCCGGCCTTGAATCGGATCTCGCCCCGGCCCGGCACCCGAACCGTCTGAGCCGACAAGGCCACCAGGTGCATCTCGATCCGCCCCTGGGAGGCGTCATAGAAGGACCAATGCTCGAAGGTCTCGGGCCGGAAGTCCGTGCCGAAACGCGCGTTGAGCACCCGCATGGCGTTCCGGTTGAAGTCCGCGGTGACGCCCAGGGAGTCGTTGTAGGCCGCCTCGAGCTCCTGCAGCGGCTTCCGGCGGGAGGGACGGAGATCCGCTCCCAGGAGGAGGTGGTCACCCGGCGACAGGAAGTCGGCGATGTTGGACAGGATCCCGAGCGCTCCGGGCCGGGCGAAGTTCCCGATGGTGCTTCCCAGAAATGCCACGAGCAGGGGACGAGGAACGTCCAGGTGACGGTCCAGGGGGTGTGCGAGATCACCCACCACCGGACGGACCTCCAGGTGTGGGTATTCCTCCCGGAGCTTGGAGGCCGTCTCCTCCAGGAAGTCGGCGCTCACGTCCAGGGGGAGGTAGTGACCGCCGGTGCCGCGGGCCTCCATGGCGTCCAGGAGGACCCGGGTCTTTCGGGCGCTGCCGGCGCCCAGCTCCAGGAGGGCGGCCGGGCCGAACCGGCGAATCAGCTCGCTCCCCCACTGCTCGAGGAGGGCGTGCTCCGTCCGGGTGGGGTAGTACTCCGGCAGCTTGGTGATCCGGACGAACAGCTCCGAGCCGCGGGTGTCGTAGAAGTACCGTGACGAGATGACCTTCTGATCCTCCTGGAGCCCTGCAAAGACCGCGTCCAGCTCGTCGTCGAGAGGATCGGGCCCGCCGTCCCGGGTTTCCCCGGTCTCGGTGCTCACGACACCGGTTCCCCGGCGTCCCGCGCGCAGCGGAATCCCGCGAAGATCTGGCGTCGGATCGGGTAGTCCCAGTTCCGGAACGTGGAGCGGATGGCTCCGGTTCTGGTGGCGAACGATCCTCCGCGCAGGACCTTGTACTCGTCTCCGAAGAAGACCTCCGAGTACTCGGGGTACGGGAAGGTCTCGTACCCGGGATAGCCGTGGAAGTCGGTGGACGTCCACTCCCAGACGTCACCGATCATGCCGTAGCAGCCCACCGGGCTCACGTTCCCCGGGTAGGACCAGAGGGGAGCGGTATCGAAGGTCAGGGCATCCACGTTGGCGCGTTCCGGCGTCGCCGGTTCGTCGCCCCATGGGTAGGCCTGCCGGCTGCCGGCCACCGGGTCCCAGGTGGCGGCCGCTTCCCATTCGAACTCCGTGGGCAGGCGCTTCCCCGCCCAGCGCGCGAAGGCGTCCGCCTCCCAGTAGCAGACATGACAGACCGGTCGATCCGGATCCAGGGGACGGACCCGGTCGAAGAATCGCTCGGTCCAGTCTCCGTCGCCCCGCCTCCACGCCTTCGGAGCGGTGATCCCCTGCTGGGAGATCCACGCGAAACCCTCGTCGTTCCATAGCTCGGGCCGTTGGTAGCCTCCGTCCTGCATGAACGCCAGGAAGTCTCCGTTGCTCACGGGCGCCGCGTCGATCCAGAAGGGCGCCAGCTCCACTGCGTGGGCCGGGCGTTCGTTGTCATAGGCCTGGGAGCGGTCATCCGTCCCCACCGTCACCCGCCCACCCGGAAAACGGACCATGGCCCCGGGGTCCGGCCGTTCCGCGGGAGCCACGGGAACGGGCGGCTCGGCGGCTCGGGGGGCCGGGTAGCGCCCCCCCTCCTTCAGCTGGAGGGTCTGGAGGATGGTCTCGTCGTGCTGGTATTCGTGCTGCAGGACCATCCTGTAGACGAAGGAGTCACGCAGGAGGGGACCGTCGACCGAGGCCGCCACCCCGTGCAGGGACTCCAGCACCCGACGGCGAATGCGCCCCAGGAACTCCCGGGCGTCCCGGGCACCCGGCAGTGGAAGCTGGTACCGGACCGATCGGGGGTTCTGGAACGGGTCGTACATTCCCCGCAGCCCCTCGCTTCCTCCGGCGCCCTCGAGGTTCTCCAACAGCCAGACCTCCTCGAAATGGGCGATGTGCCCGAGGTCCCAGACGATAGGGGACATGAGGGGGTCGTGCTGCCGACGAAGGTCTGCGTCCGACAGAGGTCCCACCAGGAGCAACGTCCGGGCGCGCGCCTCCTGCAGGAGTTCGGCGATTTCGTGGGGGGCCAGGGGTCGGCCGGCCTTGAGGTCCATGGGATGGGCCCGCTCCCTTTGCGCGGAGTGAGAAGGCAAGATAGGGTTGCTCTCGCACCGAATCCACAAAGGAGCCGGTCCGTGACCGACGCATCAGGAAAGGCGTGGGTTCCACGGGGTCTCCGTCCCTCTCCCTCGACGCTCCCCTGAACGGTCCGCCCCCCGCAGCAGGCACCCCGGCCCTGGAGGGACGTTCCCTCCTGAAGCGATACGGGACTCACGTCGCCCTGGAAGAGGCGGACCTGACGGTGGAGGTGGGAGAGACCGTGGCGCTCGTGGGCGAGTCCGGGTCGGGCAAGACCACCCTTCTCCGGATCTTCAACGCGCTGGTGGTTCCGGATGCGGGATGGGCCCGGGTTGGAGGGTGCCCGGTGGAAGACCGGGATCCGGTCCCGCTGCGCCGGAGTCTCGGTTACGTGCCCCAGGAGGGTGGGCTCCTTCCCCACTGGACCGTGATTCGGAACGTGTCGCTGGTGCCGCGACTCCTGCGACTCGAGGATGCGAACGACCTGGCGCGGACCGCTCTGTCGAGGGTGGGATTGGATCCGGCGACCTACGCGGACCGGTATCCCCGCACACTCTCGGGGGGTGAGCGCCAACGGGTGGCGCTGGCACGGGCGCTGGCCGCGGAACCCGGGGTGATCCTCCTGGACGAGCCGTTCGGGGCGCTGGACGCCCTGAGCCGTGCTGAGATCCTGGACACCTTCCAGCAGGTCCTCCGGGCCGGCGACGTGTCGGCCCTCCTGGTGACGCACGACCTCCGGGTGGCGTTCCGCCTGGCTCACCGGGTGGCGGTGCTCCGGCGAGGGCGGATCGTGCAGTGTGGCACGCCATCGGAGCTTCGCTCGGCTCCGGCCGATCCGTATGTCACGGCGCTGCTGGAGCGAGGAGGGGTGGCGTGAGCGGAGGCCGAGATTCCGGATCCGATACACGAGCCCGTCCCTGGAACCGGACCCTTGCGGTCCTTTCCCTGGTGGCCGGCCTGGCGATGGTCCCGGTCCTCTCGGCGACCTCCCTCGGAGGCGGGACCCACGGGAGGACATCGGTCCGGGCGCCCCTCCAGGAGGAAGCGGTTCTCGCGGGTGAGCCCGTGGTGGTGGCCAGCAAGACCTTTGCAGAGAGCCTCCTCCTGGGGGAGGTCTTCTCCCAGCTCCTGGAGGCCCGAGGAATCCGGGTGGACCGGCGGCCCGGGCTCGGCTCCACCGAGATCATCTTCCAGGCGCTGGTGAACGGGGGGGTGGACGTCTACCCCGAGTACACGGGCACCGGGCTTCTGGTGATCCTCGGGGAGGATGCCACCGCTTCCCAGCACGAGGTCTACCGAAGGGTGAGTGCCGCCTTCCGAACCCGCTGGGGTATCCGGTGGCTTCCGCCCCTGGGATTCCAGAACACCTATGCCGTGGCGGTACGATCGGCCACCGCGGATTCCCTGGGCCTCGAGACCCTATCGGGGCTCGCCGGGCGAGCTCCGGAGCTGGTGGCCGGCCTCACCCCGGACTTCATCGGGCGGAACGACGGGCTGCCGGGGCTGGAGCGGAGGTACGGGATCCAGTTCCGGGAGGTCCGCCCCCTCCTTCAGGCGGTGAAGTACCGGGCGCTAGCCGAGGGAGAGGTGGACGTCATCGACGGGTACTCCACGGACGGGTCCCTGGACCGCTATCCGCTCTCCGTCCTTCGTGACGACCGGGCGTTCTTTCCGCCCTACGAGGCGGCCGCCCTGGTGGGGCGCGAGGTCTCGGAGACGCGCCCCGAGGTGCTCGCGGCTCTCGGCGAGCTCTCGGGGCTGCTGGACGAGGTCACCATGCGCCGGGTCAACCGCCGCGTCGAGACGGAAGCGATCCCGGTTGAGGTAGTGGCCCGGGAGCTTCTTGGGGAGCTGGGTCTCGTGGCGGGAGCGGTGGCAGACAGCACCGAAGGGACGCCTCCGGAGCGAACCGGCTTCTTCCCCTACTTGTGGTCACGTCGCGGGGAGACCCTCGCGCTCACCCTGGAGCACCTCCTGCTGGTGGGGGTCTCACTCCTGGCCGCCATCGCCGTGGCGGTGCCCGGGGGCCTCGCGCTTGCGGGTCACCCGTCCCGGGCCGAGTCCGTGATCCGCGGCGTGGGTCTGCTCCAGACGGTTCCCTCCATCGCGCTCCTGGCCTTCATGATCCCCCTCCTGGGGATCGGAGCCGTTCCGGCCGCCACGGCCCTCTTCCTGTACTCCCTCCTTCCGGTGATCCGGAACACCTACACGGGAGTAGAGGAGGCCGATCCCGCCGCGGTACGTGCGGGCACGGCGCTGGGAATGACCGGTGGCCAGGTGCTCCTTCAGGTCCGGCTTCCCCTGGCGGCGCCGGTGATCATGGCGGGGATCCGCACGGCTGCCGTAATCAACGTGGGGACTGCCACCCTCGCCGCCTTCATCGGTGCCGGTGGGCTGGGCGAGCCCATCGTCGCCGGATTGTCCCTCTCGGACACCCGGCTCATCCTCTCAGGAGCGCTCCCGGCGGCGGTCCTCGCGGTGGGGGTGGACACCCTGCTGGCCCAGGTGGAGCGCGCCGTGGCGCCACGGGGTCTCCGGGAGCCGACCTCCCCGCCCCCTTCCCCCGCCCCCCCGACGACCGGAGGCACATCGGTATGACGGTTCCCTTCCCTCGCCTCAAGCAGCTCATCCTCCCCGGGCTCGTATTCCAATCCGTGGTGATCGCCGGAGGGTACGGCACCGGCCGGGAGCTGGTGGAGTTCTTCCTCTCGCTCGGCCCCACGCAGGGTCTCCTGGCCATGGGGGTGGCCACGCTGATCTGGAGCCTGGTGGCCATGGCCACCTTCGAGTTTGCCCGGATGACCCGGAGCTTCGACTACCGGGCGCTCATGCAGCGGCTCATGGGCCCCGGGTGGATCGCGTACGAGGTCGCGTATCTGGGCATGCTCATGCTCGTGCTCGCGGTGGTGGCGGCGGCCGCCGGAGAGATCGTGCGAGACACCTTCGATCTCCCGTATCCCCTGGGAGTGGCGTTCATGATGGTCCTGGTCGGGTACCTCACGCTGAAGGGCAGCGAGCTCATCGAGCGGTTCCTGACGGTGTGGTCCCTCCTGCTGTACCTGACCTACGCCGTCTTCGCTCTCTGGGCGGTCCTCCGGTTCGGCCCTCTCATGGCCGAAGCGCTGCGCAGCCCCCCGGCCGGAGAGGGGAACTGGGCCGTGAGTGGTGTGCGCTACGCCGCCTACAACATCGGCATTCTCCCGGCCGTCCTGTTCGTCCTGCGGGACCATGACAGCCGGCGGGTGACGCTGGGGGCCGGCCTGCTGGTGGGTCCCCTCGCCATGATCCCCGGCTTCCTCTTCTACGTCGCCCTCCTGGGGGCGTGGCCCGAGGCGTTGGACCGGGCGGTGCCCGCCGGGGCCGTCCTGGAGGCGCTGGGCTCACCCGTGTTCCGGACCGTCTTCCAGGTGGTCCTGCTGGGGACCCTGGTGGAGACCGGAACCGGCCTCATCCACGCCGTCAACGAGCGAATCGCCCATGCGGTGGAGGCCGGGGGTCACCCATTCCCGTCGTGGGGTCGTTCGGCAGTGGCGGTGGCGCTGCTGGCTATCGGGAGCGGGCTTTCCACGTTCGGACTGGTCGGGCTGATCGCCCGCGGCTATGGCCTGATGACCTGGGTGTTCCTGCTGGTCTTCGTCATCCCGATCCTCACCCTTGGAGGGTGGCGAGTGGCGCGGGGCCCCGACACCTGACGCGAGCCTGCTCCAGGGCGTTCCGGCGCCCTCAGGACACGGGTCCGCCAGCGGAGTCGGCCGCCGGCGTCCCCTCGCCCCATGCGGTTCCCTCCGACCAGGGACGCAGGACCCGGAAGAACCCTCCTCCCGATCCGGGGGCCGCTCGAAAGGCCTGAGCCATGGCATCGCCCACCCGGTCCGCATGCTCCGGGGGGCAGACCGCCACGAGGCCCGACCCGGCGCCGGAGAGCGTGACGGCCCAGGCTCCGGCGGCGGTTCCCGCCGCCACGGCCGCCCCTCCGCCCGGTACCAGGGGGAGCCGGTGGGGCACGTGGATCTCGTCCTCCATTGCCTCCGCCAGGAGCGCACCTTCCCCGCGGGCCAACGCCGGCAGAAGGAAGGCCACCCGCGCGGCGGTGCGGACCGCCGCGTCCGTGGAGACGGAGTCCGGGATCACCGCCCGGGCGGCGGCGGTGTCCAGCGGAGCCTCCGGAGCGGCGTAGACCCAGGCGAGTCGGTCACTGACGGAGTGAGGGACCCAACTGACCGCGTGGCCCTCGGACACGCGGGCGGCCACGAGCCCCCCCAGGACGGCGGGAGCCGCGTTGTCGGGGTGGCCTTCCCGCCGCGTAACCCACTCCACGACGCTCCGACGATCGACGGCCCGTCCCAGGGACAGCAGTCCCAGAATGTGGCCCGCCACCACGGCGGCGGCGGAGGAGCCGAGACCCCGCCCCACCGGAATGTCCGAGTGGACGTGCAGGACTCCGTGGAGTCCCACCTCCCAACCGGGCGGGGCGTCAACCCCGCTTCCTCTCAACTCTCTTCCCTGTAGTGGTTTGCCTGTTCTCGTCTCAACCAACGCCTGAACCAGCAGGTCGTCGCCCGGCGGGCCTTCCACCGCGGACAGCGTGCCCCTGCGGTGCAGCTCGAGGGGATGTGGGACGACATGGTACCGAGCCTCCAGAAACACGTCCACCGCCATGCCGAGGACATCGAAGCCCGGTCCCAGGTTGGACGTCGAGGCCGGAACGCGGACCCACCACTCCGCGCTCATGGGGCCTCCGACGGGGCACCGGAGAAGGCACTCCGCAGCGTGTCCAGCAGGGCCCCAACTCCGCCGGAAAGGGGGACGATGACCTCCGGGAGGCCCGCTGTCGCCGCCAGGCGCGGGTGGGGAGGGACCGGGCTTCCCGATGCCTGCCGCACCACCTCGGGGAACTTGGCCGGGTGAGCCGTGGCGAGCACGGTCACTGCCGAGTCGCTCCAGGGCGTCCGGCGGGCCACGGCCACACCCACCGCGGTATGGGGGTCCAGGTGGATCCCATGGTCCCGCCACGCCCAACGGATGGTCTCCTCGAGCTCCCGGTCCCCGATGGAGACGGACGGGAGCTCCGTCCCCAGGCGCACCGGATCCCTTCCGAAGAGGGAATCCAGTCGTTCGAGGTTCGACGGTCGTCCCACGTCCATGGCCGTGGAGAGGGTTCGAAGGACGGGCGCCTCCCGCGTCTTACCGTCCACGCAGTAGAGGGAAAGCACATTGTTCTCGTTCAGCGCGGCCACGAGGGGGCCCAGCGGGGCCCCGGCGAGCCTGGCCATGACCCCGGCGGTGACGTTCCCGAGATTCCCTGACGGAATGATCACAGGGGTCCGCGAAGCCCCCCCCCGTCCCCATCCCTGGATCCGCGCCAGATGCAGGTAATAGAAGACCTGCGGGAGGAGGCGCCCCAGGTTGATGGAGTTTGCGGAGGTGAGCCCGTACTCCGCCCGCACGCGGGCGTCCGCCAGAGCGTCCTTGACCAGCTCCTGACAGCGGTCGAAGGGCCCGTCCACGGCGATGGCCACCACGTTTCCGCCCAGCGTGGTGAACTGCCGGCGCTGCACCTCGGACACGCGCCCGTCCGGGAACAGCACCGCCACCCGGACGCCGGGGAGCCCGTAACAGGCCTGGGCCACGGCCCCTCCGGTGTCTCCCGAGGTGGCCACCAGCACGGTTCGCGGCGCGTCTCGATGGACCCGCGACCAGAGACGAGCCAGGAAGCGTGCGCCGACGTCCTTGAATGCCAGCGTTGGGCCATGGAAGAGCTCCAGGAGCCCGATTCGGCCGTCCAGCCGAGTCAGGGGCACGGGAAAATCCAGCGCCTTCCGGGCCACCGCCTCCAACTCTGCCCGGGGCAGGAGTCCCTCCAGGAGGATCGGGGCTGCCCAGGACGCCGTGTCCGCCACCCGGTCCCCCAGCGTGTGAGGGGGCGAAGGGAGCACCGGCCCGGAGACGGGAAGGTAGAGTCCGCCATCGGGGGCCAGCCCCTCCTCCAGCGCGTCCAGGAGGGGTGCCGCGGCGCCCCCCCGGGTGCTTCTCACCTGCACGGCCACCTCCTCGGTCGACCCGATCCCTTGAATCCAGCACCACCCTACCCTGCCCGCGGCAGGCCGCGCTAGCCTCAGGGAAGTGCGATTTCCGCGCTCCCCCACCCGAACATGACGGCGATGGCCACCACGTAGACGAGCATGATCAGCGCGCTACTGGGCTCCAGCATGGAGAACCGCCGCTTGGCCCGGAAGAGGATCGCCCCCAACGCCAGCGACATCATGACGATGGACGCCAGACCCGCGAAGATGTTCACCGGCTCCACCGCGGCCAGGACGGGACCGGGGGCGTGGAGCAGATCCAAGGGAAGGAAGATGACCATGTTCAGCGCGTTGGATCCGAACAGATTCGCCACCGCCATGTCGTAGGCGTGGATCCGGATGGCGGCCAGGGACGCCACGAACTCCGGAAGTGAGGTGGCGACACCCAGGACGACGGCACCCACGAAGGTCTCTCCCAGGCCGGTGATCTCCACCGCATCCTGGGCCGAGGCGACGAAGAAGGGCGCGGTGCCGGCTATGAGGAGGGCTCCCAACACGAACTGCAGGATCGGACGCCCCAGGGACCGCCCTTCGGGTCCTTCCACGGGGGGCGCCTCTTTGTCGGGCCTGGCGTCACGGGGCGGTTTCTCCCGCCCCTCTGCGCCACCCACGGCCGCCTCCGCCAGTTCCTCTGTGGTGATCTGGCTCCGGATGAGATTGCTGAACCGGAAGATCCCCCTCGCGCCCGCCAACCAGGCCACCAGGAGAAGGGCCGAGCCGGGTCCGAGCCGGCCCACGAGCTGCGGCGGCGACAGGAGGATGAACGAGGTGGCGATGGCCGTCAGGGAGATGGCGTGGGTGGCCGCCAGGGCCTGATCCAGGGCGCCGCGGCGGAAGAGGGCCGCGCCGGGAAGGAGATTGATCATCGCCAGGATCAGCATGTTCGCCATGTTGCTGCCGAACAGGTCTCCCGCCGCCATGCTCGGCGCACCCAGGCGCACGGAGATCCCCGCCGTGAGGAGCTCCGGCAGAGAGGTGGCCAGGGCCACGAAGATCAGCCCGAACCAGAGCCCGCCCAGTGGAGTCCGAGCCGCGATGGTATCGCCCGCCCGAGCCAGGATCACGCCGGCCCACACCACACCGGCTCCCCCGAGGGCGAGGCCCAGGACCACCTGCACGAGTGTCCCGCTACCGTTCACGATCCGGCGGACTCCGTGGCGACCTTCAGACCGGGAGGGTCCGGCGGGCCCGTGTGGCATTCTTCGTGCCCTCTGGATCCGCCGTGGGCCCCGCCCCGCTCCGGGCCCCGTCTGCGTGGCGCAGGCGTGAGTGGGGGGGTGAAGCGGGTGCGGGTCGATCCGGCCGCGTGCCAGATGGGCACACGGCGCGCCGATCTGCCCACGGGGTGCAGTCCGGACCCTGGTCTGAGGCGGCGATGCGGTGCCACGGTGCGGAATCCGGCGGGGGCTGTGGCGGGCGCGATGCGGCATCCTCTTTGCCCGTGGAGGAGTCGCATCCCCCTCACCTCGGAGCCCACCATGATCGACCGGATCCTGCTGCCCCTGGACGGCTCCGAGCGGGCCGCCTCCGCCATTCCCGTGGTCCTTCAGGTGGCCCGGGCTTTCGACGCGGGCGTGACGCTGCTGCGGGTGGTCCAGAGGGGCGAGAGCACGGGGGGGGCATTCCCCCCGGATCCCTCTGAGTCGCTACTGGGCCGCCGGGAGGCGCAGGCCTACCTGGAGACGGTGCGAAAGCGGTTCAGCGCCGCCGACGTCCCCGCCGAGGTGGTGGTAACGGTGGGATGTCCCGCCGACGAGATCGTGGAGACGGCCGCCGAGCACGGCGTGCAACTCGTGGCCATCACATCGCACGGTGAGGGTGGGGAGTCACGGTTCCCCATCGCCGGGACCGCCACCAAGGTCCTGACTGCCGCCGAGACCTCGGTGCTCCTGCTGCCGGCCGGGACGCCGGGCCCCTGGACCCGCTCGCTGCGCCGGATCCTTGTCCCTCTGGATGGCTCCCCAAGAGCGGAGTGGGCGCTGCGCGTTGCCCTGATCCTCGCCGCCGGAGAGCACGCGGAGGTCGTGGCGCTGCACGTGGTGCGCCCGCCCCCCCTGGAGGTTCCCGGGGCGGACGACGAGCTGGCCTCACTGGCGCAGAGCTACACCTCCAGGAGCGAGTGGCTGGCGCGGCAGTACCTGGCGGGTCTCGCGGGTCGCCTGGGCGCCCAGGACGTGCCGGTGCAAGCGCGGGTGAGTGTCCACCCCAGTGTTTGTCGGGCGATCCTGGACGTGGCCGCGCGGGAAAAAGTGGGGCTGCTGGCGGTCAGTGCCCACGGCTCCGGAGTCCAACGGGAGGAGGGGATCGGGATGGTGACCCGGGCGTTGGTGCACGCCTCGGAGGTCCCGGTTCTGGTCCTCCAGGACGCGCCCGCGGCGCGACCCCGGCCGGTGGCCGAACCCGCGCGTGAGAGCAGATGGGAGCTGCATTCGAGACCGTGCCTGTGAGCGCGGCGGCCGAAGCTGGCTTCACAGATGCGGCGGAGGCGCTGGCACACGCCACCCGCGCGCGGGCGGCACGAGGGCCCGTTCGCCGCCGCCGCGCTGGCCTCCAGCGCCTGGAAGCCGACATCCGGGAAGCCTACCGCCGCTTGGAGACGTCGGCTCTCATGGAGTCGGTGGGCGCCGAATGGCTCCTGGACAATCGGCACCTGGTCCTGGGGGCCTGCACCCAGGTTCGGATCGACCTGACCCGTGGTTTCTTTGCCTCCCTGCCGAAGACGAACGATCCCGGGACCACCCGGATCGAGGTGATCGCACGCGAGCTGATGGATCGGGCGGGCGGCTTCGTCGACCGGGCCTCCATCGAGCGGTTTCTGGCCGCGTACCAAAGGGTGTCGGTCCTGAGCGTCGGCGAGCTTTGGGCGTTGCCGGCCTTCCTCCGGGTCGCCGCGCTCGAAGCGATCATCGGCGCAGTGCAGGCCACCGCCGAGGACGTGACCGATGAGGGGTGGGGTGAGCGGGTGTCCACGGCGGTCCTGTGCCTCCGGAGCCTGGAGGTGGAGGACTGGAACTCGGTGGTGGAAGCGCTGAGCATGGTGGACCGGTGTCTCCGGAAACTGGACCCGTCGGGGACCTATGCCGAAATGGACTTTCCGTCCAGGGACCGGTATCGGAAGGCGGTGGAGGAGTTGGCGCGCTGGGGCGGCCGTTCGGAACTGGGTGTGGCGCAGGCCGCCGTGAAGGCGTGTCGAGGACCCGAGGGCGCCGGGGTGCACGTGGGAGAGGTCCTGGTGGGGCCGGGGCGTCGCGGATTCGAGCGGGGGCTGGGAATCCGCTGCCCACTGGGCCGCTGGCTGCTCCGGCTCCTCCAGCACGGTGCGGGGGGCGGATATATCGCCGCCGTCATCGTCCTCACGGGACTGTTGACCGCCGCGATGGTCGCTCCGCTCTGGCGGGCCGCGACCCCGGCAGGGCTCTCGCTGCTCGTGACCTTGATCGCGCTCGTCCCCACCAGCACGGCGGCGATGGCTCTGGCGAACGCCGTGGTCACCCGCCTGATGCCTCCCCGCTCCCTCCTGAAGCTCGATCTCTCTGAAGGCCTCCCTGCCCGGTGGCAAAGCTGCGTGGCCGTCCCCGCGCTCCTGGGTGACCTGGACGAGGTGGAGACGCTCCTTCGAGGCATGGAGGTGAACTACCTGGCGAATCGTGACCCCAACCTGCGCTTCGCCCTCCTGGCGGATCCGCCGGACGCCGACGTGGAGGTCGCTCCGCGCGACGAGGCGGTGCTCGAGGCAGCGGTGGACGGCATTCGGGCGCTGAACCGGCGTCACGGAGGCGCCGAGGGGGATCCCTTCTTCCTCTTCTGGCGTTCCCGCACGTGGAACCCCAGACAGGGCCGCTGGATGGCGTGGGAGCGGAAGAGGGGGAAGCTGGAACGGTTCAACCGGTTCCTGGCCACCGGGCAGGTGGACGACCTCACCCTGCACGTCGGGGACGCCGACGCTCTGCGGAAGACGGTGTTCGTCCTCACGCTGGACGCGGACACGCGGCTCCCCACCGGGGCCGCCGCCCGGTTGGTGGGCGCTCTGGCGCACCCCCTGAACCGGGCACGATGGGGCCCGGATGGCCGCGTGACCCGGGGCTACACGGTGCTGCAGCCGCGGATCGAGACGCAGTCACCCCACCCCGCGACGTTCTTCAATCGGATCTTCCAGACGGACGAAGGTCTGGACCTGTACTCACGCGCCGTGAGCGACGTCTACCAGGACCTTTTCCAGGAGGGGATCTACGCCGGGAAGGGGATCTACGACGTCGCCGCATTCCAGCGTTCCATGGAAGGGAGGGTGCCTCCCGATGCCATCCTGAGCCACGACCTCTTCGAGGGAGTCCTGGGCCGTGCGGGTCTGGTCTCGGACGTGGCCGTATTGGAGGACTTCCCGGTGACGCCCGGCGCGTACATGCGGCGATACCATCGGTGGGTGCGAGGGGACTGGCAGCTCCTTCCGTGGCTCCGGCGACGGGTCCCGGCGGCGACGGGGCACCGGATTCCGAACCGCCTCTCGTGGCTGGCCCAGTGGAAGATCCTGGACAACCTGCGGAGGAGCCTGCTGGCCCCTGCCCTCCTGGCGTTGTTGCTATCCGGGTGGATCCTGCTTCCCGGCGGGACGGTGTGGTGGACGGCCTGGTGCGTCTGGTTGCTGGCCGTTCCAGTCCTTCTGCCAACGCTAAGGGGGGCTCGGGAGTTCCTGTCCTCGTCGCCGGCCACGGCACCCTTCGGCCCGCAACCCCGGGTCCGGTGGGCCGTAGGACGGTGGGCTCTGGGACTCGTCTTCCTCCCCTGGGAGGCGTGGGTCGTCATGGACGCCGTGGCCCGAACGCTCTTCCGACTGTGCGTCAGCCGACGGCTCCTGCTGGAATGGACTCCGGCGGCCTACACCTCCCGGGCCCTGGCGGCTGCGGCCGGTCCGCGGTTCTACCTCCGGGAGATGGGGTGGTCCCTCCTGGCGGTCGCCGCCGTCCTGGGTGGGGCGGCCGGGGCGGGTGCGCTCTCCCCGGGAGTCTGGATCTCCGCCGGTGCCGTATGGGGGCTCTCCCCCGTGGTGGCCTGGGTTCTCGGACGGGTACCGAGCCCCAGGGAGCGGTCGGGGCTCACCGAGGAGGAGGTCCAGGAGCTGCGGCTCCACCTTCGGAGAGGGTGGGCCTTCTTCGAGCGGTACGCGGGGCCGGAGGATCACTGGCTTCCGCCGGATCACGTCCAGTTCGACCCTCCGGTGGGCACGGCCCACCGGACGTCCCCCACGAACATCGGGCTGGCGCTGGTGGCCACGCAGGTCGCCTTCGATGGAGGTCACCTGTCGCCGCGTCGGCACATCGCCCGCCTGACATCGATGCTGGACAGCCTGGACCGCCTGGAGCGCTACCGGGGGCACCTCTTGAACTGGTACGACACGCGAAGGCTGGCGGCGCTGGCGCCACGCTACGTCTCCACGGTGGACAGCGGGAATCTGGCGGCCTGTCTGCTCGCCGTGGCGGGCGGCCTTCGCAACTTCATTCACGAGCCTCTCTCACTGGAGCCGTTCGTCCGGGGATTGGCGGACGACCTGGACCTGGCGGCGGAGCACCTCGGTGCGCTGGGCCTTCCCGACGACGCGACGGTGCGCCTGGCGTCCGAGCTCAGGGGGTGGGCGCGATCCAGAGGGGGCGTCGCCTCCCCCGCGCGGGGGCCCCGATTCGACGCGTGGCACAGCCGACTTCGCGAGATCGAAGAGGAGGTCCTGGACTTCCTGGCCGGCTCACGGCCGGCGGCATCGGAAGTGGCGGAGGCGCGCTGGTGGCTGGGGGCCATGGGCCGCACCCTGGCGGCGCTGCAGGAGGAATGGGAGGCTCTCCTCCCCTGGCAAGCCGCCTTGAGGGAGGCTCCTGCGGTCCTGACCGAGGCTCCCCGGCGCTCTCCGGCGGCCACCGCCTGGCGGGCCCTTTGGGATGCCGTGCCGGAGGCGCCGGTGCTCCGCGACCTCCCGGCCCTGATCCGCGAGATCCATCGCCAGTTGGAGCCGTTGCGGTCCGTGCTCCCGCAGGACCCATCGTCCGCCAGCGACGACGGGACCGGAGTCTCGGCGCGTGCGTGGGTCGACGCCCTGGAGGAATCCCTGGCGAAGGCGGAGGGCGAGGCGGAGGCGCTGATGCTCGCGTCGGGACGGTGCGCCGCGCGTATGGACGGCTTCGCTCGGGGAATGGACTTCCGGTTCCTGTTCGACGGACCGCGCAAGCTCTTCCATGTGGGCTACAACGCCGACGCCATGTCCCTGGACCCGAGCTACTACGACCTCTTCGCCTCTGAGGCTCGCCTGGCCAGCTACGTGGCCATCATGCTGGGTCAGGTTCCGGAGGAGCACTGGCTCACGCTGCGACGCCCGTTCCGTCGGGTGAACGGGAGTGCGGCCCTCCTCTCGTGGGGCGGGAGCATGTTCGAGTATCTCCTGCCCTCGCTCTTCCTGCGGACGCCGGATGGGTCACTCTCCGAGCAGGCGTGCGAGGTGGCGGTGGAAGCCCAGATGCGGTTCGCCCGGGGCCTCCACATTCCCTGGGGAGTGTCGGAGTCCGCCTACGGCGAGACGGACCAATCCCGGAGGTACCGCTACCGGGCCTTCGGAGTCCCGTGCCTGTCCCTGCACCGGGACTCCACGCCCCGGATCGTCATGGCGCCGTACGCGGTGGGGCTGGCGATGGCGGTGGCGCCCCGGCAGGCCCTGGCCGAGTTGCGCCGGGCTCGTTCTCTGGGGCTCGAGGGCCCCGTGGGCTACTACGATGCCGCGGACTTCGGTGAGTCCGGAGAGCCCCGCACCAGCCCTCGAGTGGTCCGCACCGTCATGGCGCACCACCAGGGAATGCTCCTGGCCGGGCTCCACCACGCTCTCACCGGCGGCACGCTGGTGGAGCGATTCCACCAATCCTCGGAAGCCCAGTCACTGGAGTACCTCCTGCACGAGCGTGCGCCCGGCACCGTGCGGGTGGTGGCGCCGCCTCCCAGGGCCCGGGCCCGTCCGGCCCGTCCAGCGGTGGCCGCTCCCATACCGCCATGGCCGGTGTCTCCGGATGCCTTCCCTCCCGAGAGCACCGTTCTCTCCAACGGACGCTTGAGCGCTCTCCTCACGGCCAGCGGTGGTGGGGGGCTCCGGTGGGAGGGATACGACGTGTACCGCTGGCGACCGGACCCGACCTGTGCGTCCTGGGGAGAGTGGGGATACGTCGTGGACCGCAACACCGGGCAGGTGCACTCGGTGGCGCGCGCCCCCACCTGGGGAGCGACGGAACGGGAAGAGGTGTTCTTCGGAGAGGGGACGGTGGAATTCCACCGGGACGTGGGGCCGCTCCGACTGCGCACACGGATCACCATCGCGCCCTCTGTGGACGTGGAGATCCGGCAGGTGGGCGTGGTGAACGAGTCGTCGGAGCCCCGGGTGGTGGAGGTGACGAGCCTGGCCGAGATCGCCCTCGCTCGCCCCTCGGAGGACCGCCGCCATCCGGCCTTCGCCCGGCTCTTCGCCGAGTGCGATCCGGACCCCCGCACCGGCACCCTGTGGTTCACCCGCCGATCCGAGGGTCTGGACGGAACTCCTCTCTGCGTGGGCCACCGTCTCACCCCGGTCGCGGGGGATTGGTCGCTGGTGGGCTGGGAGGTGGACCGCGAGCGGTTCTTCGGCCGCCTGGGGGATTCCCGCGCGCCTCGCGGGGTGCGGCACCCGAGCCTGAGCCGTGCCCACCCCGGAGCGTGGGCGCCCATCGACCCCGTGGCGTCGGTCACGGCCCGGGTGACCCTCCCGCCCGGAGGGGAGGCGGTCCTGGAGTTCCTCACCGGCGTAGGGCACCGACGAGCCCCGGTGGAACAGGCGCTGGAGACACTTCGATCGCCCGGTACCTTCGCCCTGGCGTTGAACCATACGCGCGACCGCCAACGCCGCCTGCGCCAGCGTCTCGGGGTGGAGGCACACGAGCCTCGACTGTTCCAGTCTCTGATCGGGCGGCTCGCCTTCCCCTACGGCGTGCACCCCTTGGAGCTGGAGGCCTCCGGGACCGCGGAGGGCGGCCAGGAGTTCCTCTGGTCCCTGGGGGTCTCGGGGGACCGCCCGGTCGTGACCACCGTTCGGGCCCCGGAGGGCCAGGGACCTCTCCTTCGGCAGCTCCTCCGGGCCCTGCCCTACCTGGCCAGCCGGAATCTGGAGTTCGACCTGGTCGTCGTCGGCCGGGAGCAGGACGCCTACGGAGAGCCCGTCCGGAGGTGGATCGAAGGGACGCTCAGGGAGATGGGCCTCCTGCACCTCATGAACGCCCCCGGCGGGGTCTTCTATCTCCCGCGTGGAAGGGTCTCGCCCGCGGCGGAAGTTCGCCTCCGGGAGGCCAGCACGCTCTTCCTGGGGCCGGAAGTGCAATCCCTGGAAGCGGTGCTTTCCGAGGACCGGCCGGAGGGGGTCCACCTTCCCGCCTTCGTTCCGGTCCCCACCGCACCCCTGGAGACCCGCGCCGACGCACCGCTGGAGGCGCTGGCGGGCCTACGGTTCCGACATCCCTGGGGCGGGCACGCGCCCCGGGGGCGGAGCGTCATAGTGGAGCTGGAAAGCGGCGATCCCACGCCGGGGCCGTGGAGCAACGTCCTGTCCAACCCGGAGTTCGGGACCCTGGTGACCGAGTCGGGCGGTGGGTACACCTGGGCCGGAAACGCCGGGGAGTCTCGCGTCACGCCCTTCGCCAACGACCCGGTATTCGATCCGGCCGGGGAGATCGTGTACCTGAGGGACGAGGAGACGGGGGCGGTCTGGACGCCCACGCCGAGGCCCGCCGGCGCATCGCAGTGCCGGGTGACCCACCGGGCAGAGGAGTCCGTCTTCAAGAGCCGTTCCCACGGCTTGGACCAGCGTCTGCGCGTCTGGGTGCCGGCCGAGGGGAGCGCGAAGGTCTTCGAGCTCCGCGTCGCGGACCAGTGGAGCCGTGCGCGAAGGGTCACGGTGACCCTGTACGTGGAATGGGTGCTGGGGAATCGTCGGTCCATCACCGCACCGCACCTGGTCACGTGCTATGACCCCCAGCGCGAGATCCTGCGCGCCCGGTCGCCCTTCTCACCGGGGCGGCACCCCCGTGTGGGCTTCGTCGCAGCGGACCAGGCGGTTCACGGCTTCACATGTGACCGGCAGGAGTTCCTGGGACCCGAGGGAGACCGAGCGCGACCCGCCGGCCTCCTTCGAGTGGGACTCGCCGGAAGCGCAGGGGGAGGCCTGGATCCCTGCGCCGCCCTCCAGGTCCACCTGGACCTCCCCGCCGGTGGTCGAGCGGCGGTGCGCTTCTTCCTGGGGGCCGCCCACTCCGTCGAGGAGGTCGAAGGGGCGGTGGCGAGGCTAAGGACCGCGGGCGAGGGGACGCGAGCCCGCCTCGCGGTCCGCCGCCGCTGGCGGGGGTGGTTCGACCAGCTGGTGGTGCGGACTCCCGACCCGGCCATGGACGTTCTCCTGAACAGTTGGCTGCTGCACCAGACCATCGCCTCGCGCATCTGGGGACGGACGGGCTACTACCAGTCCAGCGGGGCCTTCGGGTTCCGGGATCAGCTCCAGGACTCCCTCGCCCTGCTCCATCAGGCGCCCGCCCTGTGCCGGGAGCGGATCCTGGACGCAGCTCGCCACCAGTTCCAGGAGGGAGACGTGCTGCACTGGTGGCACCCGCCCGAGGACCGGGGTGTGCGGACCCGTTGCTCCGACGACCGGCTCTGGCTTCCCTACGTGACGGCCCACTATCTGGCCGCATCCGGCGATGCAGGGGTTCTGGACGAGTCGGTCCCGTTCCTCACGGGTCCCGCGCTGGAGAACGGCGAGACGGAGAGATACGACGCGTACCCCCCGTCCGGGGAGGGATCGCTCTACGAGCACTGCATGCGGGCCCTGGAGCTCGACGGAATCCTCTCCCCCCGTGGCCTGCCCCTCCTGGGGAGTGGCGACTGGAACGACGGACTCAATCAGGCGGGGGTGGAGGGCCGGGGGGAGAGCGTGTGGCTGGCCTGGTTCCTTTATGACGTGTTGGGTCGCTTTGCGCCGTTGTGCCGGGAACGCGGCGCGGTCGCCCGAGCTCAGTCCCTGGAAGATCGGGCCGAGGACCTGCGCGAGGCCGTGGAGCGGATCGCGTGGGACGGAGGATGGTACCTCAGGGGTACGTACGACGACGGCTTCCCCCTGGGCTCGACCAGGAACGAAGAGGGGCGGATCGACTCCCTCCCACAGACCTGGGCGGTCCTGTCCGGGGCGGCGGACGAGGAACGGGCCCGCACGGCCATGGAGGCGGTGTGGCGGGAGCTGGTGGACAAGGAGGCACGCATCGTCCGGCTCCTGAAGCCTCCGTTCCACCTGACCCGGCGGTCTCCCGGGTACATCAAGAGCTATCCCCCCGGCGTGAGGGAGAATGGCGGACAGTACACCCACGCGGCGACCTGGGTGGGCTGGGCCTTCGCGCGGCTCGGGGATGGGGATCGAGCCGAAGAGGTGTTCAGGATCCTGAACCCGCTCCTTCGCCCCGGGGGAGACGCGGACGGGCGGGTCTACCGGGTGGAGCCCTACGTGGTGGCCGGTGACGTGTACGGCGACGCACCCCACCTGGGCCGGGGCGGGTGGACGTGGTACACCGGCTCCGCGGCGTGGCTCTACCGTCTGGGCATCGAGGGCATCCTCGGACTCTACCCGGTCCCGGGTGGAATTCGACTGCAGCCGTGCATTCCCCGTCGGTGGCCGGGCTACCAGGTGGACCGACGCGTAGGGAGCAGCCGGTACCGCATCCAGGTTGACAACCCGGGACGCGGATCGAGCAGTCTGGAATCTCTGACGCTGGACGGGGTCGCGCTCCCGGGAGACGTCATCCCGCTGGTGGACGACGCCCGGGATCACACGGTGGTGGCACGTCTCGAGCCGCAGGCCCGCGCCCTGGATCGCTCCGCTACCGTTCCATGATGATCCAAAGCCCCTGCCCCGCTGGGATCTCGAGGGACCGAAGATCCACCTCCCCACCGTCCTGGAGCCCGTCCACCCGGGGGGCCCGGGCCCGGTACCCCTCCTGGAGGCCCAGGGCGTCCCGGTCCAGCTCGAGGGTCAGCGTCTCGTCCCGGTCTGACCAGGAGGCCAGGGCGATGAGGATCCGTTCGGGTCGCACGTAGGCGGTGGCGAGCACGCGGCCGTGTCCGGTTCGCACGGGGGGATCGTCCAGCCAATACCCGAGCATACGGCTCCCGGCGATGCCGAAGTCGCCCATCATGCCCCAGACCGGTCGCGGATCGACGTCACCGTACTTGCGCGCCGTCATGCCGTAGAGCAGGCCCCGGTAGGGGCGCCCCCCGTCTTGCAGCATCTCTCCCATCAGACCGAAGGGGAGACCGGCCACCTCCGTCATCCAGTAGTCCGGACCCTGGTCGTAGTCGAAGTACTCGCCGAACCACAGCCGGGAGACGTAGGGGAAGTGCTCCATGTAGAGCATGGCGCTGTTGATGTACCCATCCCGGACGTTGAACTGGTTGGCCGAGTGGAGGTCGATGACGACCTCGTCACGATTCGCGTGCAGCACGTTCACCAGTCGCTTCACCGTGGCCCGGCTGAAGGCGATGTCGTCCAGGTAGAGGCCGTCGATCTCCTGGTTCCGGGCCAGCCATTCCAATCCCGCGATGTAGTAGTTGGTCCACCGCGAGGTCCCCTTGTTCAGGATGGCGGCGTCGTCCACACGCCAGGCGTGCCAGGCGCTGTGGTATCCCTCCTCGAGGTGCTCCTGCAACCAGGAATGGCCTCCCCCCTCTCCATCATTCAGGACCTCGTCACCCAGGCTCCGGAGTGCGAAGAGCTCGTGAGCCCGGTAGGTGATCTCCCGGATGGTGTTGTAGAGCTTGACCTTGATCCCCTTCGCGTGGGCCTCGTCGATGTACGCCTTCTGGGCCTCGAGATTGAAGAAGGGATAGTTGATGTACGGGTTGATCTCGTTGGCGTGGTGGATGTTCACCACGGTCCCGCCCCACGCGGCCACGGAGTCCACCGGCACGTACTGGTGCACGAAGCGGGTCTCGAAGTGCCTCCGGGTGTCGATGGGCTTGAAGGGGGTGATGAGGAACCGGACGTTGAAGTGGAGGGTGTCTCCCGCGGCCACGGTACGAGGTCCCGAGTAGTTCCGCGCCACCACCGCGCCCTCCTCCTCCCGGATGGTGATCCCGCCGCGTCCTCCGTTGTACCAGGAGTCCGGCATCACCAGGGGCTGGTTCCGGTAGAAGTTGGTGTTCAAAGGCCTGCGGTAGCTGTCGTCGCGCAGGACGTATTGGAGCCCCCGCTCCACGTCGCCCAGCCAGACCCCCTCCTGGTGGTTCTCCACCGCCCAGCGCCACTCGACGGAGGAGGGTCGGCGGCCCCCCATCCTGCCGAGCCCCAGCATATACTCCGCCGCTCCGGGGTCATACGCCACCGGCAGGACGATGTCGTCGATTCGCGCCTCCCGGCGCGCCACCAGGGTGAGGCGATAGTCCAGCATCCCGTCGTACTCGAGTGCGCCGTCCACGCGGAGGGTGAAGGCCTCGGACGAGCCCACCCCCGACCACTCCGCCCGTCCCGGCGTCAGGGGAGCCACGTCGAGTGACTCCGTGCGGAACGGCTGCCTCGCGCCCTCCACCCAGACCTCGAGCTCGAGGGGGCGGGCGAGAATCGGGGCCGGGTCGGCCTGGAACCCGGTGAGCTCGGGGCGGAAGGTGCTGCCGATGGTACGCGGGAGACCGTTCGACCCCAGGACCACGGTCCGGCCCAGAATCGAGAGCGTGGTTTCCCGGAGGCTCACGGGGGTGAAGGGAGGCACGATCCGACCGGGATCCGCACCGGCGGTCCCGTCGAGCCATGCCAAGCGGGTCAGGAGATCGGGCTCGTTCTCGCCTCCGTCCCGGGCCCACCCCTCGCGCACCTCCAGCGAGACGGAGACCTCCTGGCTTCCCCGGGACGCGGTGGAAATTGTGACGGTGCCCGGGACGGGGCCCGGGCTGGCGTCCTGGGGCACCCGTACAGTCATCCAGAGGGGGCGGACCTCCCGGGCGGGAACGTCCACACGGGCGTGGAATGGCTCACCGTTCCGGTCGATGCCCGCACAGGTCAGGCAGCTCCAGTCCCACCCCTCGGGAAACCCGTCGAAGCGCACCCGGACGTCCGTCAGCGGCTCTTCCCCCGCCACGACCGCCACCTGGAAGGTGAACGACTCGTCGCGAAGGACCCGGCTATGGAAAGGCGCACCTTCCGCCGGGTCCCCGGGTTGGGCCGCCCAGTGGTGGGGAATGAAATGACGCATCCGAACCGGCCGGTCGCGGTGCTCGGCCACCACGCGCCAACCGTTCTCGGCACCTGCCATGAATGCCGCGGTCTCCGCAGGCGAGGCGATGACCTCCATGGGAAAGAACGAGTGGAAGGCGTTCACGGACTGGATCCGGGTCGTGCGCGCCGACGGGAGCGTGGTGATCCGGTCGCGGACGCCGCGTTCCCAGGCGGGATCCGGTGGTGGTGCCAGGTCCAGGGGATAGGTGACGGTGGGGTAGTAGCCACCCGTGCTTCGCCACGGGAAGTAGTACACGTGGTAGATGGTGGCACCGGGGGTCGGCTGGAACACCACCTCACCCGAGACGTTCTGGACCCGCAGGGCCACTGCGTTGGCCACCGGGGTCCCGGTGGTGGCATCCAGCACCACGATTGCCTTCCGCTGAGGCTGGCGGTCGCGCCGCCGCCAGGGAATGGTCACCCGGACCGCGGAAGCAGAGTCGGTGCCCGGCGCGAGCTCAACCACGGCGCGGTGGTTCCCCCACGAGCTCCCCGCCTCCCCCGCCGGGAGGTGCGGCTCCCAGTCGCCCGCTTCGAAGACCACTCCGTCGATCTCGGTGGGGACCGGAGGCGCGCGATGGAGGGGAGAAGGCGGCTCTGGAACGTCGGCGCAGGCGATCAGGGTCAGGACGGCCGCGACCACGGCGGTGGATCGGGCACGGCTGGCATCGCCGAATCTCCCTCGCTCCTTCATCGCACTCCCTCCAGCCGCAGGGCCCGTTCGACCAGCCGGCCCTCCACCCCCTGGAAGAGGGCCTCCGGAGCGGCCGTGATGGGGGAAAGCGCCACCGCTTCACCCAACGCGCTCCGCGCCGCCAGGCCCAGGAGGTCGAGACGCGTGGGTTCGCCGGCTCCCGGCCTCCATGGAGTGGCGGCCGCCACCTCCCCGTAGTGCGCCCGGGCAGCACCCACGTCTCCGGCCTGCGCGGCCGCATGGGCCAGGAGGAAGCGCACCAACCGCTCCTCCGGCTCGTAGGGGCGGCCCTGGCCGAGGGACTCGGGCCATTCCAGGGCGCGACCCAGCGCCGCACGAGCCCCTTCCGGATCGGACGCCTCGAGACGATCCAACGCGGTCAGGGTGTGGGCCTGGGCGTAGAGAGCGTGACTCTCTCGGGCGTTCTCGGAGGGAAGGACCTGAATGGCGTCGAGGATGCGGGCGGCTTCGGGGCCGCGTCCTCCTTCGAGCAGGGCCCGGGACTCGAGAAGGGCGAGGTTGAAGTCGCCAGGGAACCGCTCCCGCGCCCGGCGCACTCCCGCAAGTGCGTCCTCCCAGCGGTGGCGCTCCAGGAGAGCCCGGACCAGGAGGGCGTGGAAGGCCCGTGTCTCGGGCTCCAGGGCAACCGCGCGCTGAAGGCCGGGGGTGGGATCCGATCCACGCAGTCGCTCGGCGAGGTGGGCATGAACCACGTGGTAGGGGGCGAAGGCGGGCGTGCCCCCCACCTCCTCCAGGAGCGCCAGCGCCTCCTCATCCCGGTCCACGGCCCAGAGGTTGAGCGCGAGCAGGTATCGCCATTCCCAGGCCTCGTTCCGCGTCACCGCCCAGAAGAGGGCGGCCAGCGTCTCCCTGCGGTAGGGGAAGGCGAAGGCCAGCGCCGTGGGGGTGGACAAGAGGGACGGGTCATTCCGGAGATATGCCCGCCAGGCGGCGCACACGGGACCCGGCGTGAGGTCCGGTGCCACGTCCAGGACCCGCAAGGCGTCGGCCGCTCGGCCCAGCGCCGTGTACCCTGCCGCGAGCTCCAGAAGCGTCTGCTCCGGATACTCACCGCCTACTCCGTCCAGAAGACTCTGCCGGGCCGCCCGGGCGGCGACAGAGCCAGCAGGCTCGGAGAGCCAGGCCTCGGCCAACGCGAAGTGGTGGAGCGGGTCGATCTCCAGGAGCTCCGCCCGGGCGCGGGCCGCCAGCTGGGGGTCTCCCGCGAGTCGTCCCGCCAACGCCAGCACTCGCCACCCCGGGATTCCGTGCCGATCGAAGTCCAGGGAGAGGTGGGCGTAGCGGACGGCCTCCGCCCATTCCCCTCGTTCCAGCGCCATCTCGGCCAGCTGCGCGTAGGCGGCGCTTCGGGTTCCGGTGGAGCGGGTGGCCCAGGCGAAGGCATCGCGCGCGTCCGCGATCCTCCCGAGGTCGCGGTGGATGATGCCGGCCATGAAGTTGGCCTCGGCGTCGTAGGCATCGAGTTGCAGGACACGGCTCACCCGACCCATCGCCGCCTCACTTCGCCCGCTCCGGTAGTCCAGCTCCGCGGCTCCCAGCAGAGCCTCGCGGTGCCAGGGCTCCCGCTCCAGGGCAGCGTCGAACCCGGTGCGCGCCTCGGCATGCCAACGCCCTTTCAGGTCCTCACGCGCCTGGAAGACCAGGCGATCGGTCTCCGGGATGCTCGGCACCGCGCCGGGATCGGTGGCGAAGGGACGGGTGAGCGTCCGGTCCGTGGGATCCGTGTCGTGGTGAAGTCCGAGGCGTGCCAGCGATACTTCCACCCGCGCCCCGTCGCCGGCCTCCACCGTCACACGGGCGGGCTCCAGCGGTTCGAGGACCACCGGCTCGGCCGCCACCAGCTCGCCTCCCACCCAGACCCGGAACGTGTCCGAGACGGCCCGGAAGGCATTCACCGAGACGGTGATCTCGCCATCCTGCCGCTCGAGGTGAAGCGCCCCGTCGCGGGACGCTTCCGTCAGCCCGCCCATCCCTTCCAGCGGGAACCAGCTCTCCGTCCACCGGGAGGCGGAGAGAGGGTCGAAGCCCACCTGGGTGATGGGGTTGACGGCGTCACTCGGGGAGTACTGGACCAGGAGTCGCCCTGCCTGGAACTCGACGTACTGACCGTCCGTGTCGGTGAGGAGGTCTTCCCAAACACCCCCCTCGCGGGAGAGCGCCCAGAGCCAGAGCTTCTGCCCGGGCATGTCCTCGTATCGGGCCCAGTGTCCGAAACCGTAATCGTCTTCCCGGTAGTATCCCCCGAAGAAGTCGTTCAACTCTCCCACCACGTGGTAGGACTTGTGACCCGCGAAGGTGTTGTTCCGGTACACGGACAGGTCCCGCCCGGCGGGATCCACCGGCCAATCCCGCTTCTGTCCGGAGTGCTCCAGGTAGGCATTTCCCGGGATCGTCATCACCAGGTCGTCCCGGGCGAAGGCGGCGCCGGTCATCCAGTTGTAGTAGGGCTGCTCCAGCGGCGTCGGGTTGTACCAGAGGACCCGAGTCTCGAAGGTGGCGCGGTCGGCCGGGAGCCGGATCTCCACCCGCCAGTGGGTCCGGGAGGGCAGGTCCATGGCCCCCACGATGCAGCTCACGCTGCCATCGTCGTTCTCCACCAGCGTGTAGTCCACGGGTGTGGCCGTGGCCGGTGTGTGGCCGATGACGCCGAAGTTGAACTCGATGCCACCGGAGGTCCATGGGCCTCGGAGGGCGATGTTCCTGAACTTCAGGACCTCGTTCCGATAGATGAACTCGTGCCCGGTCTCCTTGACCACGGCGCCCCACACCTTTCCCCCCACCTCCGGGAGGATGAAGACCTCGATCCACTCGTTCTCCAGCCGCACCACGGTCCAATCCCGGGGTTCCGCACCGGTGGAGTACCCTTCGAAGGAGTGATACGGATACAGTCGCGGGTCCCGGGTCAGGATGGGGACGGGATTGGCCTCGCCGAACGGGTAGGTCCCGATGCTCCTTCGCTCCTCCGAGATCCGGGCCCACTGCGCTTCACCCGGCCCTGCCTGGGCGAGGAGCAGGAAGAGGCCATACGCCACGAAGCGGAGGGCGCAGTTGAGTGACGAGGACAGGGTAGGCATGGGGCTTCTCCGACGGAGCCACTTCTGTGGATACCGCCGAGGATAGGCACCCGCCTGGAGCGGAGCCACCCCGCCTCAGCGCGCCGGGTTCTCCCGCGCCCGGCGGCGCCGCAGAATTGTCATGCTCAGGATTCCCAACGCGGGTCCCGCCGCCAGCAGCGAGAAGCCCGGGCCCCAGCCCGAGGATTCCACGACGCGTCCGGCAATTTCGATGGAGAATCCTGTGAGGGCGAATCCCAGGGCCGTCTGCAGCGTCAGGGCGGTTCCCACCGCGTGACCCGGAGCGACCTCCGTGACCACCGCGCTGAACTGGGCCGAGTCGGCCACCACGCTGAATCCCCACAAGAGCGCCAGCGGAATCAGGGCGACCAACGGAGCGGCCACCATCCAACCCACCACCAACGCACATCCCCCGCTGGTGGCCATGGCCCAGATGGTGACCCTTTCGCGGCCCAGGGCATCCGCCCAGCGGCCCGCCAGAACCGCCCCGGCGCCGCCCGCCGCGATGACGGCGAAGCCCAGCAGGTCCGCCGACAACCAGGATCCCTCGAGCCCCCGGCCCGCCAGGGCGGCCACGAAGAATGCTGGGATCAGCGTCCACATGGCGTACAGCTCCCACATGTGTCCCAGGTATCCCCCCGTGGCCAGCATGGTGGGGGGATGGCGGAGCAGCTCGCCGACCCGGGACCATGCGAATGGGCGAGACGGGAAGGCGTGGGGCCCGTCACGATAGAGAACCAGTACGAGGAAGCTGGCTGCGACCCCGGCGGTGGAGGTCCCGAGGACGACGGCGCCGAGGCTGGTCCCGCCGACGGCCTTGAGGAGGTACGGGAGGGCCTTCCCCACCGTCAGCGCCCCGACCACGGTGCCAATGGCGAGCCCCCGGGCGGAGCGGAACCAGGTGGCGATCATCTTCATGGCCGGTGGATATACGCCGGCCAGGAAGAGGCCCGTCAGGAAGCGGAGCCCCGCCCCTGCCCCGAAGCCTGGAGCCAGGAGGAGCGCGGCATTGGCCGCCGCGGCTCCCAGGGCGCAGACGGCGAAGAACACCCGCGAGGGAACCACGTCCGCCAGGTTGAGGAGGGCGGCGAGGGCGGTCCCCGCGACGAAGCCCCACTGGACCCACACCGTGAGTGCGGATACCTGCTGAGCGGAGAGCGCCCATCGCTCCTGGAACTGCGGCGCTACCGCCGTGGCGGTGAACCACTCGCTCATCCCCAGGAGGAGCGCCAGGGAGAGGAGCGCGAGGACAGCCCAGCGCTGCGGTGCCTGGTGGAACGGGGGTACGCTCCCGGGGGATGGCGGGGACGAGTGGCCGCGCCGCGGGTCGTCCCCCGGGTTCACCGCCGGACCATCTGCCGGAGAACGAACCCGACGTTCGCCGGTCTCTCAGCCAGCCGCCTCATGTACCAGGGAAACCAGTGGGACCCGTACGAGATCAGAACGCGCAGGGGCGTGTCGCTGCGCCGGAGCCGTTCCTGCTCTCCCACCGCGATTCCGTAGAGCATCTCCACCTCCCAGGCGTCCTTGGACAGCTCGACCTCGCGGGCCACTCGCGCGGCATCGCGGATCAACCGGGAATCGTGGGTGCCGAAGCCCGGGAAGCCCATGCGTCCCGCCTTGCGGTCCCGGAGCATCCGGACGGCGAGGCGGCGGTACGCCTCGTCCACCTCGGCCTTGGACGACATGGCCACGTCGGGGGGCTCCATGTAGGCGCCTTTGACCAGGCGGATGTTCGGTTCGTCAGGCAGGAGCGCCTCGTAGTCGGCCTCGGTGCGATGGAGGTAGGCCTGCAGGCAGATTCCCACGTTCGGGACCTGTGCGTGGGCCTCCCGATAGAGCTCCAGGGTGGGATCCACGTACGGGCTCGATTCCATGTCCAGCCACAGGATCCCCTCGGCCTGGCGGGCGATGCGGAGGACGTTCGCCAGGGCCGCCGGAAGGCCCTGGTCGAGCCCCAGGTGGGTCGGCTTCACCGAGAGCTGGCAGTTGAGGCCCCGCGCACGGATGTCATCGGCCAGGGCCAGGTACTCGTCCACCACTGCCTGAGCTGCGGCCACCGAGTCCACGTTTTCCCCCAGCTCGGTCACGAGCGTGGGAGTGCCCAACGCCTCCAGGGCCTCGGCCTCTCGAAGAGCGTCGTCCATGGTCTCGCCTGGCATGAAACGCCTCACGGCCCGTTGCACGAACCGGTACCGCGGCAGCCGTCGTGACAGCGTGGGATTGGTGGAGGCCCAAAGTAACGCGGATTTCAGCATCGTGCCGCCCGGACTGGAGTGAAACGTGTCGGCGGGGGGCGGCGCCCGTGGGAGCCGCCCCCCTACCCGTTAGCGACGGGCTCGCCGTACCGGAGCGAGCTCCGGCAGCGGGGTGTAGCCCGAGGCCCGGAGCTCGTCGCGGAACGCCGTCACCGGTCCCGAGAGGGCCGCGTTGACCTCCTCGAGGACGACTCCCAGCGCTGCGTCGGCGCGAGCCAGGAGTGTTTCCTCCAGGGGGGTCGGCGCACCCTTTCCACTTCCCAGCCGTCGCGCGGGCTGGGCAATGTCACTGGCCACAGGGTCGCCAGGGCAGATCCCCTGGCAGTCGGGCCCGGTGAAGAGCCGCTCCTGCAAACTCGTCAGCTGCTCCCGGAGAGCCCGGCCCTGCTCCGCCAGCTCACCCTCGATCTGCGGAAGCGCCGCGTCGATCCCGTTCAGGACCCGGCGCAGTCGCGTGCGCGCTTCGTTCGCCGTCTCGGTGAGGGCCCGCGCCTCCTTGTACGCGGCGAGCCGCGCACGCATCTGCGCCCGGGACACGGGCGGGACCCGGGGATCGTCCACCACCTCGAAGCTCGCCTCCGCCGAGGCTCCCCCCTTCTCCACCCTGACCGCGTAGGGGCCGGGCAGGACCTCGGCTCCGTCGGCGAAGTCGGGGCTCTCGTCCACGGCGCCACCGGCGCGGAGATCCCAGACCCATCGATTCAGGCCCACCTCCCCCTCCACCGACTCGGTGCGCACCGTCCGACCTGCCGCGTCCGTGATGGTGATGTCCACGGTGCCCGCGCCGCTTTCCGGGTGGACCCCGAAGTAGATGATGGCGCCGTAGGGCCGGGTCTCGCCCTGCCACATGGCCATGCCGGTGGAGCGGTAGCCGATGGCCTCGGCAACGTCATGGACGATGGCCCGATTCGGCTGGTACACCCGGACGAGGTCGGACCCCGGTCCTCCGGCAGACAGAGCGCGGAGGGGCCGGATGTCGTCCAGGACCCAGAGTCCCCGCCCGTGGGTGCCCAGCACAAGATCGGCCTCGCGCGGATGGATCTTGAGGTCCCGGACCGGCATGGCGGGCACGTGGGTCCAACGCTGCCAGCTCTCGCCGCGATCGGTGGAGAAGTAGAGCCCGAATTCGGTCCCCAGGAAGAGGAGATTGGGCTCCACCGGGTCCTCTTCCAGGGCGTGGGCGAATCCCTCGACGGCGGATCCGTCCACGCGTGCCCAGCTCTCACCGTAATCCTCGGTGCGGTAGAGGTAGGTCTCCCAGTTGCCGCGGCGGTGGTCTTCGAGGACTACGTACGCCGTGGCCGGATCATGGGCCGAAGGCTGCACGTCCGGGACCCAGGTGCCTGGAGGCACGCCCCGGAGATTCCCGCTCACCTTCGACCAGGTCTCTCCCCCGTCGCGGGTGAGCTGGACGTTGCCGTCGTCGGTGCCGACCCAGATGACTCCGGGTTCCAGGGGGCTCGGGGCGATGGCGATGATGCTGGTGTGGGTCTCGGCCCCGGTGGCGTCCAGGCTGAGCCCCCCGGTGGCCGGATCCTGCTTCGCCGGGTCGTTGGTGGTCAGGTCCGGTGAGATCACCTCCCACGAGGCGCCGTGATCCCGGGTGCGGTGCACGAACTGGCTTCCGAGGTACAGCGTTCCGGTCTCATGGGGGTCCAGCGCGAGCCCGGCGTTCCAGTTGAAACGAAGGGGTACTCCGTCCGGGTGCACCGGCTGGATACTCGTCCGGTGCCCGGTGACCCGGTCGAACCGCTGGAGGGCCCCGCCCTGGGACATGGAGTACCCGTAGCGCTGTTCCGCCGGGTCGTCCACGACACTGAAGCCGTCCCCTCCGCCGACCCGTGTGAAGTGGGCGTTCAGGATGCCCTTGTTCTCCCAGACGTCGCTGGGACCGAACCAGGAGCCGTTGTCCTGGAGCCCGCCGTAGATGTTGTAGGGAGTCCGGTCGTCCAGGGAGATGTGGTAGTACTGCGCCAGCGTAAGGTTCTCCACGAACCTCCAGTTCTCGCCCCGGTCGAAGGTGAATCCGATGCCGCCGTCATTTCCGATGATCATGCGACGTCCATCGGCCGGGTCGATCCAGAGCTCGTGGACGTCCCCATGGATGATGGCGGACGACACCACGGTTCTCCACGTCCGGCCGGCGTCGTCGCTCACCTGGATGGCGCTGTGGAGCGAGTAGATCCGGTTCTCGTTCTCCGGGTCGATCCGAAGGTCGGCGTAGTAGAACGGCCGGGGCACGATCCCGGGTTGGTCGTTGATGGTCCGGAAGGTCCGGCCCCCATCGTCGGATCGTAGCAGCTCGCTGCGGGTGGCCTCGACAAGGGCGTAGACCACGCTGGGGTCCGACGGTGAGATCGCCAATCCCATGCGGCCCAGGTCCCCCGGAGGGAGACCGTCCGCCTCGGTACGCTGCTCCCAGCTGTCCCCTCCGTCATGCGTCACGAAGAGGCCGCTCCCCGGCCCGCCGGAGCGAAAGAACCAGGGATCCCGCCGAAAGTCCCACATGGCAGCCATGAGCTTGTCCGGATTCGCTGGATCCATGACCAGCTCGGCGATCCCGGTTCCCTCGTCCACGTACAGGACCCGCTCCCAGCTTTCCCCACCATCGCGGGTGCGGTAGACGCCTCGCACTTCTCCGTCGCTCCAAGCGGGTCCCATTACTCCAGCGTAGACGACGTCGGGGTCGGTAGGATGGGTGAGGATGCGGTGGATGCGTTCCGAGCCCTCCAGACCCATGTGCCGCCAGGTCGCTCCGCCGTCCATCGACTTGAAGATCCCGTTTCCCACTCCGGCGGAGTTTCGGGGGTTCCCTTCCCCGGTGCCGACCCAGACCACATCCGGGTTCGGCTGGAAGACGGCGATGGAGCCCACACCCAGGACCGGCTGGTCGTCGAAGACGGGATCCCAGGTGATTCCCCCGTCCACGGACTTGAACACCCCGCCGGTGGCGCTACCCACGTAGATCACCGTGGGATCGGAGAGGACCACCTCCACGTCGGCCACCCTCCCACTCATGCCCGCCGGACCGATGTTCCGGGCCTGGATGGCATCCAGGTGGCTCAGGTCCCATTGAGCGGCCAGGGGTCCGGCTCCGCCCGCGACGGCTACCACCGTCGTAGCCGTCGAAACGAGTCGGCGCAGGGTCCGAAGGGCGTATCGGACGAGGGTCCGCGAGGGAACGTTCATCGGCCCACGGGCTCGAACTCGGGGAAGAGATCCAGGTCCGTCTGCCGCACCTGCGCCCGGAAGTCGGACACCGCGCCGGAGATCATGGCATTCAGGTCCGCCTCGATGGTGTCCAGCGCGTCGGCCATCCGCTCCATGGCCAGGCGCTCCAGGGTGGTGGGCGCGTCCCACGAGGACTGCAGCGCGAACAGCCCACGCCTCTGGGTGTTGGCCGGGTCGAAGTCCACGTTCTCCTCCATGGCCTCCTTGAGCTCCTCACCCGCTGTCCGTAGGGCCTCCGCGTCGTCCCCGTCCATCCCGCGAACGGTCGCGAGCACCTTGTCGATGGCCTGCACGATCTCGTCGTAGCGGTCGTCCGCTTCGGTATAGCGCTGGTTCAGAAGGGCCGCCTCCATGCTGGCCTCGAACTTGGCGACCCGGTCAGCCATGGCCACCTCGGTGCGCGGGTCCGGATGCACCGTGAGGGGCTGCTCGCTGGACTGGTCACCCAGGGTCACGCGCACGCGGTACTGGCCCGGGACCACCTCGGGGCCCTGCGGCGCACGGAAGAACCCTCCGCCCCCTCCTCCGGTCTCCTGCTCCATCCCGGGGACATCCACCCGGAGGTTCCATGTGGTCCGGTTCAGCCCCGCCTCGGCCGATTCCTCCATGGTCCGGACGACCTCGCCCGAGGCGTCCAGGATTTCGATCTCCACCTCAGGGGCCTCCGCGCCGACCGGGACCCAGTAGCTGAGCACGGCCCCGCGCATCCGCGTTTCTCCCTTGAACATGGCGTCACCACTGAAGTGGTATCCGTTCATGGCGGCGATGCGCTGCAGGTACGCGTCCGGCGTCGGGAAGAGCGTCAGGGTGGAGGGCGCACCGGCCCCCATTCCCCGCAGGGGCCGGACGTCATCCAGGATGTAGATGGCCCGCCCGAACGTGCCGATGGCCAGGTCATGGTCCCTGGGGTGCACCACCAGGGAGCGTACCGGGACCGTGGGGAATCCGTGGGTCCACTTGAACCAGGAGCCGCCCCGGTCCATGGACACCCAGAGCCCGAGCTCACTACCGGCGTAGAGGAGGTCCGGATCCACCGGGTCCTCTTCCACGGTATGGACGAAGCCGTCGATTCCTCGGGCGATGTTGCGCCAGTTCTGACCGTAGTCATCGGTGACGAAGATCCACGGCTCCCATCCGCCTCTGCGGTGATCCTCCATGACCACGTAGGCGCGCCCGGCGATGTGCCGGGAGGCCTCGATGTGCGGCACCCAGGTGTTGGGTTGGGGTCCCCTCAGGTCCCGGGCGAAGTTGGTCCAGCTCGCCCCGTCGTCCTGGGTGAGCTGCACATTCCCGTCGTCGGTCCCCACCCAGATGACTCCGTCCTGAACGGGACTCGGAGCGATGGTGAGGATCGTGGTGTGGTTCTCGGCTCCGGTGGCGTCCCGCGTAAGGCCGCCACTCTCGTCGTAGTTCTGCTTCTCCGGGTCGTTCGTGGTGAGATCGGGCGAGAGGAGCTCCCAGGTACCGCCCTGGTCGCCGCTGCGGTGCAGGAACTGAGAGCCGTAGTAGATGGTCCCGGGTCGATGCGGGTCCAGCGCCAGGGCCGCGTTCCAGTGGAAGCGGAGCTCCACCTCCGGGTCCGGGTGGTACGGCCGGATGGGCTTCCGCTCCCCGGTGCGCACGTCCCAGCGCTGCAAGTTTCCGCCCTGGCTCATCCCGAAGCCCTGCATGGGATTGGTGGGGTCGGTGATGGAGTTGAACCCATCCCCGAAGGTCGTCTCGATCCACTCCCAGTTCCGGATCCCGTCCACGTTCCACTTGTCGGACGGGCCCTTCCAGGACCCGTTGTCCTGCATGCCGCCGTAGACGTTGAAGGGCACATCCATGTCCACGGAAATGTGATAGAACTGCCCCACGGGCAGGTTGTCGGTGACCCGCCAATTCCGGGCCCGGTCCTGGGAGACGACGAAGCCCCCGTCGTTCCCCAGGTAGATCAGCTCACCCTTCGTCGGCTCGATCCACATGGAGTGGAAGTCCGAATGCACGTCGTTGGGCATGCGCTCGAAGCTCCGGCCCCCGTCGTCGGAGATGCGCACCACGGAGCTGAGATTGTAGACCCGCAGATGGTTCGTGGGGTCGACGTGGATCTCCGCGTAGTAGAAGGGCCGGTTCAGGACTCCATTGTCGTCGTTGATGAGGTCGAAGCTCTTCCCGCCGTCCGTGGACAGATACAGACCGCGGTCCTCTTCCGCCTCCACGAGCGCGTACACCCAGTCGGGATTCGACCGGGCGATGGCCAGCCCCATCCGACCCAGCTTGCCGCCGGGGAGCCCGCTTTCGGGACCGAGCTCCTCCCAACTGTCACCGCCGTCGTACGTCACATACAGGCCGCTCCCGTCGCCGTAGCCGGACTCGAAGTACCACGGCCAGCGGCGGAAAGACCACATGGCGACGAACATCTTGTTGGGATTCACAGGGTCCTGGACCATCTCGGACACGCCCGTGTCCTCGTCCACGTAGAGCACCTTGTCCCAGGTCTCGCCTCCGTCGGTGGTCCGGTAGACGCCTCGTTCCTCCCCGGCGGACCAGATGGGGCCCATGGCACCCACCCAGGCCACGTCCGGATCGGTGGGATGCAGGTAGATCCGGTGGATCTGCCGGGTCTCTTCGAGCCCCATGAATTCCCAGGTCGCGCCGCCGTCCATGGACTTGTAGATCCCCGCGCCGGGGTCCGCCGAGTTTCTCGGGTTTCCTTCCCCTGTGCCCACCCAGACGATGTCGCGATAAGTCTGATGGATCTTCACGGCGCCGATGTTGGCGATGCGCTGCTCGTCGAACAGCGGTGTCCAGGTGTCCCCTCCGTTGGTGCTCTTCCAGACTCCACCGGACGCCGCGCCGGCGTAGACCGTCATGGGGTCGGCCTCCAGCGCGTCGATGGCCGTGATACGCCCGCTCATACCCGCCGGCCCGATGCTCCGGGCCTGCATGGCGTCGAGGTGCGTGGGATCGACCTGTCCCGACAACGGCTGGGCCAGGAAGAAGAGGAGTGCGAAGGCGGGGATCCGGCGGATCCCGTGGACTGGGCGGACCGACGGGCGGGGGACGTTCATGTCGAGCTCGGGTTGGGCGTTCCGTGTCGCATGCACCGTAGTGGCACTCGAGCCACCGCAGCGGCGGGAACGTACGTCGCGGCCAGGGGGCTCGCCACCACGGCGGTGGGGCTCTGCAGGGCTCTCCGCGGCCGTCGCGGCGACATCGGAACCGTGCCCTACGTGGCTACGGACCCGGCCGGGATCCACGCGACGCCAGGTCGGCCCGGTGGCCCACCGCAGGATGGGTTCAGTTGGCCCGGTGCCGCGTCACATGATGGCGGTAGATCTCCCGCGAGAGCTGGGCGGCGAAGGCCTCTCCCTGGTCATCCGCGGGGTGGTTCCGGAGCAGGATTACCAGGACGTACGGTGGGGCACCGTCGGGAAAGACCAGCGCCGCGTCATGGTTGATGCCGGTGATCCACCCCGTCTTGTTGGCCACCCGCGTGCCCTCGGGAACGCCGGCGGGGATGTTGGCGCGGAAGTGCTGGCGCTCCAGGATCCCGATCATCTCCTCTCGGGCCTGCGCGCCGGCCAGCCCGGAATCCAGGACCGCCTCCATCACGATGGCCAGGTCCCGAGCCGTGGTGGTGTTGCTGAGCCCGGCCTGGAACGCGGGGATGTCCTCAACGCCTCGGAGCACCTCGATGGAGTCCGCTCCCAGGCCACGAAGCGTCGCCGTGACCCGCTCGGCTCCTACGTCCTCGATGAGGAGGTTCGTGGCGAGGTTGCTGGACCAGGTGATCATCCGATCGACGAGCTCCCGACGGGAGACGCCGGCCCCCACACGCAGGTACAGGGTGGAGTCCGAGTCGGAGGCCGAATCCAGGTCGTACGGTGAGCCGTCCACGATGGAGCGAAAGGTGGTACGGACCTCCACGGGCTCGTCCAGCTCCAACCTCCCCTCGGCCTGGTCCATATAGAGCCGAAGCATCACCGGGACCTTCATCGTGCTGGCGGCGTGCATCCGCAGGTCCGGGTTCACGAGGAGCGAGTCCGACCCGTCCAGCGCTCGGTAGACGAGGCCCACTTCCGCGCCACTGGCGCGGACCAGGGAGTCGATCTGGGTCGCCAGCGTGGGTCCGGGCGGTGTGCAGCCCCACGGGAGGGCGGCTGCGAGGATCAAGGACCCGAGGAGGGGTGGGAGTGGGAGCCGAGGAGGTAGGCGACGGGGCATGACTTCGAAACGGTGCGGAAGGAAAGGCTGCTCGGGCGCTCGAAGATGCGGCGTTCCCCGGATTCCCGTCCACCATGTCCGGCGTCACGAGCGACGTTGACCGGAAGGGGATCGTCCTTAAGTTGCCTTCAACATGGCCGACACCCTACCCCATCAGCGGCGGATTCCACCGCGAGTCCTAGTCCTTTCCCTGCTCGCGCTGGCGGTGCCGGTGGTGGCCACCGTGCTGGTGCCGGCGGAGGTGGGCCCCTACGGTGCGTTCTTCTGGCTCCTGGGTCTCATTCCGGCGTTCGCCCTGTCGTTCTACAGGGGGCCCGGCGGAGTCATGATCGCGTTGGCCATCGCTACCAGCACCATGGTGGTGACCTACGCGGTGGCAGCTTGGCTCACGCTCCCCATCAACGGCTCGCTCCTTTTCTGGGTCGTGCTGGCCTTCCTGGTCATCGCTCTGTGGATCGGGGTTCAGGCCGAGTTCATGCACCGCGAACGGGACGCGGTGGAGCGGATGGCATTCACGGACGCGCTGACCGGGCTACCCAACCGGCGACACGCCCTGATGCACTTCACCAAGGAGTTCGCGGCGGCGCAGAGGGGCCGGGCCGTGACCATCGTGCTCTTCGACCTGGATCACTTCAAGGAGTACAACGACACCTACGGGCACGCCGCCGGCGACGACGCCCTCCGGGCGTTCGGGGAGGTACTCGGGCGCTTCTCGCGGCAGATGAACCTCTCGGGCCGACTGGGCGGGGAGGAGTTCATCAGCGTGCTGGGTGGAGCGGGTCCGGACGGTGCGGTGATCTTCGCAAACCGGGTGTGCCAGGGTCTCGCCGACCTGAACCTCGGGGATGGCCCTCTGACGGTGAGCGCGGGAGTGGCGTCCTACAAGCCGCAGATGTCCGCAATCGGCGACCTCCTGGCCGCCGCGGACGAGGCCCTGTACGAGGCCAAGCGAGAGGGGCGGAATCGTGTGGTGGTCCACACGGGTCCCATCAAGGAGCCGGACGATTCCACCTCCCGCCGCCGGAATCGCGACGCGCCGCGGGAAGGGAGCGGCGAGGGGGTGCCGGGGAACGTGCCGGCGGCCCAGGACCCCGACGCCATCGGCGAGGGCCGGACCGTCCTGCTCGTGGAGCCCGACGCGGCTGGCCGGAGGATCATCTCCGACTTCCTTCGACGCGAAAGGTTCTCGCTGGTGGAGGCCGAAGACACCCGCGGGGCGCTCCGGAGCCTCTCCGCGGACGTGGACATCCTGGTCTCGGACCTGAGCCTGCCCGGCAGGGACGCCTCCGAGCTCGTGTCCGCGGTGAAGGCCCGCTGGCCCCATATCCAGGTGGTGGTCATGACGGGGGTCGAGGGAACGTGGGGCGCCGGGGAAGCGCTTCGGGCCGGGGCGGACAGTTACATCGTGAAACCCTTCGGCGTGCCGGAGCTTCGTCGGCACCTGGTGGGCGCGCTCCAGCGGATTGAGGAGACGGCTGCGCCGGAGCCGGAGGCGGAGCTGGAGGGCGAGGCCCGCACGCGGGCCGAGCAGGCCCGGACCACCATGATCCGGGGGGTCATGGCCTTGGTGGAGGCGGCCGAACTCCGGGACCCCTTCCGGCAGGGTCGGTCCGCCCGGGTCGCCGCCTACGCCCAGGTGTTGGCGCGCGGCGTGAAGGACGAGCGCTCTCCGCTGGATCCGGACCGCCTGGCGCTGGCGTGTCGGGTCATGGACGTGGGGAAGATCGCCGTCCCGGATCCGATCCTGAACAAGAAGGGGGCGCTCAACGAGCAGGAGATGGCCCGGATCCGGATGCACCCCAGGATCGGGCGCCAGATGCTCGAGCCGCTCCTGACGGACGAGATGGTGCTGGCGGTGGTGAACTGGCACCACGAGCGCTGGGACGGGAACGGGTACCCGGATGGACTGATGGGGACCGCGATCCCTCCGGAAGCGCGGGTCGTCTCGCTGGCCGACACGCTGGACGCCCTCACCCGGCCCCGGGCCTACCGTGAGGCGGTGGGGTGGGAGGACGCACTGGCCGAGCTTCGAAGCGGATCCGGTACGGTGTTCGACCCCGGCCTGATCGCATTCATGAACACGGTGCTGGACGAACTGAAGGGCATCCACGGCGGTGCAGCAGGACCCCACGCCCCCGCGCTGGAGGGGTCGGGAGCCGTGGTTCGGGACCTGGATGGCTGACCTGGCTTCCACCATCCTTCCGACATGATCGCGATTCTCGCAGCCTCCGCTGCCCTCTTCCAGGCGGCCCCGCAGGTCCACTCCGGGCGTCAGGGGGACCTGGACATGGAGATTCCCCGGGTGGAGGCCGCCTCGGTCACCATCGACGGCGTCCTCTCCGAGCGCGAGTGGGCCGATGCCGCGCGCGCCTCTGGCTTCACCCAGTACGAACCGGTGGAGGGGGCGTTGCCCGACCAGGACACCGAGGTCCTGGTCTTCTACGACGCGGAGGCCATCTACTTCGGAATCCGAGCCCTGGACGCGGAGCCGGACAAGATCATGGCCCGCATGGGAGAGCGTGACCGGTCGGTCTTCTCCGACGACTGGGTCCGCATCATGCTCGACACGTTCAACGACGCTCGGCAGGCGTACGTCTTCTACGTGAATCCGTTCGGGATCCAGACGGACGGCCTGTGGATCGAAGGGCTCCAATCCCGCATGGGGAGCGTTTCCATCGACTTCAACCCGGACTTCATCTGGGAGAGTCAGGGGGTCGTCACCAACGAGGGTTGGCAGGCGGAGATCCGGGTGCCCTACGCCTCGCTGCGGTTCCAGCAGCGAGAGGAGCAGGTATGGGGCTTCAACGTGCTTCGGGAGGTCCGTCGGACGGGCTACAAGCAGGCGTGGGCTCCCATCACCCAGGACAATCCGAGCACGCTTGCGCAGAGTGGAAAGCTGCGGGGCCTGAGGGAGCTGAAGCCGAAGCGGCTGGTCGAGGTGAACCCTGTGGCCACCGGACGCCGCGTGGGCCGGTTGGACGACCAGGGTGAGTTCCGCAGGGAGTCGTTCGACGAGGACTTCGGGCTGAACCTGCGATTCGGGGTCACGCGGAATCTCACCCTGGACGCCACCGTGAACCCGGATTTCTCCCAGGTGGAGGCGGATGCCAACCGCCTCACGGTGAACGAGCGGTTCGCCATCTTCTTCCCTGAGAAGCGCCCGTTCTTCCTCGAGGGCTCCGAGATCTTCCAGATGCCACGGAATCTGGTGTACACGCGGCGCATCGTGGACCCCTTGGCGGGGGGGAAGCTCACCGGGAAGGTCGGGGCCTTCCAGGTCGGCTACCTGGGTGCCGTCGACCAGAGCCCCTCTTTGTCGGTTTCCGGCGCCGACGACGCGATCTTCAACGTCATCCGGGCTCGGCGGGACGTGGGAGCCGGATCCACGGTGGGATTCGTCTACACCGACCGGACCGTGTCCGGGGACGAGTACAACCGCGTCCTGGGGACGGACGTGCGGGTCCTGGCCGGCCGCCACACCTTCACCGCCCAACTGGCGGGCGCCTGGACGGGAACGCCGGGGGAGACGGGTCAGTCCGCCCGCCCCCTCTTCCTGGCCCAGGTGGAGCGGAGCGGCCGTGAGTTTGGATGGCAGCTCCGGCTCGAGGGCGTCGACCCGGACTTTTCCACCCGGACCGGCTTCATCAACCGCACGGGGGACGCGCAGCTCTTCGGGCAGGTGCGCCGGTCCTGGTTCTCCGAGCCCGGGTCCTTCCTGGAGAGCGTGAACGTCGCGCTTCAGTCGGAGAACTTCCTGGGGTACGATGACCTGTGGGCCGGGCGTCGCCCGTACGAGCACGAGATCCAGCTCATGCCAACGCTGAGCTTCCGTGGCGGCCGCACCATCACCCTCATCGTCCGGGATGCCTACTTCCGGTTCCGCCTCGAGGACTACGGGGGATGGGGCGTCCGTTCCCCCGACGGCTCCACGGGCACATTCCAGCTTCCGGGTTCCCTGCGGCACCTCCTGGCGGGAGGCTTCATCTCCCGCATGCGGGTGAACAACTCCGTGAGCCTGAACGGCCGACTGTACCTCCGGGAGGTACCCATCTACCTCGAGGCGTCCCGCGGGTTCGAGGTGCAGGCCGCGCCGGATCTGACGCTGCGGCCCACCAACAGCCTGGCCCTCACGTTGGGGTATACCTACTCGCGCATCACACGGGACCGGGACGGCTCGGAGTATTCCACCGCCCAGATCTCCCGGGCGAACCTGCAGTATCAGTTCAGTCGCGCGCTCATGGTGCGAGGCCTGGCACAGTACGACCTCCAGGATCGGAGCCGGCTGATCGATCCCACCACGGGGCTGCCCATCACCGTGTTCGGGAGCGTAGTGGATGCGTCGGAGAGCGGGAGCTTCCAGGCGCAGCTCCTCCTACAGTACGAGCCGAGTCCCGGGACGATCTTCTACGTGGGTTACAGCCGCCTGGAGCGGGGAGAGCGAGGGTACGACCTGGCCGGGATGAACCCCGTGGAGGACGGACTCTTCCTCAAGCTGAGCTACCTCTTCCGACTCTAGGCGGACGCGGCCACACCGGTCGTCGAGGCCCTCGCTTCGGCGAAGGCGTCTACCGGATCTCTGCCCCCGTGACCCAGGCCCACAGCGAAAGGCCCCTGGCCAGGGCGGCGGGCAAGTCCTCCTCCAGGAGGAATCCCTGGGACACCAAGTCCTCTGCCGCAGCCTCGAGCCGGAGCCGGTAGGCCTCGCCGCTCCCGTAGAGGCGCTGGAGGGAGGGCCGGGTGTCGCCCCGGGCCTCCGCCTCGTCCTCCGTAAGCGGGAGCGGGTAGATGGCGCCGATGAAGTCCTGCATCTCGCCGTTGCCGCCGGCCAACCCCTGTCGCAGGAGCCAGGGGGTGTAGGTGGCGACGGGAACGCGTAGCTCCATCCCCCGCACGCCACCCAACTCGTTCCCGAACCCGTCCAGCTGCGGGACCAGACTTGGGAAGGCGAGTCCCAGCTGCGGTGGTTGATAGTCCACGATTCCCTCTGCGAGGAACCGTGGCCCGTAGTTGGCTCGGTACGCCTCGTGGGCCCGTTCCGGCGTTTCCACTCCAGGGATCGTGGGGAAGGCCAGACCTCCCGCACGCACCAGTGTGCCCGCGGCCACGGACGGGATGCGGGAGGCAGGGGGCTCCACGGCCCCGGTCACCCAGTCAATGAGTCCCACGGCGAGGGCGCGAAGGGTGAGGAGGAAATCCACCGGATTACCGGCATATCCCCCGGTACCTTCGATCCTCGCGGAGGAATCGGGGGGGAAGCCGCCGACGAAGTGCTGCCCTCCGGCCAGGTGGTAGATCCGCTCCGAGGGTGCGGGCTCCATGTCGGAGGCTCCGTCCACCGACGTGTGGATCAGGGAGGCGGCGCGGCCCCAGTACTCGTAGCCGGTATTGGTCATCATCACCCGGGGGCGCATGGCAGGGGCAAGGGCGTCCAGCAGCCCTTCCTCCCGTCCCGTCACCGGATCCCTCTCCGCGCGGCTGGTGAAGGGGAAGACGTCAGTGGGGTAGAAGAAGGCGGAGTATCGGTGCGCGTCCCGACTCGCCTGGGCGAACCGGTGGTTGAAGCTCCCTCGCCCCGCACCCGCGGTGTGGATGAGCATCCCGTCGAAGACCTTCCGCCCCCCCTCGTCCACGTTGAAGCCCTGGTAGAGGAAGTGGCGCAGGAAGCGACCAGTCTGGGACACTCCGAAGGCGATGCCCAGGTTCGTGGGGAACTCGCTGTCCAGGTCGTACTTCGAGTACGACATCACGTCCCGGATGGCCGCCAGTCCCAGGCCCACGATGCGGGGGTCCGCCCCCAGGTAGACCAACTCGTAGATGCGCCCCGCCCGGAAGCCCCCGTCCACCGTGATGTTCACCAGTCGGCCCGCGTCCGGACCGTCGGTGGCCTCCACGAACCGCCACGACTCCCTGGGTACGACCTCTCGGTCCGCGTTCCGGCCCTCGCGCACGGTGAGGGCGTGGACGTCGTCGTCGGGGCGAGCGGGAAGGTACGGCCGGTGACCCCGGTGCCCCAGCTCCAGGGTGTCCACCGCCTCGTCCACGACCCAGTCCGAACGGACCCAGCCTTGGATGGCGGTGCCGTCGGGGTTGCGGGCGAGCGGACCGTGGATCCGCACCAGACGGTCGTCGTCCGGCACGTCCCACTGCCATCCCACCCAGATGAGGGTGAGCCCCTGCCGCATGAGCAGCCCGTCCCCGAAGTCCTGGGTAACGGTGGGATCGGACGCTCCGCGAGCCGCGCGATTGAAATACCGGAGGCTGGCCTTCCCGCCCCGGTTGCTGACCTCGAACCACGCCACACCGCGACGGCGGGCCGGGTCTTTGGGCTGGAGCACCATGAAGTCGGACCACGCCTCCACTCGTCCGTCGGCGTTCAAGGGAGCCCCGGACAGGTCGACGATGGCGGCGTTTGCTGGACTCGACGGGTCGAAGGCGAAGTAGATTCGCCCCACGATCTTCTCATACGGGCCCGCCTCGCCGAAGGCCTGACCCCCCAGAACGTCTTCCCGCAGGGTGACGTCCACCCGGACCACGTCGGCCGCGACGCGGTGCGGGGCGGCGGCCCAGGGAACCGCCAGCGACAGGAACAGGCCGAAACGAACGGTACAGGCTCTGAAGCGCCCTACCGCGGTGCGCCGGGTCCATTCGATGGAGTGGATGGAACGCATTGGAACCACCGTTGGGGGCCTCCTGCGGACGCGACGGCTTGCCGACGTCCTTGCCGAGATCGACACTACGTCCCACCTGCCCTGCCACACAACCGTCCCGAAGGAGTCGTCCCCTGGCCATCCTGCGTCCCGCCACCCGCACCGAGACCTTCACCGAGTCCGTGATCCGCGAGATGACGAGGGTCGCTCGCGAGCACGGCGCTCTGAATCTGGCACAGGGTTTTCCCGACTTCCCCGCCCCAGCCCGGGTCAAGGAGGCGGCCTGCCAGGCCATCTTGGACGAGGTGAACCAGTACGCCATCACGTGGGGTGCCCCGGAGCTCCGCGCGGCCCTGGAGGAGAGCTACCGGGACCTGTATGGCATGGAGGTCGTGGGGGACCGGGAGATCACCGTCACCTGTGGGGCCACGGAGGCCATGGCGTCCGTGGTGCTCGCCCTGCTGAACCCGGGGGACGAGGTCATCGTGTTCGAGCCCTTCTATGAGAACTACGGGCCCGACGCGGTCCTGTGTGGGGCGACGCCGGTGTTCGTCCCCTTGGACCCACCGCACTATCGGCTGGATCCCGATCGGCTGGCCGCCGCGCTGACGCCGCGCACCCGGGCCTTGATCCTGAACACGCCCAACAACCCGACCGGCCGAGTGTTCAGCCGCGAGGAGCTCGAAACTGTGGCCCGGCTCTGCATCGATCACGGCCTGGTCGCCATCACCGACGAGATCTACGAGCACATCATCTACGAGGGAGAGCACATTCCCCTGGCTACTTTAGAGGGGATGCGGGAGCGGACGGTGACCATCAGCGGGGCATCGAAGACGTTCTCGGTCACTGGGTGGCGCGTGGGAACCATCGTGGCTCCTCCGGTACTCACCCAGGCCATCCGCAAGGTCCACGACTTCCTCACCGTCGGAGCCCCCGCACCGCTGCAACGGGCCGTGGCCGTGGGGCTTCGTGAGCTCGGCCGGCCGTACTACGCCTCTCTGGCGGAGGGATACCAGGAGCGGCGAGACACCCTGGTGGCGGGTCTCAAGGCGGCGGGCTTCGAGTGTACCGCCCCGCAGGGCGCGTACTACGTCCTGGCGGACTTCTCCAGCCTCAGTCGGGAGGACGACGACGCCTTCTCCCGCACACTCACCCGGCAGGCCGGAGTCACCCCCGTTCCGGGCTCCAGCTTCTTCTCAGAGGCTTCCCGGGGGAGTCGCCTGGTCCGGTTTGCGTTCTGCAAGCGACTCGAGACACTCCAGGAGGCCGCGCACCGCCTTCGCCGCTTCGGTGGTGCCGGAGGCTGAACCGGTCCGCCGACCCGCACAGAGCGCAGGGGATCGCTCAGTTCGCGCCTTCGCGCCGGCTCATGCCTCGGAGCCGCGGCTCACTCCCATGAGATGTCCGTGTCGCCCTCGGGAAGGTCCACGTCCTCCCATGACGCGCTACTCGCCGAAGCGTCTTCCGCGCGGGGCTGAGCCGGCCTCCCGGGTTCCGGCGTGGGACCCGAGGTCGATGGAGAGCCACCGCTACTGACCGGGTCGGCCGCACGGGCTTCGGCGGCGGGCGCCGACAGCGCCTGGTCCGGCCGCTCGACGTAGGCCATGCGACCCTCCCACGTGCGCATCATCCGCACGAACGCGCGGGCCAGGTCGGCGTCGAATTCGGACCCCGCCCCTTCCTCCATGTACGCCAGGACCCGCTCCTGCCCCCAGGCGTTCCGGTATGGCCGGTGAGTGCGAAGCGCGTCGTACACGTCGCAAACATGGACCAGGTCCGAGGCGTGGTGACACTTCCGGGGGTACCGCAAGGCAGGGTAGCCCGTGCCGTCGATCTTGATGTGGTGCTCGTAGGCGACGACGGCCGCGAGATCGAGGTGCTCCTCGGTGTTCAGGATGAGCCGCGCCCCCTCCACCGTATGGTTGTTCATGACCTCCCGCTCGCTCTCCGTCAGCCGGCCGGGCTTGTTCAGGATCTCGTCGGGCACCGTCACTTTCCCCAGGTCGTGCAGGAGCCCCGAGATCCCGAAGGACCGAATCTCCTGCGGCCGCAACCCAATGTACTCGGAGAGGGCCATGGCCAGCACCGCCACGTTCATGGCGTGGGTGGTCGTGTACTGGTCGAAGTCCTTCATCCGAAGGAGGGGGATCAGGAATTCCTGATCGCCGTGCATGGCCACCGTCAGCGAGCGGACGATGGTTTCCGCCTCCAGGAGGTTCAGACGCTTGCTCCCCTTGAGCTCCTGGTGGATCCACTCAACCGCCTCCACCTCCTCCCGGAGGTTGTAGCTCATGGTGGCCGTGGTGAGGGCCTGCTCCTCCTCTTCCTCCTGGTCCTCGGTAAGGCCCACGGTCCCGAAACGGATCTGCGTCGGGCGCGAATGACGCTTCTCGCTGGAGCTCTGTGGCTCACCCGTCACTCTCGCGAGGATCTCCTCGAGAAACGCCTCCATGTCGTCCCGAGTCACGGGCCCCGTGAACTCGAGGCGCTGGACTCCGGCTCGGGCGAGCCGATCGCCCCACTCCCAGCCGCGGAGGGCCCGAAGCGGAATCGCGTCCATGAGGATCTCGTCCCCGAGGATGGTGAACGACGGATTGGGCACGCCCTCCTGGAGCCGCCGAACAGCGGTGTGGACCGAGTCCACGGCCCGCTCCCGTGCGGGGTGGCCGTGCTCGTAGAGGATCATGGTGCTCAGAGCCTGGGCCACCGAGGTCAGGAATCGCACGGCGTCCGTCATACGGTCCCCCCGCTTGCAGCGTCCCGAACCTCATCCTGCCGCGAGCGGCGAGCGAGGTCGAGCACCGGCGCGACCTCAGGGTCATCGGCCCAATCGCGAGCCAGAACCTGGAGAGCGGCCACCATGATGGGGTTCGGTTCCGCGAGCTTCGCCTTTCCGAGTATGGAACGACCGACCACAACGGCTTCCAGGAGCACGTCCCGGACCAGCGCGGAGCGGCTTCCCTGTAGGGCCCGGATGGCGAGGCGCTTCAGCGCCGGGTCCCTGCGGGCTCGCAGGACCCGCTTCACGACGGATGGAACCAGCACGTCGGGGAGGGGCGTCGGGAGCTCGGTGACGGCGAGGCGGCAATTCCGCTCGTCGGGGTCCGCCAAGGCCATGGCCAGGGCTCGGTCGCGTACGTCGGGCCGGCTCAGTGCGAGCGGCAGGGCCTCTCGCCGGACACGTGGCTCCGTGTCCCTGAGGTACTTCAGGACGTCCACTCCAACTGCCGATTCGGGGAAGAAATGGAGCAGCGCCAGCCAGTTGCGCACCACGTACCACCGGAGCTCGCCCGAAAGCCGGGCCACGACCTCCGAACCCACGGCGCTGCCCAGGGCACCCAGCCGGTCGAAGACCTTCCGCCGCACCGCCCGCGATTCCGAATCCGCCAGTGCGTCGAGGAAGAACGGGATCGACCGGTCTCCCAGAACCTCGGAGAGAGCGATGAGGCCGTCCTCGCCCACGTCGTGCCGCGCCAGGAAGCGCCGAATCTGAGTTGGATCGGTGACCTCCTGGAGGACCACCCGGGCGGTCTCCTGCTCGTCGGCGAGATCCCGGACGAGGGAGAGAACAGTGCCGACGTACCCCATTCCCACCAGGTCCAGCACGGCCGTCTCCACGGTGCGCCCGTACGAGTCCACCTCGAGGGCCGTCTCCAGCAGCCGCAGCGCTCCGGGCATCTCGTCGTCATCCGAGTCGATGAGGTCCGCCCGCCGCTCTCCGGCCTGGAAGATGGGGGCCGCCCGGGCGATGGTGTCCAGCGTCCTGGTGTACTCGTCCGGGTTGGGGTCCTCCAACGCCCAGCCGTCCAGCAGGCGCTCCACGTTGTCGTGCAGAGCGGATCCCGCCTGCATTCGCAGGCGACTGGGACCCTCATCCGCGTGCGTGGCCAGCTTCGAGAGAAGGCGCGTCATGGAGGTGGAGACCGTCTCACCCGAAGCCGAGGCCGCCGACCTGAGGACCTTCACCACCGCGTCCACCGACAGGCTCTCGTTGGCATCCAGGACGAATCGCTTCCGTTGCGCGAAGTTGCCCCCCATGTCCACGAGGCGGGTGAGAGTGTCATCGTCCATCTCCCGAACCAGCGTCGCCATCCGCCGCCGGATCCGTTCCGCCTCCTGCGTCTTCTCGGACTTCAGCTCGTTGGCGAGCTGGAGCATGTATCCCACGATCACCTGGTCGTAGGCCGCGTCCTGCTTGCGCTCTTCCACGCTCCGGGCCAGCAGCTCCGCACTGCCGGCCTCCTCTGGATCGACCTCCTCCCTACCCAGGGCAGCGCGTGCCAGGCCGAGCCAGAGCTGGGTCGAACGATCCGCTGGAGGCCCCTGTCCTTCCTGCGCCTTGATTGCGAGGCGCTCGTAGCCCAGAGGGTGGATGCGGATGTGCGGCCACGTGGGCAGCTCCTTCGAGGGACGGAGCCCGAGCGGCGTCCCGTGGGGATCGACTTCCTGGGAGAGGGTCGTGAGTAGATCGCTGATCTCGGCTCCCGTGGCCCCCACCTGGAACGAGACGGCTCCCAGCTGAAGCTCGTGGAGTCGTCGGGCCATCTCCGACAGGACAGGGTGCTTCTCCTGTGTGGCCACGCCCTCGATGACCAGCTGGCGCCGTGCGACACCGATGTTCAGGGAGCTACGGTTGGCGAGTAGAGGCCCGAGCCTGCGCACGATCCCCCGCACGGCGGGCTCAAGGGAGGGGTGGCCGGGCGGGTACATCGCGTACCGATGCACCCCGATGGACAGCTCGATGAGGAAGTCGCCGAGCTCCTTCGAGAGGGTGGCGGTGCCCGTCGGGCTGCCAGACTGCGGACCGGGTGCGTCGGTTTCGGACAAGGTCGAGGGTCGTGTAGGAATCCGGCCGCCGAAGACTTTGGGACGGATGGAACCGAACATATAATCCGGACGCCGTCGAGGCGACTTTCCAAGGGAGGACCCCACCGATGCAATCCCCAGGCGTTCTGGAGGTCCTCGGCACGCTGCGCATTTTCGGCCATGACGACACCGTAGCCCGACTCGTGGTCCTTCCCCGCACCATGGCGTGGCGCGGGCTCCGGGCAGGTGGCCGCCTGCTGGCGGGCCTGGTGGCGGCTCCCGTGGTGGCGCTGATCCCGCCTCACGCTGCGTGGGCCATGGCCGCGGTGATCGCGGGTCTCGTCCTCGGGGGGCGCAAGTGGGCCGAGCGCTTCACGCTCCTCTCGCTGGAGGGTCCCTGCCCCCGTTGCGGATCCACGATCCGGGTCGCGGGCTCCACTCGCCTGAAGAACCCCGACACCGTGGACTGCGAAGCGTGTCATCACGGCTCCAAACTCACCGTGCCCCAGGAGTCGCTGGCCCGACCTTGAGGCGCGGGCAGACATCCGCCACGGTGCGACCTATTCGCCTCGTAGAATCGGAAGAGGCGGGCGGCGAAGCAGATCGCGAGAGCCCAACAGGCCCGTGGTCAGGGTCAGGGCCGATACGCCGGCCCAGATCGCCAGCAGGACCCGGTAGTCCGGAATGAACTCGATCTGGAAGCCCTGGGACACCAGGAGCCCCGAGGCCAGGAGCGCCAGCACCAACCCTGCCAGGGTGGCCAGGACCCCCAGGGCGAGGTACTCGGCGAAGAGGATGGCCAGGATCTGCGTCCGCCGGGCACCCAGGGTCCTGAGGAGCGCGCCCTCCTGCAGTCGCTGGTGCCGCGAGCTGGCCAGGGCCCCGGCCAGAACCAGGATCCCGGCCACCGCCGCGAAGAGCGCGAGCACGGCGATGGCCTGGGTCACCCGAGCCAGGATGCCGTCCACCGTCTCCTGCAGCCGCGTGAGGTCCAGCACGGAGACGTTGGGGTAGCTCTCCACCAGGTCCCGCTGGAACCGGGCCCGTCCCTCGGCACCCTCCATCCGGGCGAGGATGACGTAGGTGGAGGGAGCGGCGTCCAGCGAGCCGGGCTCGAAGACCACGAAGAAGTTGGTCTGAAAGCGGCCCCAGTCCACGGTCCGGAGGCTCACGATCTCCGACTCCACCGGGACGCCGCTCACGTCCCAGGTCAGTCGGTCCCCCAGCCCCACGTTCAACTCGCTGGCGAGGTCGGCTTCCACCGAGATCCGAGCAACGGCGGAATCCACCGCGGGGGCTTCGTCCCACCACGCCCCTGCCACCAGGGTCTCCCCCTCGGACAACTCCCACCGGAAGGTGTGGCGGTAGTCCCTTCGTACGGCCCAGCCCGCCGGCCGGAGTTCGTCGGGAAGCGACGAGAACTGGGCCCTTGGGACGCCGTTGATGGCTGTGAGCCGTGCCGGGACCAGGGAGGTCACCTCAGCCTGTGAGCGGGCTGCGGGGGGAAGCATGGCCACCACCCCGTCCCGCTGGTCCGACTGGATGTCGAAGAGGAGGAGATTGGGCTGGCCCTCCACCTCCTGGAAGGAAAGCTCCCGCGTGAGGTTGGTCCTGGTCAGGAGCACCGTCCCCACGACGAAGGCTCCGAAGCCCAGCGCCAGGGTCACGGACACGGTCTGGTTTCGGGGCCGGAAGAGGTTCGATACGCCCTGCCGTAGGCTGTACGGCGCGCGCCGCAGGTCGAGACGTCGCGCCAGGGAGGCCAACCCCTTCCCCGCTCCGCCCAGAAGGCCGGTGGTGACGGCGAGCGCCATCGCGAACCCCAGGCCCTCCGGTACGGACGGGGCCTCGAGGATGGCGAGTAGGGCTACGGAAAGGGCGGCGAGCCCCACCGCGCCGGCACGCACCGGATCGAGCCTGCGGCGTGCTGGCTCGAGGCCGTGGCGCAGGGCTCGAAGCGGAGGCACGTCCCGGATCGAGAGGAGCGGGAGCAGGGCGAAGATCAGGGCCACCCACACGCCCATTCCCACACCCCCACCCACGGTGCTCCACGAAACCTGCGGGTCCACCGCCACCGGGAGCGACGACGACAGGAGGCCGGGAAGAAGCTGTTGGAGACCAACCCCGGCCACGGCGCCCACCACGGCGCCCAGGAGCCCCAATCCCGCCGCCTGTAGGAGGTACGAGGTGAAGACCGAAGCCTGCCGGGCCCCGATGCAGCGAAGCACAGCGACCTCCGTAAGGCGCTCCTTGACGAAGACGTGGATGGCGCTCCCCACCCCGATGCCGCCCAGCAGCAGCGCACCCAGCCCCACCAGCCCGAGGTAACGTCCCAGGAACCCCACGGCTTCGGTCAGGTCGTCCGCCTGCTCCTCGGCCGTCTCGAAACCGACCTGCGCCGCCCGGAACGCGGCCTGGTAGCGATCGTCGAGGATGCTGCGATCGGTGGGTTCGGCGATGACCAGGAAGGTCTCGTACCGGGCGATGCTCCCGAACCCGATGATGCCCGTGGCGTCCAGCGCCTCCCGGGAGACGTACACCCGCGGCGCCACCGCGGCCTGGAAACCCAGGTCCGTGGGAAGGTCCCGAACGGTTCCGGCTACGTGGAAGCTGGACGCTCCGACGCGGATCGTATCGCCCGGCTCCAACCGAAGCTGGGTCATCACCGCCGGGTCCACGAGGGCTTCGTCCGCCTGGAGCATCCCCCAGCGACCGGCCGGCGTCGTGTTCACCTCCCCGTAGAAAGGCCACCCGTCCTCCACACCCCGGACCTGAAGGAGTCGGACGTTCCCGCTGGCAGGGGCCAGCACCATGGACGCCGCCGTGACCATGGTCGCGCTCTCATGGCCGGCCGCCCTCAGGGAATCGACGACGCTGTGTACGGAGTCGGGAAAGGGCCTCCTGGAGGAGAGACGCAAGTCCGCCCCCATCAGGACCTGTGCCTCTTGTTCGATGGAGCGGGACACGTCGGCTCGGAAGGAGCGTACCGCCACCAGCGAGGCCACCCCCAATGAGATCGAGAGCATGTACACGCCCACGCGGCTCAGGGAGTGGCGACTCTCCCAACGGGCCAGGAGCAGCGGGAACCGGTTCACGCGGTCGGTCCCACGGGGGCCGAGGACTCGTCGGACACGAGGTGCCCCCCGGCCAGGCGGATGACCCGGGGGGTGCGCTGCGCCAGTGCCGGATCGTGGGTCACCATCACCAGCGTGGTCCTCGCCTCCTGATTCAACTCGTCCAGAAGGTCGATGACGGTGGCTCCAGTGTCCTGGTCGAGGTTCCCGGTGGGCTCATCGGCGAACAGGATCCGGGGGCGGGTGCTGAAGGCCCGGGCCAGGGCCACCCGCTGCTGCTCTCCACCGGAAAGCTGGAGTGGGTAGTGGTCCATCCGGTCCCCCAATCCCACCCGCTCCAGGAGCCGTCCGGCACGCTCGCGCCGCTCCCGGCCACTCCCGTCGCCCAGGAGTTCCAGGGGGACCAGGACGTTCTCCCGTGCCGTGAGCGAGGGCAGGAGGTGGAAAGACTGGAAGACGAACCCCACATTCCGGGCGCGGAAGGCGGCCCGCTCGTCCTCGCTCAGGAGCGAGAGGTCCTGTCCGTTGAGGACAACCCGCCCGGTGGTGGGGGTGTCCAGGCCGGCCAGGAGTCCCAGGAGGGTGGTCTTTCCGCTACCGGAGGGCCCCAGGATGGCCAGCCGCTCCTCGTCGGCCACCTGGAGGTTTACTCCCTGCAGGACCGTCAGGGGACGGCCCCCGCTGCGGTAGGTCTTGCCCAACTCTTCAGCCACGATCACATGCGACACGCGCAAATCCCTTTCATGGTGCTGACCTCGGTGGCTCTTCTCGCCTGCGGCGGAGGGGAGGAGACACCTCCGGAGGCCCTCCTGGACCGGTCCTCCACGGAGGAACCCCGGCTCCCCCCGGATGGATCCCCTTTCGCTGCCCGCGTCGTGATCGTGGGCACGAGCCTCACGGCGGGAATGGGCCTCTCCGACCCGTTGGGGGAGAGCTGGGTGGGCCAACTGCAACGGATGGCGGACTCCGCGGGGATTCCCGCCGTAATGACCAACGCGGGAGTCAGCGGTGACACCAGTGCCGGGGGACTCCGGCGGCTGGAATGGCTCCTGGAGGAGCAACCCGCCGACGTGGTGGTGGTGGAGCTCGGCGCGAACGACGGGCTGCGGGGCCTAGACCTCCAGGCACTGGAGGCGAACCTCCGCGCCATGGTGCGGGTGACGCGGAACGCGAATCCCGACGCCTCCGTGGTGCTCGCGGGGATGGAGGCACCACCGAACCTGGGGGAAGCGTACACCGCGGGCTTCCGTGATGTCTTCCTCCGAGTCGCGGAGGACCTCGACGTGGTCCTGATTCCGTTTCTCCTGGACGGTGTGGCCGGGGTCGCAGAGCTGAACCAGGGAGACGGGATCCACCCCACGCCCGAGGGTCATCGGCGTATGGCCAGGACGGCCTGGTCCGTCCTGGAGCCGGTGCTGCGGGAGGCGGCCCGCCGAGCCGGGGATCGGGCACAGGAGGGACCGTGAAGATCCTCAAGGGCATCATCAGCGTGCTGGCACTGGGTCTGCTCGCGTTCGTGGGGGTGGGCTTCCTCCTCTCCGGCGAGTGGAGCGCCGAGCGAGCGCGGGTCCTGGAAGCCACGCCGGAGGTGATCTTCCCCTACCTGGAGGACCTCGAGCAGTGGAAGCACTGGTCCTCCATGGCTCAGGTGGAGGGTCAGCTCTCGGCCCCGTCCCGGGGTCCTGGCGCCACCCTCTCGTGGGACGACCCGCAGTGGGGTGCGGGCCAGTTCGAGCTCCTCCGCGTGGGGCCCCTCCAGTGGGTGGAATACCGTGTGTCGGTGGAGGACGGGTCCATGGAGACACGCGGCCGCATCCAACTTGTGGAGGGCGCAGAGGGGACCACCCTGACCTGGCGGGAGGAGGGTGACTTCGGGTGGAATCCCCTCCTGTCCTACTTCGCCCTCGGCATGGAGCGCATGCAGGGAGAGGAGTTGGACAAGGCCCTGGACCGACTTCAAAAACTGGTGGAGGGGTAGCGCAGAGGGGGATCCGGCACTCCCGGATCCCCCTCCCTGGTGCGACGCCGAGACGTGCCCGGTGGTCCTAGACCCGTTGCTTGTAGTAGTCCACCAGGTCCTGGTTCGTAGGCATCCGCTTCATGGCGCCGATCAGCTCCGTCATGGCGTCGGCGGTGCCGATGCCCGAGAGCTGCCGCCGCAGGGCCCTGGACAGGTCCAGGTAGTCCGGTTCGAGAAGCAGCTCCTCCTTCCGCGTGGCGGAGGCATTGAGGTCGATGGCGGGGTAGATCCGTCGTTCCGCCAGCTCTCGGCTGAGCACGAGCTCGCTGTTCCCGGTTCCCTTGAACTCTTCGAAGATCACCTGATCCATACGGGAGCCAGTGTCCACCAGCGCCGTGGCGATGATGGTGAGGGAGCCGCCGCCCTGTTGCGGCGCGATCTTCCGGGCGCTCCCCAGGAAGCGCTTGGGTTTCTCCAGGGCCTGGGTGTCGAGCCCTCCCGAAAGGGTCCTTCCGCTCCCCCCGGCCACAGTGTTGTAGGCCCGGGCCATGCGCGTGATGGAGTCGAGGATGATGACCACGTCGTCGCCCATCTCCACTCGGCGCCGCGCCCGCTCGAGGGTGATCTCCGCCACCTGGCAGTGGCGTTCCGCCGTACGATCGAAGGTGGAGGCGATGACCTCGCCGAATCCCACCATCTCCATCTCCGTCACCTCTTCCGGGCGCTCATCCACCAGGAGGATGAAGAGCGCACACTCGGGGTGGTTCAGGGAGACGCCTTCGGCGATGGCCTGCATGACCGTGGTCTTACCGGCCTTCGCCGGAGCCACGATCATGGCGCGCTGACCCTTGCCCAGGGGGCAGATCAGGTCGATGACGCGATTGATGAAGTCCGGTTGCCCTCCGATGGTCCGTCCACACTCGAGCCGGAGCTGCTCGTCCGGATGCATGGCGGAAAGCCGATTGAAGTCAGGCCGGTTCTTCGCCTCGGAAGGAGCGCGTCGATTCACCAGTCGCAGGTGGGTCAGGGGCGGGCTCTTTCCGCTTCGCGGACGGTTTCCCACCTCACCCCAGAGCTCGTCTCCCGTGCGGAGATCGAACTTGTTGATGATCCGCGCGCCGACATAGATGTCGTCCTTCCCGGGGATGTACCCGGTGTCCCTCCGGCGAATGAAGCCGGATCCGCCGCCCAGGACCTCGAGAATGCCGAGGGAAGGCTCGGCGGCCCACTCCTCGATCTGCTCGGGCGTAGGCTCCAGATCGTTGCGCTCGTCGTCGGAGTCCTCGTAGTCCGAGGTGTCCACGACGTCGTTGTTGTTCGAGCCCGAATCGTTGCGCCGGTTTCCTCGCCGCCGGGAGGAACGCCTGCGACGGGGCTTGCGTCCGCGATCCTTGTTGGAGTCGCTGCTCACGGTTTTCCTGTCGTTGGGATTGGTAGAATCTGCGTCAACCGCCGGAGAGGATTCGCGCCGGGGGCTGTCAGGGATCCTGGAACACCCGGGGGAGGCTGGCGAATCCCGCGCATCGGGAACAAGTTCCGCCAGAACGATCTCGGGAAAGCACGGCGACTGCCGGTTCCGATTCGGCCTCCGGGGAGGGAGAATCCGAGGTCCGACCACGGGCCGGACGTACCATAATCTTCCATGGTTCTTCCCGGCAGGCAAGGGAGGCCCACAATCGACCGGGAGTCCCACGCCATGAGGGATACGCCTCTTCCTCGTCGCAGGTTTCTCGAAGCCCTGAGCGGATCCGTGCTGGGGGCCATGCTCCTGACACCCCTGGATGCCCGGGCCCATCGGATCGTGGAGGTGGCGGAGCGCCTGCCAACTGGGCTCCCGGACAGGGAGTGGCGGAGAGCCCTGCGGGCCGAGTACCTGCTCGCGCCGGAGGTCCTCTACGTGAACCACGCCTCCATCGGGACCATCTCTCGCCCTGTGCACGAGGCGAGGATCGAGCTCCTGCGCCTGTGCGAGGAGAATCCTTGGCTCCACATGTGGGGAGGCGCCTGGGAGGGTGCCCGAGAGGACGCCCGCGCCGACCTCGCCCGCTTCCTCGGTGCCGATCCACGGGGGATGGCGCTGACGCACAACACCACGGAGGGATTCAACCTGCTGGCCACGGGGCTGCCACTCGGGGAAGGAGACGAGGTGGTGTTCACCGGCCTCAATCATGATGGGGCTTCCGTTGCCTTCCGCCACAACGCCCGCCGGAGAGGGTTCAGCGTACGGCGGGTCCCCTTCCCCGTACGCGAGGCGGCATCGCTGTCCCGCGAGGACGTCGTGCGCCTGCACCTGGAGGTCCTCTCCGACCGGACGCGGGTCCTGGTCCTGCCCCACGTCGACAACATGGTGGGGATCCGGCACGATGTGTCCGCCATCGCTTCCGGCGCGCGGGCCGCCGGCGTGGAGTACGTCCTGGTGGACGCCGCCCAGTCCGCCGGGATGATCCCGGTGGCTGTGGACGACCTTGGGGTGGACGCCTACGCCGGGAGCCCGCACAAGTGGATCCAATCCGCCAAGGGTCTGGGGTTCGCCGTCCTCTCCCGGGCGGCCCAAGCCGTCCTGGAGCCCATGTGGGTGACCTGGGGACAGGCGCGCTGGGCGGGATCGGTGCGTCGTTTCGAAGACTACGGGACCCGGAACCTGGCGGAGACCGTCAACCTTTCCGACGCGGTGGCCTTTCAGAGCAGCCTTCAGGTGGAGTCCCGAGAGCGCTCCTACGGGGAGATCCGGGATTGGATGTGGACCCGCGTCGACGCCTCGCCGTACCTGTCGTGGAGGTCACCCCGGTGCTGGGAGGACGGGGCGTCGCTGGTGGCCGTGGGTGTCCGGGGGCGTGCAGCCCCCGAAGTGGGAGAGTGGCTCTGGCGCGAGCATCGGGTGGTTCTTCGAGCCTTCGGGGATCCCCTGAACGCCCTGAGGGTCTCACCACACCTGATCACCAGCATGGAGGAGCTCGAACGGCTCTTCCGGCTCATGGAGGAGGCAGCGAGGTGACCCAACCCGATGATACAGCGGAGACCGGGCAGTCGGCCGAGGAACCCGTGGAGGATCCGGCGCACCGCCTGGCGCTCCTCGCCATGGTCGTGACCCCCGTCCTGCTCGCCGGACTGGTCTACGGAGTCCTTAAGGCGTTGAACGGTTGACCCATGGGGGCCCCGGACCCTGTCCCGCCGGGAGGACACCACCGGCTCCCATTGCGAGCCTGTCCGCAGGCGCCAGCCCTGAGAAACCCCGTGATACAAGGGATTCGCGCCTCCGGGTCGTGCCTGGCACGGAGGCTGCTGTCTGAGGGGGTGGACGACCCTATGGGAGGTGAACCATGAGACGGCTGACCACGATCGGTACCACTGGCATCCTGGCGGCAGCCCTGCTGTCCGCGTCCCCCGCGAACGCCCAGTTCACGGGGGTCTCGGTGGGCCTCAGCTTCGGGCTCTGGGACGGAGTCGGAGTCGGCTTCTACGGTTCCTCCTGGGACGGACCCTACTCCGACGGGTTCTTCTTCGGCGCCGGTTACGGCCTCGGGTACGTCGGGAGTCACGGGATCTACACGGACTACGGCCAGGGCTGGACCCACTGGTCGCATCGCGCCGGTTACTGGCGACACCCCTTCTACTACAGCTCCGGCTACGGGGCCTCGTCGTGCTGGGTGGATGTCTGGGAGCCCTACTGGGATCCCTGGTACTGCACGCGTCCGGTACGCTCCACCTGGATCGCCTCCAACTGGTGGCGCCCCGTGCCCCGGGTCATGACCAGCGTCTATTGGCGCGACCCCTTCTGGGATCCGTGGGGGCCGTACTACGGACCCTCGCCGGTCTACGTCTACGGCGGGTCTCGCGGTTGGTACTCGGGTTGGTATCCCCGGGTCGGGACACGCGTGGTCTGGAGCGGTCGGCCCGGAGGAAGCTGGAGGGGCGGTTACGCTTCCCCCACGGGGTACAAGGCTCCCGCAACCGCTCGGACCGCCTCGGCGCGTCCGCGGGCTGCTGTCATGGCCCCGACCACGCGCAGCTCCACACGGGGTGGATCGGCCGGGGTGTCCGCTCCCCGGGTCACACGGCCCCTGACCTCCGCCACGCCCACCACGAGATCGGGCAGGCCGCAGGCCAGCGGTGGAAGCGTTCGGAGCGTACCGACACGGTCGTCGGGTACGGCTCGCAGCGCACCGGCCCGCAGCGGAGGGGCGGTACGGACGTCGCCCACCGGCCGGTCCGGCGGGGCCGCCCCGGTCCGGAGCTCGACCGGTCGGTTGTCTCCCACCCGCGGATCGGTGCGAAGCTCCCCGACCGCTGGTGCCGTTCGGAGTGCGCCGTCGCGCTCAGCGGGTACGGCCCGGGTCACTCCCTCCAGGAATGGGGGCGTGGCACGGACGTCCCCCACGAGCCGTGCCGGAGCCGGGTCTGCCGCACGCGGGACCGCCCGGGGCGCGGGGGCAACGCGAAGTGCGGTGCGCAGCTCGCCGACGGGAGGTGCCGCTCGGACCGCCCCATCCCGTTCTTCGGGTACGGCTCGTGGCGCCGTGAGGACTTCCCCCACTGGTCGGGGCGGTAGCGCTGCGGCCGCCCGGAGTCCGGTGACGCGGACGACCCCGAGCCGCGGCACGGCGAGGACCGCGCCGTCTAGAAGTGGAGCGGCCGCGCGCGGCACTTCACGGGGTAGCTCGGCTACGGCGCGGCCGCCGCGGGCCCCCACGGCGACGCGATCCGCCCCGGCCCGGAGCGGTTCCCGGGCGCCGGCAGCGCGATCCAGCACCGGGCGCACGGGAACGGTGCAGCGGGCTCCGGCTCGGAGCGGTGGAACGGCTCGGGCCCGCGCAGGCTCGGGAAGCACTCGCCGCCGCCCAGGAGGCTGAGGCCTCGCCCGCAGCATCCTGGGCCGCCGAGCATGGCGCCGGGAGATCGGCCCTCGGGGGTGAACCCCGAGGGCCGCTTCACTTTATCTGCCGGTGCCGCGACGCGTCACGAATGGATGGGAGCCCCTTGAATGACCCGGGTCTGCAGGGGTGCGGAGCCACCGAGCCAGTAGCACAGCTCCGAAGGGTGCTCCACGGTCCAGACGGCCAAGTCCGCCCGCAGACCCTCCACAAGCTGGCCCCGGTCCGTGAGGCCCATGGCCGCGGCGGCGTTTCTTGTGACGCCCTCGAGCGCTTCCTCGGGAGTGAGGTGGAAGAGCGTGCACGCCAGGTTCATGGCCAGGCGCAGGGAGCGAACCGGAGCCGACCCCGGATTCAGGTCCGTGGCCACGGCCATGGCCACACCGTGCTCCCGGAACGCCGCCACCGGGGGCCGCCGGGTCTCTCCCAGGACCAGGAAGGCACCGGGAAGGAGCACGGCCGTCACGTTCGCGCGCCCCATTGCGCGGGCCCCTTCCGACGAGGTGTACTCCAGGTGGTCGGCGGACGAAGCGCCCCACTCCGCCGCGTACCTCGCGCCCTCCCCGTCCTCCAACTGGTCCGCATGCAGCCGCAGGACCATCCCGGCGTCGCGGGCCCGACGGAAATACGGCTCGATCTCGCGGGGCGTGAAGGCGATGCCCTCCAGGAATGCGTCCACCGCCGTGGCCAGGCCCTGGTCCACGACTTCCGGGAGCATCTCCTCCATGGCCAGCGTCAGGTATTCCCGACGCCTCCCCGAGAACTCGGGAGGCAGGGCGTGCAACGCCAGCAGTGTCCCATGCACCTCCAGCCCGGCGTGGGGAGCCGCCTCGTGGGCGGCGCGAAGCATGCGCACTTCGTCCAGGACCGTGAGACCGTATCCCGATTTGACCTCCACCGTGGTCACGCCGTCGGCCGCCAGGTCCGCCAGTCGCTGCGCCGCCGCCTGGACGAGGACCTCCTGGGTCGCATCCCGGGTCGCTCGCACCGTGCTCAGGATCCCGCCACCGCTGCGCGCGATCTCCTGGTAGGTCGCCCCGCGCAGGCGGGCCTCGAACTCCCTGGCCCGGTTCCCCCCGAACACCGCGTGGGTATGGCAGTCGATGAGACCCGGTGTGATCCAACCTCCCGACGCCGAATGCACGCGCTTCGCCAGTGAATCGGGGTCTCCTGGCAGGTCCCGGCGGGCACCCACCCACGCGAGGCGGCCGTTTCGGATGCCGACGGCTCCGTCCCGGATCTCGCCGTACGGGACCGGTCCGGACGTCATGGTGGCCAGGTGCGCATCGATCCAGAGGGAATCGAACATTAGGACCTCGGTTGACGGGGCGAAGACGGGAATCTACGGTGAGCCCCCATGGCCCGGTACTTGGCTCCCGTGGCCCTCCTCCCCGGAGGCTGGGCCGAAGAGGTCGTCCTGGACGTGGATGGGCACGGATCCATCCGTTCGGTGACCACGGATCTCCCCGCCCCCGGCTGGGAGGTGGACACCCGTCTGCCCGGGGTTGTGGTCCCGGGAGTGGTGAATGCCCACTCCCACGCCTTCCAGAGGGCCCTGGCCGGCGGAGCGGAGACGCGCACCGGAATCGGTGATTCCTTCTGGAGCTGGCGGGAGCAGATGTACCGCTTCCTCGGCACCATGTCGCCGGACGAGATGGAGGCGGTGGCGGCTCAGCTCTACCTGGAACTCCTCAGGCACGGCTACACCCGGGTGGTGGAGTTCCACTATCTCCACAACGACCCCGAGGGGGTGCCCTACGACGACCCCGCGGAGCTTTCGCGCCGACTGGTCCGGGCGGCCGACCGGGTAGGCATCGGGATCACGCTGCTGCCGGTCCTCTACCGGGCATCGGATTTCGGCGGAGTCGCACCCGGGGAGGGCCAGCGTCGGTTCGTCCTTGAGGTGGAGGCGTTCTTGAGGCTGGTGGATGAGATCCGGTCGTGGGATTCGCCGCTGGTGTCCGGGGGCGTGGGTTTCCACTCCCTTCGGGCCGTCCCACCGGAGGCGATGAAGGACGTCCTGGAGATGGTGGGGGCGGCCCCCCTTCCCCTCCACATCCACGTGGCGGAGCAGCCTCGAGAGGTGGAAGCGTGCCGCGCGTGGTCGGGTCAGCGCCCCGTGGAGTGGCTCCTCGGGAACATGCCGGTGGACGCGAGGTGGAGCCTGGTACACTGCACGCACATGACGGACCGGGAGACCCGGGCCCTGGTGGACTCGGGTGCCACGGCCGTGGTGTGTCCAACCACCGAGGCGAACCTGGGAGACGGGCTCTTTCCCCTCAGGAGACACCAGGAGTTGGGGGGATCCCTGGCCGTGGGCTCGGACTCCCACGTCTCCACTTCACCGGTCGAGGAGATTCGCTGGCTGGAGTATGGGCAGCGTCTCCGTCAGGGGATCCGCGCCGTAGGGGCCCGGGACGATGTCCCATCGGTGGGGCGCTCCCTGCTGGACCGGGTCTGGGCGGGCGGCCGTAGCTCGGCGGGAGTCCCCGCGGGCAGCCTCGCTCCCGGCCAGCGGGCCGACTTCCTCGTGCTGGACCGTTCTCACCCTGCCCTGACGGGGCGGACCGGGAACGGTGTCCTTGACGCCTGGATCTTCTCCGGCAACGACAACCCTGTGCGGGAGGTCTGGGTGGCGGGAAGGCGCCGCACCATGGAGGGCCGACATCCGGAGGACAGGGCCATTACCGCATCCTTCCGGGCGGTCATGAGGCGCCTGCTGACCTCGAGCTGAGGAGCACCTGGAAGGCCGCGTGGAACAGGATCACGCCGCCCTTCACGACCTAGAGCATTGGATGCCGGAGATCCTTCGCGGAGGCGAGGGTGTCGACGGCCTCGTCGTACCCCGCATCGGCGTGGCGCAGCACACCCAGACCGGGATCGTTGGTGAGGACCCGTTCGATCCGCAGGTCCATTTCCGGCGTGCCGTCCGCCACGAGGACCTGCCCCGCATGCAGCGAGTTCCCGATTCCGACTCCGCCGCCGTGATGGAAGGATACCCAGGAGGCGCCGGAGGCGGTGTTCACCAGGGCGTTCAGGATGGGCCAGTCCGCCACCGCGTCCGTGCCGTCCTTCATTCCTTCAGTCTCGCGGTACGGCGAGGCCACGGAGCCCGTGTCCAGGTGATCCCGTCCGATGACCACCGGGGCGGAGAGTTCCCCTTTTGCCACCAACTGGTTCAGCGCTACGCCGAACCGGGCGCGGTCCCCCTGCCCGAGCCAGCAGATCCGGGACGGCAGGCCCTGGAATTCCACCTGTTCCTGGGCCATCCGGATCCACCGCACCAGGTGCTCGTCCTCGGGGAACATCTCCAACACCAGACGGTCGGTGCGATGTAGCTCGTCCGGATCACCGGAGAGGACCGCCCAGCGGAAGGGCCCCTTACCCTGGCAGAACAGCGGCCGGATGTACGCGGGAACGAACCCGGGGTAGGCGAATGCGTTCTCGAAGCCCGCTTCCTGAGCATACCCCCGAAGGTTGTTCCCGTAATCCACCGCAACGGAGCCGGCCTCCATGAGGTCCACGATGGCTTCGCAGTGGATCCGTATGGAGGCCATGGAGCGCCGCAGGTACTCGTCCGGATCCGACTCCCGGAGCGCGTCGGCGTTCTGGAGGGACAATCCCGCCGGGATGTATCCGTTCAGTGGGTCGTGCGCGGAAGTCTGGTCGGTAACGATATCCGGCACGACCCCGCGTCGGGCGAGCTCGGGCAACACCTCGGCGCAGTTGCCCACCAGCCCCACGGAGAGGGCCTCTCGCGCCTCGGTGGCGCCGCGGATCCACCCGAGGGCCTCGTCCAGATCCTCGGTCATGCGATCGCAGTAGCGGGTCTCGACTCTGCGACGGATCCGTTGGGGATCCACTTCGACACACAGAAGGGCAGCACCGTTCATGGTCCCCGCCAGCGGCTGCGCACCGCCCATTCCCCCCATCCCTCCGGTGAGGATCCACCTTCCCGCGAGGGTGCCGCCGAAATGGGTTTGGGCCATGGCTCCAAACGTCTCGTAGGTGCCTTGCAGGATCCCCTGTGTGCCGATGTAGATCCACGATCCGGCGGTCATCTGGCCATACATCATGAGCCCCTTCCGCTCCAGTTCTCGGAAGTGCTCCCAGGTGGCCCACTTCCCCACCAGGTTCGCGTTGGCGATGAGCACACGGGGTGCCGTGGTGTGGGTCCGCACGACCCCCACGGGCCGGCCGGATTGGACCAGCAACGTCTCGTCGTCCTCCAGGACCAGGAGCGTCCGGACGATGGCGGCCAGGCTCTCGTGGTCCCGCGCGGCCTTGCCGGTGCCCCCGTAGATGACCAGGTCTTCGGGCCGCTCCGCCACCTCCGAGTCGAGGTTGTTGAGAAGCATGCGCAGCGCGGCCTCCTGCTGCCACCCGCGGCAGTGGAGGGTTGTTCCGCGGGGTGCGCGGTAGGGGAAGGCCAGAAGTTCCTGGGCAAGGTCTACGGTCTGCGTCATGGATCTTGGTGGTAATGGGGGTCGATGCGATCGGTGCGGAACCGACCGAGGTCCACGAGGTCCCGGAGCCTTTCGAACTCGGTGGAGAGCGAGCGGTCCCCTTCCAGAGGGGCCAACGCCTCCCGCACGGCCGCGTGGGCGCCTTCCACACCTGCTCCTGCCCGGAGCGGGCGCCGGTACTCCAGGCCCTGCGCAGCCGCAGCCAACTCCACGGCCACCACGTACTGAAGGCATTCCACGGAGCGACGGAGCTTGCGAGCAGCGGCCAACCCCATGGAGATGTGGTCCTCCTGGCTGGCGCTCGTGGGCACCGAGTCCACGCTCGCCGGATGCGCCAGGACGCGCATTTCCGCCAGCAGGTCGCACGCGGTCACCTGTGCGATCATGAATCCGGATTCCAACCCCGGATGATGCGCCAGGAACGCGGGCAGGCCCTGTGACAGATCGGGGTTCAGCAGCCGCTCCACCCTTCGCTCGGAGATGGACGCCAGGTCAGCCAGTGCGATGCATGCGAAGTCCAGCGCCTGACTGACTACCTGCGCATGGAAGTTCCCGGCACTGGTCACGGCACCGGCATCGGGGAAGATGAGCGGATTGTCGGTGACGCTGTTGGCTTCCGTCTCGAGGACGCCCCGGACGTAACCCAGGGCCTGCCGGGCCGCGCCGTGAACCTGCGGAATGCACCGCAGGGCGTAGGCGTCTTGGATCCTCGGATCGTCGCTACGGTGGGACTCCCGGATCTCCGAGTCCCGCAGGAGCCGGCGTTGAAGGGCCGCCGTAGCAATCTGGCCCTGGTGCGGGCGAACCTGCGATACCTCGGGCCGGAAGGCCTCCGGGGTGCCCTTCAGCGCCTCCAGGCTCATGGCGGAGGCAGCCTCCAGCGCGGCGAGAGCGTCCTCCGCCCGCAGGAGGCCCAGAATCCCGATGGCCGTGGTGGCCTGGGTTCCGTTGATCAGTGCCAGCCCCTCCTTCTCCCGGAGGTCCAGCGGCTCGAGCCCCGCCTCGGCCAACACGGGTCCCGCCGCCCGCCGCTCACCCTCCACCCACGCCTCGCCTTCTCCGAGCAGGGTCAGGGCCACGTGAGCCAGGGGAGCCAGGTCGCCGCTGGCTCCCACGGAGCCTGCCGACGGCACCACGGGGATCCAGTCCCGACGGAGCAGGTGGAGGAGGCGTTCCACCACCTCCACCCGGATCCCCGATGCGCCATGCGCCAACGCGTTTGCGCGCAATAAGATGATCGCGCGGACCTCAGAAACCGGTAGAGGTTCTCCCACTCCCGCTGCGTGGGATCGGATGAGGTTGGTCTGTAGCTGGATGGACTCCTCGGCGGAGATGACCACCTCGGCCAGCCGCCCGAACCCGGTGGTCACCCCGTAGACCTTGTCTCCGGCCGCCACGCGCGACTCGACGAAATCCCGACTCCTCCGCATGGCCTCGATGGCCGCCGGGGCCAGCTCGACGACGGCCTCCCGGCGGGAGACTCGCCTCACGTCCTCGAGCGTCAGGTCGCGGCCCGTCAGGCGGATCGTGTTCTCAAGCAACATCCACCCCCGGGTTGCTGTGTGGGCCCCCTGGAGCCAGGTGGGGACTTCCCTGCCCTGTAGGCCGGCTCTCGGGCTCCAGCTCCGACGTGGGACTGGCCTGGATCACCGGTGCTACCTCGAATTCGCGGGGGGCGGGAGACGCGGAACGCCGAATTCTGTTCAGGCGTTGAGGTGGGGGCAACCCTTTACCGCTGGAGGGGGGCGCGAACCGTCTCGAGGTCGCCCCAGATGGCGGACGCTCCATAGGCCAGCGGGAAGAACGCCACTCCCGCGAGACCCCGGGACCGGACGAAGTCGAGCTTCGCGCGGAGGCTCTCGCGGTCCTCGAACCAGCCCTGCACCCATCCGCCGTCGGCGTCCTGGAAGGCATAGTACGGACTGCCACTCTCCGGATCCCGGGCGGCGCCGTGGATTTCCGCCTGTCGCCAGGCCCGGGGGGCCTCCGGGAGCACGGATTCCGGCGCCTCCAGGGGCGTCACCCGACCCTCTCCCCGGGTGGCGGCGCCCGGCTCAGCTCCGACGGTTGGCCACTCGTAGCCGTAGAGGGGCACCCCCATCACGAGCCGGGAGCGAGGGATCCCCAGGGAATCGTATCGTTCCAGGACCGAGGCCCAGTTCAGGCGCCCCCACCCCTTCAGCGCCGCTACCGGTCCGGCCGCCGCGTCTGTCCGGTTGTGGAGATCGTACCCCTGGACCACGAGGTAGTCGGCCAGTGCGGCCAGAGCGCGCTCGTTGTAGGCGTCGTCGTCGTCGAAGGCCAGCGTGAAGACCGAGAGACCCAGGCCGGGATCGACGCCTCGCATGGCGGCCCCAAGTTGGGCGGTGAAGGCGGTGTACCCGTCCCGAGCCTCCCGGGAGACCGGCTGGAAGACCTCCACGTCCAGGTGAAGGCCGCGTACGGTCGGGGAATCCCGCAGGAGTCCCAGGAGCGACTCCACGGCTCGGCCGGTGGCCTCGGGGTCGGAAAACAGGGTCTCGAACGCTCCGTCGCCGTAGAGGGTCACGGTGGGGATCACCTGGACCCCGCGGCGGGCCATCTCCCCCTGCAGTCCCGCCCACTCGGCGTGCCAGCCATGCAGGTCCGCGAGTCCGCCGTCCGAATCGAGCTCCACCTCGAAGAAGAAGACCTGCTGGAGCTGTTCCACCGGGTAGCTCATCCAGGCGTCACCCGCCCAATACGGATGGTACCCCACCACGAAGAGCGATCCCGGCCGGGGACTCACGGCAGTGGGGGGCGCCTGGCTGCACGCGGTGCCCGAGAGGGAAACCGCCGCCGAGAGAAGGAGAATGGCGAGGGGCCTCGAGAGGATCCCGCGGATCGCCACCTAAGGCTCCTGGGTGTCCGACGACTCCATTCGTACGAACGAGATGCGGCGCACCGAACCCGGCTCCAGGACCCCGACCGGGACCCGGAGGCCCCAGGGCGTGGCCGCGTAGTCGGAAGGGCTGCCCCCTACCCAGGGCACCACGCCTCGGCTCCCTCTGGGTAGGGTCACGTCCACCCAAACCCCGTCAAGCCCCCGCTCGCCCTCCGGAAGAGACACGGCGAGGGTCGGCAGGCCGGCCGAACTGACCCCCTCGTAGCGACCTACGTCCGCTTCGGACTCCGTCACGAATCGGACCCTCACCCGCTGGCGTCTCATCCACCAATCCGCCAGCTCCCGGCCCTCTGCGAGCCACCAGTCGCCTTGGGCGCGGGCGGTGTCCGCCACCTCCGCCATGGCACTTTGCCGTTCCGGTGAGTTGAGGATCTGGGTCCGGCCCGAGACGATGGCCAGACCTCCCAGCGCCCGCAGCTTGGAGGCGCCCTGAAGGTAGGCCTCCGCCAGCCGCCGTGGCCGCACTGCGCTCTCCTGCACGAAGACGTTGTAGTCGTCCTTCATGAGGCGCGGGAGCACGATCACCGTGCCTGATCGCGTGCCGTGCACCTCCGGGCTCGCCGAGCGGCCACCGTTCACGGCCAGGACATAGCGACCCCCTGCGCGGGCCCATCCCTCCAGGGTAAAGGCGTCGAAGGCCTCCTCCGGAGGATGCAGCCCCACAGGGCCCTCGCCGGACCAGTCTTCCGCATCGGACCAGCTTCTACCCAGACGGAGGAACTGCTCCTGGGCCGTGCGCCCCGCCACCGGGGCATGGTCCGTGGTCTGGCTTCCCACCTCCCCGGTAGCCACCAGGGCGGCGGCCAGGTCCAGGGAGTCCTCCACCAGCTGCGTCACGGCGAAGAAGGTGGCCGGGATCTCCCGTTCGCGAAGGAGCTCCGCCATGGTACGGGCGTTCTCGGGCTGCGACTCCACATCCACGCTGTACAGCATGGCGGCCCGGCTTCCTCGGGGCCATGCAGCCGGCGTGGCGGTCGGGAGCCCTGCGGACCACAAGAGACCGTTCCGAATCATGCGTCGGAGGATCCGTTCGTCCTCGGGCGTCGCGCCCTGCCCCAGCCGCATCCCGAACCACGCCGTTCGCCCTCCCGATGGGGTGCGCCCGACGGCGGCGGCCACGTCGGCTCCGCCTCCGCTCTCGTCGGCAGACGGGTTCAATGCCCAATCGGACCAGAACACCCTGGGTCCGGGCATCCGTAGGGCCATCGAGGGATCACCTCGGAGCTCCACACGGGTCCCCGGATCCAATCCCGGAGAGAGCGCATGGGCTCCGGGTACGGTAAGGTAGAGGGAGCGCCGCTCCCGGATCTCACGGACGTCGGGAGCGCCGGTCAGCTCCGCCACCGGGTCCCAGCCCCGCCAACCGCAGGCACCGTCCCGGGCGCCGAAGGACGCGTTGGCCACGACGCCCCCGCCCCGTCCCAAGTGTCCGTGGATGGCTTCCAACTCTTCGTCTGAAAGGCACAGCGCCTCGGGGAGGACCAGGACGTGGTCGGCGCTCAGGGTGTCCAGAGTGGACACGGAATACACGAGTCGGACCTGGCCCCCCACGTCCTCGATCAGGGTCCACCAGCGCTCGAGGCTCTCCGGATAGAAGGACGGGTCGCCGAAGAACTCGGCGCTGGTCTCCGACCAGTAGACCACGGCGGGAAAGCCGGCCGGTCCATAGGCGGGACTGACTGCCGGCTCCGCGTACGGAGGCGGTGGAGGGGTCGCCACGAAGCCCGGGGAGAGCTCGCGGACGTCCACGTTCTCCCACAGGGTCACGGCCGCGGCTACCGCCCCGGCCCCCACGAAGCCGAGTACCAGCAGTCCGCCCAGCCAGACCCAGGAATCCCGGGCCCTGGGAAGGGGGTCACGCCGAGGGCGCATCGGCCGGTACGGGGCCGGAGGGGGATCCGCCGACGGGGAGACTCGGCTTATCGTCCGGCTCGTAGCGGACGAAATACCGGAGCTCGGACTCGTCGGGCTCGATGGAGCTCGGCTCGCGGGCCAGGCGCAGCTTGTAGGCTACGTACGTCACCACGGCCAGCACGATGGTCACGAGAATCGTGACCACCACGATGGTAACCAGAAGGTCGACGACGTTCACGAATTCACCTCACTTGACGGGAGAGACGACGGGGGCGCCGGGCTGGGGTCGGCCCACGCGCTCCAGCTTGCCCCACCGCATGTCCAGGCGGAAGGCCTCTTCCAGGGTGGCGAAGGTCTTCACCACGTCCAGGAAGAGGACGAAGAAGAATCGGTAGATCATGGCGAGCGGGACCAGCGAGAGGGATTCCTCCTCCATGGCGACCGTCACCAGCGCGGCCACCAGGTCCAGCAAGGTGAGGAGGACAACCCAGTAGAGAATCAGCTCGGAGGCACCGAACCCGAGGGCGATGATGGCGAAGAAGAGGTGAGCGAAGATGTTGAGCATGGGCCAGATCACGGACTCGAAGCCCATCTGCAGCGTCGAAATGAAGAGGGGAAAGTCCGGAATCGGCTCGAGTAGGATCCCTTTGCGCTTGCGAAGCGCCTGGAGGATCCCACGGGTCCAGCGGTACCGCTGCTGGATGAGGTCCAGCCACCGGATCGGGGCCTCGGTCCAGGCGATGGCCTGGTCCTCGTAGACGACCCTCCAACCGGCGAACATGAGGCTCAGCGTGAGATCGGCGTCCTCAGCGAAGGTGTCCCGCTGGTACCCTCCGACCTCTTCGACGGCCTCACGGCGGAACATCCCCACGGGGCCCGGAACGATATTAACCGCCGCGACGAACCCCTGGGCACGCCGGGGCATGTTCAGACCCTCGATGTATTCGAGCGCCTGAAGGCGGGTGATGAACTTCTTGCGGTTCTCAACCTTCACGTTCCCGGCCACGGCCCCGACGGCCGGATCCCCGAAGTGCCGCACGGCCTTCCGCAACGTCTGCCTCTCCAGGTGGGAGTCCGCGTCCATGCAGAAGAGGAGCGGGTGGCGGGCCGCGGCGATTCCGGCGTTGAGGGCGCTGGCCTTTCCGCCGTTGGGCTTCGTGAAGACGCGCACCGTGGCGTTGCCGTGGACGCCCTCCCACCGGGTGGCCACCTGCAGGGTCTCGTCGGTGGACCCGTCATCCACCACGATGACCTCGAACTCGGGATAGTCCAGCGCCAGGACGCTCTGGAGGGCCTTGTCCAGCACCTTGCCCTCGTTGTACGCAGGCACGATCACCGAGACGGGCGGGACCTCCCGCATCGGCTTGACCCCGATGACGTTCCGCTCGGCGTGCCCCAGGTAGGCGAACCAGAGAAGGCTGAAGAAGCGGAGGAACAGAATGGAGAGGAAGATGATCAGGAGGACCATCACCGCCCGCATGAGGAGCAGCTGAAGCTCAGGGCCCACCAGGAGGACCACCATGGCGAAGCCCACGGTGAGCCCTGTGAGGACGCTGACCAGGACCAGCGATGCCACCACCGACCACCGGATCCTCATGAACCGCCTCCCTCACCCAGCACGTCCAGCAGGCCGAAGCTGATCCGGGCGCCCCAGGAGTGATACCCCTGGAAGCGGGTCTGGAGATAGAACACCTCCAGCGCCGTCGTGAAACGGTCGAGGCGCATGCGCAGCCCAGTGTCCCCCGAGAGCTGGGCGACGCGGGAGAACCCGTCGGTGGGCCGCTCGTCCATGAAGGCGACTCCGGCGGACAGCCGGCCGGTGACGGTCCAGACCCTATCCAACTCCCGCTCGATCCGAGCATACGGACCGGCGGTGAGCACCAGGCGGGGGTCCCACCACATGCGCCGGGGACCTGCATCCGGCGCCGGATCCCTGAAGCCCAGGGCCTGCGCGGAGATACCCAGAGTGAACCCGGGTGCCAGTGACCGTCCTACCGCCAGTGCGCCCTCGTACCGCAGGGATCCGGAGTCTCCTCCCGGGAGGGCACCGGCCTCGAGGCGCCCGAGCCGCCCCTCGGCCCAAAGCGACCAGAGAGGGGAGAGCTGATTGGTCACGGTGAGTCGAAGCTCGTCGTGGGTCACGTCAGCGTAGGCTGCCTGGAGGGTCGCCGTGCGTCCGTACGCCGGACCGTGACGGACCGCGGCCTCCAGCGTGTAGCTTCCGAGGTCGGTGAAGAACGCGGACGCCCCCACCGACAGATCGGTCTCGCCCGAACGCACCGACTCGACGCCGAGCTGCACCGCCGTGCGAATGGTCCCCCATCGCCACCACCGCCCCCCTTCCGCCTGCGCGAAGAGGCCGGACGGCGAGGCGACGGCTCCCTGGGCGTCGTACCCCTCGAGCCAGCGGTTGCCGGCGAAGACACTCCACACCCAATCTCGCTCGGTGCCGAGCCACTCCGCTCCGAGGTCCGCCATGAGGAACTCGTCCGTGTCCCGGAGGGTGGACCCGCGGCTTCCCACGTGGGGCCCTTCGGCTTCGAAGATGGCCACGTCCACGTCCCTGCGGAGGGCGACGAGCCCCTCGCTGGCCTGGCGATTGCCGGGCTCCGACTCGAGGGCCGCCTCGTAGTGGCGAGCCGCCTCGTCCCGATCTCCCTCCCATCGGGCGAGGTCCCCCAGGATCGCCTCGACGCGCGACGCCGTAAGCAGGCGACTCGTTCCCTCCACCGGCGGGAGGACGATGGGGCCCTCCTCCTGAATTTGCGCCAGGATGGCCTTCAGGCGGTCCTGGGCCCTCGCCGTTTCGCCGGTCCATACCTCCAGCTGTGCCATGCGGAACTGCGTGGCCGCATCCGCGCCGCCCAGGCGTTCCACCTCCCGCAACGCCGCCAGCGCACCCACGAAGTCCCGCGCGTCGTATTCCAGGAGATCGGCGTAGGCCTGCCAAGCGGCGCGGTCATCGGGGTTCGATTCCAGGATGGCCCGGTAGAGTCGGTCCGCCTCCCCGAGGTCACCCGCCGCGCGGGCGCTTGCGGCTCGCTCCAGCATGGTGGGGGGAACCGCTGTGTCCTCTGGAGCGGAAGCCAGCGCGGCATCGACGTCGTCCCGCAGGCGCAGGGCACCGAGGCGGCGCAGGGTCGCGGTGTCTAGGGTCGCCAGGATGGCCCTGGCCTCTTCCAGACGCCCGGAGGCGTAGTATACGCGGGCCAGCTCCACCTTCAACGAGGCGCTTTCCGGGTCTTTGGAGAGGGCCCACGCGAGCACTTCCGCGGCCTCGTCGTAGCGTTCGGCCCAGGCGAGGGCCTGCGCCCATTCCAGGGCCAGGCCGGAGTCCATGATCCCCTGGCTCCGGAGGGTGGCGTATTCGGTGGAGGCCTCACCGACACGGCCGATGTCCCGCAGCATGCGGGCTCGAAGCAAGCGGACCTCGGCCTCGTCGGCGCCTCGGAGGAGGGACGCCAACTCGGCCACCGCCTCATCGCCGTAGCCCGCGCGGAAGAGGGTCTGCGCGTATTCCCGCCGGACGCCTCGGTCCCCCGGGTAGTTCGCCAGGTACTCCCGGAACAGCCCCAACGCCTCCTCGTACCGCCCCTCTTCCAGGAGCGGGAGGACCCGGTTCCAGAAGGCCTCTGCCGGGCCCTCGGGCACGGTCGGGTCCACCTCCGGAAGGGGACGTGGCGGAGGCGGAGCGGCCCGCTGGACCAGGGTTCCGGTGGACACCGGGGTGGCGTTCACGGGGAAGTTCATTCCCGATTCGCGGAAGCCCGAGCTCAGAACGTACCGGCGCGGGAGCACCACCAGGACGAGCACCAATGTGGCGCTCACCAGAAAGATCGCGGCGACCCCGAACTTCAGGGGATAGAAGGAGCCGCCCGGTCCTCGGTCATTCCGTACCGGCACGGTCGCCCTCCACGACCGATCGGATGCGGTCGGCATCGCCGGGGTGGCTCAGGACCTCAACCGAGAGCTCACCCTTCCCCTTGCGCGATTCGGCCCCGACCCGGACGCGGAGACGGTCCACGAACGGCTCGGCCTGACTCGCACGGGCCCCCTGGAGAAGGACCAACGGGTCCGGTCCGCCCTTCGAGACCAGGTCACCGTCCTCATCCCGGATCTCCGTGGTCATCACCTGCAGAAGCCGGTCGGCGGCGATGCCGCTCGCCTGGACCCGAAGGAGACAGAAGATCCCCAGGGAGGGATCACCGGATCGATGGTCGACCTCCGACTGGAAGGCGGCATGATCCATGAGCCCGCCCACGGGACCCGCCTCGTCCGTGGCTTCCTCGGCTTCTTCACCACCAGCCATGGGGCGCGAATTGGACGTCATGGCCTGGCGGAGGCGGAGCTCCAGCTCCCGGAAGTCCACGCCGCCGCTCAGGCAGTCGTCTGCACCGGCCTCCAGAAGTTGAATCCGGTCGTTGGATCGGACCGCGTCGTCGGACACGAACACCAGGGCGGCCTGGGTCAACGGACGGAGGGCGCGACAGGCCTGGACGGCATCTCGGACCTTTCCCCGGCTGGCGTGCACGACCACGGAGCCGAATCCACTCCCACTCTGAACCTGTTCCACCGCGTCGAACGGCTCCGTGACGACGGTGGCATCGAACGCCGTGTCCGCCCACATCTCCAGGTCCCGCGCCTTGGCGTTGGCCAGGGAGATAAGAAGGAGCCTCTTCCGATCCAGCCCCTCTCGGTCCCGCCTCCGCCGGGAGGGGAATGCGTCCGGGCGAACCAGACCCGCGCCGGGCTTCAGGCGCAGGGAGATGGGCGCCTCTTCATCGGCTTCGTGGGGCAGGGATCGAATGAGGCACATCTCGAACAGGCCTCCGGCGGTGGGCACCACAACGAGCCGACCGGTGGTTCCGTGCACCATCCAATCCGCGGAGGAGGGCATTCTGCCGCCTTCCGTGTCCACCGAGAAGGTCATGCAGACGGTGGCCTGCTGCTGCCGCGCCCAGCGAATGAAGGCCCCTCCGAGGAGGGTCTTGATCCCCCCTCCCAGGAACAGGCTCCCGGGGTCTACCGCGATCCGGGCCGCACCGGAGAGTATCTGAGCCTGCAGCTCCTCGAGCACCTCCTCCGGAGCGATGGTCCGGGAGGCACGGAGTTCGAAGTCGTCACGAAAACCCAGTATCTGAAGGGTCCCGTCCCGCCAGTGCTCACCGAGATCCATGCCCCAGCCCCGGGCGGCGTAGAGGATGCCGCGGGCGTCGGCACCCGTGAGGAGCACGGCCTTCTCGCCGGCTGCGAGACCATGGGACAGGAACTGGAGTGAGGTCACCATCTTGGCGGGCCCAGGGGGGCCCACCACGAGGTAGCTGCCCCCCTTCTCGAGGCCGCCAGTGCGCTCGTCGACGGGCTGGATCCCCAGGGGGGTCCGATCCGGAGCGTCCGGCGCGTCGTTCACGGATGAGCGACTGCCCGACTTCGAAACCTGTCCTCGCGTGGGAGCAGCGCCAGGTGCGCTCCGTGCGGAAGTTAGTGATTCGCTCATGCTAGGAATGGGGCTCGTATATGGTACAGGACCAGCAGCGATGGATGGGTTCCCAGATCGATTCGGGAGCGCTTCTCGCCGCCCCTACGGCCATCCAGGGGACCCGTCCGCGGACGTAAGGGGGGCAAGTGTCGGGCCCGAACCAGCTCAGGGGAGGCGTTTCCCATAAGTCGTTATCCTTTAATGTCTTGACGCACCTATGCAGACTTTCGCGTCGCTCGACGGATTCCCCTGCTCCAGGGCACTCCGGCATCCCGCTTCCGACAGCGGTAAATGATACTTGCACACCGCGTGCCAATGAACCGACCCGCGCTGCGCCAGTCGACACGCCCGGCCTCGCGGCGCCCGGTGAATGCACCGAGCGACGAACTCCGACCACGCCATGCACCGATATCGAGGGTCCGCGGGGTGGTCTGCGGACCGCGCTAGGGCACGCATCGACGCGTCCCCTTGGACCCGCCCCCCGGAGAGGTGCCAGGCGACGACCCCGTATCTCCCCTCGGGACCTGGAAATGCGTCCGGCCGGGCTTCCCGCGGGTCCGGCCGGACGTCGCCGTCGGTGAGCCGGCACCAGCCTGTCGATCCTGATCGCCCGGATACATGAAATATGGACACGCGGAATCCGCAAAACCAAGCAAAAAACAAGAACGGCATCCATGGGGGAGATCCCCCGCGGATGCCGTCTCGTGTAAGAGGCGCCGCCCGGATTCGAACCGGGGATAAAGGATTTGCAGTCCTCTGCCTTACCACTTGGCCACGGCGCCAGGGGGGGTCGGCGGAAACCCGCGACGCCCCCCTTCAGAGCGGGAAACCGGACTCGAACCGGCGACCCTCACCTTGGCAAGGTGATGCTCTACCAACTGAGCTATTCCCGCGTGTTGGATGAAGAAGTTAGGATGACCTTCCGAAGTGTCAAGACATCCGGGCGGCCCCGCATTACCTTTCGGCCCACCCTGATGCGTTCGTTGGAACACCTGTTTACCCTCCTGCCGGCGCCCATGCCCCCATCGCTCCCAAGCCTCCCAGCGCGTGCGATCGGTTGGACCCGTTTCGTGGTTCTGCCGTTGCTTCTGGCGGGTCTCCCGCTCCCGTTGGAGGCTCAGGACGGCGACTGGCGTGTGCTGCCCGCCGGGCGCCTGCGGGTGGGCACGGCCGGGGTCTTCATGCACGCCGACCACGCCTTCGGGCAAGACGGTCAACGGATTCCCCTCGGCTCCGATCTCACCCGATCGGATGCCGTCGAGCTCTTTCCGGGGACCCCGTTGCTGGTGGAGAGCCTCCGGGAGATCCTCGGTACCCAGGACTATGCCCCCGCCCTGGGGACCAGTCGCTCCTACGTGCAGACCAGCCAGGTCGTCGTGCCTTTCACCGTGGACCTCGGGGTCACGTCGTGGCTGACTGTGGGTGCCACGGTGCCCCTGGTGAAGTCCCGGGTGGAGGGCTCGCTGAGCCTGCTTCCCGCCGCGGATGCCGACCTCGGGGTGAATCCGGCCTTCACTCGCGTTACGGAGGTCCAGTCCTTCGTGGATCAGCTCTCGGCCGCGGCCGCGGGGTTACCCGCCGGAGTAGCGGACCCTTGGATCGTGTGGGCGAATCGCTGGATCGACGCGTATCGAGCATCCGCGGTCTTCCCCGCCGTGGGCTCCGCCGCCGGGGAGGCCCTCGCGGCCTCCCTGGACGACTTCAACACGGCCCTGATTGCGGCGGGCCTCACCCCCGTGCAGGTCGCCGTTCCCCTGGCCGACGAGGTGCTCACCAACGAGGCACTCCGCCTTCTGCTCTCCGATCCCGCGGCCCACTTCCAGTTCCTCCCGTTCCCGACTCCGTTGCTCTGGGGCCTGGGGGACGTCCGAGTGAACGCCCGGCTACGTCTGCTGGAAGGTCCCGCGCTCCCGTCCACGGGACGTCCGGCGTACGGGATCACGGCGCTGGGCTCGGTCCGGCTGCCTACGGGTTCGGGGGACGAGCCGCTGGCGCTGTTCGACCTCCCGCGGGGCGATGGGCATCTCGGGTACTCGGGAGGGGTGGCCCTCTGGTTCCGGCAGACCCGCGTCGGGGTGGCGGCCATGGCCCGCTATGAGACGCTCCTGCCCGCGGAGGTGGAACGCAGAGTCGGATCGCCGGACGTGCCGCTGATCCCCATCGTCAATACTCGGGTGGTGGAGCGACGTCCCGGGGATGTTCTGGAGGTGGAAGCGAGGCCCTCGCTCGGTTTGGGCGAAGCGCTCTGGATCGAGGCAAGTTACCGCTACTACCGGAGGGGATCCGACCGATACGAGGCCGTGGGTCCGCTCCCCGGACCGCCCCTGGAGCTGGGCCCCTATCCCTCGGGTCAGCTCTACGAAGCCCCCACGGTGCTGAACGCGGGTACGGACGCAACCCTCCAGGAAGTGGGGGGAGGGCTGCGCTACCATCCCCCGGAAGGAGCGTTTCCGGTGGAGGTATGGGCTCGGGTCCAGGTGGCCCTCAGCGGCTCGGGCGATGAGGCCCTGCGGCGGACACGGCTGGAGTTCGGCGGGCGAGTCACCCGGTCCCTCTGGGGCGGCTGAAGTCGCGATCCTGGTGGGCGGAGGGACGTGGGAAGGACTACCGCCCCGCAGCGGGGGCCGCCCCTACTTCACGGACGTCAGGAGCGCCCGTGCGTGCTCCAGGCTCGCCTGCGAAGCGGAATCGCCGCCCAGCATGCGGGCGATCTCACGGATACGCTCTTCTCCATCCAGTCGTTCGACCCTCGTGGTGGCCATCCCGGCGCGACTCTCCTTCTCCACCAGGATATGGGCCTTCGCCCTGGAGGCGAGTTGGGCGAGATGCGTGATGACGAACACCTGGTGGTGTCGGGCCACGGCGGCCAAGGTGTCCGCCACCCCGTGGGCCACCGCCCCCCCGATGCCGGCGTCGATTTCGTCGAAGACCAGGGTGGGGATGGCGTCCACCTCGGCCAGCACGGTCTTGAGCGCCAACATGACCCGGGACAGCTCTCCGCCGGACGCGACCCGTGCCAGGCCTCGAGGCTCGAAGCCCTCGTTCAGAGAGACCCGGAACTCCACGGTCTCGGCGCCACCCCGCCCCACCTCTGCTTCCGGTAGCAGCGCGATCTCCACTCGAGCGCCGGGCATCCCCAGGGACGGGAGGACCCGCTCCACCCGCTGGGCCAGCTCCCGGGCGCCCTCCGCCCGCGCATCCGACAGCTCCGCAGCCCATCGCTCCAGGCGGTGGAAGGCACCCTGGACCGCGGCCTCCATGGAAGCCAGGTCCGCGTCGGCTTCGTCGAGCTCCCCCACTTCCAGAGACAGGCGGCGCTCGGTCTCGAGGACGTTCTCCAGTCCTGGGCCGTACTTCCTCTTGAGCTTGAAGAGGAGGTCCTTCCTCTCCTCGATGGCCTGAAGCCGCGCCGGGTCGTACTCCACGTCGCTGGCGTAATCGCCGGCGAACCGCCCGGCCTCCTGGACGGTCTGCAGCGCATTCTCCACCATGTCGTGGAGCTCCGCGAGCCGCGGGTCCAGGCGGGACTCCCGGGCCAGCACACGGCCGATCTCCGCGAGCCGCTCCGAGACGGCGTCCTCGCCACCGTAGAGAAGCTCGTGAACCCGGGTCATCTCCGCCGCCAGCTCCTGACTGTGGGCGAGGCGCTGCGCCTCCTGGAGGAGCGCCTCCTCCTCTCCGGCCTCGATGCCGGCGGCCTGGATCTCGCGCAGCTGGAATCGCAGAAAGTCGGCGCGGTCGCTCAACTCGCGGATGCGCACCGTGCGGTCGTCCAACGCCTTCCGGGCCGCCACCCAGTCGTCGAACCGCCTTCGAACCTCCAGGGCAGTCTCCTGCGCGCCAGCGAATGCGTCCAGCAGGTCGCGTTGGGCAGAGCGGCGAAGAAGGGTCTGATGGTCGTGTTGCCCGTGGAGGTCCACCAGAGCCGCCCCGAGCGCTCCTACGGAGGTAGCCGTTGCGGGGGAGCCGTTGATCCAGGCCCGGTTTCGGCCTTCGGCGTTCACCTCCCGCCGGAGGATCAGCAGGCCGTCCTCCGCGTCGATCCCCATCTCCTCCAGCTCCACCACGATGAGTGGGTGGTGGGCTACGTCGAAGACCCCCTCCACGAGGGCTCGTCCGGTCCCTTCCCGGATGTCCTCGGAGGACGCCCGTTCCCCGAGCAGAAGGGCGAGCGCGTCCACGATGATGGACTTGCCCGCCCCCGTCTCGCCCGTCAGCACGTTCAACCCCGGCCCCAGAGGAAGGCTGAGGTCGTCGATGACGGCAAAGTCCCGGATACGCAGCTCGATGAGCATCCTTCAAGAATGGGGGCCCGTGATGGGCGCTTCAATGGCAGGAGGGACTATTCCTCCAGATCGCCTCCGGGGCGGGCGGCCCACTGGAGCTTCTTCCGGAGCGTGCGGAAGAAGGTACGGTGCGTGAACCGCACCATGCGCACCACCTCCGGACCCCGGGAGACCCGGATGCCACCCAACGACGGCAGCCGGGTGGCGGCCTGTCCGTCCATGGTGAGGACCAGAGAGGGGTGAGGCTCCACCGATCGGATTACCACGGAGGTGTCGGCGGGGACGATAAGGGGCCGCACGGTGAGGGTGTGGGGGCAGATCGCCGTGATGAGGAGGGCCTCCATGGACGGGACCACGATGGGCCCGCCCGCCGAGAGATTGTAGGCGGTGGACCCCATGGGAGTCGCGACGATGATGCCGTCCCCCGTGAACCCTCCGATATCCTCCTCGTGGCCCTCGAGGCCCACCCTGATGTTCAGGCGGACGACACGGGCTACGCCGTCGGTGTGGATGACCGCGTCGTTGAGGGCCACGTGTGGCTCTCCGTCTCCGTCCAGCAGATACGCTGCCAGCGTGGACCGGTCCTCGATGTAGTAGTCCCCTTCGGCGAGCCGCTTCATGAAGACTTCCAGCTCCGGCGCCCCGGCCGAGGTAAGGAATCCCAGGTGCCCCAGGTTGATTCCCAGGAGCGGGGACTGACGCCCCACGAGGTCGCGCGCGGCTCGGAGGAACGTGCCGTCTCCACCGACTGCCATGACGGCGTCAACCTCCGACGGATCCCTGTACGGACGGATATCCCCGTGGGCGGCCGTGAGGGCATGCGCCTCGAGGAACAGGTCGAGACCCAGCTCCCCGGCGGCGTCGGAGATCCTCCCGATGGCCTCGCCGGCCTCCACGGAGCGCCGTACCACGACCCCCAGGGATCGCACCGGCGCCCCCGGGCGTGCGCCCTCGGGGAGCGGAGGCGTCACGCCGACTCCCGTGCCACCTCGGAGAGCCCGTGCACCTCCGCGAGGCGGCGCACGCGAGCCGCGATGCCCTCCGCGTCGAGGCCCAACTCCCTCAAGAGCTCCTTGCGCGACCCGTGCTCGATGAACTCGTCGGGGATCCCCAGCGCGTCCATCTGGAGGTCGCCTCGGCCCAGGAAAGAATCCACCTCGCGGGCCATGTACGCCCCGAAGCCGTTGACCACCGTACCCTCCTCCACGGTGAGGACGACTCCGTGGTTCGCCACGACCTGCTCGAAGACCGCCCGGTCATAGGGTTTGAGGAAGCGGCAGTTCACCACCGTGGGTCGAATGCCCCGCTCCGCCAGTTGCTCGGCCGCCGCCACCGCGGGTTGAACCATGGTCCCCACGGCCAGGATGGCGATGCCCTCACCCTTTCGGACCACCTCCCACGTGGCGTACGGGGTCGGATCGATGTCCGAGACGTGCGGCACCTCCTCGGGAACCGTGTCACGGGGCCATCGGACCGAGAAGGGCCCGGACTGGTGGTCCACGGCCGTCTTCAGGAGACCGAGCATCTCCCGGCCGTCCTTTCCAGCCGTCACGGTCATCCCCGGAATGCTGAGCATGTAGGCGATGTCGAAGATCCCGTGGTGGGTCGGACCGTCCTCCCCGGCGATACCCGCGCGGTCCATGCCGAAGATGACCGGAAGGTCCTGCAGGGCGACGTCGTGGACGATGTTGTCGTATCCGCGCTGCAGGAAGGTGGAATAGACCGCCACCACCGGCCGGATGCCCTCCGTGGCCAACCCGGCGGCGAAGGTGACGCCGTGGCCCTCGGCGATGCCTACGTCGAAGTAACGCTCCGGGTGGGCTTCAGCGAACATGTCCGTGGACGTTCCGTCAGGCATGGCCGCGGTGATGGCGACGACCTTCGGGTTGAGGTCCGCCAGCTGGATGAGCCCCTCACCGAACACCTTCTGGTATCGAGGAAGGCCGGGCTTCTTCACCCGGGAGCCACTGGTCTTGTCGAACGGAGACGACGCGTGCCAGGTCCAGGGATCCTCCTCGGCGAGGTGGTAGCCCTTCCCCTTCTGCGTGATGACGTGCACGAGGACCGGGCCGTGCATACGCCGTACGTTCTGCAGCGTCGGGACCAGGGCATCCAGGTCGTGGCCATCCACGGGACCGACGTAGGTGAACCCCAACGCCTCGAAGAGCATCCCGGGAGTGAGGAAGTGCTTCACCCCATCCTCGAGCTTACCCGCCATCTCCTCCATGATCCCGCCCCAGGACTTCGGGACCTTGTGCAGAACGTCCTTCACCGCGTCCCGGACGCGGTTGTAGGCCGGGTTGGTGACCACGCTGGTCAGGTACTTGTTCAGCGCCCCCACGGGGGGAGCGATCGACATGTCGTTGTCGTTCAGGACCACCACGAAGTTGCGGTCTGTGTGGCCCGCGTTGTTCAACGCTTCGTAGGCCAGCCCGCAGCCCATGGCCCCGTCCCCGATGACGGCCACCACCGAGAAGTCGTCCTGGTTCAGGTCCCGACCCACCGCCATTCCCCAGGCGGCCGATACGGAAGTGGCGGCGTGCCCGGCTCCGAAGGCGTCGTACTCCGATTCGTCCCGCCGAAGGAAGGGGGCGAGGCCGTGCCTCGTGCGGATGGATGGAAGCCGGTCGTTCCGCCCCGTGAGGATCTTGTGGATGTAGGCCTGATGCCCCGTGTCCCAGACGATCTTGTCGCGCGGGGTATCGAACGCGTAGTGGAGCGCGACCGTGAGCTCGACCACTCCAAGCGAAGCGCCGAAATGTCCGCCTTTTTCGGCGACGACGTCGATGTGCCGCTCCCGCGCCTCGTCAGCGAGTTGCCGAAGCTCCTCCTGCGAGAGGCTTCGGATGTCGGCCGGGTAACGGACGGTGTCGAGGAGAGCCACCGCTCTGTTCCTCCTGAATGGCTGTGGCGCCGTGTCAGCCGCAACGGCGCATTCTGGTCTGGCGACGCCCGGGCTACCCTCTATTTCCCGGGACGGTCCCTAGAGTCGGAAACCTAACCAAGGCGGGGGTGCATCGACTACCGTCGACGCTCCATCACGTAGTCCGCCAGGGCGCTCAGGGGCATGGAGTGGACCCCGGCCTCCTGAAGCGAGTCCTTCGCCTGACGGATCAACGCGTCACCGCGACGACGGGCTTCTTCCAGCCCGAACAGGGACACGTATGTCGACTTGTCCAAGTCCGCATCCGAGGGGTTCTTGCCCAACTCCGCCGCCGTGGCGGTGGCATCCAGCAGGTCGTCGGCCACCTGAAAGGCCAGCCCCACCGCCTGACCGTAGGTCGCCAGGGCGGCGCGGACCGGAGGCGGGGCGCCGGCAGCCAGGCCCCCCATGGTCAGGGCCGCGGTGAGCAGGGCCCCGGTCTTGTGCCGATGCAGGGCGTCCAGCTCCGAAGCGGTCAGGGTCCGTCCTTCTCCCATGAGGTCGAGGCCCTGGCCACCGACCATCCCCCCGGCGCCCGCGGCCTGGAGGAGCACTCGGGTTACCTCGGCGGACTGCTCGCGGTCGAGGCCCATTCGATCGGTCGCCCAGAGGGCGTGAGCCGCGGCCATGGGGATCAGCGCGAGTCCAGCACGGACGGTGGCATCCTGGCCGTGCACACGATGCGTGGTGGGCGATCCGCGCCGGAGCTCCGCGTCGTCCATGCAGGGGAGGTCGTCGTGCATGAGAGAGTAGGCGTGCACGAGCTCCAGGCTGACCGCAAGGTCGTACACGGCTCCGGGATCAGCCATTCCACCCGCCGCGCGGTACGCCTCCGCAAGAAGGATGGGGCGGAGTCGCTTTCCTCCGGAGAGGACGCCGTGGGCAACCGCGGCGGCCACGCCTTCCGGGAGCGAGGCCCGAGCCCGGTCCAGCGCTCGCTGAAGTGCCGCCTCCGCATGGAGTGCCTCCTGGCGCAGGTACCCCTTCAAATCGAAAGACCCCTCCCCCACCGGCGCGGACGACGGGACGGTGGTCATTCTTGCCCGGCCTCGGAGTCCAATGGCTGCGTCTGACCTCCGGAAAGCACCTCTTCCACCCGGAGGGTCGCCGCGGAGAGGGTCTTCTCGGCCTCGCGAATGTGGCGGACACCCTCTTCGAAGAGCGAGAGCGATACCTCCAGCTCCAGCTCGTCCGATTCCAGCGCCGCCAGGATCTCCTCCAGTCGCCGGAGCCGCTCTTCCAGCCCGGGTTCCATCTCGTGCTTGTCAGGCATCACGCCTCCTCGTCCAGGATGTCCTCCACGCGACAGGCGATCCGCCCGTCGGAGACGCGGAGTTGGAATCGGTCGACCTCGGCGAAATCGGTCCGTCTGCGGAGCACGCCACCGTCCGGGTCAAGCGGAATGGCATATCCCCGCTTGAGCGTGGCCAGCGGGGAGAGGGCTTCGAGCCGGCCGGCAACCGTTCCGAAGTCGGATCGAAGGCGTCGGATCTGACCGACCATCGCGCGCTCCAGCCGATCCAGCACCTGGGTGCGGCGCCGGCGCTCCGCTATCAACAACTCCGTGGATCGAACCAGCCGGACCCCCACGGATTCCACCCGCAGCTCCAGCGGACGCGTCCTCGCCTGCAGAGCCTGCGCGAGACGCCGGGGAGCGTCGGCGATTCTCCTTCGCCGAAGGTCCACCGAGGCCTTCAAGGCCCGCCGGAGGCGAAGCTGGACCTCTCCGAGTTGGCGACGGAGGGTCGCCCCATCCCGAACCACCGCCTCCGCCGCGGCGGAGGGGGTCGGAGCGCGCAGGTCGGCCACCAGGTCCGAGATGGTGACGTCCACCTCGTGCCCCACCGCCGAAACCACCGGGACCGGGCAATCCACGATGGCCCTCGCCACCGGTTCCTCGTTGAAGGCCCAGAGGTCCTCCATGGAGCCCCCGCCCCGCCCCACGATGAGGACGTCGACGTCCGGGCGGCTCCCGAGCGTCCGGACGGCTTCGGCGATCTCCTGCGCGGCCCCGTCTCCCTGCATCCGCGCTCCCAGCACCAGGACCCGGGTCCAGGGCGCCCGCCTTTGGAGCACCGAGAGGATGTCCCGGAGCGCCGCACCGGTGGTGGAGGTCACGACTCCCACCGTGCGGGGGAAGCGCGGGAGCGCTCGCTTGCGCTCGGGCGCGAGGAGCCCCTCCTCCTGCAGCCGCGCCCGAAGCTTCTCGAAGGCCAAGCGCCAAAGGCCCTCCTCTCCGGCGGCCTCGAGCTTGCGCACCACGAGCTGGTAGCTGCCGCGGGCCTCGTAGACGGTGGGCTGCGCATGGAGGCGCACCTCCATGCCGTCCTCCGGATCCATGGGGAGCCGAGAGGCCTCCCCTCGCCACATGACACAGCGGACTTCCGCGCGGTCGTCCTTCAGCGTGAAGTAGCAGTGCCCCGACCCGGCCCGTTTCCAGTTTCCGATCTCCCCGCCGACCCAGAGGATGGCGAACGCATCCTCGACGACCCTCCGGACGGCGCTGTTCAGCTCGGAGACGGAGAGGACGTCGGGCTCGGGCTCGGCGGGCCGCGGTGGGGGCGACTGGGCGACGGCACCCTCATGGGGCGGGTCGCCGGGGACGGACGGCAAGGCACCTCCGTCGGCCGGTGGCTCCCCGGACTCCGCCTCCGCCCGCTCCGCGGCGGCGGTGAAGAGGTCCAGGATTCCGTCGTCTCCCACTCCCTCGCGCTCCCCGGCTCAGTTCGCCGCTGCGTGGATCCGCTCCGCAGCGTCCACCGTGTTCGAGAGGAGCATGGTGATGGTCATGGGGCCCACGCCTCCGGGGACCGGGGAGATGGCACCCGCGACATCCTTCACCTCGTCGAACGCCACGTCGCCAGCAAGGTGATACCCCTTCTCCGAATCGTCGTCGACCCGGTTGACCCCGACATCGATGACGACGGCTCCCGGCTTGACCATCTCCGCGGTAATGAAGTTGGCTCGCCCGATGGCTGCGATGAGGATGTCCGCCTGGCGGGTGATGCCCGGAAGGTCCGCGGTCCGGGAATGGGCGACGGTCACCGTGGCGTTCCCGCCCGGAGCCTTTCGCAGTAGCAGGGATGCCATGGGACGCCCCACGATATTGGACCGCCCAACCACGACGGCGTGCTTCCCGGACGGGTCGTTCCCGGTCCTCAAGAGCATCTGGATCACGCCCCATGGCGTGCAGGGTGCGAGGACGTCCATGGCTCCCGTGCTCAGGAGGCCCACGTTCACCGGGTGGAACCCATCGACGTCCTTCTTCGGGTCGATGGTCAGGAGGACCTTCTGCTCGTCGATGTGGTCCGGGAGGGGGAGCTGAACCAGGATACCATGGATTCGGGGGTCGGCGTTCAGCCCCTCCACGACGCCCAGCAACTCGTCTTCAGGCGTGTCCGCGGGCAGGGTGATCTGGCGGGAGTAGATCCCCGTCTCGTCAGCCGCCTTTCCCTTCATCCGGACGTAGACCTGACTGGCAGGGTCCTCACCGACCAGGACCACGGCGAGTCCCGGGACGAGCCCCTCCTCGGACTTGAGCTTCGTGACGCGCTCCTTCAACTCGGCGCGAATGGTCTTGGCGATCTCCCTACCGGAGATGATCTCGGCGCTCATGGCTGCCAGACTCCATTTGGCGGTGGTCGGGCGGGGCACGGCCCCAGCCCGGAGAAGATAACATCCCTCCCTGGCGGTTCGACCCCACACGTCAGCGGGCGAAATCCACCGCTCGCGTCTCGCGGATCACCACCACCTTGATCTGGCCGGGGTACTGGAGCTCCTCTTCGATCTCCCGCGCCACCGCCTCCGAGATCTGGGCCATCTCGGCGTCGGACACCCGCTCGGGCTCGACCATGACCCGGAGCTCCCTTCCGGCCTGGATGGCGAAGCACCGCTCCACGCCGTCGTGGGCCATGGCCAGTTCCTCGAGCTTCTCCAGGCGCTTGACGTAGCCCTCGAACATCTCGCGGCGCGCTCCGGGACGGGACCCGCTGATGGCGTCCGCCGCCGTCACGAGGAAGGTCTCCGGGAAGTGGTGCGGCTCCTCGTCGTGGTGGGCCCGGATCGCGTTCAACACGATCTCGCTCTCGTCGTGCTTCTTGCAGAGCCGGTAGCCGAGCTCCACGTGGGTTCCCTCCTGCTCGTGGGTGAGCCCCTTCCCCACGTCGTGGAGGAGACCCGCACGCTTCGCGGCCTGTACGTCCAGACCCATCTCGGCAGCCATGCTCCCCGCCAGGAGCGCCACCTCCCGGGAGTGCTGCAGCTGATTCTGGCCGTACGAGGTACGGAACTTGAGCCGCCCCAGGGTCCGCACCACCTCCGGGTGGACGTTGTGGATGCCGAGCTCGTAGAGGATCTCCTCCGCGGCCTGGATCATCCCCTCCTCGACGTCTCGCTGGGCCTTCTGGACCGTCTCTTCGATCCGGCCGGGATGGATACGGCCGTCCTCCACCAGACGCTCCAGCGCCAGGCGCGCCACCTCCCGCCGAACGGGATCGAACCCGCTCAGGACGACCGCCTCCGGGGTGTCGTCGATGACGACGTCGATCCCCGTGGCTTGTTCGAAGGCCCGGATGTTCCGCCCCTCACGACCAATGATCCGGCCTTTCATCTCGTCCGAGGGGAGCTGGACCACCGACACGGTGAGGTCGGCTGTGGTGTCCGCCGCCTGCCTCTGAATGGCCAGAGCGAGAATCTTGCGTGCTTCCTTCTCCGCCGTCCGCTGGGCCGACTCCTTCGCCTCGCGGATGGCGTTGGCCCCCTCGGCGCGGGCCGCCTCGAGGAGATCGTCCAGGAGCTTCTTCCGAGCCTCCTGGGACGACAGTCCAGCCAGCTCTTCCAGCCTCCGCCGGGACTCCTCCTGGGCCTGCGTGACCTTCTCTTCCTCGCCCCGAAGAACGTCCTGGCGTTCGTTCAGGTGGGCGGTCCGCGCTTCTTGCTTCCGCTCCCGTTCGTTCAGATCATCGAACTTTCGGTCCAGGAAGTCGGCCCGCTCCTCGGCCCGCCGCTCGGCGCGCTCCAGCTCCTCGCGTCGACGTGCCTCCTCCTTCTCCCACTCCTCACGGAGCTGGATGGCAGTCTGGCGTCCCTCGAGCTCTCCAGCTCTGGTGAGGTTGTCCGCCTCCTCCCTAGCTCGTGTGAGAATCCGGGATGATTCGTCTTGAGCCTCGGCCTTCAGCCGCTCTTGCCGGGTCCGTTCCCGGGAGCGGGTCAAGAACCATCCGACCACCCATCCCAGGATCACACCCAGGGCCGCGGCCGTCATCACCAGCGGCGATGTCATGTATGTCTCCACATCGGGCCCACGGCCCGTTCCACAGCTATCTGGGTCGCGCCGTCGTCACCGTCCCGTCACGACCATGAGATCACGAGGGTAGCATAGGGATCGCCGCGACCGCGACGCAAGCGACCGGCGCATGGCACCCCGCCTCCCGAACGGGTGCCTCCGGACGGCGCTCGAAGCCGCCCAGCGACCACCAGGCCGGAGGAAACCAGTCGGCGATGGAGCCGGTCAGTCGCCCAGCGCGGACTCGAGTCGTTCGGTGAGCCGCTCCGTGCGGGTCTCCACCTCGCGGCGGAGACGGGTCAGCTCCTCACGGGCCTGCAGGAGCTCGTCGGAGATGGATAGAGCGGCGAGAATGGCCGCTTTGTGAGCCTCCAGAAGCCCCGCCTTCGATCGGATCTCCAGGATCCGGTCGTCCACCAGCTTGGCGCACGCTCGGGTGTATTCCGGGGGAGCGGAAGCGCGGATGACGTGCTCCTCCCCGGCGATGCGGACCGTGACCGATTGCTTGTCGCTCATGATCTCAACCGTGCTCCTCCAGGTACCGCACCCGGGCCAGGAGCCGCTCGGCCACGGTGCGCCCTTCGTCGAGACGCTCTCGAAGGTCCGTGTTCTCGCTCTTGAGGACCTGTAGCCGCTCCGCCATCCGGGCCGGACTCTCCTCGCCGCTGGTCATGCGCTGCAGGAGCTCCTCGACTTCCTGGCTCCGGGACCGGGTCTGCTCCAGGTCCCGTTCCAGCGCGTGGACCCGATCCAGCGCGCGGCCCACCGCTTGCTCCAGCGCCTCGAGGCCCGGCACGTCGTCATGCGCCTCGGACTTGGACACCCAGCTCCTCCCCCAATCGGTCGGTGATGCGACGGGTGGCTCGATCCACCTCGTCGTCCGTCAGGGTACGTTCCTGGGACCGGAAGCGGAAGCGGAACGCCACCGACCGGGTCCCCTCGGGCAGGCCTTCTCCCTGGTACAGGTCGAAGATGTCGACGCTCTCCAGGAGGGTGCCAGCGGCCTCCCGGGCGGATCGTTCCACTGCGTCCACCGGGGTCGCATCCGCAACTACCAGTGCGAGGTCCCGTTCCACTGCGGGGTACGCGGGGAGCGGTCGCGCCGCGACCGACCGCCCCCTGGACGGTTCATTCGGCAGCGTCAGCTCCAGGGCGAAGACCTGACCGGCCCATGGGGGCAGGTCCAGTGACTGACCCGAAACGATCCCGCCGCCTCCCAGGATCCGACCGTCCGCGCCGACCACCCGGAGTGTGGCCCCTGCGACACCCGGGAATCCCTCCACCTCTCCGGGATCCACCTGCGCGGCGTCTCCCCAGGTCAGCGCCACCACTCGATGAAGCAGGCCCTTCAGATCCCAGATGTCGACCGGCTCGGCCCCACCGGACCAATGGGCGGGATCCCGTCGCCCCGTCACAACGAGAGCGACGCGAGGTTCCTCGTATGCGGGCGCCTCTTCGTCGGGAATCGCGCGGAACGAGGTGGCCAGCTCGAACAGCCGGACATCCCGGTTCCCACGGGCGAGATTGTACTCCAGGCGTCTGAGGAGCGACGGGACCACCTCCCGGCGAAGCACGGGCTCCTCCTTCGACAGCGGATTCTGGAGCCACACGTCCCCCTCGTCCTCCGGCACGAAGGCCGGGGTCTGTGCCTCGAAGAACCCGATACCGCAGAGCAGATCGCGAAGCCGGTCTTCGAGGGCGAAGAGGGGGTGGTCCGGGACGGTCCCGGGGCGGAACGGCGTCAACTCGTCGGGGAAGCGCTCGAACCCGTGCCGGCGGGCCACCTCCTCGATGAGGTCCACTTCGCGCGTGACATCCGCACCGCGCCAGCCGGGAATCTCGACCTCCAGAGTCCCGTCCCCGGTGTCGGTGCAGACGAATCCCAGGGGCGACAGGAGATCGGTGATCGCTCGCCCGTCGAAGGGAATCCCCAGGAGATGTTCCACCCGCGCGAGACGAAGGGTCACGCGCGGGCGCGTCCAGGGTCGAGGGTGTACGTCCGCTACCTGCGGGTGGAGCACGCCTCCGGCGGTGGCGAGGATGATCTCGAGGCACCGACGAATCGCACGCTCCTGGCCGTCCGGATCGACGAAGCGCTCGAAACGGTATCCTGCGTCGGACACGATCCCCAGCGCCTTCTTGGTGGCACGGATGCTGGCAGGCTCGAAGTGGGCGCATTCCAGAAGCACGTCGACCGTCTCCTCGGTCACCGATGAGGTCTCGTCTCCCATGATGCCCGCCACGTCCACGGTCTTCTCGGCGTCGGCGATGACCAGCATGGACTCCGTTAGCGTGCGGTCCTCACCGTCCAGGGTCTGGACGGGCTCCCCGGCCCGCGCCATGCGAACCACGATCTCCGGTCCCGCCAGCCGGTCCAGGTCGTACGCGTGGAGCGGCTGCCCCAACTCCATGAGAACGTAGTTGGTGGCGTCCACCACATTGTTGATTGGGCGCAGCCCCACGGCCCGGAGGCGCATCTGGAGCCAGTCGGGCGACGGACCGACCCGCACGCCACGAATCACGGCTCCCAGGAAACGACGACTCAGCCCCGAAGCCTCGGTACGGACCACCACTCCGTCCACCTTGACGCGCTGCGGGTCGCTGACCAGGGAGAAGTCCACCTCGGGTGCCCCCGGGATCGCAGGAAGGGAGACCGTGCCGTCGCCCGCAATGAGCTCACGGGCCATCCCCACGTGGGAGAGCAGGTCTCCGCGGTTCGACGTCACCTCCACATCCATGCGCACGTCTTCAAGCCCAAGGGCCTGGAGGAAGGGCGTCCCGGGCTCGTAGTCCCCGTACAGCTCGAGGATGCCGCTGTGGTCGGTGCCCAGCCCGATCTCCCTGGGGGAGCAGAGCATTCCGCTGGAGTGCTCACCACGGATCTTCGCCTTCCGGATCTTCATTCCGTCCGGCAGCACGCCGCCCACCGGAATGAAGGGGTACACCCCCCCGGTCCTGACATTGGGCGCGCCGCAGACCACCCGGAGCTCCTCTCCCGTCCCCGCGTCCACGCGACAGAGCGAGAGGCGGTCCGCGTTGGGGTGCGGCCCGGCTTCGATGACCCTGGCCACCACCAGGTCCGAGAGGCCCTCGGTGAAGGAGAGCGAGTCCTCCACCGGAAATCCCAGGAGCGCCAGACGCTCCCCCAACTCCTCCGGGGTCTCGGACAGACCGGGGACCAGCTCCTTCAGCCAGCGATACGAGATATTCATGGTCAGGCCCCCGCGAACTGACGCAGGAAGCGGATGTCGTTCTCGAAGAAGGTACGGAGATCGGTCACCCCGTACTTGAGCAGCGCGATGCGACCCGGGCCCATTCCGAAGGCGAAACCGGTGTACCGCTCCGAGTCCACCCCGGCGGCCTCCAGCACGTTCGGATCCACCATTCCGGCACCCATGATCTCGAGCCAGTCGGTCTCGTGCGTGGAGCCGTCCGGGAGCATGATGCGCCGCTTCACGTCCACCTCCGCGCTGGGCTCGGTGAAGGGAAAGAAGGAGGGGCGGAACCGAACGGAGGTCCCGGGCCCCCAAAGCCGCCGGGCGAACTCCGCCAAGGTGGCCTTGAAATCCACGAAGGAGATTCCTTCATCCACAGCCAACCCTTCGATCTGGAGGAAGGCCGGGGTGTGGGTCGCGTCGTACGTGTCTCGCCGGTAGACCCAACCCGGGGCCAGGATCCGGATCGGAGGCTCGTAGGCCTGCAGGGTCCGGACCTGCACGGGAGAGGTGTGGCTCCGGAGCAGTCCTCCGCCCTGCAGGTACAGCGTGTCCTGTTCGTCCGCGGCGGGATGGTCCAGCGGCGTGTTGAGCGCCTCGAAGTTGTACCACTCCGTTTCCGCCTCGGGGCCCCGGGCCCGCGTGAATCCGAGGTCCCGGAAGATCTCGAAGATCTCGTCCATCACCCGGGTGACGGGATGGCGGCCTCCCATCCACTGCGTCCTGCCTGGCAGAGTCAGGTCCAGTGGGGCTCCGCCGGCCGCTCCGGCTTTCAAGGACTCCTCACGCGCGTCCACGGCGGCCTGCAGCGACTGCTTGACGCGGTTGGCCTCGGCGCCGACCGCCGGCCGTTGGTCCGGGTCCATCTCGCCCAGCTTTCGAAGGACCAGGGAGATCCGGCCCTCCTTCCGACCCAGGAACCGGATGCGGACGGCCTCCAGGCCATCCCCGTCGGAGGACCGTTCCACCTCGGCCAGGGCTTCCGCCTCCAGCGCCTTCAGCTCGGACACCAGGGGATTCACATCAGTCATGGGATCGAATCCATGATCACGGGAAACGAGGAAGGGTTCCGCGAGAGATGCCCGCGGAACCCTTCGTGACCCATCTCTCGGCAGTGCTCAGGAGGCCTTGGCCAACTCTTCCTTGGCCCGGTCCACGAGCGCCCCGAACGCCTCGGGGCTCCTCACCGCCAGGTCGGCGAGCGCCTTCCGGTCCATCTCCACCCCGGCACGGCTCAGACCGTTCATGAATCGAGAGTAGGACAGATCGTGCTCGCGTGAGGCCGCGTTGATTCTCGCGATCCAGAGGCTGCGGAAGTTGCGCTTCTTCTTCTTCCGGTCCCGGTAGGCGTGCTCCCATCCCTTCTCCACCGCGTCCTTCGCCGTGCGGTAGAGGTTCTTCCGGCCGCCGAAGTAGCCCTTCGCGGCCTTGAAGACCTTCTTCTTTCTCTGATTGCGGGGCACTGCCCCCTTCGCGCGTGGCATGGTTCGGAGCCTCCTACTTCCCGTACGGCATGAGACGGTCCATCCGCTTCTGGTCCGCCTTGGCGACCAGATCGGAGGAGCGGAGGCGACGCTTCCGCTTGCGTGTCTTCTTGGTGAGGATGTGGCTGTGGTTCGCCTTGAACCGCTTCATCTTCCCGGTGGCGGAGCGCTTGAGGCGCTTGGCCGCCGCCCGGTTGGTCTTCATTTTCGGCATGGTCTCAACTCTCTGACTTCAGGGGTACCAGGACCATCGACATGATCCGACCCTCCATGTTCGGCCGGGATTCAACCTTGGCCAGATCTTCCAGGTCCTGCGTTGCCCGCTCCAGCACCTCCCGTCCAACCTCTGGATGGGTCACCTGACGTCCACGGAACATCATGGTGAGCTTCACCTTGTTCCCCTCCTCCAGAAAACGTCGGGCGTGCCGGAGCTTGAATTCGTAGTCGTGATCCTCGATGCCGGGGCGGAACTTCACCTCCTTCACCTGGATCTTGTGCTGCTTCTTCTTGCTCTCCCGAGCCTTCCGCTGCTCCTCGTACTTGAACTTCCCATAGTCCATCATCTTGACCACGGGAGGCCGAGCATCCGGTGCCACCTCCACCAGGTCCAGTCCCTCTTCCGCGGCCCGTTCCCTGGCGTCGTCCAGGGCGACGATTCCCAACTGTTCCCCTTCGCCCCCGATGAGCCGAATGGGGCTGATCCGTATCTGGTCGTTGACGCGGACCCTTTTCTCGCTTATTGACGAACCCTCCGCTGAGGTCGCGAAACCGGAGCCCAACAAAAAAGGGTCCGGAACCCCGGACCCATGAATGCAGGACGGCGGTACTGCCGCCATCGTGCCCAGGACCCGGGAGGCCTCCTTCGAGGCCGTGGGGTGGAGCCGCGGCAACGGCTCACTTTCGCGTTGTCATTACCCGCTTCCCAGGGGAAGTGGAAGAACCAAGATCGGTGATCCCTTCGGGCCCGTCAACCGCTCGGTCGTCCGCGGAAGCCCGGCTCTCCGAGCCGTACCTCCCAAGCTCCGCCCCACCCCGTAATGAGACCGGGGCTGGTGGGCGCTGCCGCTCGCAGCCCCCCGGTCGGGGAGGGGCCGGCCCGCCGCGGCGGGGGAATCATGGCTGACTCGCCCCGACATCTGCTGGGCCGGCGTTCTGGACTCCGATGTCGCGCCTCGGACGATCATCTGGTGGTCAGACCAGTCTTGGACTAGTCTAGAAGAAGACGCCATCTCCATCACGGATTTCAGGGGGACTCACCCTCCATGCCCACCGTCGGTTCCTACGAGGCCAAGACCCACCTTCCTGCCCTTCTCAAGCGGGTCGAGGCGGGGGAGCGCATCACCGTCACGCGGCACGGACAACCCATCGCCTTGATCATCCCCTATTCGGAGGTGGAGGCCGTGGAACGCGCCCACGCGGTAGACGAGTTCCTGCGATTCCGGGCCGGCCGCGCCCTGGGCCGCGGCCTGACCGTCCGCGACCTCATGGATCAGTCACGGCGTTAGGGGGGACCGGTGACCCTGGTGCTGGACGCCTCGGTGGCGTTGGCGTGGTGCTTCGAAGACGAGGGAGGCGACTACCCCGTCCGGGTGCTCGAAGCCCTGCAGGACCAGGAGGCGGTGGTCTCCGCGGTCTGGCCGTACGAGGTGACCAACGGGCTCGTCGCCGCGGAGCAGCGGCACCGGCTGAAGGTGTGGGAGAGTCAGGAGGCGGGAAAGCTCCTCCTCACCCTACCCATCACCGTGGACAACGTCCCCCTGCATCGCGTCTTCGACACGGTCCGGCGGCTCGCCCGGACGCACCACCTGTCGACCTACGACGCCGCCTCCCTGGAGCTCGCAATCCGACACGGGCTCCCGCTGGCCACACTCCACCTGCCCCTGCGGAAGGCGGTGCGAGCCGAGGGCCTGGAAGTCTTCGGTGGGGCCGCCGTGCGAGGGCACTGACGGCCCCGGACCGTCAGAAGGCCGCGGATAGCTGAAGGAACCCGAAGAGCAGGTCACCGGAGGCGACTCCCAGGCTCGCTCCGGCATCGGCCAGTGTGACCCACGAGCCGCCGGCAAGGAGATCGATCCCTCCCATGACCGGCCACTGGAAGGTGAGGTCGAGCTCGTCGGCGAGCGTCGATTCGGACAGGCCTTCGTCGTCCATGGCGAGGAACCGGTGCAACTCCAGGCCCAGACGTCCTTCATCGAAGACGGTCCAGCCCAGCTTGAGGGCCAGATCCTGCAGGCCGCGACCCTGGGTGTCGGACGGAATGTCCCGGAAGAGATCGGCCCGCCCGAAGTACGGGTGATTTCGCCCGAAGAGATCGGAGAAGGCCCCGGTCTCGCCGTCGTCCGGCGTCGCGTCCCCGGAGTACAGGTCATACCAGAGGGTCACGTCTCCGCGACCCTCGAAGATGGGGGCGCCGACTCTCGCGGCCACCATGTACGCACCCACGTCCGCCCCGACGACCTCACCGGTCTGGTAGGCGGTCTGAACGCGGTAGGAGACCACTCCCGCCTCCGCGGCGTATCGTGTGCCGAGGGTCGTCCGGGCGGTGGTGAACTCCTCTTCGTCCCGGTCGTGGAGCACGAAGAGCTCCAGCGTGCGGCCCCCTCCCAGGTCGGTCTCGGACCAGGCCCCGAAGAAGGCCGCGTCGGAAACCAACTCACCGGACTCCGATTCCCGGATCTGCATCCCGAAGAGGTCCACCACGGTGTTCGAACCCGCCTTCCAGGCACCTCGCACTCCGTCGAAGGACTGGCCCACGTGGGTCCACTGGGGAGCCCCCACCAGTCGTCCCTCACCCAACTCCATTTCCTGGCGCCCCACCCGCAGCCAGAGCGGGCTCGCGCCGCGGTGCCCCAACTCCACGTATCCCTGGTGAAGGTCGAAGGCGTCGGCCGAGCCGTCGGTGGTCCCCCGGTCTCCTCCCCAGAGCCTCGCATCCTGGACCTGGATGAAGAGGCGGCCGTCGGCGCTCAGGGCGCGAGCCACGGAAAGGCGGGTCCGCATCCCCGTGAACATCCGGGAGGTTTCGGCATCCTCGTCCCAGGCCTCGGCGCGCGGCCGGATCGATCCCTGCCAGGTTAGCTGCTGCGCCGCGGCGGGGCTCCCCGCGGCCAACACCGCGAGTGACACCAGGACGCCCCGGAGCGCTCGCCCCTCTCTCTTGTGACTGGGCATCATCCCTCCTGATCCACCTGGAACTCCGGATCCAGCGACCGGCTCCGGATCTCCTCCAGCACTTTGTCCCGGAAGTCGGAGCGGTCCATGACCACCTGCTTTCGTCCAGCGCCTCGGCGACGGACGGCGACGGTTCCGGCCTCGGCCTCCCGCTCACCCACCACCGCCATGTACGGCACCTTGTGGAGCTCCGCGTCACGGATCCGGGCGCTCAGCGTGTCGCGGGTGTTGAGCCCGACGCGGACGCCGCCTTGGCTGAGGTCCGCCACCAGGGCACGAGCGCTCTCCTCCCACTGCTCGGAGATGGGAAGCACCCGAACCTGCTCCGGCGCGAGCCAAGCCGGGAATGCGCCGGCGTAGTGCTCCACCAGCCCTCCGACGAACCGCTCCATGGATCCCACCAAGACCCGGTGCAGCATGAGTGGACGGTGGCGATCGTTGTCCTCACCCACGTATTCGAGCCCGAAACGCTCGGGAAGATTGAAGTCGAGCTGGACCGTCGGGCCTTGCCACTTGCGCCCGATGGCGTCGATGAGCTTGAAGTCCAGCTTGGGCCCATAGAACGCTCCCCCGCCCTGATCGACCTCGAACGGCACTCCGCGTTCACGGAGCGTGTCCGCCAACATGGTCTCGGCGTACTCCCAGTCCTGGTCCGTGCCCAGCGCCTTCTCGGGCTTGGTGGCAAGCTCGATGGTATACGGATAGCCGAACGTCTCGAGCATCTCGTCCACCAGCTCCAACAGGCGCACGATCTCGCCGCTCACCTGTTCCCGCGTGCAGAAGACGTGCGCGTCGTCCTGGGTGAAGCCACGCACCCGTAGCATGCCGTGGAGCACTCCGCTGCGCTCGTACCGATAGACGGTCCCGAACTCGGCCATCCGGATCGGCAGGTCGCGGTAGGAGTGCTGGTGCGCCTGGTAGATGGCGATGTGCCCCGGGCAGTTCATGGGCTTGGGACGGTACCGTGCCCCTTCCACGTCCATGGCGCCGTACATGTTCTCGGCGAAGTTCTCCAGGTGGCCCGAGATCTCGAAGAGCTTCTCGCTCATGACGTGGGGAGTGTACACGAGTTCGTAGCCGTGCCGAAGAATCAGCTCCCGCTCGAAGTTCTCGATCTCCATGCGGACCGTGGCGCCCTTCGGGTGCCAGAGGATCAGACCCGGTCCCACACGGGCGTCCGTGGAGAAGAGGTCGAGCTGCTTCCCCAGGACGCGGTGGTCGCGCTTCCGGGCCTCCTCCAGCCGTTCGAGGTGCTCTGCGAGCTCCTTCTCCTTGAAGAAGGCCGTCCCGTAGATGCGCTGGAGCATCTGGCGGTTTTCGTCGCCCCGCCAGTAGGCACCCGCCGTGGAGAGGAGCTTGAAGTTGTGCAGCCGCCCCGTGCTGGGGACGTGGGGCCCCCTGCACAAGTCGAGGAACGGCCCGTTCTCGTAGACGGTGATCACCTCGTCGTCGTCGAATTCCTCGAGGCGCTCGAGCTTGAGCGCGTCGTCGGCGAAGAGTTCCCGCGCCTCCGCCTTGGTGACCCGCCGACGCTGGAACGCCTGGTCTTCGCCGACGATCCGCGACATCTCCGCTTCGAAGGTCTCGAGCTCCTCCGGCGTGAAGGGCTCGTCGACTTCGAAGTCGTAGTAGAAGCCTTCATCGATGGCCGGACCGAAGCCGATCCCCGCCCCGGGCCGGAGCGTCCGGACCGCGGTAGCGAGGATGTGCGCGGCGGAGTGCCGAAGCACCGGCAGGGCGTCGGGGTCGCGGTCTGTCAGGATCCGGAGCTCCACCTCCCCGTGGAGGGGGCGCATGAGATCCACCGTTTCGCCATCCACCACCGCCGCTACCGCCGCCTTCGCCAGGCCCGGTCCGATGGCCGCGGCCACGTCCCCCGCGGAGGACCCGGCGGGGAGTTCCTTCACGCTTCCGTCGGGAAGCTTCGCCCTGAGCTGGTCGCTCATGGTTTCTGTCCTGTCTGGGGTGAGGCCGCCCACCTACCGTGTGGGACGGCTCAGCCCCTTAAGGTAGAGATGCCGCGGGGATTATCTACCGCCCGGGAAGGTGGACCTCGCTCGCGGGCACGGTGACCTGCAGAAGCCCCCGCCAATCCCCCAGCCCGTAGCCCGTCGCCCGGTCTGCTGGATACAGCCGAGCCAGCGCCTCCGCTACTCCCTCGGCCAGATCTTCGCCGCGGCCGTGACACTGCAGACAGGCCTGCTGTGCGACCAGTGGCTGATAGTACCGGTACGAGCCGTCCCGCATGACCTGGACGTGGTACGCCGGGATGCTTCCTCCGCCGTCCATGGAGCTCCGATACCACTCCAGGGCTCGGGCCGCCGCCGTGTCCGGAGCGTTCTCCCGGTTCCTCAACCGTTCCGACGTGCGGGTTACGTGCATGCCCTGCTCTTCCAGGACCTGACGGGTGAGCGGGAGAGCCTGGACATTGCAGAACTCCATGGCACCCACCGTACCCCGCTCGGCAATGGCGGTCTGGAGTCGGCCGCTCAAGGTCTGCATCAGGCTCGCCGCCACGGGGCGCGCCACCTCCGCCACCGCGGCCCGGGTGATGGAATCCTGGACCGGTTCGGGGCGGTCGCCGTCGGGAGGGCTCTCGCCACAGGCCGAGAGCACAGCCGCGGCAGCCAGGGCCAGTGAGAGAATGAGGGGGAACATGCATCTCTCGATTGGAGGACGGGAGGGCCGTCTCCACACAACAAATATCCCACCCAGGAGAGGCTTCGTCACCCCACTGCGCGGCGGCACGAAGGCCCGGCCTCCCTGGGGCGGCCGGGCCGAGATCGCGTCGAGCTGGGCGCCGGGACTCCGGGTCAGTCGGATCCCGTCCCGATGTACCGGTCGGGGATGGGGTTGTCCGGGCGCTCCGAGTCCCAGAACACGGTCAGAATCCAGAACCGGCCGCCCGCCTCCACCAGCTGAATCGAGTTGATGCCGCGGGCGAAAGGCACGTCCGGATCCCCCTGGTCCAGCCGGTAGGACTCGTAGGTGCTGAAAACGTGGGTGATCCGACCGAACGACTCGGTGGTCCGACCGATCTCCGCCTCGGTGAAGCCGATCCGGGCGAGAGTCTCACTGCTTCTCGCCCAGTAGTCCTCGGGTGTCAGGTAGGCGTACCCCGCCGGGTTGTCCGGTCCCGCGGGTCCGGTGGGGATGAGCTTCCCATCCTGGGCGAAGAGGGACTTGAAGCGATCGAAGTCACGCTCCACTCCGACGGGTCCCGAGATGCTCGCGTATAGCGCGGTGATGATCCCGTCGATGGTGGACACGTCGTCCGGGTCGGCCTCCTGCGCGGCCAGGGGAGCGAAGTCCGTCAGCGCAGGGCCGAAGACGAGGAACAGGAGCGGGGGAATCAGCTTGCGCACGTGCCTACCCGGGTCCGGGGTGGAGAGCCCGCCCCCACGGCGGGCCCGTTGATCGATGCTACGATGGTCGCGGCACCGGGTTTCGGAAAGGGGAGACGGGAGCAGGGCGGTCGGCGGCGGCTCGGACCAATGGACCTGACGGGCGGCAGGCCGTATTCATGCAGGGTTCCCTCCCTCCACGACACCCCTCCGCCTACTTCCATGTCCGCCATTCCCCGTCTCGCCAAGGCCGGCGCCCGCCTCCCGGGGTCGGTGATGGGCCACCTCCGCCACCTGGCCTCCGGATCCCACAAGAAGAAGGGTGCTCCCCCGGGGACCGTCATGTACGTGGGCCACGAGCGCACCGAGGCGGCTCGCCTGTCGTTCATGGACTACGACGGGGAGGTCCTCATGGAGGGCGGACGCGCCACCGACCGTGTGATCACGCTTGAGGAGGTGGTCCCTCTCCTGGCGGGCCCCCGAACCACCTGGATCAACCTGGACGGAATCCACGAAGTGGGGTTCGTGGAGGGGCTCGGCGAGCAGGTGGGGCTGCATCGACTCGTTCAGGAGGACATCGTCCACACTGCACAGCGCCCGAAGCTCGAGGCGTACCCCGACCATCTCTACCTGGTGCTGCGGATGCTCAATTGGGATCCGGAGCACGCCGCGGTACAGGACGAGCAGCTCAGCCTGGTTCTGGGCCGGGGGTATGTCCTGACTTTCCAGGAGCGGAGGGGAGACGTGTTCGAGGGAGTCCGGGAAAGGCTCCGGTCCGCTCGGGGAACCATTCGCTCCCGGGGGGCGGACTACCTGGCCTACGCCCTGGTGGACTCGGTGGTGGACCACTACTTCCAGATCATCGAGGCCGTGAGCGACCACATCGAAGAGCTGGAGCCGCAGGCCCTGGAGGACCCCGGTACGGATGTTCTGTCGGCCATTCACGCCCTGCGACGAGAGATGCTGGCGGTGCGCCGAGCCGTGTGGCCGCTCCGGGACCTTCTCTCCCAGCTCTATCGGGATGAAACCGGGTACATCGGTGAGGATACGCGGGTCTTCCTCCGAGACGTCTACGACCACGCCGTGCAGGTGGGGGATACCGTGGAGACGCTCCGCGACCTGGTCTCCGGTCTCATGGACCTCTACCTCACCGGCGTCAGCAACCGGATGAACGAGGTCATGAAGGTCCTCACCATCATCGCCACCATCTTCATCCCCCTTTCCTTCCTGGCCGGACTGTACGGCATGAACTTCGACATCATGCCCGAGCTCCACGTCTGGTGGGGTTATCCCGCCCTGCTGACGGTGATGCTGGGGGTGGCCGTCACCATGCTGCTCTTCTTCCGGCGAAAGGGGTGGCTGTAGGCTCCGGCGACCGAAGGAAGACCCGCGCGTCCAAGGGGACGGCTCCCTCGGCGTAGACGAAGACCGGGTTGACCTCGACCTCGGTCACGGTGGGGTTCTCCTCCAGACAGCGGGCCACTCCGAGCACCGTCGAGATCACCGCCTCCACGTCGCCGGGGGGGTGTCCCCGCCCCCCCATGATGACTGCTCCGACCCGGAGCTCACGGAGCATGTCGCGGACCGCGGACGCGTCCACCGGCAGAAGGCGGTGGGTGACGTCCCGGAGACGTTCGACCCAGGTTCCACCGTGTCCCAGGGTGACCATGGGCCCGAGCTGCGGATCGACGTCGCCACCCACGAGAAGCTCCACCACCGGCGTGGGGTGCATGGCGGTGACCAGCACGCCGTTCACCGCCGCGGGCAATCCCCGTGCTTCGAGGTAGCGCTTCGCCCCGTCGACCATGCGCTCACAGGCGGCGGCCACGTCCCGGGGAGTCGAGAGATCCAGCGCCACTCCTCCCGCGTCCGACTTATGGGAGATGTGGGGGGAGATCACCTTCACCGCCACCGGCCCTCCCAGGCGCGCCGCCGCCGCCGCCGCCGCCTCTGCCCCGGCGCAGACGACCGCCTCGGGGAACCGGACCCCGGACCGCTCGAGCAGAGAGCGCGCTTCGGGCTCGGTGAGGGTGTCGCGCCCCTCTGCCAGGACACGGTGCAGGACGGGTGACGGACCGATGGTCGATCGGGTGCCATCGGCCGCGGTCCTGGAAGGTGTGCCCGGCTCCCATGCCGGCTCCCCGAGCCACTGTCCCCGCTTCCAGAGCGCGGCCACGCACCGGCAAGCCACTTCCAGCGATGCGACCACGGGCACGTGGGACTCTCCCAGGCGCCGGAGCGGGTCCGTGCGTTGGAGCGCATACATGCTTTGGACCACGCAGCCCTTCCGTGCCGCAGTGGCCACTGCGGCCATTCGCTCGGCGGCCTCGTACTCCGGTCCCGTCAGCGTGTCGGAGAAGCGGATCGCGTATCCTCCGAAGAGCCCCACCACCAGGACCGACCCCACCGCCTCGTCGTCCATCAGCGCTTCGAGCGCCAAGGGGAAGACGCCGGGATCCGCATCCGCCGCACCGGCTAGATCCACCGGGTTCGACGTGGCACCCGCGGATCCGAGCAGCGCGTCGAGGCGCTCCACCGTCGCAGCCGCCAGCGACGCCAGAGGAATCCCCATCTCGGAGAGCACATCGGCCGCCAGCGTTCCCTGCCCCCCACCGTCCGAGAGTATGGCGACGCCACCCCCGGCGCCTGTCGCGGGTTGCCACGCGAGGGTCTCCCCCACGTGGAGAAGCTCGTCGGTGCGCAGCACCTCGGTGATCCCGGCCTGGGAGAGCGCCGCCCGGAACCGGTCGTAGGGCCCGGCTACCGCACCCGTGTGGGACCGTGCCGCCGCCGCTCCAGCGCTCGAGCGCCCTGCCTTCAGCACGATCACCGGCCTGCGCCGGTTGCACCGGGAGGCCGACCGCAGGAATCCGGCCAGGTCCTGGGCTCCCTCCAGGTAGCACAGGACGGCGCGAGTTCCCTCGTGCTGGCCCAGATAGTCCAGGGATTCCCTGAACCCGATGTCGCGCCCGTTGCCCAGACCGGCGCAGATGGAGACGCCCTCCCACGATCGCTCCGTGGCCTCCTTCATCAGAGCCAACGCCATGTTACCGGATTGTACGAGGAGGGAGAGCGTACCCCGCCGCACGCCCCGCACTCCGATGAGGTTGAGGCCGAGGGGGAGATTCAGCAGCCCCGAGGTGTTGGGACCCAACAGGCGAACACCGGACCGCTCCGCGGCCTCGAGTACAGCCGCCTCCAGAGCCGCCCCGTCCTCACCGGCCTCCCCGAAGCCAACGGCCAGGACCACCGCGGCCCGGATCCCTCGGTCACCGCACTCCTGGACCACCCGGGGGACCGTGGCTGCGGGCGTGCAGACGACCGCCAGGTCCGGCGCCTCTGGAAGATCCGCTACCGATGGGAATACCTCCTGGCCCAGGAGCGGCTCCCCGCGCGGGTTCACGGCGAAGACCCGGCCCCCGTAGGAGGACTCCATCACCGTCCGGAGGATCTGGTTTCCCCGCTTGGAAGGGTCTCCGCTGGCACCCACCACCACCAGGGACTGCGGAGCGAAGACGGCCTCCAGAGGGTGCCCACCCTCATCCGCGGGCGGAGTCATGGGGACGCGCTATTCCCCCGTGAAGCGTGGACGACGCTTCTCGGCGAATGCGGCGACACCCTCCGCCCAGTCCGCGGTGCCGAAGAGCGCTTCGAGGACTCGAGCCTCCTCCCTCATGGCTCGCCTGCGATCCGCTCCGTCCCGGACGCCCACCAGTCGCTTCGCTGCGGCGAGGGAGCGTGGGGCGCACTCCGCCAGACGGGCGGCCCAACGCATGGCTTCGCCCAGGACCTCGTCGGCCGGAAGGGCCCGACTGGCGATTCCCATCTCCAGTGCCTCCCGGCCGGTGAAGGGATCCCCGAAGTAGATCAGCTCGCGGGCACGCAGCACCCCAACCCGCTCCGCCAGCGTAGAGACCACTCCCCCGCCCACGAAGGTGCCCAGGGCAACCTCGGGAAGGCGCAGGCGTGCCTGGTCCGCCACGATCATGAAGTCGGCCGAGAGGGCCAGCTCCAGCCCCGCACCGATGGCGTGACCGTTCACGGCGGCGACCACGGGTACCGGCCCGGACTGGATCACCCGGTTGGTGCGCTGGGCCAGCTGAATGTACCTCCGCCGCTCGGCCCCCCGGGGAGGCCCTTCGCCATGCGCCTTCAGATCGGCCCCGGAACAGAAGGCGCGGCCCGCCCCGGTGAGCACCACGGCCCGCACCTCGGGATCGTTCTCGGCGCCCCGCAGGAACCGAAGAAGCTCGCGGTAGACCTGCGCGTTCACGGCATTGAGTCGATCCGGGCGGTTCAAGGTGATCACCTGGACGGGCCCTTCGCGCTGAGCCAGCACCGCTGGCGAGGCCGAATCCGGAGTCGACCCGACGGGATCAGTTGAGTTCAAGGGTCGTCTCCTGGGGCGGAGCCCGACCCCACCACCTCGCCCCCGAGACGGATCGCATGACCCGCCATGGCGCCCGTGAACTCACCGTCACGGACTGCGAATGAGCCGTTGAGCAGGACGTGCACCGCACCCTCGGCGTACTGGTGGGGCTCCCGGAAGGTCGCCCGGTCCCGGACCCGATCCAGGTCCAGGACCACAACGTCGGCCCGCATCCCCTCGCGGAGGTATCCACGGTCCGGAAGGCGCAGGAAGTCCGCCGCCAGGCCGGTGAAGCTACGGACGGCGAATGGAACCGAGATCAGGTCCTCTTCCAGGGCGAAGTCCCGGAGCTTCTTGGGAAAGGCCCCATACACCCGCGGGTGCACCACGTCCTGCCCCTCGGCCGGCGTCCGTCCGTCTGTGCAGGTCATCATCCACGGTTTCTGGGCCAGGTACCGGGTGTTCTCGGTGTCGTAGAGGTCCAGGTTCATCACCTTGGCGTTGCCGTTCTCCTCCACGATTCGCCGGACCGTCTCCGGAACACCCACCCCCCACTCGTCCGCGACCTGGGCGAGTGTCTTTCCGTTGAGCCTCGGGTCCGGATCCGCGAAGAGGATCTTTTCGGGCCCGCCGCGCATGGCCAGGCTTTCCATAATCTGGATGCGCAGCAGCGCCAGGGTGTCCGAATCGGCAAAGCGCCGGAGGATGGCCTGGGTGCCACCGGCGGAAGCCCAGCGCGGAAGCGCATATGCCCGCAGGTTGGACTGGGTCGCCGTGTACGGATGCTGCGCCGCCCAGACCTCCACGCCGCGTGCGCGCGCCTCCTCGATCATGCGGGCCCCAACCTCCGCGCGACCATAGTTGACGGCACCCTGTGGATTGAAATGCGAGAAGATGACCCGGAGCCCGCTCTCCTCGCCGATGCGGATCCCCTCGGCCACGCTCGCATCGTAACCGATCCCCTGGTAGGTGGCGCCCAGGTCCCGGTCGTGGGTGTCGTAGATGGCGCCCTCCCACTCCGCGGCGACCCGCGCGAGCTCGATGACCTCTGCCGTGGTGGCGAAGAAACCGGGGGTGTAGAACAGCCCCGTGGAGAGTCCGAAGGCCCCCTCGGACATCCCCTGCCGCACCATCCCCAGCATGCGATCCATCTCATCATCCGTGGGCGGCCGGTTCTCCATTCCCAGGACCGCTTCCCGGATGGCGCCGTGGCCAACGAAGGCCAACCCGTTCACGCCGATTCCGTCGGCGGTCCACTGGCGGAGCCGTTCGCCCACCTCCCACGTCCCCCCGCCGTCCAGCCCCAGCGCCACCGTGGTGATCCCCTGGGCCAGGAAGGGGCGCCCGTCCCGGCCGTAGTCCTCCTCGAGCTCTGCGTGGGAGTGCATGTCGATGAAGCCCGGCGTCAAGGTGAGGCCGGAAACGTCCAGGGTCTCGGCCGCGACGGCGTCGTCCAGGTCTCCCACTGCGACGATCCATCCGTCGCGGATCGCCACGTCGGCTCGGACCGCGGCCTCGCCGGTCCCGTCCAGCACCTGGCCGCCTCGCAGGATCAGGTCGAACTCGGATCCCCTGGGGGCACAGCCGACCAAGAGGACCAGGCCCAAACCCACGAACCAGCTGGTGGGGATGGCGCTCCGGGAGCGAGCGATGGAGGGGAGGAGCGGACCCATGGCGGCGCAGTATGACGCGGCACCAGCCGCCACGCCAGACCCGCACCGCGGGCGGCGCTGCGGTGTCTAGTCGGTCTCTGCGGCGCCGGCTAGTCGGATCTTCCGCGCCTGCTCCACCATCCAAGGAAGAACGAGCGCCGCGGCGGCGGCCACCCAGAAGGCCACCGCCAGGCCCGAGCTGAACATCACCGCCCAGTCACCCCCACTCAGCGCCAGCGCTCTCCGAAGGTTCTTCTCCATGAGGGGACCCAGCACGAGTCCGAGGATCACCGGAGCCAGCGGGAAGCCCCCCTTCCGCATCAGATACCCCAGCGCCCCGAAGCCGGTGACCAACAGGAGGTCGAAGGTACTCCCGTTGACCGCGTACACGGACACGAAGGAGAGAGCCGCCACCGCCGGCATCAGGATCCAGCTGGGGAGCCGGAGGATCCGGACGAATACCCCTACCAGGGGGAGGTTCAGGATCAGCAGGAATATGTTCCCCACATACATGGAAGCCACCAGGCCCCAGAAGATTCCCGGGCTGCGTTCCAGGAGAAGCGGACCCGGCGTGACGTTCATCCCCAACAAGGCCCCGAGGAGGACCGCGGTGGTCCCGCTCCCGGGAATGCCCAGGGTGAGGAGCGGAATCATCGCGCCGTTGGCAGCCGCGTTGTTCGCCGCCTCAGGGGCGGCGACTCCACGTGGGTCGCCCTCCCCAAAGGTGCCCTCCGCCCCCGCCACCTTCTGCTCGACGCCGTAGGCCAGAAACGACGCCAGCGTGCCACCGGCTCCCGGGAGCACGCCGACCAGGAACCCCACGACGCTTCCTCGCAGCATGGTCGCCGCGGCTCCTGTGAATTCGGCGAGCCTGAGACGAACCCGACCGTACGCCGTGAGCGCGGCGCGCCCCCACGTCGACCGGTCCAGGGCCAGGAAGATCTCGCTCAAGGCGAAGAGGCCGATGGTGACCACGACGAAATCCAGGCCGTCGAAGAGGCGCAACTGACCGAAGGTGAAGCGCGGAACCGCGCTCTGTGGGTCCATCCCCACAGTGGCCAGAAAGAGGCCCAGACCCGTCGAAGCCAATGCACGGGGGACGCTGGCCCCCGCGAAGGAGGAGAGGGCCGCGAATGCGAAGACCATGAGAGCGAAATACTCCGCGGGACCGAAGCGCACGGCCCACGACGCCAGGGGAGGCGCCAGGAACACCAGTCCGAGGATGGACAGGGTGCCGCCCACGAAGGAGGACACGGCGGACAGGGCTAGCGCTTCGCCGCCTCGCCCCGCCCGTGTCATGGCGTGCCCGTCCAGCGCGGTGACCACGGCGCTTGCGGTCCCGGGGACATTCAGCAGGATCGTGCTGATGGAGTTCCCGTACTGCGACCCGTAGTAGATCCCGGCCAGGAGGATCAGCGCCGACTCGGGAGGCAGCCCTCCCGCGAAGATCAGGGGGAGGAGAATGGCGATGGCGTTGATGGGCCCGATCCCCGGGAGCATTCCCACCACCGTGCCCACCAGCACGCCGGCCAGGGCGAGGCCGAGGTTCAGCGGCTGAAGCGCCACCGTGAACCCCGTGAGCAGCTGGGCCACGCTCTCCATCACGGACCGCCGCCCAACGGCCAGACCGGGAGTGCCAAGCCAAGGCCCCACACGAAGAGGGCGAACAGGACCACGGCGAACACGGCGCCGGCCAGCAGGCCGTCTCGCGGCCGACCTCCGAACAGGGTGGCCAGGGCCGCGAACATCAGCGAGGTGGCCGGAACGAATCCCAGCCACGGAAGCAGCACGGCGTACCCCGCGAAAGCGAGGCACGCCCAGATTACCCGAGCGCCGCCCGCCCACACGGGTACCGATTCCTCGTCCGGGACCCGCTCCCCGATCCCTCCCTCGAGCAGGAGGGTGAGCCCGCCCAGGGCGAGCAGCGCGGCGGCCAGGAGGGGGAAGCCAGCCGGTCCGACGGGATCGGTGGGAAACGTCACGCGGAAGGTGGTGGACTCCGCACCGATGGCCATCCCCGTCAGCAGGATCGACGCACCGGCCGCCAACGCGACCCGTCGATTCGTCATGGCGTGGAACGGTCGGAGATGGAGGGGTTCAGCAGCCCCAACTCCCGCGCCAGCCCTTCGAACGAAGCGACCTGCTCCAGAACGAAGGCCTCGAAGGCCGGACCCACCAGGTGGAACGGGCGGAGACGCGCCTGCGAGCGCGCCTGGACCCAGGCTTCCGAGCGTCCCACCCGGTCCAGGCGATCCTGCCAGATCCGGTACGTCTCTTCTTCCAGTCCCGGCGGGAGATAGAACCCCCGCCAGGTCACCCACTCCACCGGGAAGCCGGATTGCCGGGCCGTGGGGACGCCCTCCAGGAGACCGTCCAGGGGCTCCGGTGCAAGGACCGCCAGCACCCGGATGGCACCGGTCTGGAGGTAGGCCTCCACCTCCGAGGCCTCACCGGAGAAAACGTCGACGAAGCCTCCCAGGAGGGCCATCAGCGCTTCCCCTCCCCCGTCGAAGGGGACGTACCGGATCCGCCGGGGCTCGATGCCGGCTTCGCGCGCCAGAAGGAGGATCTTCATGTGGTCCTGGCCCACCATCGCGCTTCCACCGCTCACCACGATGGAGTCCGGGCGAGCCCGCCAGTCCGTCATGAGGGACCCCAGGGTCTGCCACGGCGCGTCGGCGGCGACTGCGATGATGCCGTACTCGGCACCGAGGGCACCGATCCACCGCACGTCGGTGGGCCGAAGGGGCCCGTACTGGCGCTGTGCGAGGCGGAGCGTCGTGGCCGGCGAGGCCGCGAAGAGGACGGAGGGATCCCCCCGGCGACGCGACACGGCGTGCGCGAACGCCACTCCCCCACCGGCGCCCGGCATGTTCACGGTGCGGACCGGGCCGGTGACGGTCGCGGTACCGGTCAGGATTCGGCCGGTGACCCGGCAGGTGAGGTCCCACCCTCCGCCCGCGTTCGCCGGAGCGATGCATTCCATGCCCCGGGCGTCCGCCGAAGGAGTACAGCCCATCCAGCCCACACACAGAGCGAAGGCGAGGCAGGAGCCGACCCGCCGAGCGAGGGAAGGGGCCTCTGCCGCGGGGTCCGGGGAAGGTCTCATTCCGCGATTCTAGAGACTCCGCTCGCCCTTCGCCACGAAGGGCGAGCGGCCCTTCTCCGCTGAGGAGAAGGGCCGCGGAGGCGCCCCGGACCGAGGCTGTGGCCGGCTTCTCGATTATCGTCGCACGACCGGGAGTGGGCTCCCAGCGGCCATGGCGGTCAGCGCTGTTCGACTGCCTCGACACGGTCCCCGGAACCGAATGGGGTGCCCATGGGGCCGTACCACCTCACCGCCGAGGCTACGTCGGTCCCGAGGGCGAACTCGATGTTCACCCCCATCTCCACTCCGAAGAGCTTCCCTCCCCGGTGAAGCCCCGGGTTGAATCGACCCTCACCGGCCGGAATGAGATCGAAGGCCAGGTCGTCCTCGGGGTGGATCCCGAAGGGCATCCGTCCCTTGAGGTGGCCGTCCTGCTCGAACACTTCGAAGGTGCCGCCCTCCGGCCACCCGAGGCCCGGTGTCATGCTCATCTCGTAGTGGCCCACGTACAGGGCCCGCTCCTCGGCCGTGAGAGCCAGTGGCCTCGAGGGCTCCACCAGCACCTGGAGCGGGATTGTGGTCTCACCCCACTTCATCTCGAGACGCGCGGCGTCCCCGCGAACGTTGGTGAAGGCCCAGGTCAGGAGCTCGGCGTGCGCACCCTTCTCTGGAGTGGCTGCGATGTTATACCGGGCGGAGGCGGAGTCCGGCTTGTGGAAGTGGAAGATCTCCGGGTTCTCATTCAGGGAGATGGTAAAGCGATCGGGGTGAGGGATCACCCACACCGAGTACTTGCCGGCGGCGACGTCCACCCCATTGATGCGTGCGTCGCTCGAGATCTCGAGGGTGGTGGCCCAGTTGGCCCCGGGAGTCCAGACGACGCCCCACGGCACGATCCCTCCGAACAACTCGCGGCCCTTCGCCACGGGCCGGTAGTACTCCAACGACAGCGTGGTCCCGTCGACGGTCTGGGACACCGAGGCCTTCTCACTGGCCCGGATCTGGGCGGAGGTGGCGGTGGGAGCGGCGACGGTGACCGCCGCGGCGATGACGAGGATGGAGGTGCGGGCTCCAATATCCATGTGAACAGTTCTCCTGGTAGGAACGGGTTGTCACAGGGGTAGGCGCAGAGTCCCGCCAGAACCGCTCACGGGGCCATCGAACGGCCGGCTCCTGCTCCCCCGGGATCGCGCTTCGCACCCCGGCCTGCCGAGAGGCGACGGCGGGGATGGCGGCGTTCCTTCCCAGGGCAGAACGCGTTGCGCTCCGAAACGACTCAGTGGCGAATGGAGACCCGGAAGCCCCACACCCACTGGCCACCAAAGGGGCCGGGCCGGGCCGTGAAGGAGAGCTGAGGCCCGATCTCCGGGTGGCCGCTGCCGTCGATCCACTCCCACTCGGGACCCTGCCGTCGTGCGATCCCCACAACGAGTCCCACCACGGTTCCCACGGCCAATCCGATCCCCATCAGCGCGGCGACGTTCCGATCGTCAGAGGAGTCGCACGCCTCCATCGCCTCATCAAAGCTCGACGTTCCACACAACCCGACCACGAGTCCGGCACCGGCACCCAACAAGGCACCACCCAGGAGGTGGCGTCCCACCGAGATGTCGTTCCCGGGGTGGACCCGGCACCGGCGCGCAAGCGATACGCTGTCCACGAGCGGCGCGCCCCGGCTCTCCTCTCCCACTCGGTACCGAACGGAGTCGGGCGTGAGCCTCTCGACCTCGCCGAATTCGATCCGCTGTGACCGGGTCTCGATCTGGAACTCCGGACGGGGCGTCCAGAAGGTGCGCGTCACCCTCACCGAATCGCCCGGCGCGAGCGGTGGGCACGCCTGTGCCACGGCCGGCTCGGGCAGGCACGCCCAGGCTGCGAGAGCCAGCCCGAGGAATCGGGCGCACGTCGTCACGGGCACCCTCCGAGGGGGATCGTCGCGGGAGCGGAGTCTGGGGTGCGCTGGACCATGATCCCAAGCTACCCGTGCCCCCAGGCCTCCGCGCTACGTACCCCTACGTACTCTTCCTGCTGGACCGCTCTGGCGCGGGTGGAAGGCTCGATGGACCGAAAGCCCCAGCAGCGCGTGCACCCGAATCGCCGGGCCCGAAGAAGACCCGGGAAAGGTCCGGAAAGGCCGAACCCCTGGCGTGGAGCTCCCGGAGTCCCGTGTACTCCACCAGCGCCGGAGCGTGATCCGCGCGGACGCCTCCGGCGCCCAGCACGGTGAGTCCGGGAGATCGCTGCTCGGAGAGCCGGACCAGTTCCCGGAGTCGCTTTCGACCTTCCCAGGCGCGGCCGTCCCCACCCCCCGTGAGAATCCGGGTCACGCCCGCGTCCGCCACGCGCTCGAAGGCCTCGACGGGATCGGGAGCCTGGTCGAACGCCCGGTGGAAGGTGACGGGGACGCCGTCCGAGGCCTCCATCAATCGGGCGAGCGCATCCCGGTCGACCCGATTCTCCCTGTCGAGGACGCCCAGAACGAGGCCCGCGGCCCCGCTGCGTCGCAACGTCCTCGCCTCCCGCGCCATGATGCCGAGCAGGGCAGGATCAGCTCGAAACGGGCCAGGGGCCGGACGGACCATACAGAACACCGGGACGCTCCCCCGGCCGGCATCGTCGAGGGAGGCGCGCGCCTCCTCCAGGAGCCGCTGGGATGGCGTGAGCCCACCCACCCGGAGCTTGCAACAGAGCTCGAGGCGGTGGGCACCCCCCTCCACTGCGGCGAGAGCCTCGGCCACCGAGGTGACGCACGCCTCCAGGCGGGGCCGCGGTGCGCTCATCTTCCGCAGCGTCCGGCCCGGTAGTCCCGGGGCGGGCATTCGAAGCCATCCTGAGACCAGAGTCCGGCTCGATCCCTCCGCGCCGCCTCCTGGGCGGCCGTGAGGGCGTCCACGTAGCGCACGTTCGCCGGATCGGTCCAGACCAGCGCATAGCCCTGCCGTACGAGAGCCCAGTTGAGCATCGTCGAGTCGTCGTCGTCGACCCGCCAGAGGTACGCCAGGACCCGGTCATACTGGTCGCGCGCATCGACGTCGTATTCCACCTCCAAGCGGCTTCCCACCGGAGCGAGCCGGGACAATGCCTCGGTGGCCTGGGCGCCGAAGGGCGCCTGATCCGCCTCCGGCGTGTCCATGCCGATGAGCCGAATGCGCCCCACCGGCTCGCACTGGACCGTATCCCCGTCGACGATCCGCGTGAGCTGGCAGGACGTGGTGTCCCCGAGTGGGCCGGATGGCCTCCCGTCCAGGGCGGGGCCGCTCCCCGGAGGTCCCCCGGTGCCCTGACACCCGAGCAGGCACAGGGTCAGAACCCCCCACGACCCCAAGCGCCGTGACGGGATGACCCCCTCCCCGCTCCCGCCCTCGGGTGGGTCGCCGCTACCTCGTCTCACCCATGACCTCGAGAAGGCTCCGGGGATCGACGCTCACGTACCCGTGCCTCACCACCCAGTGGAGGTGCGGGCCCGTGACCCGCCCCGTGGCCCCCACCAGACCGATGGGAGTTCCGGCGGTCACCGTGTCTCCCTCCGCCACGAGCTGCCGGCTCAGGTGGAAATACCCGCTGACCAGCCCATCGCCGTGATTGAGGTAGACGATGTTACCGGCGAGCAGGAACTCGTCCACGAGCTCCACCACGCCACGGATCGCCGCGTACACGGTGTCTCCCGGCTCCCCATCCAGGTCCAATCCCATGTGCCGGCTGGAGATCTGCCCATTGAACTCCCGGCCGTTCCCGAACCCACTGGTCACCCGATCATCCCGCGGGAGGATGACCTCCGGTGTCCAGAGCCGCGGAGTGCGGTGCGCGGCCTCCGACACGGCCCGGGCGAGGGCGGCGTCCCGAGCCCGGCGGCGTTGATCCGCCTCGTTGGGCGGCGAGCCGAACCGCGGTGCGACCGTAAGTCGCTCGTGACGGTAGCTTCCGGCTTCCACGGGAACCCCTACCTGGACCCGTTCGGTCTGCCCGTTGGCGTAGGTGAGGTCCAGCGTGACCTCCACCGTGCCCCGGGCGTCGATGGGCGCGGGCGCCAGCGCCTCGAAGGCCTCCCCCGCGGCGGGCCGGAAATGGAGCCGCTCCCCCGCCGTCCGGCCCTCGATTCGACGTATCTCGGAGCCCTGGCCGTCGGCGAGCACCACCCGGAAGACGAAGAGCCGGCCCTGGGCGGGCGTGCCGGGGAACCAATCGAAACGGGGAGCCGCGGGGACGGCTCCGCCTTCCTGGCCCGCGGCGTGGGCTGGTGACAGCACCGCCAGGGCCACCAGGGAGGCGGCGGCGAGGCTGATCGAGCGACGGGACACAAGACGGCGGGCGGGAATCGGCATGATGTGGCGGGCGAGGACGGAAGCGCGGGTCGTCATTGACGGCAGTTTGACGCCCGGACGGTAACGGGTGTCACAAGAAACTCTACCGCTGTCATACGGCACGGAACGAGCCTGGGATCCCAGCAGCCCCCCGACACGACGGTGTCGAGCGGCGTCTTGGAGGCCTCGTTCCAATCCCTCGAGCGCCGCGGGCCCCCAATGAACCGACACTCGACCAAGAGGCTCACACCGCCCGCCACCACCGGCGGAGGAAACGACGTGCGGACCCAGTTGAGCGTGCTGGCCCATCGTCTGGGCCAGCTGGTGGAGTCGTCCGACGCGGCCGACGTGCGGCGGGTCGGAGCTGCACATTTCCTGGTGACGAAGGCCGGGACCGAGATTTCCGATCCCTATCCGGACCTTCCCACGCTGTTCGCGGCGGAGGGCACGATCCTGGTGTCCGGCGAGCGAGGGAGGATCCTGGAGTGGGAGGGTTGGGTGCTCTCCGAGGATTCCCACGGGGCCGTCGCCGGACCGTTCCAGGGGTTCGACGAGTGGGTCTGGCTGGAGGCGAGAACCCTGTGGCGGTCGGCCGGGGAATGCGCACGTGGGAGGGGCCCCGATCGTCGCTTCGTCCACGAGTGGCGTGGATTCCATTTCATCTCCGTGGATCCCTTTCCGGCCGCACCGGTGGCCTTCTCGTCCCTCGAGGACGCCTTGAGCGAGATCCGGACCATTCCGGCCCTCGATCCCCGGCTTCGGGAGGCCTGATCACCCCTGGATTGCCCCCTGCCCCACGGGTCGATTACCCTGGCGTCGGACCTTGGCACTGGAGAGCCCACATGCCCGACCGCCGCTCGTTTCTGAAGACCGCCGCCCTGGGAACCACCGGGGCCCCCCTCCTGCTCCACGGATGCGCCCCCGACGCGGGGCCGCAAGCCGATTCCACGGGGATTGATCCGATCCGGCCGGTGGCGCTGTCCACCTGGGCCCACGGGATCCCCGCGAACGAGGCTGGATGGCGGATCCTGAGCTCCGGCGGCACGGCCCTGGACGCCGTGGAGGCGGGGGTCCGCATTCCGGAGGCGGATCCCGCCATCACCTCCGTGGGCTACGGAGGCTTTCCGGATCGGTACGGCCGCGTCACCCTGGACGCCTGTATCATGGACGACGCGGGACGGTGTGGTTCTGTCGCCTTCCTGGAGGAGATCAAGCACCCCATATCCGTCGCGCGACGGGTGATGGAGGAGACGCCCCACGTCATGCTCGTGGGCACCGGGGCCCTGGACTTCGCCGTCTCCCAGGGCTTCCAACGCGAGAATCTCCTTACCCCGGAGTCAGAGGCTGCCTGGGAGCGCTGGAAGGAAACGAACGGCGAGACCCGGCCCGTCATCAACATCGAGAACCACGACACCATCGGCATGCTGGCCCTGGACCAGTCCGGAAACCTCTCCGGGGCCTGCACCACCAGCGGTGCCGCCTACAAGTACCACGGTCGGGTAGGAGATTCGCCCATCATCGGCGCCGGTCTCTACGTCGACAACGCGGTGGGGGGTGCCACCGCGACGGGATGGGGAGAAGCGGTGATCCGGGCCGTGGGTTGCTTCTTGGTGGTAGAGCTCATGCGCCAGGGACACTCGCCGCAGGAAGCGTGTGAGCTCGCGGTGGAGCGCGTCATCGAGAAGAACCCGGACTGGCGGGAGATCCAGGTCGGCTTCATCGCGCTGGACACGCGCGGGCGCACGGGGGCGTTCTGCATCCAACCGGGATTCAACTACGCGGTGTACACCCCGGAAGAGGGAAACCGGCTGCTGGATGCCGGAAGCCGGGTATGACCTGCTGCCGGGACGCCGTCGCGCGGCGCGCCATCCCACCGGCGGAGGCTCGGACGGGCTGACCCACGTCTTCGGCGCCCCTCGATGTAGATTCCCCTTCCATGATTTCCGTCTCGAACCTCGCCAAGTCGTACGGCGACCGCGTGCTCTTCCGAAGCGCCTCCTTCCAGTTGAACTCCGGGGAGCGATACGGCCTTGTCGGCGCCAACGGCGCGGGCAAGACGACCCTGCTGAACATCCTTGGCGGCTTCGAGGAGCCCACCCACGGTCAGGTGTCCATCCCCCGGGACGCCCGATTGGGCGTGTTGCGGCAGGACCAGTTCATCTACGAGGACCAGTCCATCCTGTCGGTGGCCTTGATGGGAAACCTCGAGCTGTGGGAGGCCCTGCAGGAGAAGGAGAAGCTGCTCGCCCAGGCGGAGGCCGACCCCGATGCCGACTTCGACGTGGAGCGGTTCTCGCATCTCGAGGAGACCGTGCAGCGGCACGACGGCTACACGGCCGAGGCCCGAGCGGCCACCATCCTTGAGGGCCTGGGGCTCTCGGGGTCGACCCACCACGAGCCGCTCTCCACCCTGTCTGGTGGCTTCAAGCTCCGGGTCCTTCTGGCGCAGACTCTGGCAGCCAACCCCGACGCCCTCCTCCTGGACGAGCCCACCAACCACCTGGACATCCTCTCCATCCGCTGGCTGGAGAAGTTCCTTGCCGACTTCTCGGGGCCGGTGGTCGTGATCTCACACGACCATCGCTTCCTGGACAACGTGTCCACGCGGATCCTGGACGTGGACTACGAGACCGTGACGCTCTATACCGGGAACTACACCGCCTTCGTGGCGCAGAAAAGGGAGGAGCGGGAGCGCCGGGAGAAGGAGATCGAGTCCAGGCAAAAGGAGATCGCCCACCACCAGGAATTCGTGGACCGGTTCCGAGCCAAGGCCAGCAAGGCCCGACAGGCCCAGAGCAAGCTGAGGATGATCGAAAAGCGGGCCAGCGAGCTGGAGACGCTTCCCGGCAGCTCGCGCCGATACCCCACCTTCCGCTTCGAGCCGCGCCGGCCCAGCGGGCGGGAAGTGCTCGCCATAGGGGGGATCCGAAAGGCCTACGGTGACAACGAAGTGCTGCACGGGGTGGATCTGCAGGTGAACCGGGGGGACCGCATGGCCATCATGGGCCCCAACGGGATCGGCAAGTCCACCCTCCTGAAAGTCGCCATGGGCGAGGTGCAGCCGGACGCCGGTTCCGTGGAGTGGGGGTACGAGACCCACGTCTCGTACTTCGCTCAGGATCACCACGAGTCGCTCGAGGGACAGGACGGGACCGTGGAGAGCTGGCTGTGGGCCTTCTGTCCTGACCGGGACCGGGGATTCGTCCGGGGCCAGTTGGGGATGATGCTTTTCACCGGCGATGACGGGAAGAAGCGGGTCGCCGCCCTGTCGGGTGGCGAGGCGGCGCGCCTGGTCTTCAGTCGAATCACGCTGGAGCGGCCCAATGTCCTGGTCCTGGACGAACCCACGAACCACCTGGACCTGGAGTCCATCGAGGCCCTGGTGGAGGGCCTCCGCGGCTACGACGGTACCCTGGTTCTGGTGTCCCACGACCGCTGGTTCGTGAAGCAGCTGGCCACGCGCGTCGTCGAGATCACGGAGGACGGCATCACCGACTACCCGGGCACGTACGAGGAGTATGTGCACGCCACGGGCGACGACCACCTGGATGTGGATTCCGTCGTCCTTCGAGCCCGGCGCGAGAAGCGGGAAGCGGCCGTTGGGGCCACCGAGGGCGACGTGAAGGCGACCCGGGACAACTGGAAGGAGCTGCAGCGGAAGGGCCGAGAGGACCGGGACCGCGTCCGTGAGCAGCGTCGCCTGGAGCGCCGCCGCGAGGAGCTGACCTCGGCCATCGAGGGAGCGGAGGCGCGGGTGCGCGAGATCGACCAGGTCTTCCTTCGACCCGGCTATTTCGAGGAGACCCCACCTGAACAGGTCGCCGAGCTGCAGTCGGAGCGGGAACGCCTGCAGGGGCAGATCACGTCCACCCTGGCCGAGTGGGAGACGGTGGAGGAGGCCCTGGACTCCCTGGCGGGCTAGGTCCCCAGCGGAAGTCGAACCACGCGCACCGTAGCCACGTCCAGCTCGTCCAGCTCGATGTAGGCGGCCAGCCCCCCGGGCCCGAAGGCGTCGGGGATGCGGAGCCCGTCCGGGGGGAGGGTGCCCACGTACCCGCCGCCAGCGGTGATGACGTCGGTGGGGCCGGGCTCGCCGGGCACGCCGGAGCTTCGCTGCACCCAGATCCGGCCCTCCCAGTCGGCGGCCATGGACTCCACCACCGGGATCTCCGGGAAGAAGGACATGTTCGACACCTGGTCCTCGAGCATCCGCTTGACCGCCTCCCGATCCAACGACACTCCGCCGCCTCCCCCCAGCACGCTGAGTCGGGCGCCCCCCTCCCGGCCCACGATCTCGTCCAGGCGACGCTCTCGCTCCATCTCCCTGATCCCGTCGGTCACCGGAGTGGGAGGGATGGGGCGGTGGAGGCGCTCAACCTCACCCGAAGCGCCCACGAGCTTCAGGGTGTAATCCACCGAGTCCACCACCGCCACTCGGCCATCCGGGAGGGGCGCCAGATGGAGCTCGGGGGTGAAGGCCCGCATCCTGGCCGTCCGGATCACGACCATTCCACCGGCGGTGCCTCCACCCTCCAACGTGCTCTCTCCGCCCTCGGGCGGCGGCGGCGGCTCCCACGCGTCCAGGAGCTTCTCCGCCGAGTCGCCCTCCGACGTCGGGTAGACCCACACGGGGCGGGTGCCCCGGTTGGGGGCCTCGCCGTCCGTGTCCCCTGTCCCCTCGTCCAGGAACAGTCGCAAGGGTTCGGCGGACACCACCCGGTTGGACGCGGTGGCCCGCACGTCCCGCGCGGGGAGGCCTTCCCTCTCCATGGCCACCCGCGCGTTGCCGAGCCACTCGCCCTGGGCATCGTAGAGGACCAGAGCCCTCTTCCCCAGGTCCGGGATCACTACCCGTCCGTCTCGCGTCACCGTCATTCCCAGGGGCCGACCGACCTCCCCGGGACCGTCCCCTCGGCGTCCGATGACGTGCAGGAAGGCTCCCTCCGGCGAGACCACCGTGACCTGAGCCGTCTGATCGTCGAACAGGTAGAGGGTCCCGTCCTGATCGAAGCCCAACTGGGCCACTCGTCCGAACGTCGCCCACTCCGGCGCTTCGAATCCCCCCACGGTGTAGACCGTCTCCGGTTGCCAGTCCAGCACACGGTCCGGCCCATCCAGTCCCGAGCCGGCGCCCGCCGGCCCGGTTGTGTCACCGCCGCACGCACCCAAGCCCAAAGCCAACAGGACCGGCACGGCGAGGAATGAGCGGGTGGAGGTTCGCCGGGCGGTGGGAGACGAGTTGGACATCAGACCCCTGGTACGCATGAGGAGACGGGGCGCCATGGTGCGCCGGCGGAGCGAGAGCCCGCGTGCCGGGCCGCGGTGCATGCACCTGCTCCCTCCGCACAGGTTGGATCCGGCGGCGGGCCCCGCGGTTGGCTGGCGCCCGGCGCTCGGAAGGACGAGGTTGGCGGGATGCTTCGACCCACGCAAGCGCTCTGGCCCAACACACGTTCCGGGCCCCGACCGCGCCCGAGCCTGTTCTGCCTGCTATCTCTGGTCTTCCTTCCTTCGGTGGCGCCCGCACAGGAGGTGGATGCCCTCCCACCCCCCGAGTCGGGCTGGACAGCGCTGTTCGACGGGCGGAGCCTCGACGGATGGACGCCCAAGATCCGCGGTCATCCCTCCGGGGAGGACCCGCTCCACACCTTCCGTGTGGAGGACGGGCTCCTGACCGTGGGCTACGAGGCCTATGAGACCTTCGGGGAGCGCTTCGGGCACCTCTTCCACGAGACGCCGCGCGACCACTATCGCCTCCTGGTGGAGTACCGCTTCGTGGGGGAGCAGGTACCGGGTGGCCCTGGCTGGGCGCTCCGGAACAGTGGGGTCATGTTCCACTCCCAGGCCCCGGAAACCATGGGTGTGGACCAGGACTTCCCCGTCTCCCTGGAGGCACAGTTCCTCGGCGGAGACGGTGAGACTCCCCGACCCACCATGAACCTCTGCACACCGGGCACCCACGTGGAAATGGAGGGCTCGTTGGTGGAGAACCACTGCGTCACCGCCGACGCGCCCACGATCCACTCAGAGGCATGGGTGACGGTGGAGCTCGTCGTGCGCGGTGGCGACCGCATCGTCCACCTCGTGGAAGGGGACACAGTGCTGGCCTATTCCCATCCGGTGGTGGGCGGTGGTGTCGTCTCGGGGGTTCCACCGGACGCAAAGGTGGACGGGACGCGGCTCACCGCGGGGTACATCGCGCTGCAGAGTGAGAGCCACCCTGTCCAGTTCCGGCGCGTGTGGATCCGGGACATTCCCCCCGGTCGCTGACCCGGCCTCGGCCGCGTCCCGAGAGGCACCCCGGCCGATCAGGCCCGCTCCGCCAACTCCTCCCAACGGGAGAATGCGTCGGCGATTTCTCGCTCCAGGGTCTCTGCCCGCTCGGTGACCTTCCGGATGTCCCCTGGATCGCCTCGGTAGAACTCCGGGTCGGAGAGGGTGCTGTGCACCCCGTCCAACTCCGACTCCAGCGCCTCGATTCGGGCGGGGAGCGTCTCCAGCTCCCGCTTCTCGTGATAGCTCAGGCGACGCACCGTATCTCGTTTGCCCGCATCGGGATGGTCCCGGGTATCATCGGCGCCTGTGGGGGAGGGCCGAGCGGATGAACGGGAGGATCGGGTACCTGCCGCCCGCCGGGCGTCGTCCGCTGCCTCCTGGCGGCCCACCACCCGTTGCCAGTCGGAGTAGCCCCCGACGTACTCCTTGACCCGCCCACCCTGCTCGAAGACCAACGTGCTGGTACAGAGATTGTCCAGGAACTCACGGTCGTGACTGACGACCAGAACGGTTCCGCCGAACTGGAGCAGCCGTTCCTCCAGGAGCTCCAGCGTCTCCGCGTCCAGGTCGTTGGTGGGCTCGTCCAGCACCAGGAGGTTCGCGGGTTGGGTGAATAGCCGGGCGAGGAGTAGCCGGTTCCGCTCACCCCCGGAGAGCGCCTTCACGGGCTGCCGCGCCCGGTCCGGTGTGAAGAGGAAGTCCTGGAGATAGCTCAGGACATGACGGCGCTCCCCGTCCTGACGGACATGGGTGCTGCCGCTCGCCACGTTCTGGGCCACGCTGGCCTCCGGGTCGAGCTGCTCCCGGTGCTGGTCGAAGTAGGCCACTTCCACACCGCTTCCGTGGGTCACGGTCCCCGAATCCGGTGGCAACTGGCCCAGGAGGAGCTTGAGCAGGGTGGTCTTTCCGGCGCCGTTTGGACCGATCACCCCCACCTTGTCCCCCCGCATGACGGTAGTGGACAACCCCGTGACCACGGGCGCCCCCTCCCATCCGAAGGAGACGTCCCGAGCCACGACGACCCGTGACCCGGACCGGTGGGCTTCCTGGATGCTCATCCGGACGTCTCCGTCCCGGCCCCTCCGGGCTGCACGCTCCCGTCGCATCCTTTCCAGTTCCCGGACGCGCCCTTCGTTCCGGGTGCGGCGGGCCTTGATCCCCTTGCGAATCCACGCCTCCTCCTGGGCGAGTCGCCGGTCGAACAACGCTCGCTCTTTCTCCTCGGCATCCAGGAGATCCTCCTTTCGACGCAGGTAGGTGGCGTAGTCACACTCCCACGAGGTCAGGGCCCCCCGATCCAGCTCGACGATCCGGGTGGACAGATTGCGGAGGAAGGCCCGGTCGTGTGTGACGAAGACGAGGCTCCCGCCGAACCGCTGCAGGAAGCCCTCGAGCCAGCGGATCCCCTCCAGGTCGAGATGGTTCGTGGGCTCGTCCAGGAGCAGCACCTCGGGCTCGGCCGCCAGGGCCCGGCCCAGGAGCGCACGACGCTTCTGCCCTCCGGAGAGGGTCTCGAAGGCGGCGTCCGGGTCCACCTCCACCAGCGAGCAGACGCGTTGGACGTGGTGATCCTCGTCCGAGTGCCCCTGAAGGCCCGCCCGCACCACGGCCTCCACGGATCCGTGCACGCCTGGAGGAGTGTCCTGGGGCAGGAATGCCACGTGGATGCCGGATTCCAGAACCACGCGCCCCGCGTCGGCGCCCAACTCACCCCCGAGGACCCGCAGGAGCGTGGACTTCCCCGCCCCGTTTCGTCCCACGAGGCCGATCCTCTCCCCCTTCTCCACATGGAGGGTGGCGTCCTCCAGCAGGGGGGGACCCCCGAAGGCGATGGTGAGTCCCTGTGCCGAGATGAGTGCCATGACGGGATAAGATAGCCCGATCCCCCGGGGATCCCCGAGAGGTGGCGAGCTACATGTACTTCCAGTTCCGGGGTTTTCCCTGGGAGATCCACTCCACGGCCTGGGCGAGTCGTCGCTCGCGGGTGGCCTCCCCCTTCGCTTCGGCGATCCACTCCGCGTAGTCCCGCTTCTTGCTGGAGCTGAAGTCCTCCCACGCCGCCTGGGCCGCGGGGGTCTGGCGAAGAGCCGCGGCCAGGGCCTCTGGAATGTCCACTGGACCGTGCCGAGGGCCCGGAGGCGGCCGCCGGGTCACGCCGGCGACCCGCAGGTCGCGGGCCTTTCGGACGTACCCGGCCAGGACCTCGTCCGCCGGCAGCTCGGCCAGCGCGGTGATCCTCCCGAACTCCCCCATGGCGCCTCCAACCGCCGAGCCGCCCACCACCGCCTCGGCATTCCAGAAGGTCAGGGTGCAGTGGGCTTTGAAGGCGGCCATCCCACAGAGGATCCCGCCCACCTCGAAGTGAGGCATTCCCCATTTGATGGTCTCCTCCACCTCCGGGCACGCTTCGTGGACCACCGCACGGATGTGGGTGAGGATGGGGCGCGCGAAGTGGGCCGCCTTCTCAATGTACGCGTCGACTCTGGGGCTGCGGCGTGTCATGGCTCTCGTGAGTTCCTGGGGGCGAGGGAGGGAGGAGTTCCAGACCGCCTTGGGCAGGCTCGCTGCCGACGGCCCGCTGGACAAGAGGAGGGGCACGGAAAACGGTCCGGCCACCTTTCGGCGACCGGACCGCTTCCTGACACTCTATGGCGGCCCCGCGAGCGGTGCCGCCCCGGCCGCGGCCGGACGGATCAGTACATTCCGCCCATGCCACCCATTCCGCCGGGCATCCCGCCGCCCGCGGGAGCTTCAGCGTCCGGCTTCTCCACCACCACCGCCTCGGTGGTGAGGAGCAGGCCGGCGATGGACGAAGCGTTCTGGAGAGCCGTCCGCACCACCTTGGTGGGATCGATCACTCCGGCCTCCACCAGATCCTCGAAGGTGTCGGTGAGCGCGTTGTACCCGAACGCGGCGTCGCCGGCCTCCCGGACCTTGGCGACGATGATGGATCCCTCCGCTCCCGCGTTCACCGCGATCTGGCGAATGGGGGCCTCCAGGGCGCGCCGGAGGATGTCGACGCCCACCTGCTCGTCGGCCCGGTCCACGCTGAAGCCCTCCAGGGTCGCCTGGGCCCGGAGAAGGGCAACACCACCGCCCGGAACGATTCCCTCTTCCACGGCGGCACGGGTCGCGTGCAGAGCGTCCTCCACGCGAGCCTTCTTCTCCTTCATCTCGGTCTCGGTGGCGGCACCGACGTTGATCACCGCCACACCACCGGCGAGCTTCGCCAGCCGCTCCTGCAGCTTCTCCCGGTCGTAGTCCGAGGTGCTCTTGTCGATGGCGACCTTGATCTCCTCGATGCGGCCCTGGATGTTGTCGGCCTCACCGGCGCCGTCCACCACGGTAGTGTTGTCCTTGTCGATGACGACCCGCTTGGCCGTACCCAGGTCGGACACCACCGCGTTCTCCAGCTTGAAACCGACCTCCTCGGAGATCACCTGACCGCCGGTGAGGACGGCGATGTCCTGGAGCATGGCCTTGCGACGGTCGCCGAAGCCCGGCGCCTTGACCGCCGCCACCTTCAGGGTGCCGCGCAGCTTGTTCACCACCAGGGTCGCCAGGGCCTCGCCCTCAACGTCCTCGGCGATGATCAGGAGCGGCTTACCCATCTGGGCGACCTTCTCGAGGATGGGAAGCAGGTCCTTCATGGAGGAGATCTTCTTGTCGTGGATGAGGATCATGGGATCCTCCAGGACCGCCTCCATGCGCTCCGGGTCCGTCACGAAGTACGGAGAGAGGTAGCCACGATCGAACTGCATGCCCTCCACGGTGTCGAGGGTGGTCTCGAGGCCACGGGCCTCCTCCACCGTGATGACGCCGTCCTTCCCGACCTTCTCCATGGCGTCGGCGATGAGGTCACCGATCTCCTGGTCGTTGTTGGCCGAGATGGCTCCGACCTGGGCGATCTCCTTCTTGCCCTTGGTCTCCTGGGAGATGCCACGGAGCTCCTCCACGACCTTCTCCACGGCCTTGTCGATGCCGCGCTTGATCCCCATGGGATTCGCACCGGCGGTGACGTTCTTCAGACCCTCGCTGTAGATGGCCTGGGCCAGCACGGTGGCGGTGGTGGTCCCGTCACCCGCGAGGTCGGAAGTCTTGGTAGCGACCTCCTTCACCATCTGCGCTCCCATGTTCTCCACGGGATCCTCGAGCTCCACTTCTTTGGCCACCGAGACGCCGTCCTTGGTGACGGTGGGGGAGCCGAACTTGCGGTCCAGCACCACATTCCGGCCCTTCGGGCCGAGCGTGACCTTCACCGCCCTGGCCAGCTTGTCCACGCCGGCCTTGAGGCGAGTGCGGGCCTCGATGTCGAAATCGAGTTCCTTGGCTGCCATTGTCGTCTATCTCCTAATGGATGATTGAAAAGCCCTGGATGGCGGCTCGGATCAACCGAGCACGGCGAGGATGTCGGCCTCGCGGAGGATGAGGTACTCCTGCCCGTCCACGGTGACGTCGGTCCCGCTGTACTTCCCGTACAGGACCGTGTCGCCTGCCTTCACGTCGGGCTCGATGCGCTCGCCCTGCTCGCTGAACTTCCCGGGGCCCACCGCCACCACCTTGCCCTGCTGGGGCTTCTCCTTGGCGGTATCGGGGATGTAGAGGCCACCGCGCATCTGCTCGGCTTCCTCCAGGGGCTGGACCACGACCCGGTCGTGGAGGGGGTTGATCTTCGCAGCAGACATGGTCTCCTGGCTCCTTTGGGATTGAGTTGCTCGGTCCCGAGATGACGCTCTGTTAGCACTCTCTCGGGATGAGTGCTAAGGATGCTGGAAGGAAACATAAATCCACCGCCCGGAGGGTCAAGGACCCCTCGCGCACCGACTCCCCTGGACCCTGCGGAAGGCCGTGGTGCCCCCCGATCCACACCGCGCTCGCACGCCCCGGCTCGTCGTTGGTGACCCACCCAAGGGGAGATGATACCTTATCGCTCCATGCCCACCCTGAATGAGCTTCTTCACGCCGCGTCCCGGACCTTCGCCCTGGGGATCGACCTCCTTCCGGACCCACTCCGGAGGGAGATCGAGGTGGCGTACCTCCTTCTGCGTGTCTCGGACTACCTGGAAGACAACGAACGCATGCCCGCGCGAGAGAAGGTGGCGCTCCTGGAGCGTTGGGCCCGCGTCCTGGGTGGCGAGGAGCCGGTGGACGCCCTGGCCGACTCCCTGGCCCGTGTCCCGGACGAGACTCCGGACGCCCTGGTGGCCCGGAACACGGGCCAGGTTCACGAGGCGTTGACCGGGCTGCGGTCCCCCTCCCGGGAGATCCTGATCCGCCATGTCCGGGATTCCACCCTGGGGATGGCCCGGTGGGCCCACCGAGGACCTGACATCCAGACGGAAGACGACCTCGACGACTACATGCACGAAGTGGCGGGCCGCGTCGGCTGGCTCCTGACCGAGCTCTTCGCGCGGCGGATCACCGGGGTGGAGTCCGAGCGGCAGGAGATGATGCGCCTGGGGCGCGAGTTCGGTCTCGCCCTCCAGACGGTGAACGTCATCCGGGGGCTACACGGGGACTGGGAGCGGGGGTGGGTGTTCATTCCCAGGACCTTCGTGCCCGGCGAGCGAGACCCTCACGACCTGTTCGCACCGGGGGGCCGGGACCGCGAGACCGAGCTGGCCATCCTGAATCGACTGGTCCCCAAGGCGGAGAGGCACCTGGAGGCGGCCCGGCATTACATCGCCCGGATTCCGCCCGCGGAACGGGGGATCCGTCTCTTCTGCCTCCTGCCCTACCTGTTCGCGGTCCGGACGCTGGCGATCTCGCGGAAGAACCCGCGGGTCTTCCACGAAGAGACGAAGATCGGTCGAGCGGAGGTCAAGCGAATCGTCTTCTGGACCCGTCTCTTCGGGCGCAGCGACCGCTGGGTCGGATGGTACGCCCGGCGCCTGGCCCGCTGACCTGAGCCACCCGCGGGGATCAGTTCGGAGCGTGCACCCCCCGTGCGTCGTAATCCCGGTCGCGTCCGATGACGGGTCCGCGGAGATCGAACGCAGTGTTGTCCCGATCTGCGACCCACTGGCGGATGGCACCCGGGAACGGTTCCGGGCTCCCGTTCCGGCCCAGGGGGTCGGTATACCACAGAACGGGCCCACCCTCGTTGCTCACACGGTTGGAGTTGATGTCCACGAACCGCCGTGTGCCCTTGAAGGGGGAGAGGACATGGTCCCAGGCGACCAGGGTGTCCCCCAGGACCGCACAACGGTCCCGGCCGGCTACGGCCGGTAGGCCGCAAAGGTCCACCGGGCGGGCCAGCGATCGCTCGGCGGCAGGATCGAAGTACCGGCTGGGGTCCAGGACCTGGAAGTAGGGGTTGAACGATACCAGCGTGTGGCCATCGGCCCGCCGGAGTCTGCCGCTGATCTCCCAGCTCTCCCGAAGGGCCGAATCGAAGCGTGGGGAGTCACCGCTCAGGACCCGCTCCTGGATGCAGGAGGCGGTGGGGAGGGCCCGCTTTCCGCCTCCATCCGGAGAGATCACCGGTGTGGCGGTCCCCGCCTGGATGTGCTCGTCGCGGTCACACCCGTTCACCAGCTCTCCCGCGTTCCCGATGGCGGTCAGGAGCGTGGCGCTGAAGCCGGTGCCGTCGGAGCAGCGGATGTGATAGGCCACCTCGTGCAAGTTGTTGGTGAAGGCATCCGGGGAGTGGGACCCCTGGTGGAGCTTCACCAGAACGTCACAGGTGACGGCAAGAACCGCGTCGCCCCCGTCCCCGAAGTGCATGGTCAAGTCGTTTTCCCACTCGACCTTGTGACCCACGTGATCCTCGTGACGAGGTGCCCCGAAGCCGCTGGCCTCCAGGTACTCGTTGGCGTAGCCGAAGGGAATGTCACCCACCTGGCCATACAGGTCCGATCCCGAGGGATCCCGGCCGTGCTCGTGTCCGAAGGTGCAACCCGTGACCGGGTCCTCGGGCGGGTGCCAGGTGGGATAGACCAGGCCATCCGGGCCCACGGTGACGTACTGGTCGTGGATCTCGGCGGTGCAGGTGTCCTGGTCGGTGGGGGTCCACAGCCCGAAGGCGCGGGCATGACCCGTGGCCTCGCTCAACGAGAGCCGGGGAGCCACGGGGCTCGGGCGGTCGTCTCCGCACGCCAGTGCGCCGGCGGTAAGGGCCGCGGTGAACGGAATGAGAAGGCGTCGGAGAGACGGGAGGGGTCGTAACATGGCTTCCTGCCTTGATGGGTGGCTTCCTGCCGGGGCGATCGGTTCCTGCGATTTCAGTTCCTGCGGACGAACACTGCCAGGCGCAGGGTTCCCACCCGGACCCCGTCGGCTACCGTGCGTCCCCCATTCTCGAGGCTTCCGAAGGGGGCTATGTCGGTGAGGAGTCGGCCGCCGACCCCCCACACCGCGGTCACCGGTAGGCTCCACCCGAGCCCGAGCTGGAGCTGGGGTGCCGCATACGCGAAGTCTCCGGCTCGGTACTGCATCCATCCGGCGCCGGCCAGATAGTGGAGACCGGCACGGGGATCGCGGGCGAATCGCACGCTCAGGCTGCCCTGGAGAATCCGCTCCCGGACGTCGCCGTCCCTGTGCGTCCAGCCGCCCAACTCGATCCCCAAAGCGATGGTGCTGGAGGCATACGCCCCCCAAGCCAGGGTCAGGAAGGGTCCGGTGTCCACACCATTGGCGCAGATGCCACAGCTGACCTGGGATGAACCGGCGCCCAGCGAGGCGTCCCACCAGAAGGTGGCCGGCTGGATGGAGGAGGCAGCCGGGGACGCACCCACCGACGCCGCCTGAGCCCCGAGGCCGGCGGGAACCAGGAGGGAGGCGGTGATCAGGGAGCCCGCGACCCAACGCGGGCGGACCCTCACGGCCAGCTCAGGATGGCGAGGACCAGGACCAGCCCCAGGAGTGCCACCTTCTGATCGCGCTCCGCGTCCCGGAATCCGTCCAGGAGTCGCAGCCGTTGCCCGTCCGCGGACCGCCACCGGACCGGACCGAGTCGCCGAGTGAGGATCCGAGTGGAGCTGGCGAGCCCCACGAGCGCGCGGCGCACCGAGCGCGCCGTTCCGACCCACTGATTCATGCTTCGACATCCTCGAGCGCAAACGCTCGCGTCAATCGGAGCCGGTGACCCGAGGGAAGGCCTGACACACTCCGTGTTCTTCCATGCTCGGCGGAAGGAGATTTCCCCCCACCGCACCTCATTACCGGGCGTACCAAGCCTCGTCCCCGGTCTCGGGGGCTCGGATCGCCACGCCGCTGGGCGGGAGAACCCACTGTGTCCAGGGGATCCCCGCCGACGCGGTCAGTCGAGCCGCCCGCGTCGTGGAGGTCAGGGATGCAAGGAGGGGGCCAGGAGGAGCAGGCCGGCTCCGCTGGATCCCAGCGGCACCTCACTCCCCCGCGAGGAGGCGTCCCGCCAGGGCCAGCCCGTAGAGAGTCAGCCAGGGTTCCACACGTTCCACGGTGCGGCAATGCGGCCCCACCATGGGGGCGTATCCCCCGGTGGCCACAACCAGCGCATCCGGGCGACCCCACTCCTGGCGAATTCGCCCAACCATCCCGTCCAGGGCGTCCACCACCCCGTAGAAGATCCCGGACTGGATGCAGGTCTCGGTTCGGCGCCCGATGACCCGCGTGGGCGGAGAGAACTCCACCGCCGGGAGCTTCGCCGTCCGTGCGGCTAGCCACTCCAGGCCCGCGGACACACCGGGGGCGATGACGCCCCCCTCGAACACTCCCTCGGCGGTAATGCAGTCGTACGTGGTGGCCGTGCCCAGGTCCACCACCACGGTGTCCCGGTGGTAGAACTCCCGAGCGGCAAGGGTATTCACGATCCGGTCCGCCCCCACGGTGCGAGGCTCGTCCACGTCCAGCCGTACCGGCAAGGAGACTCCCGGGTCCACGACGAAGACCGGGCCGTGGACCAGCCCATCCAGGGTCGGACGCAGGACGTCGGTCGCGGCGGGAACCACGGATCCCACGACGGCCCGCGTGAGGCGTTCACGGTCGAAACCCGCTTCTCGCAGGAGCCCCCGCAGGAGATAGCCGTACTCGTCCGATGTGCGCGGGACCTTGGTGGAGATCCTCCAATGAGCCCGAAGCTGGGAGTCTCCCTCTACCACGCCCACCACGGTCTCGGTATTCCCGACGTCGAGCACAAGCTGCATGGAACCGCTCCTGTCCTATGGTATGCGGGCCGTCTGGTTCACGCCCCGGCTGATGGTCTAACGCCGAGATCTCAGCGGGGAGGCCCCACCCTCCGACGCTTCCAGCGGTCGAACCCTGCCGGCCACGACCCTCGACAGACCGGATCGCGTCTCCACCAGCAGCTGACCTTCGTGGTCGATTCCCCGGGCCACGCCCAACTGCCGCTCCGGGGGTTGCCCCAGCACCTGCACGGTCTTGCCGAGAAGAACGTCTCGCATGGCCCAAACCGCCAACTCATCCATGGACAGCGGCTCGCCGCCACCCTCCGTCGCGGTCCGCACGGCGTCCACCATGCACTCGAGCACGACGCTACGGTCCGTCTGGCCCACCCAGCTCAACGCCGCGGGGGGGTACTCGGCCTCCACCTCCACCGGCAGCACGTTCAGCCCGATGCCCACCACCACAGCGCCCATGTCCGGGCGGTCGGCCCGCCTGGGGCCCGGGGCGACCATCCGCTCACACAGGATCCCACCCAGCTTACCCTGCTCGCCGAGGTGGTCGAGGAACAGGTCGTTGGGCCACTTGAGGCCGATCACGCCCTCCGAGACGTCCTCGAGCCTTGCGGCCAGGGAAAGGCCGAGCCGAATGGGCAGGCGAGCGTCCGTCTCCCCACCGGAGCTCCGCAGGATCATGCTTGCCCAGACCCCGCAGCCCGCCGGGGAGTGCCAGTCCCGGCCGCCGCGCCCTCGGCCGGCGGTCTGATGGTCCGCGACCACGAGGGTAAAGGGAGGTGCGCCCTCCCGAGCCAACGCCTTCGCCCGGTCGTTCGTGGAACCCAGGGCATGATGGACCTCCGCCAGGGGGAGCCGAAACCGCCGAGCCAGGCCCGGCCCGGTCTGTCCTTCCCAGCGCGACGGACTGGCCATGCGGGGCCCTCAGGAGTCCACGCGGAGAGAGACGTCGGCGGACGGGGCCGAGTGGGTGAGCGCTCCCACGCTGATGAGGTCCACCCCCGTGGCGGCGATATCCTTGACCGTCCCGAGGTTGACGTTCCCGGACGCCTCGAGACGGGGGCGCTCGTCATCCAGCGCCGTCGTCCTGGCTACCGCCGCACGCAGTGCATCCAAGGTCATGTTGTCCAGCAGCACCCGGTCGGGTGGAGCGGCGAGCGCTTCCTCCAACTCCTGGAGCGTGCTGACCTCAACCTCCACGGGCAGCCCCGCTCGGTTCTGGTCCCGAACCGCCCGGAGCGCGGGCCCGATTCCGCCGGCGGCGGCGATATGGTTGTCCTTGATGAGCACCATGTCCCAGAGGCCCATCCGATGATTCGCCCCGCCACCCGCCCGTACGGCTTCCTTCTCCAGATGGCGCCAACCCGGCGTGGTCTTCCGGGTGTCGATGATCCGGGCACCGGTTCCTTCCACGGCGTCCACGAACGCGCGCGTGAGCGTAGCGATCCCGCTCAGCCGCCCCAGGAAGTTCAGGGCGACCCGCTCTGCCGTAAGGATCGAGCGGAGCCGGCCACGGATCTGCACCAGGGCCTGCTCTGGTTGGGCCGTGGACCCGTCCACCGAATGGAGCTTCACGGAGAGATCCGGGTCCACCTCGTGGAAGACCTGCTGCGTCACCTCGAGCCCGGCCACCGTCATGGGCTCCTTGGCCACGATCCGAGCAGCGCCTTCGGCCGCCGCCGGGATGGTCCAGATAGTGGTCCAGTCTCCCGAACCCACGTCTTCGGCGAGGGCGGTCCGGATGAGCGCACCCACCGCCTGGTCACGTGTGGGAGCCTGGAATCGGGCCGATCTGGCGTTGGTGCTCATCTCAGGTCAGGGCAAGGTACGCGAGGAATCCCACTCCCAGCGGCCAGAGATAATAGGAAAACCGATGGAAGGCCTGCTTCTGCAGGAGGGTCACGAAGCTCTGGATGGCCAGGACGCCCGTGACCGCAGCCGCCACCGAACCCGCCACGAGATGGAGCACCGGAACGCCCGACGCTCGCAGCTCCGGGACCTGCATGAGGGCGGCCCCGGTGATGGCTGGGATGGCCATGAGGAAGGAGAATGCCGCCGCCTCCCGGCCCGCCACGCCATTCCAGAGCCCCACCACGACCGTGGTGCCGGATCGCGAGACCCCCGGGATGAGGGCGAAGGCCTGGGCCAGGCCCATGAGGATGGCGGTTCTGAGGGTCGGTTCGCCGGTGGGTTCCCGACGAAGGGCGAGCCGGGAAGACCAGAGCACGAATGCCGTGAAGATGAAGGCGACGCCCGTGACCACGGGATCGTTGAATGTGGCCTCGATGGCTTCCATGAAGAACGTCCCGGGAACGGCCGCCGGGATGCTCGCCACCACCAGCAGCCCCACGTAGCGGAGAGTGTCCCGGTCTCCCCGGACCGTGCCCACCAACAGGCGGATCACCCGGGCGCGGTAGACCATGAGGATCGACACCAGGGTGGCCAGGTGCACCACCACCTCGAAGACCACTCCCGGGAGCTCCAGTCTCATTAGCTCCTGGGTGAGGACCAGGTGTCCCGAGCTCGAAACGGGCAGGAATTCGGTGGCGCCCTGGACGATTCCCAGGACGATGGCTTCCCAGATGGTCACCCGCGTCCCTCCTCGACGTCACAGCAGTGGGCCTCGCACCGGCGCATCACCTTCTCGGCGGCGAACCGTTCCCGGGGCACCGTCTGGGCGGCCTCACTGAATCGCCTCCGGCTGGCCTCGTCCGGGAGCAGCTCGGCACCGGCCTTCGCCATCTGCTCCACGTCCCCGACCGGGAACCGATATCCGGCTTCCCCGTGCGTGGGATAACAGTTGATCCCGATTCTCATTCCGACTCCCCTCGCCTCCTCTGGCTGTCTTCCCAAGCGGCCACGACCCGCTCCACCTTCTCCGAAAGGGGGAGCGTGGCGTCCAGGCGTACTGCGTCCGGTGGCCCCTGGTTCCGAAACCAGGTCAGCTGGCGCCGGGCATACTGCCGTGTCTGGAGTCGCATCCGCTCCAACGCCTCCTCCAACGGCAGGTGACCCTCCAGGGCCGCCGCCACCTCGCGGTACCCCGTCCCGGTCATTCCCGGGTCGTCGGAGGTGTAGCCCGCCGCCAGGAGGCCGCGAACCTCCTCGAGGAATCCTCGCTCCACCATCTGGCCGACCCGAGCGTCGATTCGACGATCCAGCTCCTCGCGGGGGACCTCCAACACCACCACCAGGCACCCCAGACCGGGACCTTCCGCACGGGCCTCCTGGTGCCACCAGCTCAGCGGTCGTCCGGTGAGCAACGCCACCTCGAGGGTGCGGGACATTCGCTGGGGACCCCCCTGGATGGCCACCGAGGCCCGTTCGGGGTCGAGGGCCCAGACCCAACGCGCCATCTCCCCGCGGTCCATTCCGTCCAGACACGCCCGCAGGTACTCGCGCCTCGCCTCGTCCACCGGCGGCTCGCGGAATATGGGTGTGAGCAGGGCTCGAAGGAAGAAGCCTGTGCCGCCTACCAGCACCGGCACATGACCGCGGCCCCGGATCTCGCTGACCCAACGTCGCACATCCCGGGCGAACCGGCCGGCGGAGTACCGCTCGTCCGGATCCACGAGATCCAGGCCGTAGTGGGGCACACCGTGCCGCAGCTCCGGCGCCACCTTGTCCGTTCCGATGTCCATCCCCCTGTAGACCTGACGCGAGTCCATGGAGATGATCTCGCCCCGGAGCCGCCGGGCGACCTCCAGGGACAGGTCTGTCTTTCCCGACGTGGTGGGACCGGTAAGAGCCAGCGCCACGGGCCGAGTGCTCACCGCCCGAACTTCCGCTCCAACTCCCCTGCGGAGAGACGGACGATTGTGGGCCTGCCGTGAACGTCGTGGTGCGGCAGCTCGGTGGCGAAGAGCGCGTCGAAAAGCTCCTGCATCTCCCCCTCGCTCAACCTCTGGCCCGCTTTGATGGCCCCCTTGCAGGCGAACGTCATGGCGATGCGCTCGTGCTGGTTCCGCGCGGATCTCATCAGGTCGGAGGTGCCCGAGGTGAGCTCGGCGACCATCTCCCGGAAGCATCGCTCCGGATCGAAGTAGGGATGGGGATTGGGCACCGCGTGGACGATCACCGTGTCGGTCCCGAACGGCTCCACCTCGAAGCCGGCCCGGTGGAGGATGCCCGACACCTCCTCCACCTGGGAGCGCTCCTCGGCGGTGAGGCGGATGGTGAGGGGAAAGAGAAGGCGCTGGGCTGCCTGGCCCCCCTCTCCGTATGCCTCCATCAGCCGGTGGAACAGCACCCGCTCGTGCGCCGAGTGCTGATCGATGATCAGGACCCCGTCCCGGGTCTCGGCCAGGATGTAGGTGTTGTGCAGCTGCCATAGGCGGGCGCGTTCGGGCTGGAGCGCGGGCGCGGCGACTTCTCCCGCCACCTCCGACTCGTGCCCTTCCCTGCCGGAAAGGAAGAGCGCCATCTGCCCCGGCTCGGGGTCCGCAGAGGAGGCCGTTCCGGCGCGCTGGGAGGCACTGTGTGCATCACCCCACCCACGCTCCGGCTCTGCCACCCGCAGGTGTGGAGCGCCTCCGGCGGCGGTGAAGGTGGCGCTACTGTCCTCGATGGAGAGCGCCGACCGCACGACTTCCTCCATGAGGGCTTGGACCTTGGCCTCCTCACGGAAACGTACCTCGGCCTTGGCGGGGTGTACGTTCACATCCACCGCCCCCTCGGGGACCTCCAGGTAGAGGACGTACCAGGGCCGGGCGCCGTACGGGATGGTGGTCCGGTATCCCCGATCCACGGCGCGCTGCAGGGCGGTATCGCGGAAGGGCCGTCCGTTGACGAAGAGGTAGCCCCTCCGCAGCCCGGGCTGCGCCGCATCGGGCCGCTGGACCACCCCTCGCACCCGATAGCCTTCCGGTGCCTCGTGACGTGCGCGGGATTCTTCTTCCCCCAGGCCCACCAACGAGGAGGCCGCCTCCTCCCCCCAGAGGCGGGCAAGGCGTTCACCGAGGTCCCTGCACGCAGGGAGGTCCAGGAGCGGTCGCTCGTCGGAGTGCAGGGCGATCCGGACCGTGGGGTTCGCCAGCGCCAGCGTGGTCACCACCTCGCTGATGGCGCGGGTCTCGGCGCTCACACTCTTCAGGAAGGCACTCCGGGCCGGCGCGTTGAAGAAGAGCCCCTTCACCTCCACCGTGGTTCCGCGCTGCCGTGGGAAGTCCTGCACCTCCAGGATCCGGCCGCCGGTGCTCCGCAGCAGCGTTCCCACCTCTCCCACCCCGTCGTGGGTCTCCATGTTCAACCGCGAGACAGCGGCGATGGAGGGCAGCGCCTCTCCACGGAAGCCGAAGCTGCGCACCGTCTTCAGGTCGCTGGCCGTCCGGATCTTGCTGGTGGCGTGTCGGTCCAGAGCCAGGAGGACGTCCTCTCTGGACATGCCCTCCCCGTCGTCGGTGACCCGGATCCGTCGCTTCCCGCCCCGCTCCACCCGCACTTCCACCCGGGTGGCACCGGCGTCCAGCGCGTTCTCCATGAGCTCCCGGACCACCGATGCGGGTCGCTCCACCACCTCCCCGGCGGCGATCTGGTTCGCGACCTCATCCGGCAGAACCTGAATGCGCCGTGTCATGGGGTGCCTCCGAAGGGCGCCAACCGGTAGAAGGTCCGGGCGTTCTCCACCGTCCTCTGCGCGAAGGCCTCCGGGTCGTCGCCCCGGATCGCCGCCACCCGATGGGCGGTCAGGTTGACGTAGGCGGGCTCGTTTCGCTTGCCGCGGTGCGGGGCAGGCGCAAGGTAGGGTGCGTCCGTCTCCACTAGGATCCGGTCCTCCGGGACGGCCCGGACCTGCTCCGATGCGTCGAACCGATTGAACGTCACGATCCCGGAGAACGAGACGTACCACCCGGCGTCCAAACCGGCAGCCAGGAGATCGTCGCTCCCGGTGAAGCAGTGCAGCACGCCGCGAACGTCGTCGGGCAGGCTGCGGAGGACGGCGGTCATCTCCGCGTCGGCGGACCGAGAATGGATGACCAGGGGGAGGTCGAATACCGCTGCCAGCTCCACCTGCCGCTCCAGGACGCGAAGCTGCGCCTCCCGCGGAGCGAAGTCATAGTGGAAGTCGAGTCCGCACTCCCCGACGGCCACCACCCGGGGGTGCGGAAGGAGTTCCCTTACCTGCTCCGCCCAACCGTCCGGTGCATCCCCCGCCTCGTGCGGGTGCAGCCCGGCCGTGCACCAGATGTCGGGGTGCGTCTCGGCCAGTTCCAGCCCGGCTCGGGCGTCCCCGGGGGTCGAAGCGATGCACACCATGCCGTCCACGCCGGCGCTGCGGGCACGACGGATCACCTCCTCGCGGTCCTCCTGGAAAGCGTCGGCGGTGAGGTGGCAGTGGCTGTCGAAGGACATCCGGGATGGCGGGGAATGTTGGCGGGATGCGAAGAGGGCCCGACGCTCGGCCGGGCCCTCCCATGTGTTCCCCGGATCAGACCGGGACCGCGTCGGCCGCCTTGTGGAGCTTCTTCTTCCTGGACCGGTCCTTGATCCTCTTCTCAATCTCCAGGAGGGCCGGTGAGGCCACGAAGATCGATGAGTACGTTCCGATCACCACCCCCAGGATCAACACCAGGGAGAAGTCCCGGATGACCGCAGGCCCGAGGACCAGGAGCGCCGTCAGAACCGCCAGGGTCGTCCCCGAGGTGAGCACCGTGCGGGGAAGCGTCTCGTTGATGGAGCGATTCACCAACTCCGACTGGTCCTGCTTACGAGCCCCCTTCTTCCCCAGGTTCTCGCGGATCCGGTCGAACACCACGATGGTGTCGTTCAGCGAGTACCCGACGATGGTCAGGATCGCCGCCACCGTGGGGAGCATGATCTCCACCCTGAAGACCGCGAGGAAACCTAGCGTGATGAGGATGTCGTGCACCGTGGCGATGACCGCCGCCATCCCGAAGCGAAGCTCGAACCGGATGGCGAGGTAGATCAGCGTGAGGATGAACGAGAACAGGATGGCAAGCGCCGCCTTGCTCTGGAGCTCGGACCCGATCTTGGGCCCCACCAGCTCCGTCCGCGATACCTCGTAGGTGGGACCGAATGCCTGGGTCAGCTGATCCTCGATGCCCGCCCGGACCAGGTCGATGTTCTCCTCGGAGAGCTGCGCCCGGATCACGAACTCGTTCTCCCCACTGAAGCGGGTGACCTCGGGACCCGAGATCCCGCCGAGGGCGGAGCGAACGTCCTGAACCGTCACGTCGTCCTGGAAATGGACCTGCACCAGGGATCCCCCGGTGAAGTCCACTCCGTAGTTCTGCCAGTTCCCGATGGAGATGACGTTGAACACCATGGCGCCGATCCCGACGAGGATGGCGATGGCCGAGAAGACGTAGGCGGTCCGACGCTTCTCGATGAAGTGATAGCTAGCGTGGCTGAAGAATCGCATGGTGCCTTTAGATGCTGATGGGATCCGAGGCCTTCTTCCCCTGCAGGTACAGGAGGAAGAAGGTCCGGGTCACGTAGAGTGCGGAAACGAACGACGCCACGATCCCGATGGAGAGCGTTACGGCGAAGCCGCGGACGGGCCCGGTCCCGAACTGGAAGAGGATCAGGGCCGTGATGAGGGTGGTGAGGTTGGCGTCCACGATAGCGGAAAGGGCGTTCCCGAAGCCCTCGTCCACCGCCGTTCGGGTGGCCCGCCCCGCCTCCAACTCCTCTCTTATTCGCTCGAAGATGAGCACGTTGGCGTCCACCGCCATCCCGACCGAGAGGATCAGTCCAGCAATTCCCGGGAGCGTGAGCGTAGCGTTGAACGCGGCGAGCCCGCCCATGATGATGACGACGTAGACCATGAGGGCACCCACCGCCAGCACGCCTGCCATCCGGTAATAGCCGATCATGATAACCAGCACCAGGATGATCCCGACGATGCCGGCGATCTCACCCTGCTCGATGGAGCCGGCCCCGAGGGACGGCCCCACGGTCCGCTCCTCCATGATGCGCAGCGGAGCCGGAAGCGCACCGGCCCGGAGCACCAGGGCCAGCGTGTTGGCCTCCTCCATGGGGGCGCCAGCCAGGTCGATCTGACCCGAGGCGCCGATGCGATCCCGGATCACGGGCGCGCTCATGACCTCCCCGTCCAGGACGATGGCCAGGAAGTCACCGACGTGCTGCCCAGTGAAGCGGGCGAAGTCCCGTCCGCCGCGTCGGTCCAGCTGGAAGCGCACCTGGGGGGTGTTGTACTGCGGGTCCCGGGCAGCCTGGGCGTCTTCCAGTGACTCACCGGTGAGGAAGGCCTCGTCCTCTAGCACGTAGAGTCGCTTGTAGGTCCGGGCTCCCTGCCCCACGAGTTCCGAACCCCAGTGGAGCTGGACATTTCGGGGCAACGCGCGCCGGACCTCGGGCAGGGCCAGGAACAGCTCGGCCTGCGAGACGTCCTCCACGGCCACCAGGTAGATGCCCTCACCGTCGCCCTGGAGCAGCAGCGAGGTAAAGGGACGCAGGTTGGCCTCGGGCTCCGCCTCGTCCTCGACGGCCGTCGTATCGGTCGCTGCTGTAGTATCGCCGCCGAACAGAAGGGCCGCGACGTCATCGGCCTGATCCGGGGCTTCGACGGCCCGACCCAGGGCCTGGAGGGAGTCGACCCCCAGCGCCGTGACGATGGACCGGTCCATCCGGGCCAGCGCCTGCTGAAGCTCGGCGGTGGGGAGGACCAGCTTGAACTCCAGGAACGCGGCCTGCTGGACGATATCCCTGGCCCGCTGCTGGTCGGAGATCCCGGCGAGCTCGACAATCAGTCGCTCAGAGCCCGACTTCTGGATCAGCGGCTCCTCCACCCCCAGCTCGTCGATCCGGGTCCGGATGACCCGCTCCACGCGGTCGATGGCGTCCGCGCGAGCCTCGGGCGTCATGGTCCCCAGGGAGTCGTCCACCTCCAGGACCAGGTGCATCCCGCCCTGAAGGTCGAGTCCGAGCTTGATGGGCGACTGGACACAACCCGCGTCCTCACCCCGATTGCACGACTCCTGGTAGTGATCGTACAGCTGCCAACCGCAGAGCACGATCAGGGCCAGGGTGGTGATGAGACGGCCGCGCACCGTTTTGAACATGAACCCGCTTTCCCTCGTCGACTGGTAAAAAAAGCCCGGACGGCTCCCGGGGAGCCGCCCGTATTGAGGAGATCAGCGCCCCCCCGTTCGAGCCTGATGAGGAGCCCGCCGTGAATAGCCTCTTAACCTGACGGACCGGCGCGGGGGTGTCAATCGACCTCCGGGGTCCCTCCCAAGCGGATTTCCCTACACCGCCGAACCTCGAAAGAGTCCGGGAGCGAGCAGGAAGGTCAGGGACTCAGACCGCTCGGCGGAGCACCGCGCGCACGCGGGCCATGAGTCGAGCGGAATCCGTCGCCTTGGTCACGAAGTCGTCGGCTCCGGCATCCAGGAGTTCCGCCTCGTCCCGCTCGCTCCCGGTGCCCGTGTGGATCAGAACCGGGAGTGCGGCGGTGTCCACGGAGCCCCGGATGTGCTTGAGCACCTCGCGGCCGTCCATCCCGGGCATCAGGAGATCCAGGATCACAAGGGAGTAGCCGTGATCCACCTTCAGGATGTCCACGGCCTCACGTCCGTCCGCCGCCTCGTCCACCCGAAACCCCTCTTGTTCCAGGAGCGTCCGGGCGAGCAGCCTCGCGTTCGCCTCGTCGTCCACCACCAGCGCTCTCGGCGGTCCGGCTTTCTTCTCTTGGGGCTCCTTTTCGAAGACCTGCCCCAGCACCCGATCAACCTCCACCAGGGTGGTCCTTCCTGCAGCGACGTACTCCAGCGCCACTTCGTGCATGGAGCGCATGCCGCCCTGTTCCGCCACACGAAGGAGGGTCCGCCTTCCCTTTCGTTGCTCCACGGCGGCCTGGAAGCGCGGCCCCGCGACCAGGACCTCCACCACCGGCAGCCGTCCCCGGTATCCGGTGAAGCCGCACTGCTGGCAGCCCACCGCTCGAGCAACGGGCTCCATCCCGTGACGCTCCGTGAGGCGCTGCTCGTCCGGCGTGAGCTGCCCCCGGACCGACTCCGCGCAGGCGGAACAGACCCGGCGCAGGAGCCGCTGGGCCAGCGCGCCCCGAAGCGTCTGGGCGATGGTGGGGAACGGGAGTCCGATGTCCGCCAGGCGCGCCACCGCGGCCACGGCGTCGTTGGCGTGGACGGTGGCCAGGACCAGGTGTCCCGTCATGGCCGCCTGTGCCGCCACCTCGGCGGTTTCACGGTCACGAATCTCTCCCACCAGGATCACGTCGGGATCCTGTCGGAGGATGGCTCGCAGGGCCGAGCCGAAGGTGACCCCCTGCTTCGTCTCCACCTGCGTCTGCGTAATGGCCGGCAGGTCGTACTCGATGGGGTCCTCTACCGTCATGATGTTGATCTGGCCGTCGGCCATCTCCCGCAGCGCGCCGTAGAGCGTGGTGGTCTTCCCGGACCCGGTGGGACCCGTGATGACCACGATTCCGTCCCGGTGCGTGAGGAGGCCCCGCATGCGCTCGAGCTCCTTCTTGGGGAGGTCGAGATCATCGAGGGTCAGCGAGGCGCTGGAGTCCAGCACCCGGATCACGCACTTCTCGGAGCCGGCGGCCGGCAGGGTGGAGACCCGCAGGTCGTAGTGGAGATTCCGGATCCGGACACGCGCCTTCCCGTCCTGAGGACGAAGGCGATCCGCGATGTCCAGCTTCGAGAGAATCTTGATGCGCGAGATGACCCGATTCAGGGCGGACATGGGAAGGTCCATGTGTTTCCGGAGAACCCCGTCCACCCGATACCGCACCGCCCCGCCGTCGCGACCGGGCTCGATGTGGATGTCGCTGGCACCCTGCGCGATGCCATCGGAGATGATGAGGTTGGCGAGCCGAATGACTGGGGTGGCGTCGGCGTCGCTGTGGGACACCGCTTCCGGTCCCATCTCCTCCACCAGGGATACGGCGTCGGTCCCCTCCAGATCGTCCTCCATGGACCCCAACAGGGACGCAACCTGCCGATCCGGCGAGAATCGCGCATTGAGGGCATCCAGGATCGCCCCCGGCGAGGCCACGTGGAAGACGGCGGTCCGCCCCGAGCTGAACCCCACCGCCCGCTCCATCTCCACGTCCGTCGGGTCGCAGGTGGCCACCACCAGCTGCCGGTCCTCCTGGAAGAGGGGAAAGACGTGGTACTTCCTGGACATGGCCTCGGGGATGGCCAGGGCGGCGTTGGGATCGGCCGCCTGGATGTCGGCGGCCTGGAGGCGGTAATAGGCGGCCACGTGGCGTGCCAGCTCCTCCTCGGAGATCCCGAAGGCCCTGGACACCACGGGCCACGCGTCGCGTACCGCGGTATCCGGCGGCACATTCAGGGATGTGGTCGCGGCGATCCCCGCGCGCTGGAGGACGCGGGTCAACCAGTGTGAGGGCAGGTTCATGGCAGCACCGCCCTGCGCTTGGCCCGTTTCTCCTCGTACATGGCGGCATCGGCCTTCGCCAGAAGGTCCTCCAGCCGCACCATGGCGGAGCCGTCATACCGGGTCGCGCCGATGCTCACCGACAGCCGATACGGGTCGCGGGAATTCTGATTGAACCCCTCGACGGCCCGCTTCACCCGCCGCATGAAGACCTCGGGGCGCTCACCCGCGCCCTCCGGAGCGAGGACCGCGAATTCGTCACCGCCCAGCCGCGCCATCAGGTCGGAGCTTCGAAACGAGCTGCGCAGGATCTCCGCGACACGGAGCAGGGCGCGGTCGCCCATGTGGTGACCGAGCGTGTCGTTGATGGTCTTGAACCGGTCCACGTCCAGGAAGATGAGCGCGACCCCCTTCCCCGAGCGGCGGGAGAGCTTCAGGTACTGTTCGCCCAGGTCGCCGAAGCCGCGACGATTGTACAGGCCGGTGAGATCGTCGATGAGGGAGAGGGACCGCAAGGCCGAAAGGAGACGGTGCCGTTCGATGGAATACCGCAGCGACCGGAGCAGCACGCTCGCGGTGAGTTCCGACCGCACCAGGTAGTCCTGGGCGCCTCCCTGGACGCTGGCCAAAGCCAGCTCATCGTCTTCCTGCGAGGTCAGGATCACGATGGGGACCCCGGGAGCGAACGCGAACGTCCTCTCGAAGGTGACCAGTCCGTCGCTGTCCGGCAGGCTCAGATTCAGCAGCACGACGTCCACGCCGCCTCGAGCGAGCTGCTCCAGGGCCAGGGTCAGCTGGCCCGTGTGAAGAAGCTCGAAACCGCCGACCTCCGACTTCAGAAAGCCGCCGATTTCCTCGGCGAAATCGATGTCGGGCTCCACCAGGAGCACTCGGATGGGTCGCTGGCTCAACAGGGATGGCCGGGATGGGGTCCGTGGCTGCGAAAGAGGGGAAGCTATGTCCCCTCCCCCCTCCCCGCCACCTTCCAAAAACCAAGGGGCGGACCCCGGAAACCGACGGGGTCCGCCCCTTCGCGTTCGCGGCTCGGATCCACGGGAACCGCTTGTTTTAGAGTGACTTAGGTCATCACCCGCCGGACCGCCCGAGGATAATCCCGGCGAGGAAGTCCGCGACCTGGGGTTCGTCGCGCTGGGCCAGCCAGAAGAGCGCGGTTCGGCGCGTGCCCGCGTGAGGAGCGTCGGTGGCGAGCTCCATAAGAACGGGCAACGCGTGCTCTCCCTGGTGCTGCGAGAGCGCGAACACCGCCGCCTCGCGGACCGACTGCTGCTCATCGTCCCGGGCCACCTCTGAGAGCGGGGCCACCACCTGGTCCGCTGCGAGCTGCCCGGCCCAGAAGAGCGCAGACTTCCTGACATCCGTGGGAAGATCGCGATCCCGCGCCGCACGGATGATCCCGGGCGCGGGATCGGCGTCCCGAGGGAGGCGGGCCAGGAAGAACCCCTGCTCCGCGACCTTCCGGTCGGTGCTCCGGTAGGCCAGCGAGACCAGGTACTCCGACGCCTCGGCGGGCGTCACCGGTCCCAGGGTCCGGGCCCCCTCGAGCGCTCGAACCCTTCGAGCCCGAATGCTCCGGGTCACCCCGGCCTCCCGTTCCAGCTCCACCTGCATTGGACCCGGGCCACACGTGCCGTCGGAATCGCCATCCCAGTGCCAGTGCGAGTCGTCCCGGCCATTCGTCCCGCGGATGCGAATCGCTCGGTCACAGATCTCCACGCCTGGCGACACGTCGACCTGGAAGGTCACCCATCCCTGCTCCACCTCGTCCACCCGGCTGGCCAGCGTCTGGGACCTCGCCTCGCCAGGGCTCCCAGCCAGGCAGAGGACGGCGGTAACGGCCAGCGCCTTCCCTGTCGGTCTCATCTCAACCTCCTCCGCGGATCAGCTCGAGAAGGAACTCGGGCACGCGTGGATCGTCGCTCTGCCCCAACCAGAAGACCACGCGCTCTTTCAGCTCGGGATCCGTCTCGGTCCGAGCGATCTCCATCATGGCGTCCACCGCCGCCGTTTGGTCTTCCTCTCCGGCCTGGGAGAGCACGAGGATGGCGTGCTCCCGGAGCTCGCGGTCCTCGGCGGTGCGGTAGATCCTCACCACCTGGGCAGGAGCCAGGCCGGACTGGCCCGCCCAGAAGAGGGCGCTGCGGCGGACCTCCATGGGTTCGGATGCGTCCAGCGCCCGCTCCAGGAGCCACGCGCGGGCCTCCGGATCGTCGGACTGCCCGATTCCGAAGAGGACCCGCTCCTTGAGCTCCGGATCGTCCAGCGATCCGTAGATCTCCCGCATGAAGGTCAGACTTCCCTCACTCTGGCCCAGCCAGAAGATGGCATTCTCCCTCAGGTAGGGCGGCGTGTCGGCGCGTCGGGCGAACGACTCGAGCACCGACCGGGCTTCCGGGCTATCGGACTGGGCGATGGCGAACAGGGCCCGCTCCTGGATCTCTCCCGAGGCCTGGCCCGACGAGAGGATCTCCATTAGGGCATCCAGGGCCGCCGGGTCGTCCACCTGGGAAAGCCAGAAAACCGCCACCTCACGGACCTCCGGATCGGGGTCCGGATTCCGGTGCCCGAGGTCCACGAGGACATCCACGGTTTCCGGGGTCATGTGTTGCGCCAGGAGGAACACCGCCTGGCGACGCAGCTCTGACGAACAGGCGTCCCTCGCCTGCAGCACCTCGCGGAGGATGGGGACGGCCCGCTCCGAGTCCATGCTCAGGAGGGCCGACAGAGCGGCGGAGCGCACCGCCATGTCCTCGCCCTCGCAGCTCTGTGCAGCTCGCTCACGCACCTGCGCCGTCGCCGTGGCGTCCCCCCTGCGTGCCGCGGCGCCCATGATCCGTGCCTCCAGCGTGCGGGCATCGGCCCGGGTGGCCGCCTCGGCGAACAGCTCGGCCTGCTCCGACAACAGCTCCCTCGCCCTCGTGAGGTTCGACGAGGAGCCCTCCCGATACCGGGCCAGCGCCTCGAAGTAGTAGGCATCCCCGGTGTACGCGGACCGGGAGTACCGCTGCCGCAGCTCCATGAAGAGCCGCGCGGCTTCCTGGTACTGCTGTCTGGCCAGCGCCCGCCGAGCTTGGCGGTAGAGGTCGTCTTCCGGGTCCTGACCCAGGACCGCCCACGAGGCGTCGAGAGCCTGGAGAGCCCCCACGGCCGCGAGCTCCGCCCGGGCCGCGGCGAGTTCGGCCCGGATGCCGGCCTGCTGCGCCCGGGCCTGCGCAATCGCCTCCGGAGATCCGGACTGCGCCGCCACCCCTCCGGCCAGAACCATCCCGGCCCACACCATCCCGATTCCACTCCAACGCATGATCAATCCTCCGTCAGCTTCCTGCGAACCCCGGACCAGCCGTGGGTATCACGGCCTGGATGCGGGGAAGTACGTTTCGGTCCAGCAGTCCCTCTTGTAGCAACTCCATCTCCTGCCTCGCGCGCTGCCCGTCCACCTGACCTGAGGCCACGAGCGTCGCCTGGAAGAGCACCAGCTCCAGGTCCTCGAGCAGGGACACCACCTCCGGATCCATGGGAAGCCCCGAATCCAGGAGGAACCGGGTCTGACCCAGCAATTCACCGGCCCATTCCCCCACCTCGGCGTCCACCGTGCCCCGTGCCACATCCGACTTAACCAGGGTCAGGAGCGGCTCTGTGCGCGAGAGGTGTTCCACGGCGGCGGCTCGATTGGCCTTCACGACCCGGGTCCGCTCCACCGTGGGCCTCTCCTCGACCAGTCCCGCCAGGGATGGTCCCGCACCGGGGACGGCTCCGCGGGACCACCGCCCGATCCCCACACCGGCGGCCAGGACGGCGGTGGCGGCCAGCGCCATCCACCCGACCCGGGCCCGGGTACCGGGCGCGCGGGTGGGCCGCGGACGCAGCGGGGTTACCTCCGCGTCTCCGTCGCCCGACCTACGCCCCTCCTCCATGAGCGGCTCGAGGCGCTCCTCGAGGCGGGCCCAGATCTCCTCCCGCGGGGTGGCGGGCGGGGCGTTGTAGTGCTCCCGGACCATGTCGGTCACCCAGTCTCGTGCGTCGTCCGTCATCTCTCGCCTTCTCCCTCGCCCCTCATGCGAACTCCGGCGCGAAGTCGCTCAGGGCGTCCCTGAGCCGCGCCCGGGCCCGGCTGAGCCGGGCTTTCGACGTCCCCTCCGCCACATCGAGGACCTGTGCGATCTCGCCGTGGTTGTAGCCCTCCACGTCGTGGAGGACGAAGACGGTGCGGTAGATCTCCGGCAGGCTCTCCACCGCCGCTTTGACCCGGTCGCGGAGGTGCGGATCGGAGCTTGGAGGGACGGAGGCCGTCACCGGCCCAACCGTGTCCAGATCACGCTCCCGATCTCTGTGCCGTTTCACTTTCCTCAGCTCGTTCAGTGCCACCGATGTCGTCACCGTGTGCAGCCACGTGGAGAACGCCGCGTCTCCCCGGAATTGCTCCAGCCGGGTGTAGGCCCGGAAGAAGGCTTCCTGGGTGATGTCCCGAGCCAGGTCGTCGTCACCCACCATCCGGTAGGCCAGGCCATAGACCCTATCCACGTGCCGGTCGTAGAGCCTTCGGAAGGCCCTCGCATCCCCTGCCCGCGCCTGCTCGATCCACTCCGCTTCGTTCAACCCTGGCTCCACCGGTGGCGCCCTCTTCATCTCGGTTCCAGCAATTGGGACACAGGCTTCGGACGAAGCGTTGCGTCCCCACGTCCAGCAACCAACTTCAGGGAATGAAGAAACGCGTGATCCAGGTGGCCATGAGCGCCATCCTCGGCGTCGTGGTGGCCCTGGTGTTCACCTTCCGGGAGATCATCCCGGACTTGGGCCCCGGCCCCGGCGGACAGACGGTGGAGCCCACGCTCCTTCCCCAACCCTTCCTCGCGCCGGGCTTGGCCCTGACGGATCCGGACGGGCACCGTGTGGAACTGACCGCGCTCCGGGGCTCGGTGGTGGCGGTCTTCTTCGGCTATACGAACTGTCCCGACGTCTGCCCCATTACCCTGAGTCGCCTGGGTCGTCTGCAGGCGGCCCTGGAGAGGCAAGAGCCCTCGCTGGCAGTCGTCTTCGTGTCGGTGGACCCGGACCGCGACACCCCTGAGCGACTCCGGACCTTCGTGGACGGGCTCCCGGGTCGCGTGTTGGCCCTTTCGGCATCCGAGGAGGAGGTACGACGGCAGGCGGCGGATTGGGGCGTCATGGTCCGCAAGCGAACCGACTCGGCCCTTCCGGAAGGAGACTACCTGGTGGATCACACCGCCCGGACGTTCATCCTGGATCCCGACGGGCGTGTGGTGGCGACCCTGCCTCCCATGCCGAGTCCCGCCGAAGTCGATCGGACCATGGGAGAGGTTCTTGCCTCCCTCCGCTGAGACGCGCCACATGACGCTGACCCCGCATCTCCACTCCACCGCCTCCGGGAACTGGACGCCCCGTGCAACGGCGACCCCGTGGCCCGCCGTGGTCCTGATGGTGATCCTCCTCGTGCCCGGATGTACCGGCCCCCGGGTAGAGCATGAAGGTGATCCGGCCATAGACGTGGAGTACGGCATCTCGCCGACCCCACCCATGACGGGGACGGCGCCGGTCTGGGCGCTGGTCGAGGACGCCGGGACGGTGGTGGGCGAGGATGCCCGGGTGTGGGCAACGTTCCAGGGAGCCGGGAGCGAGCCGGGGGAGGAGGTGGCGTTGACCCGCCAGGCCGATGGACGCTGGACCGGGGAGGTCCTCTTTTCCAGCGCCGGGCCCGGGAGGATCCAGTTCCGGGTGGACCTCCCGCCGAACCGCTTCGCCCGAGTCCGCTTCCCCATCTCGGTGAGCCGGAGACCCTCCGGATAGCGGGACATCGGCCTATTCGAGAGGCAGCTCCAGGACCGCCTCGGCTCCGGCTCCATCCTCCCGGTTCCGGAGGGTGAGGGTCCCGCCGTGGCTCTCGGCGATCTGGCGCGAAAGTGCCAAGCCGATCCCCGATCCCCCGGGCTTGGTGGTATAGAAGGGGACGAAGAGATTCCCCGTGTCCGGAATCCCGGCACCCCGGTCCAGCACGCGTAGCCTCCAGACCGGCGGGCTCGCCTCCCAGGCCACCACCACGGCTCCACCCTCCTGTCCGGACTCCAACGTCGCGTCCACCGCGTTCCGGATGAGGTTGATGAGGAGCTGCTCCAACTGGTCCGGATCCGCCATGACCTCCAGCCGTGGGCCGTCACGGATCTCAACGGGAAGGCGCACCTCCAGTGACGCCACCCGCCGCGCCAGCTCTCCCACCCTCACGACCGATCGGTCCGGCTCCGGCAATCGCGCCAAGCGCGCGTACGCGCCCATGAAACGCCCCAACGCCTCCGCCCTGCCCTGGATCACCTCGAGCCCCCGGCCCACGTCCTCCTCCAGGTCATCCGGCGGAGGCTCCCGGGACATGAGCCCCTGCAAGCTGGAGCTGATGGACTTGATGGGAGCCAGGGAGTTGTTGATCTCGTGGGAGAGGACCCGGATGATCCGCTTCCACGCCTGCCGCTCCTCCTGCCGCAACGCCCGGCTCAGATCCGACAGAACCAGGAGCTGGAGGGGCATTCCCTCCTGCCGGATCACGCTCCTGCGGAGCTCCCAGCGGCCCTGACCACCTGGATAGGAGAGCTCCAACGTGCGGGGTGCCACGCCACGGAGGGCTTCGTCCAGCCGCAGATCCCTTGCGGTTCGCCCCACGAGGCGGTCCGACGGCTGCCCCAGCAGTCGCTCCCCGGCCCGGTTCACCAGCGCCAGGACCTCCTCCGCGTCGAAGGCGAACAGGGCCACGTCCACGGACTCGAGGATCTTCCGAAGGAACTCGCTGGCCTCCACGGCCCCGAGGCGTTGCTCGCGGAGGACCGCCTCCAGCGCGTTGACCTCCCGGTACGCCAGCGAAAGGGCGTCGTCCATCCCCTCCTCAGGGAGACGGGCTCGGATGGAGAAGTCCCCCTCGCGCAGTGCGGCCAGCATGTTCGCCAGGGTCTGGAGAGGCCGGACCACCCGGTCCCGAAGCGCCAGGGAGGTGGCGAGCCACAGCACGAGGAGAGCCAGCGTGGCGGCCCATCGCACCGGCGCCTGCGCCTCTCCCGACCACAGGAGGACCAGAGCCACCAGGATCGCCGGCAGTCCGGTGGCCAGGGCCAACAACACGATACGCCGGTCGTGAGGGAGGCGTCGGAGGCGGTTGACCGGCCGCCTGGCCTTCCCGATCCGTGGCTCCGGGGGAGTCCGGGGCCGGTCCATTCCGCTCCCGGGCACCCGTCTATCCGGCAGAAAGATCGTGGCGCTGGAGGCGCCGGTAGAGCGCGCTGCGGGACAGGCCCAACTGCTCCGCAGCCCGGCTCACGTTCCCCTCGTGCCGCTCCAGGGCCTTCTCGATGAGCCGCCGTTCCACCTCGTCCAGCGTGAGCCCCTCCAACTCCCCGGCATCGCCGTCGCCTCGCGTCCGGAGCATGAGGTCTGCGCCGCTCACCTCCGATCCCCGGGCCATGAGCACGGCCCGATGCATGGCGTGCTCCATCTCGCGGACGTTGCCGGGCCACCCGTGCCGGAGGATCACCTCGGCCGCCTCCGAAGACAGCCCCGTGACGTGGCGATCGTACCGGGCCACGGCCCGTCCCAGGAAGTGCAACGCCAGAGGAACCAGGTCCTCGCGGCGTTCCCGCAGGGGAGGCAGGTGGACCTCCACCGTATTCAGCCGATAGAGGAGGTCCTCGCGGAACGTGCCCTCGGAAACCGCATCCTCGAGGTTGGCGTTGGTGGCGGACAGGACTCGCACATCCACGAACCGCACCTTCGAAGAGCCCACCCTCTGCACCTCTCCGGTCTCCAGCACCCGCAGGAGCTTGGACTGCTGCTGTGGAGTGATGTTGGCGATCTCGTCCAGGAAGAGAGTCCCGCCGTCCGCGAGCTCGAAACACCCCACGCGGTCCGTCTTCGCGTCGGTGAAGGCGCCCCGTACGTGCCCGAAGATCTCGCTCTCGAACACGCCTTCGCTGAAGCCCCCCACGTTAACGGACACCAACGGCTGGCCCGACCGCATGGAGGCCGCATGGAGCCAACGGGCCACGACCTCCTTGCCGGTCCCGTGCTCGCCACGGATGAGGACGTTGGCGTCGGAGGGCGCCACCCGCTCCATGATGTCGAGAACCGGCTCCATGGCCCTGGACCCGGCGATGAGCTCCGGGAGTCCCTCCGTGTCGCGGAGGCGTTGGTTCTCACCCTCCAACCGCTCGGCGTTCCGCAACGCCCGGCCCAGCTCGGCCTGGGTGCGGAGGGTGGTGAGGAGGCGCTCGTTCTCCCAGGGCTTCTCCACGTAGTCGCGGGCACCCCGGCGCATGGCCTCCACCGCGCCGTCCACACTTCCCCACGCCGTCATGACCACCACCGGCAGGGTCCGGTCCAGCTCCCGGATCCGGGGCAGGAGGTTCAGTCCCTCCGCACCCGACGTGGTGTCACGCGTGTAGTTCAGATCCATGAGGACCACGTCGAACTCGCCGGTCTCCACCTCGTGGAGCACCCCCGCCGGGCTCTGGGCCGTCCGGATCTCGAAGCCCTCTCCCTTCAGGAGGAGCCGGAGGGCCTCCAGGACGTCGGGCTGGTCGTCCGCCACCAGGACCCGCACGGGCGCCGGGGAGGACGAGCCGCTCATTCCTCCACCACCCACCCGTCACGGAGGTTGATGATCCGGTTGCCGTACTGCGCGAACTTCTCGTTGTGGGTCACCTGGATAATGGTGGTCCCCTCGTCGTTGAGCTTCTTGAGGAGGTCCATGATCATCTCGCCCTGGGACGAGTGCAGGCTCCCGGTGGGCTCATCCGCCAGGATCACCTTCGGCTCCGCGATGACGGCTCGAGCCACGGCCACCATCTGCTGCTGACCGCCGGAGAGCTGATTCGGGTAGAGGTCCTTCTTTCCCACGATGTTGAAGCGGTCCAGGGTGTCCGCCACGATGGCCTGCCGATCCTTGCGCTTCACGTTCCGGTACGAGAGCGGGATCTCCAGGTTCTCGTACACCGTCAGATCGTCCAGCAGGTGGTACTGCTGGAAGACGAACCCCACATAGGCCTTGTTCAGCTCGATCCGGGCCTTGGGACGCATGACGTGAACGGCGTGCCCATCGAGGTAGTACTCACCCCGCCAGTCGGCATCGAGCATCCCCAGGATGCTCAGGAGGGTGGACTTCCCGGCGCCCGAGGGCCCCATGATGGTCACGAACTCCCCAGGGCGGATCGCGGCGCTCACCCGGCGCAGGACGAACGTCTCCCCGGCCCCCGTCTTGAAGGACTTCTCTATGTTTCGCAGCTCGATCATGCGGTGGTTCCGTCTGTTCCCGTTAGCCGAATTCTCGTCGTGTTTGCGCAGCTCCGCGCCCAAGGTACTCAATCACGGCGCGCCCGGCAGTCCCGGATTCGAGAACGGACGAGGGGCCGGGCACGGAGCCCGACCCCTCCTGTCCCGGCGGTTACGGCGTCCGGATGAGGCGCCGCGTCGCCAGGATTCCCCGGACGCGCCGACCTCAGTCGTGGCCCACGTCGA
>JBDHLC010000090.1:0-7827 GCA_039586075.1 Gemmatimonadota bacterium | reverse complement strand
GTATCCCGATTGGACGGAGACGAGCTGGTGGAGCTCCGGTCCCAGCTCTCCCGGGAGCTCTTCGGCGTGGAGACCCCGCCCACGAACTTCGGGGTCTGGGCCCTCGGGAATCCACAAGGCGGGCGCGACACCTTTCTCCTCGTCATGGCCATCAAGTCCGAACTCCCCCCGAGCGCGGAGGCGGTGACCGACTTCGGCGGCCTTCTCTTTCAGTCGGGAGATTTGCGCCTGGAATGGATGGACATCCAGTGGGAGGAGTCCCGGTCGGCGCTGTACCGGATGTCGGTGGACGACGAAGGGCTCTCGGCCGGGATGCGCTGCACCGCGGGGCAGAATCGCGACCCGGGGAGCCTGGTCGTCTGCGCGCTCGCCATGGCACCGGAAGGGCGGGAAGCCGCAGAGGGACTCGTGGCGGGGCTCCGGGTACGGTAGGGTCTCAGCCGCCCAGCGCGGATCAGACTTCGGCTCCTCCGGTAGGGCCCCGGGCGCGCCCCAGGGCTCAGCGACGAGCCTCGGCTCGTCGGATCGCCGCGGCGATGTCGCGGCTGAGCATCCCGAGTGCCCGGCTCTGGGCAGCGACGACCGAGGCTCGCCCCGGTCCGGAGGATTCCTCGTCGATGGTGGCGGTCCCACCCTCTTCGGACCCCTCCCGGGCGACAGTCCAGCTCGCTTCCAGGACCACCGAGCCCCCGGCGTCCGCCTCGAACCGCCGGATCTCCACCTCCACGGCGTAGTCGGGTGCGTTCGACGCATACCAGGGATGGGCCACGTAGGAGCTCCCGGGGAGGAGCCCACTCAGATTGTCCCGCAGCGTCTGCCACACGTTGTCGCGAAGGGGCTCACCCCACCGCTCCGTCTCGGAGAGCGCGATCTCATTCTGCCCGACGCGCACCACCATCTGGGAGCGATCGAGGTAGGGCGGCAGGGTCACGGGACCCAGGCCCACCACCACCGGAACCACCGATCCACCCCCCGATTCCGTGGGGCTCAGGAGAAAGAACGACGAGGGATCCGATCGGGGGCCCAGGCACCCTGCCGTAAGGACCAGCGTCACCAGCCAGTATCGTCTCATCCTGCTCGGATTGCGTTCGAGGTAGTCCGCCAGCTCCCGCAGCGCTCGGCTGGCCTCACTCAGGTCGATCATCGCCCGCTCGAAGCGGACCAGGAGCGGAGATTCGGGCTCGATCACCTCGCCCACACCGGTTAGGGTGGATCCCATCTCCTCGAGCGTGCCCTCCAACTGTTGCAGGGTCGAGGTCGCCTGCTCGGTAGTCCGGCGCACGCCCTCGCTCATCGGCGCGAAGGAGGAATCGACGCGGACCACGAGCTCCTCGAGGGACCGCATCGTGGCGTTGAGGCGGTCCACGGTCTCGGGGAGGCGCTCGATGGCCGAGGCAAGTTCCGGGGACGCCGCCAGGCCGCCGATCTGCTCGAAGGCCTCGGACGCCACGTTCACCAGGGCGTCGAGTTGGACGGCACCCAGCTCTGCGATGATGCCGTAGACCTCGTCCTCGATGCGCTCCAGGCCGGTGCGGACCGTCGGAATCTCCGGATACGGGAGCCCCTCCACGGGGTCTGCCGTGACCTCCGCCTCCGGATCGAAGTCCAGCGCGACATACTTGCGGCCGGTGACCAGGCTCTCGGTGGAGAGCTCCGCGCTGATGCCCAGGTCGAGCAGGGTCTGGATGTCGAGGGGATCGTCGAGCCGGGAGGCGGCTCCCCGGGATTCCACTTTCTCCCGGTCGAGCTCGTAGACGACGGCGATCCGTAGATCGCTTCCCTCCCGTCCTGCGCCCGGGAGGTCCAGGAGGACCTCGGTGACGGTCCCTACGTCGATGCCGCGAAAGCGGACCGGCGCACCGACGTCCAGGCCGGACACGGACCCGTTGAAGAAGGAGATGAAGGTCGTCGTGTCGCGAAACAGCTGGCCGGACCCGAAGACGACCACGGCGATCACGGCGAGGAGCACCCCCCCGAGGACGAAGCCCCCCACGAGAACCGGATTGGCTCGCTTGCTCACGTCACGCCTCCCCCCGTCTCAGAAAGCGCCTCACCCGCTCGTGCTCGGAGTGATCCCGAAGCTCGGTGGGAACGCCGGTTGCGATCATGGTTCGACTCTCCGCGTCCAGGAAGACGCTGTTGGTACCGATGGCGAAGATGCTCTCGAGCTCGTGGGTGACCACCACAATCGTGGAACCGAGGCTGTCCCGGAGCTCGACGATCAGCTCGTCGAGGTGCCGCGCGCTGAGTGGATCGAGGCCGGCGCTGGGCTCGTCGAAAAAGAGGATCTCGGGATCGAGCGCCATGGCCCGGGCGAGCCCGGCCCGCTTCTGCATTCCGCCGCTGATGTCCGCGGGATAGTAGTCCTCGAACCCGGCGAGGCCGACCAGAGCCAGCTTCAGGGCCGCCACCTCACGGATCTCCCTCTCCGAGAGAGTGGTGAACTCGCCCAGTGGCAGCGCAACGTTCTCGGCCAGCGTCATCGAGCTCCACAGTGCCCCGCTCTGGTAGAGCACTCCGACCCGGCGGAGCATCTCTGCGCGGCGCCTGGGTGGGGCGTGTGTGAAGCTCTCGGTCCCGTAGAAGACCTCACCGCCCGCGGGCTCGTTCAGGCCGATCAGGTGGCGTAGCAGCGTGCTCTTTCCGCACCCGCTCCCCCCCATGATCACGAAGATGTCGCCGACGTCGATGGTGAAGTGGAGGTCACGCTGGAGGACGAAATCCCCATACGCCATGGTCAGGTCCCGGACCGCGATGGCCGGCGGCGTGGCACCGTTCGTCCCGGGGTCGGCCATCAGAACCCCAGGACGTAGAAAGCGAATGCGAACACCCCGCAGGCCACGATGATCGCGACGATACCGGTGACCACGGCGGCCGTGGCCGCTTCGCCAACGGCGGAGGAGCTGCGGCCGCACTGGACACCTCGTAGGCAGCCCGCGATCGCGATCAGCGCTCCGTACACGGAGCCTTTGAAGACCCCACCCACTACGTGGCTCATACTCACCGCGTCGGTCGAGCATCGAGACACCCACGAAGGCGCCTCCCAGGATCCCCATCGCGTCCCCGTAGAGGGTCAGGAGCGGCATCATCAGGAAGAGCGCCGCAATCCGCGGAAGGACCAGGAAATCCATCGACGAGATCGACATCGTCTCCAGGGCATCGATCTCCTGCGTGACCTTCATCGACCCCAGCTGAGCCGCGAAGGCGGCTCCGCTCCGGCCGGCCATGATGATTCCCGTGATGAGCGCACCCATGTCCCGGACCATGGCCACGCCCACCAGATCCGCAACGAAGATGGTGGCCCCGAAGGTCTGCAGCTGAATCGCGCCGACAAAGGCGAGGATGAGCCCGAGAAGGAAGGTCACCAGCGTGACGATCGGGAGCGCCTCGAACCCGTTCTGCTGGATGAGGTAGGCGAGGTCGGAGCCCCGGAACCGGGCCTTCCCCCGAAACGCACGCCCCACCGCCAGCGCCAGGTGGCCGAGGAACTGGAGGTCGCTCCGGAAGAGCCGGTGGGTCTCGATCGCCTTCTCCCCCAGCCGATGGACGAGGTCGTCGATGTTCGACCCTTCCTTCGCATCGTCCTTCTCGGGCACCGCCTCCGCCAACGCCAGGAGCCGCCCCAGTCCTTCGGGCAGCCCGGAACGATCGATGGGGATCCCGCTGTCCCGCGCCAACGTGGAAGCGCCCGCCAGGAAGGCGACGACCGCGCTGTCCCAGTGGGTCAGCCCCTCCCCCTCGAAGGCGATCTTCGCTGGGGTCGCCTTGCGCACCTCCCGGCGCAACTCGTCCAGGGGAGGAAGCCCGTGGTCGAGTCGCCACGCTCCCGCGAGCCGGACGACGAGGGTTCCGCCCGGGAGCCGGGTGAGGGCGAGCTCACCCGCGGGGGACTGAACGGACATCGGCTCCTGCCGGTGGAAGGGGAATCGACAGGCCCCAATCTGGGCCATCGTCGGGAACTGCGCGAACCCACACCTGGGGGAAACTCCGGGGCTAGCGGGGATCGGGGCAACAGTTCCGTGCAGGCCCGATTCCCGCGTTCCGATTGACCACCGGGGCTTCGGACTGCCATATGTGACATTCGGCGCGCATCCCGAGGCGCGCGCCGACGGGGCGGGAGACGTCTCTCGGACCGGCTCTCTCCCCGGCCCGCTCACCCTCCTGAGGGAACGCCGCCATGCCGACCACCTTCACGCTGAACGGCTCTCCGATCACCGTCGACGCGCCCCCCGAAATGCCCTTGCTGTGGGTCCTTCGCGACATGCTGGACCTCAAGGGGACGAAGTTCGGGTGCGGCATTTCCCAGTGCGGGGCCTGCACGGTCCACGTGAATGGCCGGGCGGCCCGGAGCTGCCGGGTCCGCCTGGAGACGGTGGATGGAGACGACGTGCGGACCATCGAAGGGCTTTCTCCCGATGGCCAGCACCCCCTGCAGGTGGCGTGGCGGGAGGTCGACGTTCCCCAGTGTGGATATTGCCAAGCCGGACAGCTCATGGCGGCGGCGGCGCTCCTGGAGCGGGTTCCCAATCCCTCGGACGACGACATCGACGCGGCCATGGAGCGGAATCTCTGCCGCTGCGGGACCTACATCCGAATCCGTGAGGGGATTCACCGCGCGGCCCGACAGATGGCCGACACGGCTGGGAACGGATCCGTGCCCGAGGAGGCGAAATGAGCGGCTCGGCGATGGAGCGGCGGCAGTTCCTCAAGGTGACGGCGCTGGCGGGAGGCGGCCTCCTGCTCTCCAGCTACTCCGAGCTCGTGGCTGCCGACGCGGCGTCCACAGGCGCCATCGGGGGCGCAGCAGCCCCGGTCGCGCTCACCGGGCACGTCCGCATCGACCCCGACGGGACCATTACCCTCATGGCCCAGAACCCGGAGATCGGGCAGGGCGTGAAGACCATGCTTCCCATGCTCATCGCCGAGGAGCTGGACGTGACGTGGGAGAGCGTGCGGGTGGAGCAGGCGGACCTGGACACCGATCTCTACTCCGGTCAGTTCGCCGGAGGTAGCCTCGCCACACCCATGCACTGGTATCCCATGCGCAGGGCCGGTGCCGCGGCACGCCAGATGCTGCTGGACGCAGCCGCTCAGGAGTGGGGCGTCTCGCGGGACGCCCTGGAGACGGCAGAGGGAGTCGTGCACCACCGGGCGAGCGGTCGGAGCGCCCCATACGGAGACCTGGTGACCGCGGCGGCAGGTGTCACCGTTCCGGACCCGGAGACGGTCCCCCTGAAGGACCCCTCGGAGTTCACCATCATCGGGACGCCCCGGGGCAATGTGGACATCGACCCCATCGTCACCGGCCAGCCGCTCTTCGGCATCGACGTGGTCCAGCCCGGGATGGTCTACGCCGTCTTCGAGAAGTGTCCCGTGTTCGGCGGACAGGTGCGAAGCGCCAACCTGGACGAGGTCCGGGCGGCGCCGGGAGTCCAGGACGCCTTCGTGGTGGAGGGAGGGAGCGATCTGTCGGGTCTCCTGTCCGGCGTGGCCATCGTCGGAGACAACTGGTGGCAACTGAACCAGGCCCGCAGGAACGTCCTCGAGGTGGAATGGGACGAGGGCGACACGGCGGCGGAGAGCAGCGAGGGGTACCGGGCGCAGGCCGACGCCCTCTTCCAGCAGCCACCGCAACGGTCGCTCCGCCGGGACGGTGACTTCGAGGCCGCCTACCCGGCCGCGGCCCACACCGTGGAGGCGGAGTACCACTACCCCTTCCTCTCCCACACGCCGCTGGAGCCGCAGAACTGCACCGCCCTCTTCCAGAACGGTCATCTGGAGTTCTGGGCCCCCACCCAGACGCCGGAGCGGGGACGCGCCATGGCGGCGGAGCTCCTGGGGATCCCCCAGCAGGACATCACCCTTCACCTCACTCGCATGGGCGGCGGCTTCGGGCGGCGCCTGAGCAACGACTACCTGGTGGAGGCGGCGTGGATCGCCCGTCAGCTCGAGGGCACCCCGGTCAAGCTCCAGTGGACCCGTGAAGACGACATGCGCCACGACTTCTACCGGCCGGCGGGCTACCACCGGCTCGAGGGTGGGGTCGACGAGCGCGGACGGCTGGTGGCGTGGCGGAACCACTTCGTTTCCCTCGGCCGAGGGGACGGGTTCGCCCCCAGCGCCTCGGTCCGGGACACGGAGTTCCCGGCGGGCGCCGTACCGAACATGAGCATGGGCGTCAGCCTGATTCCCACCGGCGTGCCCACCGGCGCGCTGCGGGCGCCGGGTAGCAACGGGCTCGCCTTCGTCTACCAGTCCTTCATGGATGAGCTCGCCCACGCGGCCGGAGCCGATCCCCTGCAGTTCCGGCTGGATGTGCTGGCCGGAGCCGGGCCGGAGACGGCGCTCGACGCTCCCCGCATGATGCGGGTCCTGGAGCGGGTCCGGGAGGTGTCCGGTTGGGGGGCCACGAGGCTCCCCGAAGGCACCGGGATGGGGGTGGCCTTCCACTTCAGCCACCGGGGTTACGTGGCGGAGGTCGTGCAGGCTACCGTGAGCCCCGAGGGCGCGCTCACCGTGGATAAGGTCTGGGCCGCCGTGGACATCGGGCGGCACATCATCAATCCGCTCAACGCCGAGAACAACGCGCAGGGCGCGATCATCGAGGGGATCTCCCACGCCCTGGGGCAGGAGATCACCATCGCGGACGGTCGGGTGGCCCAGTCGAACTTCAACAACTATCCCCTGCTCCGGATGAGCCAGACCCCGGAGGTCGAGGTCCACTGGGTGGAGAGTGAGAACGATCCCACCGGTCTCGGGGAGCCCCCGCTCCCGCCAGCGATCCCGGCGCTCTGCAGCGCCATCTTCGCGGTCACCGGAAAGCGGATTCGTGAGCTCCCGATCTTGAAGCACGACCTGAGCTGGGGGTGACGGAACCGCTCGTCACCCCGGCGATGAGATGTTGCCCGGGGACGGTGGGCGGCGCCTAGGTCGAGATCCAGAGACTCGACTCTCGGAAAGAAGTGCGCCGGGTCCCCCGCGGGGCCCGGCGCTTCTCCGTGCCGGTCTGAGGGAGTACGAAAACGGCCGACGTGGGAGGTCACCCTGCACCTCCCACGCCGGCTGCCGTTCGTCTATCCTCGCGCGAGTCGGGCCGCTTCCTGGTCCGCCCCGGGACCCGATGGCCCGCGCGTCCTGCTCGAATTCGTCCTCAGGCCGAGGCCTGGGATCCTCCACCCATGAGCTTCCCGTAGACCATCCCCACCGCCACCCAACTCACCAACAGGACCACCACGCTCGCCATTGCCTGCGACAGCGGGCGCTGTCCACTGAGATAGTAGTAGACATCCACCAGCAGGATCTGTGAGATCGCCACGATGATGGCGGTCTTCATGGGATTCCCCACCTGCTGGTTCGCCCAATCGAAGAAGAAGACGAAGAACACCGACGCGATCACCAGCGCGACCCCGCGCGGGAGGTCCACGGTCCCGGGTCCGGCGGACGCCGCGATGGGACCATAGAAGTAGTAGACGCCAAGGTAGTTCACGATGATGGCGGTGATCATACCGCCGAGAATCGGCTTCATACGTTCGGACATGTGCTGCTCCTTACTGGAAGGGCTGGGTAGGCTGCTCGACATGTGGGGCGGACGAAACGTCTCCGAAGGAGGGGGCTCGAACGCCCGGAGCGCAAGTCAAGATTTCCTGGGTCCGGCATGCCGCGAGGACACCAAGTGCCGGGTTCCGGCCGCGCGCCAGCGCCGCTAGACACCAGCCTGCCCTCGCCCGGCTCCGACGTATCCCGATTGGACGGAGACGAGCTGGTGGAGCTCCGGTCCCAGCTCTCCCGGGAGCTCTTCGGCGTGGAGACCCCGCCCACGAACTTCGG
>JBDHLC010000089.1:0-5012 GCA_039586075.1 Gemmatimonadota bacterium | reverse complement strand
CTCCGGGCTCATGTAGTGCGGGGTACCCAGGGACAGTCCGGTCTCCGTCATGCGGCTCGCGGCCAGACTGTTGGCCGCAAGGGCGATGCCGAAATCGGCCACGAGGGCCTGGCCCTCATGCAGGAGGATGTTCTCGGGCTTGATGTCACGGTGGATGACGCCCCGCCCGTGGGCATACGCGAGGGCCTCGGCCACCTCCGTCGCGAGGCGAACCGCCTCATCGATCGGAAGCTGTCGCTCACGATCGAGTCGGGCCCGCAGCGACTCCCCCTCCACGTACGGCATCACATAGAAGACCGAACCCTCGACCTGCCCCGAGTCGAACAGCGGCAGAATATGCGGATGCTGCAGGTTCGCCGTCGTCTTGATCTCGGCAAGAAACCGCTCGGCTCCGACGACCGCAGCCAGTTCAGGCTTCAGCACCTTGAGCGCCACCTTCCGCTCGTGCCTCAGGTCGTGGGCCAGATACACGGTCGCCATACCTCCCTGGCCGAGTTCACGCTCGACGCGGTAACGGCCTTCGAGGGCGGCGTTCAGATGGTCGATGGCGGCCGGGTCATTCATCCGGCCAAAATGCGATGGAAGGGGTGGGTTTCGCGAGTCTGAGCACGGTCAGGCGACCCTGCGCACGATCGCCGAGGCGCCGTGCTGGGGAACAGGCTCCTCCCCTACTCCTCGCTGAGCGACTGGAATGGATCGATCACCAGCGCCGGCCGCAGCGGCGCGGCAGACGGGGTCGCCGCGGCGAGCACCATGAGAGACTGAGGGCAATACGTGCGCAAGGGCCTACGAGGTGCGGCGATTTTGAGTGAAGCCCCTCCTCTGCAAATCATTGCAGAGAAGGGGCCCATCCCAGTGGAGCCAGCCGGGCTCGAACCGGCGACCCCCTGCTTGCAAATCGATCCTCGGCATAGCCGAATCACGGCAAGAACACGTCTAACCCACCGGTAGAGTGCACGATCTGCCGTTCTTGTCCGACATCGATGCCGTAATCTGCCGGGGTAAAAAGGCCCGATATCGGGCCCAAATGGACACCCGAACGAAGAGCACATCTGACATCCTCCCAGGGTCGCAGGCCGGTCTAGACCGATACCCCCGTTCCCCTCGCGGCGAGGTACCGGTGGACGGCCGACACCACCACCCAGCCCTTGCCCACGGCCGATGCGACCCGCTTCACCGACCCGGCCCGCACGTCACCTACCGCGAACACGCCGGTAAGGGAGGTGCCGTAGGTGGTGGCCTCTTCGCGAACCGACGGCCCGGTGCAGACGAAGCCTTCCTCGTCCACGTCGACCTGACCGTCGAGCCACTCCGGACGGGCCTCGGCTCCGATCATCACGAAGACGGCAGTGGTGGCGGTATACGAGGTCGGGGGGAGCCGGACTGAGCGACTCGCCCCCACCCCTCCTCTCGCATACAATGCCCGCATCACCCCGAAGTCACCTGGAGAGATCTCAATGTCGCGCCCTCCCCTGTCCGCCGTCCTGACCGCAGCTGCTCTCTTCCTCGCCGTCCCTGCCCGGACCGGGGCCCAGTCCGCCGTCGCATCCGATCCGGAGGTCCAGGCTCAGATCGACCTCTTCTCCGCCTGGATGGAGGGTCAGATCGAGATCCGTGGGCTGCCGGGCGCGGTAGTCGGTGTCGTCGCGGGAGACGAGCTGGTATGGGCCCGGGGCTTCGGCCACGCTGATGTCGAGTCGGACCGGCCCATGGAGACCGACACCCGCTTCCGGATGGCCTCGCACAGCAAGCTCTTCACGGCCACCGCCATTATGCAGCTCCGCGAAGAGGGCAGGCTCAGGCTGGACGATCCGGTCACGGACTACCTCCCCTGGTTCGAGTTCGAGAAGGCATCACCCAACGATCCACCGGTGACCATCGAGCACCTCCTCACCCACAGCTCGGGGCTGCCCCGCGAGGCCAGTTCGCACTGGACCGACTTCGACTTCCCCACCGCCGAGGAAGTCCAGAAGCTCATGCCCTACCGCGAGGCGCCCTTCTCGCCGGAGGTCCGGTGGAAGTATTCGAATATCGCGTACACTATCGCGGGGATGGTCGTGGAGGAGGTCAGCGGCATGAGCTGGGCCGACTACCTGCAGGCCAACATCTTCGATCCACTGGGGATGGGCGCGTCTAGCGTCGACGTTGCGGACCCCGAGCTGGCGACCCCCTACGGCTCCCGCATGCCGGACGGATCGCGCATGATCTTCCCGTTCGTCGATGCCCGGGGGATGGCCGCGGCGACGGGGCTTACGTCGACCGTGGAGGACATGGCCCGCTTCGTCTCGGCCCAGTTCCGGGAGGGGCGCCGCGGGGGCGACCGCCTTCTCAGCACGGCGTCGCTTCGGGAGATGCACCGGGTGCGGATGCTGGAGAACACCTGGACCCGCGGCCAGGGCATCGGCTTCAGCGTGCAACGGGTCGACGGCACGCTCTACGTCGGCCACGGCGGCGGGTATCCCGGCTACACCACGAACACGACGATCCAGCTCGACTCCGAGGTCGGCGTAATCGTGCTGACGAACACCAACGACTCCGATCCGTCGCAGATTGCTGGCGAGCTGTTCGAGACCGTGGGTGAGGCCGTGGCTACGGCCACGGCCGAGGAGACCGAGCAGGTCGCCTGGGATCCGGCCTGGGAGCGCTTCGCCGGCCTCTACGGCCGCGAGGGACGTGGGGTGACGCGGGTCCTCGTCATGAACGAGCGCCTGGTGACGATGAACCCGTGGTCCCGCAGCATCAGCACGACCGAGCTCGAGCCTCTCGGCGACGGGACGTTCCGCCTGGTCGCACCCACCGGCGGTGGCCCCGTGGGCGAGATCGTGCGCTTCGTCGAGGAGGACGGCGAGGTGGTCCGCATGATCACCGGGGATTCCTACGTTGTGCGCATCCGTTGAGGGGCGCACGAGGACGGGTAGGGAACACCCGGAGCATCCGGGCGCGGTCGTGAAGTGAACCCCGGAGGGCTGCGGCCCTTCGGGCGAACCCATGTCCCGCTCGTGGATGGCGCGGCCTGGAGATGATGGCGCCGCATCTCGGGGTCGTCTTGTGTCCGGTAGACTGCGGCGATGAAGGGATGGGTCGCCACCCACCGAGCGTAAATCCTTGTCATGCCAGGGTTGGTACCCTACCGTGCCGTCGGCTCTCGGGGCCGACGGGTGGGGGGTTCGACGTCGGCTGGCGGGATGACGAGGTGTGGGCGAAGACTGCAACTGGAGGGGTGGGGATGAGGATACCTCGTAATGCGGCTGTGTTTCTTGCCGCTTTGACGGTCGGCTGGTTCGTTTCCTGCGCGCCGAGTCCGGCGCCCCCGGCGGCGCTTTCCGGGGTGGTAACCTCCTCGGACGGTTCACCCGCTTCACGAGCGATCGTGACACTCCGTGCCGACAGCGGCACGATGGCATTTTCCGCGGTGGCCGACGACGCCGGCCGATACCGCTTCGAAACACTCGAGCCGGGTGAGTACGGTGTGACCGCACAGGGCTCGGATGCCGTGACGACGGCCCCGGTCTCTGCCGTGATTCCAGCGGAGCCGGGCACCGTCCTGGACATCACTGTCGAGGCCGGGCTTTCCGCGTGGGACGCGGCGCAGAGCCCGGCCTTCCTAGCGCTTCTCCCGAATGGAGAGGAGAAGCGGAAGTTCATCCTGGACTGCACCGGGTGTCACCACTTCAGCCAACGAACCGTCGGGTTCGAGGATCGGCTCAAGACCCGGGAGGAGTGGACGGAGTGGGTCCAGGTCATGATGGCCAACAACGCCTTCATGTCACCGAGCCGCGAAGTCGGCGAAACCGTCGATTGGGTCAGCGGTCACCTCGAGGAGGCGGCTGCCGGAGCTCCGCGGCCCGAGATGCAGCGGGTACCGCGGCTGTCGAGCGAGGCGGCGAGCCGCGCCTCCTATACGGAGTACGACATTCCCGTACCAGAGGATCTGCCCCACGACCTCATGGTGGACGTCGACGGGAGGATCGTGGTCACGGGCCAGCTCACCGGCGTCATGTTCGTGCTGGACCCGGTGACCGGCGCGTGGGAGGACATCGCAATTCCGGTGGAGGGTTTCGCGAATCCCAGGGCGATCGACATCGATCACGAGGGGAACTGGATGGTAGCCCTCGGAGCCCCCCAGAGTCTCGCTCGGCGCACGCGTGCCACCGGGGAGTGGGACATCCATTACGTGGACATGCACCCGCACAGCGTCCAGTTCGATGCAGAGGGCGATCTCTGGTACAACGGACACTTCAGCATCGACCCCGAGCGCATCGGGTGGTGGGATGGAGACACCGGTGAGGCCAATCCCATCGTGGTGCCGTCGGAAGCGATGCCAGACGGAGGCATCACGATGCAATACGGCCTCCGCGTGGCGCCCGACGGGACCGTGTGGACGACGCAGCTCCATGGAGGTCGGCTGATCCGGTACGACCCGCCGACCGGGGAGTTCACGCTGTACGACATGCCGGTCTCTGCCAGCGGTCCGCGGAGGCCGGACGTGGGCAGCGACGGCCGCGTCTGGATTCCGGAGTACGCCGGAGGGCAGCTCACGGTCTTCGACCCGTCGACGGAGGAGTTCCGGCGGTTCCAGCTCCCCATTCAGGACGCACTCCCCTACGTCGTTCGGGTGGACCCTAGGCGTAACGTGGTCTGGATCGGCACGTCTGCGGCGGAGACGGTATTCCGATTCGACCCGTCGACGGAGACGTTCGAGGCATTTCCGCTCCCCACCCGCGGGGCGCTCATCCGCCACATGGACATCGACGAGGAGTCGGGTGACCTGTGGGCGGCGTACGGAGCCTTCCCCTCTCGAGGGGTGAACCGGATTCTGCGGATCCGGACCGAGTGAGCCGCGGCAGGGCTTCACCCCCCCCCACGTCACCGTCCTGATATGTGATCAGAGCGTAGACCAGGACGAGATGCGTTACGCCCTGGAAGACCGCTGCCTTGGAAGCTGATTTGGGCCTCTTTGGCCCCATTGAAGAGGGCCAGTTTCCTCGGGCAGGGTAACAGCGAAGCCCCGC
>JBDHLC010000047.1:0-20430 GCA_039586075.1 Gemmatimonadota bacterium | reverse complement strand
GCCGCGCTCCAGCTGGTGTTCCAGCTGTCCACCGCCACGTCGGTGTAGGCGTCGCTGAAGAGCGAGATCACGTTCGCCGCGTCCTGCGTCGGCGTGGGTGCGGCCACCGTGGGCCCCGAGCTCGTCGGCGTCGTCTGAACCGTGACCGAACCGGAAGCGGCGCTCGTCCCCAGCGTAGCGGTAATCTCCGCCGTCCCCTCCGCCACCATGGTGATCAAGCCCGTCGCCGAGACGGTGGCCACGGCTGGGTTGGAGGACGTCCAGGTGAAGTAGGACGGTGCGGCGCTCATCACCACGTCCCCGAATACATTGAAGGTCACCGTGCCATCGGCCTGGGTGGTCTCGCCCACGCCCAGCGTCTCGGTCTTCGTGACCACCGCCGGTGCACCCGGTCCGAGCATGTCGAGATTCTCGAACTGGATCTCGTCGAACCAGAAGGTGTTGGCTTGGCCGTCCTCCGCCCCTTCGGCGAAGAAGAAGAGTCCACCCTCCTGGTCGAGCTTCTCGGGCAGGGGAATAGGCAGAATGAACTTCTGCCAGTCGCTCGTGAGGGCGAGACCGCTGGTTTCTGCCGTGTAGAGCGATGTGCCGGTGTTGTCGTTCCCGATCCCCGCCACGTTCAACGCCGCCGGCGTGGCCGCTTTGGCCCAGAACGTCAGCGCGTTGTAGCTGGTCAGGTCCCTGAGTTGGGTGGTTGTGAAGGCGCCGCCGGCATAGTCACCAGAGGGATCGCCGGGAGCCGGGATGGTGATCTTCAGGGACCGGCTACCCTGGTACGCCTCGGTGTCGTCCAGCTGCACCGCGTCCGTCTTGGACCCAGCGAAGGCCTGGTAGTCCACGCCCTCTCCGAAATCGTCCCCGAAGACCAGCCCCGCCAGGCCTGCACCGGTCTGCACGGTCACGGATCCCGCGGCCGCGAGCGATCCCAGGCTCGCCGTGATCTCCGCCGTTCCCTCCGCCACCATGGTGATGAGGCCCCTCTCCGAGACCGTGGCCACGGAGGGGTTGGACGACGTCCATGTGAAGTAGGAGGGGAAGGCGCTCATGACCACGTTCTGGCCATCCACCTGGAACGTCACCGTCCCGTCGGCCTGCGTGGTCTCACCCACCGCCATGGACACGGTCTTGGTGACCACGGCGGGCTGGGGCGCGCCCAGATCCGGGAGGTCCTCGAACTGGATCTCGTCGAACCAGATGACGTTCGCCTGACCGTTCTCGGCCCCCTCGGCGAAGAAGAACAACCCACCTTCCTGATCGAGCTTCTCCGGGAGGGGGAATGGCACGACGTACTTCCGCCAGCTCGAGGTCAGCGCGAATCCCCCGGTCTCCGCCTGGTACAGGGACGTCCCGGTGTTGTCGTTCCCGATGCCCACCACGTTCAGGGTCGCCGCCGTGGCCGCCTTGGCGTAGAACGTGAGTGCGTTGTAGCCGCTCAGGTCCCGTGCGGTGTTCGCCGTGAACGCTCCGCCCGCGTAGCTGCCGCTGGGATCGGTGGGCGTCGGCACCGTGATCCGGAGCGACGCGCTTCCCTGGTAGGTGTCGACCTGGTCGATCTGTACCGCATCCGTCTTGGAGCCCAGGAAGGCCTGGAAGTTCACTCCGCTGGCGAAGCCGTCGTCAAAGACCACCGCCTCCGACGGGAAGGGAGCGGGATCCAGGACGTCGAGGTCCCGGGCGCATCCAGCCGTGAAGGCGAGGAGGGCTGCGGTTACGAGGACTCCAGTGGCGGTTCTGGCACGCATGAGAGGCTCCGGCGGTCGGCGGTACCGGGATACTTTGTTCGGTTGTCGAACAAAGTGCCTCTTCCTCGTCTCCCTGTCAAGCGTGCGCGACGGCGATCAGCGCTACCTCTGGTACACCCGCACGTAGTCCACTTCCATGGACTGGGGGAAGGAGGTCGACGCGTCGGGATACCCCGGCCAGTTCCCTCCCACCGCCACGTTCAGCACCAGGTGGAACCGTTGGTCGAACGGTGCAGGGTAGGCCCCGCCCGTCGAATACCATTCGGTCTGCCGCTGATACAGCCGCTGGTCCACGTACCAACGAATCTCACCCCTCTCCCATTCCATGGAGAAGACGTGGAAGCCGTCGGCGAACGTCCCGGATGACAGGTCGTAGTAGGCCCCGGAGTTGGTGTTCTGCGGAGCGGGCCCGCCGTAATGGAGCGTGCCGTGCACCCGTGACGGCTCATGGCCCACCAGCTCAACGATGTCCATCTCGCCGCTGGCCGCCCACGTGCCATAGGTGTTGTCCGTGGGAAGCATCCAGATGGCCGGCCAGATCCCCTGACCACGCGGGAGCCGGGCACGGACCTCGATCTTTCCGTAGGTCCAATCCCCCTTTCCAGCGGAGATGAGGCGCGCCGAGGTGTAGTCGCGCCCTCCCACGGCCTCCTCGCGTGCCGTGATGGTGAGGGAGCCCCCCTGAACCACCGCGTTCTCGGCCTGATACCACTGCAGCTCGTTGTTCCCCCATCCACAGAGGTTCCGATCACAGCCGTCCCCGGTCTGAGGGGACCAGCGGGCGGGATCCAGGGCCGACCCGTCGAATTCGTCGGCCCAGACGAGCGTCCACCCATCCCCACCGTTTCCCCCGTTCGTGGGGTCGGACCCATCACCACCGCAGGAGGCGAGGATCAGCGAGGCGACGACGAGGGTGGCGATTCGATACATGGTACTGGCCAGGACGTCTCGGGTAGTTGCGCACGCGCGAGGCCGAATGGTAATACATTGTACGTTCAGAGAACAAACTCGCCGTCCACCTGAACCGGCGGGCCCGCTGGGTCACTCGTCCCGTCCTCCGCGACCGCCTCTCCGGCGCCCTGGACAGTTGCGAGATCGCCGGACATCCTACTCCGGCTCCACCGCGCCCACCCGCAGTGAGGATTCTCCTGAACCGCAAGATCGACACCCAGAACTTCCAGCGGGCCACCCGGGACACGCCCCGAGAGGTGAACCGGCGGATCATCCTGGCCCTCATGCGGGAGCGCGGCCCCATCTCCCGCGCCGATCTGGCGCGGCTCATGGACGTCCCGCGAGGGATGATCACGACCCTGGTGAACGAGCTCCTTGCCGCGGGCCTGATCCAGGAAGGCGCTACCGCCGAAGCACCCCGGGGGCGGCGGCCGGTCCTGCTTCAGCTTCGTAGTCACGACCGGTTCGCGGTCGGGGTGGACATCCGGACGACCCGAACGGTGCTCACGGTGAGCGATTTCGGGGGGAGCGAACGCGCGCGCCAGGAGATCGAGACACACCGGTCTCCCGAGGAAGCGGTGCGAGAGGTGGCCTCGCGGGTTCAGGGCATGCTGACCACTGCGGGCGTTGAGCGCTGTGAGGGTGCCGGCGTCGTGGTCCCGGGGATGGTGGATGCCGGAACGGGGTGTGTCCTGAACGCACCCACCCTGGGGTGGCGAGACGTGGATCTACGGAGCCTTCTAGAGGATCGGCTCGGGCTCACCGTGTACGTCGAGCGGGATGCGGTGGCCTGTGCCATGGCGCGGATGTGGCTTGGCCAGAACACAGGGGAACCGAGCCGGGACTTCGTGTACCTCATCGTCGACGAGGGTGTGGGGGTCGGGGTCGTGGTGAATGGGTCCCCGATGCGTGGCCGGGACTTCACCGCCGGTGAGTTCGGGCACATCCCCCTGGACCTCGAGGGCCCGCCCTGTTCCTGCGGTGGTCGCGGGTGCTTCGAGGCCTTCACCTCCGACTCCGCGACCCTGAAGCGGTATGCGGAGTCGTGCCAACAGGCCCCAGACGGAGGCGCACTAGAGTCGGGGCTCAACGTGGCGGAGCTCGTCGAGCGAGCAGGGCAGGGAGACGCCGAAGGGCGTAGGGCGGTGGAGGAGACGGGGCGGTACCTGGGCGTGGGCATGGCGGCCATCATCAACTCCCTGAACCCGGCCCGCATCGTGGTGGGCGGCGGAATCACCGCCGGTTGGGACATGGTGGAGCCCAGGGTCCGGGGCGAGATCGACGAACGGACTCTGACCGCCTCCGCGGCACGGACCCCTATTACCGTGGATGCCTGCTACCCGGAAACGCGGCGGCGCGGCGCGGTGGCCCTGGTGGTAGCGCCGGCGTTTTCCGCACCTCAGGTGGCGTAGAGGGCCGAAGCCGACCGAGCCCGAGGGGTCGTCCGGCCCCCCTCCATGGGTGCCACGGCTTACCCCTGATGGGCGCCCTGGGCAGACTCGGGTGCCACGCTCCAGCCAGCGCGGCTCGGGGTCCCTCCCGAAAGCCCCATGCAGGGGCACGTCTCCCCACCGTACCGTCGGGGAATCCCCCCTAGCGAAATCCTTGCGGGAAATTTCACAATAACATTTGTTCGTTTGATTAACGAAAGGCGAATCGGTGGCAGGGAGTGGGCCGCACGAATTCACCGTCGGACCCCGCTCTCTCCATCCTGAACCGTTCGTGAACATCACGTCCTGCCGGGAGATCCCCGGTGGCGACGTGGTTTTTTCCTCACCTGTGGAGGCAGATGGAAATGAGCAGGGTTCGAGCCATCCTCACGGCGTTCGTGACCACCCTTCTGTTGGTGGTTCCCATGAGCGCGCAGGCCCAGACGGGGAATGTGGCGGGGCGGGTCTTCGACGCGTCCAACATGCGCCCCCTCGAAGGCGTGCAGATCGAAGTGTCCGGCCGTGGCGCCATCAGTGGCGCTGACGGCCGCTTCCTTATCACAAACGTCCCGGTGGGGCCCCAGACGGTTCGGGCCACCATCATCGGGTACGCGTCCTCCGAGACCGCCGTCACGGTCACGGCGGGCCAGACCACCATCCTGGACTTCCAGCTCACCCTGGAGGCCCTCTCACTGGAGGGGATCGTGGTGACGGGGTATGGCCAGCAGGAGGCCCGAGACCTCACGGGGGTCATCGAAGCGGTGGCGGCCGAGGAGTTCAACACCGGCTCCATCGTGGCTCCGGAAGAGCTCATCCAGGGTAAGGTGGCCGGTGTACAGGTCATCACACCCGGATTCCGCGGCGGGGTCAACATCCGCATCCGCGGTGGAACGTCCATCAACGCTTCCAACGAGCCCCTCTTCGTCATCGACGGGGTTCCCGTAGCGGTGGGCGGCGGGCTTTCCGCAGGTTCCAACCCTCTCTCCTTCCTGAACCCGGACGACATCGAGACGGTCACGGTCCTCAAGGACGCCTCGGCTGCGGCCATCTACGGTTCCAGGGGGGCCAACGGCGTCATCCTCATCGAGACGAAGGGTGGCCGCGCCGGCTCGGAGATGACCTACACCGGAACGGTCTCCGCGTCGTCCGTCATCGGTGAGCTGGACCTGGTGGGCGCCGACGACTTCCGGACCGCGGTCAACACGTACGCGCCCTCCAACTCGTCCATGCTCCTCAACGCGAACACCGACTGGCGCGACGCCATCATGCGCACCGCCTACGGCCAGGAGCACAACCTCACCGTCACCGGGGGAACGGAGCAGAGCAACTACCGGATGTCCTTCGGATACACCGCGCGGGACGGCGTGGTGGAGGGCTCGGACACGGAGCGGATCTCGGGGTCGCTGAACTTCAACCAGCTGCTCATGAACGACCGCCTGAGCGTCGAGGCGAACATCAAGGGCTCGCGGGTGGTGGACAACTTCTCCGGTGGCGCCATCGGCAACGCCACCGGCTTCGCGCCCACCCAGCCCGTCTGGGATTCGACCTTGGGCCAGTACTACGAGTGGGACGCCTCGGCGGGCCTGTCCCCCGAGAACCCGTTCCCGGAGCTCGAGAGCATCATCAACGAGGGGACGGCCTACCGGAGCCTGGGTGGGCTCACGGTCGAGCTCGACCTTCCGTGGGTGACGGGGCTCACGGCCACGTCGAACCTCGGGTACGACGTGACGAAGACCGAGAACGTCTACTTCGCGCCCTCCTTCCTGAAGGCGCAGGAAGGGTCGAACCCGGGGAACGTGAGCCGGTCCAACAACACGGACCTGAGCGTCCTTCTCGACGCCTACCTGAACTACAAGCGGCCCATCGGCGACAACAACGACATGGAGCTCACGGGGGGATACTCCTACGAGAACGCCCGCGCCGAATTCCCGTCCTTCTATGCCTCGGGTCTCAGCGCAGACTTCCTTGGCGCCAGCGGGATTCCGGACGCGAACGAGCTCGGGGCCAACCTCTTCGTGGACGAGAGCCGGCTGATCTCCTTCTTCGGGCGGCTCAACTACTCCATCGCGGACAAGTACCTCTTCACCGGATCCATCCGCCGGGATGGGTCGTCGAAGTTCGGTCCGGAGGAGGAGTGGGGGATCTTCCCGTCCGCCGCGTTCGCGTGGCGGGCCATCGACGAGGACTTCCTCGCGGACAGCGAGCTGTTCTCGGACCTCAAGTTCCGCGTCTCGTGGGGTGTGACGGGTAACCAGGCCTTCGCGAGCTACCAGCAGTACTCGAGCTACCTCATCAGTGACCAGTTCGCGCGGGTGCAGTTCGGCAACCGGTACGTGACCACCATCCGGCCCTCCGCGGCGGATCCGGGGATCAAGTGGGAGGAGACCACCTCCTACAACATAGGCGCCGACTTCGGCCTGTTCGACAACCGCATCACGGGTGCGCTGGAGTACTACTTCAAGAACACCGACGACCTGATCTTCACCGTCCCGGTGGCGGCGGGCACGAACCTATCGGACTTCGTGACCACCAACATCGGAAGCCTGGAGAACCAGGGGATCGAGCTGAGCCTGTCGGCCGCGCTCATCGAGGCGCAGGACGAGGACGGATTCGGCTGGGATGCCTCGTTCAACATGGCCTACAACAAGAACGAGCTCACCCAGATCAACGCGGTGGGCGCCGGTGACGAGCAGATCCTGGTGGGCGGAATCGCCGGCGGCGTGGGGAACACCATCCAGGTGCTCCAGCCCGGATCTGCCGTGAACTCGTTCCACACCTATCGACACATTCGCGGCGGCGATGGGAAGCCCATCTGGGCCGACACCAACGGTGACGGCAACATCAATGAGCAGGATCTCTACGTGGACGTGAACGGCGACGGCACCATCAACCAGGACGACCGCCAGCCGAACGAGAGCCCCGCTCCGGACTTCATCATCGGCCATTCGTCCTACATGACGATGGGTCAGTTCGACCTCAGCTACTCCATGCGGGCGCAGCTGGGGAACTACGTCTACAACAACATCGCGTCGGACGCCGGGCACTATAACCGCCTGGTGGGCGCCGTCCCGTACAGCCTGCACGCTTCCGTGCTGGAGAACGGATTCGGGTCGCCGCAGTACTTCTCCGACGTCTACGTCGAGGATGCGTCGTTCCTCCGGATGGACAACATCACCCTTGGGTATACCGTCGACGGTATGGGTATGCTGGACGGAGCACGTTTCTTTGCCACGATCCAGAACGTCTTCACGCTCACGGGTTACAGCGGGATCGACCCGGAAGCGCTCATCGGCGGGATCGACAACAACCTCTATCCCCGCGCCCGTACCGTCTCGGTCGGGATGACGCTGGGGTTCTGAGATCGTAACGGAGACCGACAGCAATTCCTTACACGGATATGACGATGCGAACCAAGACACTTACCACCTTTCTGGTAGCCGCCACCGTGTCGTTCGGCGCCACCGGGTGCACCGACCTGGTGGTCGAGCCCGAGAGCACGGTCACCGGGGCGAACATCTTCACGGACGAGAGCTCCTACGAGCAGTTCCTGGCCAAGCTCTACGGTGGTCTGGCCCTCACGGGTCAGGCCGGACCCAACGGAGCCGGGGACATCCAGCGGATCAACGACGAGGGGTTCTCGAACTACCTCCGACTCCTCTGGGTGCTCAACACCCTTCCCACAGACGAAGCCGTCATCGGCTGGGGTGACCCCGGCCTTCCCGAGATGAGCTACGGCACGTGGGGCTCGGACAACCAGTGGCCCGGCGGAATGTATTCCCGGGTCTACTTCCAGGTCGCCATGGCGAACGAGTTCCTCCGGGAGACCACGGACGAGAAGCTAGCGTCCCGGAACGTGAGCGACGCAACTCGGGCCACCGTCCAGACCTATCGTGCGGAGGCGCGGTTCCTTCGAGCCCTATCCTACTGGCACGGCATCGACCTCTTCGGGGGGATTCCCCTCGTGGACGAGTCGTTCGCCATCGGTGCAACCCCGCCGGAGGCGGCCACGCGGGCCCAGGTGTACCAGTTCATCGTGGATGAGCTGAACGCCATCCGGACCCAGCTTCCCGCGCACGGTGCCGGGGAGTACGGGCGCGCCGACCAGGGCGCCGTGGACATGCTCCTGGCCAAGGTCTACCTGAATGCCGAGGTGTACACCGGGACCGGTGCCTACGCCGAGGCCCTGCAGGCCGCCCAGGCCGTCATCAACTCCGGTGGCTACTCACTGGACGGCGAGTACCTCGAGATGTTCATGGCGGACAACCACAACTCGCCGGAGCTGGTGTTCACCGTTCCGCAGGACGGGCTCAACACGCGCACCTGGGGCGGCACCACATTCCTGGCTCATGCTGCTGTGGGTGGCAACATGAACGCCTCCGACTACGGCCTGGACTTCGCGTGGTGGGGGCTCCGGATCCAGCCGGAGGTCGTGAACCTCTTCCCCGCCACGGGTGACGCGCGTCGGGACGACGTCTTCTACACCGACGGACAGTCCCTCGCCATCGGCGACCTGTTCAATTTCTCGAACGGATACGCGGCTCCGAAGTACCGGAACGTGGACTCGAACGGGAACCCCGGTTCGAACCAGACGCACGTGGACTCGGACTACGTCGTCTTCCGGCTCGGCGACGCGTACCTGATGTACGCGGAGGCGCATCTGCGCGGAGGTGGCGGGGACGCTGCCACGGCCCTGGGTTACGTGAACGACCTCCGTGAGCGGGCCTACGGGGACGACAGCGGGAACATCACCGCTGGAGAGCTCACTCTGGACTTCATCCTGGATGAGCGGGCCCGGGAGCTCTACTGGGAGGGCCACCGCCGGACGGACCTGATCCGCTTCGGGCTCTTCACGGGGAGCACGTACACCTGGACCTACAAGGGTGGAAACGTGGCTGGGGGCGCGCTGCCGGACACCCGGGATCTGTATCCCATCCCGGCCTCCGAGTTGCTCGCCAACCCGAACCTCACGCAGAACCCCGGCTATTGATGTGGACGGCGGGGCCTCCGGGCCCCGCCTCCCCTCACCCGGGGGCGTGTGCCGTCAGCCCGGCTGCCCGGCGGCAGTCGGGCTGATTGTCCTTCCGCCCGTCGCACGTCCGGATTCATGCTACCCAAAGTTTCCGTTCTAGCTCGCAGGACGCTGATGGGGGTCGCCCTCGCGGCAGCCTCGTGCGGTGGTGACGACCCGGTGCGTTCGTCCGGGGGTGGAGGACCGCCCCCGGGGCGCCCGGTGCTGGACGCGACATACCGGCCGTCGGGCCGGGCCGCCGCGGGGGACGTGTTCGTGCACCTGTTCGAGTGGAAGTGGCCCGACGTGGCTATCGAATGCGAACAGGTCCTGGGACCCGCCGGCGTCCGAGCGGTGCAGGTGTCGCCGCCCCAGGAGCATGCCCTGGTCGCCAACCACCCATGGTGGCAGCGCTATCAACCGGTGTCGTACGTGTTGCAGGGGCGGTCGGGCACGCCGGCCGAGTTCACCGACATGGTGGCGCGGTGTGACGCGGCGGGGGTGGCCATCTACGTGGACGCGGTGCTCAACCACATGACGGCGGGAGCGGGGGTTGGAAGTGCGGGAACCGAGTACACGAAGTATTCCTACCCGGACCTCTGGGACGCCGCGTCGTTCCACCCCGCGTGCGGCGTGAGCAACTACCAGAATGCGGGGAACGTCCAGGACTGCGAGCTGCTGGGGCTGGCGGACCTGCACACCGGCAGGGCGGAGGTCCGGGAGCGGCTCGCCGAGTATCTCATCGCCCTCGGTGAGCTCGGGGTAGCCGGGTTCCGGCTCGACGCGGCCAAGCACATCCAGCCGGTGGAGCTGGACTCGATCCTGGACCGGGTGATCGACGCCGCGGGAGACGCGGGCCGCCCGCAGCCCTACTTCTTCGGTGAGGTCATCGACTACGGCGGTGAGGCCGTCGGCATGCGGGACTACTACGGGCTGGGATACAGCGCCGGGGGGTCCGCAGACCTCACCGAGTTCCGGTTCCGCGGCGTCCGGGACGCCTTCACCGGAGCCAACGGGCAGTCTCTCGCCGACCTGGAGTCGTTCGATCCGGGAGGCTGGGGGCTGATCCCCTCGGACAAGGCCGTGGTCTTCATCGAGAACCACGACACGCAGAGGGACGGGGGCGGCCTGACGGCTCGCTCGGGGGCGCCCTACCGACTCGCCCAGCTCTGGCTGCTGGCCCAGCCATACGGATACCCCAAGGTCATGTCCAGCTTCGCGTTTTCGTTCCGCGACCAGGGCCCGCCCTCCAATGCGGGAGGAGAGACGCTGGACGTCGTGTGCCCCTCCGAGCCCGCAGCCGCAGACCCTGGAGAATGGGTCTGCGAGCACCGTGACCCGGCATTCCTGGGAATGGTGGGTTTTCGCCGCGTGACGACCGGGACGGGGGTGGAATCCTGGTGGGACAACGGATCCGCCGCCGTGGCCTTCTCCAGGGGCAGCCGGGGCTTCGTGGCGCTGAACCTGGAGGACTCCCCCGTCGACGTGGAGCTCCAGACCACCCTCCCCGCCGGCACCTACTGCGATGTCGTGAGCGGACCGCCGGTCGGGGGCGTCTGCGCGGGTGGGTCGGTGACGGTGGACGGCGAGGGCTGGGTCCGGGTCGAAGTGCAGGCGGAGTCGGCCGTCGCGATCCACGTGGGGGCCACGACATGACCCGCACCGTGGCACCGGAATCCCCCCTGGCCCGCCGCCGTGGCCAGGCTATCCGAATCCGATTCGCAGGCTGATACCAAGATCATGAGCGACGCACCCATGGATTCCCTCGAGCAGCCCCAGGACACCCCGCGGGGCGCCACCGTGGTAGCGGACTTCGGTGGCACCAATGCCCGATTCGCGACCGTGGGAGACAACCCCCGGGACCTCCGGGACGTGGACGTCTCCCGGTGCGCCGATCATGCAAGCCTGGCCCACGCCGTGGAAGCGTACCTCCGGGAGCACCGCATCCGCGATCTGGCGGAGGTGTGCATCGCGGTTGCCGGTCCCGTGGACAAGGACATGGTGCAGCTCCCGAACAATCACTGGATCTTCAGTAAGTCACAGCTGGAGCTGCGCCTCGGTGCGCCGCTGACGGTCATCAACGACTTCACGGCCCAGGCGCTGTGCATCGACATCCTGGAGGAGGAGGAGCTCCACTGGATCGGAACTCCGCGACCCACCGGTCCGGGAATCCGGACCCTCATCGGCCCCGGCACCGGGCTCGGAGTGGCCGTGGAGATGCCCAGTGGGGACATCATCCCCTCGGAGGCGGGGCACGTGGGATTCGCCGCCACGTCGGAGCACGAGATCCAACTACTGCAGGCACTGTTCACCCGGTTCCGCCGAGTCTCCATCGAGCGCCTGGTGTCGGGCCCGGGCCTGGAGAACATCTACTGGGCGAACCGGCGCATCGCCCAACCCGACCCGGAGGCGGACCAGGTCCAGCGCTCGCCGGAGGAGATCGCCGAGTTGGCCCACGGCGGTGATCCCATGGCCCAGGAGAGCATCGAGGACTTCTTCGACATCCTGGCATCGTTTGCGGGGGACATGGCCCTGGCGACCTGGGCCACGGGAGGCATCTACCTGTCCGGCGGCGTGGTGGAGAAGCTCAATCGGTACCTGGATCCGGAACGCTTCCGCGCCCGCTTCCAGGACAAGGGGCGATTCACCCGTTTCTGCGAGGAGGTTCCGGTGGCGTGGGTCCGTGCCGAGCACCCGGGGCTGCTGGGGTGCGCCGTGGCCGTCAGGAAGCTGGGGCACCTGCCCGGCCTGGCTCGGGGGAGCGCACCCGGATCGGGAACGCTCCCCGTGGCCTGACGGGTCATATCGCCGTCCCACCCCGATGGAGCCGGGAACCTCCGACGTCGGTTCCGGCACCAATGGAGTGACGGTGGGCGATCGATGGTCGCCGAGCCGCGAAGCGTTTCGGGGGCCGGATCACCGGCCCCCGAATTGTTGATGAGGGAGTCGTTCATGGAAATGGAAATCACCTTCCCCGGCGGGCTTCGTGTGGACGCCCAGATGGGGAATCTCGTCGTGGAGACCAACCAGGACGGATCGGCGCCGGCGCCCTTCGGCCTCTTCCTGGCCTCCATCGGCACCTGCGCCGGCATCTACGTATTGGGGTTCTGCAAGAAGCGAGGCATACCCACGGGGGGGGTGAAGGTCGTGCAGCGCGTGCACGCCAACCCCGCGACCCACATGGTGGAGCGGATCGACCTGGATATCGTGGTTCCCCCGGACTTCCCGGAGAAATACCACGATGCCCTGGTGCGGTCGGCCGACCAGTGTGCCGTCAAGAAGCACCTGGAGAATCCACCTTCGTTCCAGGTCCAGACCAAGGTGCGGGCAGGCTAGGGCTCGATGCCTCGGATCCGTCCGCCCACGCCCGGCGACGGCTCGGCCCCGGGATGCCGCAGGCATCCCGGGGCTTTCTGGTCCAGATCCCCGAGCCGGGATAGAATCCTCGCGGAGAGATCCCTCTCGACCCACAGCCCAGAATCGCCATGAAGAAGCTGGCCCTCACTCCCGTCTTCGGTGGTATCCTCGTGGCCGTCGCCGCCTGCGCGGCAGGACAGGCGCCTTCGGAAGAGGAGGCCCGGTGGGAAGCCCGCGCCCAGGGCGTCACCATCATCCGCGACGACTGGGGTATTCCACACATCTACGCGGCCACCGACGCGGACGCCGTCTTCGGGCTGATGTATGCCCAGGCTGAAGACGATTTCCCGCGCATCGAGCGGAACTTCCTCTTCTCCCAGGGGCGGCTGGCGGAGGCCCAGGGAGAGGAGGCCATCTGGGCCGACCTCCGGATGAAGCTCTTCATCGACCCGGACGAGATGCGGGCCCTGTACCAGGAGAGCCCCCAGTGGCTCAGGGACCTCATGGATGCGTGGGCCGACGGGCTCAACTACTACCTGTATACCCACCCCGGGGAGCAGCCCCTGGTCCTGGACCGGTTCGAGCCCTGGATGGCGCTGACCTTCAGCGAGGGGAGCATCGGTGGGGACATCGAGCGTGTGAACCTCCGCCTGCTGGAGGACTTCTACGGGAATCCAGAGGGGCAGCGGTCCGCAGTGGTCCCGGGAGACGAACTCGATGCCCGCAAGGCGGGCCGGGACGACGCCTCCCCGGCGCGAGGCCTCGTGGCTCTCACCGCACGGGACGAGCCGGTCTCGGCGAGCGCGGGGGGCTGGCCGTCGGCGGGGGAGCTCGCGTCCGCGTGGACTCCCATGGCGAGCGGGCTGGTGACCCCCGACCCCTACGAGGAACCCAGGGGCTCCAACGGGATCGCCATCGCGCCCGAGAACACCGTGAACGGGAACGCCCTGCTCCTGATCAATCCCCACACCTCCTTCTTCTTCCGCCACGAGGCCCACGTCGTTAGCGACGAGGGCCTCAACGCCTACGGCGCCCTGACCTGGGGTCAGTTCTTCGTCTACCAGGGGTTCAACGAGACGGCGGGGTGGATGCACACCTCCAGCTCGGTGGACAACATCGATGAGTTCGCCGAGACCATCGTGGAGCGCGACGGGGAGCTCTTCTACCTGTACGGTGACGAGGAGCGCCCGGTCGAGCCGAGCCAGGTCACCGTGCCCTATCGCACCGCCGACGGCGGCATGGAGGAGCGCGAGTTCACCGTCTACCGCACCCACCATGGGCCCGTCGTCCGGGCGGTGGACGGACGGTGGATCGCGGTGGCGCTCATGGAGGAGCCGATGCGGGCTCTGATCCAGTCCTATTCCCGGACCAAGGCGGCGAACCTGGCCGAGTACCTGGCCATCATGGAGGCGCACACCAACTCCTCCAACAACACCCTGTTCGCGGACGCCGAAGGGAACATCGCCTACCTGCACTCGAACTTCGTTCCAGTCCGGGACGACCAGTTCGACTACTCCGCCCCGGTGGACGGCAGCGATCCCGCCACGGACTGGCAGGGGCTCCACACGGTGGCCGAGTCCCCCAACAGCATCAATCCAGCCAGCGGGTGGGCCTATTGCACGAACAACTGGCCCTACTCCGCATCGGGAGCGTCCAGCCCTCGGCAGGCGGACTATCCGCGGTACATGGACCGGGGAAGCGAGAACCCGCGGGGGATCCACGCCATCATGCTCCTGCAGGACCGGGACGACTTCACCCTGGAGGGGCTCCGGGAGGCGGCCTACGACAGCTACCAGCCCGCGTTCGCGGACTGGATTCCCGCCCTGGTCACCGACTACGACCGCCTGGCCAGCGAAGACCCACGCGTAGGGGCCCTGTCGGAGCCGGTGGCTCTCCTCCGTGACTGGGACCTCCGATGGGGCCTGGACTCCGAGGCGAACTCCCTGGCGGTCTTCTGGGCGTCCGACCTCATGGGCCGGATCCGGGAGGACGCACGGGAGGCGGAGATGCCGGCGTACGACTACATGTCTTCCTCCGGGGCGAGCGAGCACCGGATCGCAGCTTTGGAGGCGGCCATGGCACGGCTCACGGAGGACTTCGGTGGTTGGCGCACTCCTTGGGGAGAAATCAACCGCTTCCAGCGCCTCAGCGGGGACGTCGACCTGATCTTCGATGACGCCGAGCCGTCCACACCCGTAGGGTTCAGCTCCGCCCGGTGGGGATCTCTGGCCTCGTTCGGCGCCGCGCCCCGAAGCGGGACCAAGCGGTGGTACGGCACCAGCGGGAACAGCTTCGTGGCGGTGGTGGAGTTCGGTGAACGTCTGCGCGCCGTGGCGGTTACCGCCGGCGGCTTGAGCAACGACCCCTCCTCTCCGCACTTCAACGACCAGGGCGAGCGCTACTCCACTGGAGATCTCCGGGACGTCCGCTTCTACCGCGAGGACGTGGAGGCTCACGCGGAGCGGGAGTATCGACCGGGGGGGTGAGGTGAACCACGACCACGCGGCCCGAGGTCGCCATGGTGGGTGACCCGGTCGGCACCGTCCTCTTCTGGTCCTCCCTCGCCGCGCTGGCCGCGGCTGCGGGGGCGCTGCCCTTCGCTTTCCAGCGGGAGGTGCCGCGGTGGCTCCTGGGCTGGAGCAACGCGCTGGCGGCGGGACTCATGCTGGGAGTGGCCTACTCGCTCATGGGGGCGGGGCTCGGGAACGGCGTGTTCGAGATGGGTGGAGGCGCGCTCCTGGGGTTGTTGTTCGTGCGGCTCACCCACATCGGGACGGGAACGGAGAACCTGGACCTGAACCGACTGGACGACGTGGATCCGGCGTACGGGTACCAGGTGGTCCTGGTGAACACGCTGCACGGCACCTACGAGGGCGTGGCCATCGGCGCGGCCATGCTGGTATCCCTGCCGTTCGGCATCTCCATGGCGGTGGCGCTGGGAGTGCACAACATCCCGGAGGCCATGGTGTTCATCGCCATCCTCCGGTCCCGAGGGGTCCGAATGGCGCACGCCGTCGGCCTGGCGGTAGGGACTCAAGCCAACCAGGTGCTGGTGGCGGTGGTGGTCTTCTCACTGGCGGGGGTGTTTCCCGGAGTACTTCCCTGGGCGCTGGGGTTCGCGGTGGGGGCGCTCCTCTACCTCCTGCTGGCCGAGTTGCTCCCGGAGTCGTACGAGCAGGCCGGGCACACCAGCATCGCCCTGGTGACCCTGTTGGCCATGGGAATCGTGGTGGCCCTGGGAGGTCAGGGATGAGGCGGCACCGGACGGCGGCTTCGGCCGCGCTGGCGCCATGAGCGACTGGGTGCTGGTCTTCCTTTACGCCCTGGCCACGGCCCTGGCCACCGGTCTGGGCGCCCTTCCGTTCCTCTTCGTCCGGCAGGTGTCGGAGCGGGTGGTGGGCTTCTCCAACGCCATCGCAGCGGGACTCATGCTGGGCGCCAGCTTCGGCCTTGTCTCCGAGGGAATCGGACACGGTGAGTGGGAGACCATGGGTGGCGTGTTCGTGGGGGTGGTGTTCATCCTCGCCACGCAGCGGTTCCTGAGTGGGTACGACGAGGACGAATTGGTCTTCGGAGCCGCTCGTGGAGAGAGCGCCCGGAAGATGATGCTCCTCATGGTGGTCATGACGGTGCACTCGTTCTCGGAAGGCGTGGCGGTGGGTGTGTCGTTCGGAGGCGGGGTCACCCTTGCCACGGTCATCACGGTGGCCATCGCCGTGCACAACATTCCCGAGGGGGTCGCCATCACGGCGGTCATGCGGCCCCGGGGAGTCAGCGTGGCGAAGTGCGCCGGCTGGAGCGTGGTCTCGTCCCTGCCGCAGCCGCTCATGGCGGTGCCGGCCTTCCTCTTCGTGGAGGCGTTCCGACCCGCTCTACCGTGGGGACTGGGGTTCGCCGCCGGGGCCATGGTGTTCATGGTGCTGGAGGAGCTGCTGCCCGAGGCCTTCCACGAGGCCCGGCGTGCCGAGGTGGCCACCATGGCCACCCTGGCCATCATCGCCATGGTGCTCTTCCAGCAATTGCTGTGACGTCCACCGGACACGGCGAGAGCCCGGTGGGGGTGAGGACGGGGCGGGTGGTGGTCTGGGGCGCCGGTGCCATGGGGGGATGCCTGGGGGCGTGGTGGAGCCGGGCCGGGGTGGACGTGCTCCTCGTGGACGCGGATCCCGACCACGTCGCTGCCATCCGGCGCCATGGTCTTCGGATCACCGGTCCGGTGGACACCTTTACGGAGCGGATCCCAGCCGTGACCCCGGAGGAACTCCCGGCTTGGCTTTCCGCAGCGGCGCCGGGAGCGCAGGGGGAGGGCGCACCGCCATCCTCTGGACTGCCACGCCTGGGGGCCGTCTATCTGGCGGTGAAGGCCCATCACACGACGTCGGCCATGAGGTCCATCGCCCCGCTCCTCGCCCCGGACGGGTACGTGGTCTCCGTACAGAACGGCCTCAACGAGCGAACCATCGCACGCTCGGTTGGAGAGGAGCGCACGGTGGGGTGCTTCGTGAACTTCGGAGCCGACGTGATGGAGCCGGGGGTGGTGATGCGTGGGAATCGCGGAGCGGTGGTGGTAGGCGAGCTGGATGGCTCCACCACGGCCCGCATCCGGGAGGTCCACGGTCTCATGACGCTGTTCGATGACAAAGCGGTCCTCACCCCTAACATCCGCGGTTTCCTGTGGGGAAAGCTGGCCTACGGTGCGATCCTCTTTGCCACGGCCCTGACGGACGCTTCCATTGCCGACGTGCTGGACTCAGCCGCGCATCGCCCAGCGCTGGTGGCTCTCGCCCGAGAGGTGATGACGGTGGCCGAGGCCCGGGGTGTCCGCCCGGAAGCGTTCGATGGGTTCGATCCCGGGGCCTTCCAGCCCGGCGTCGCCACAGCCGAAGCCCTGGAGAGCCTCGACCACCTGGTGGCCTTCAACCGTTCCTCGGCAAAGACGCACTCCGGCGTGTGGAGGGACCTGGCGGTCCGAAGGAGGAAGACCGAAGTGGATGCGCAGATCGCCATCGTCGGAGAGCTGGGGCGGGACGCAGGGGTCCAAACGCCCCTGGTGGACCGGCTGGTGAAGCTGATCCACCAGGTCGAGGATGGTCGCAGGTCACAGGGCTGGGCGGCCCTGGACACGTTGGCGGGGTTGCCGGAGGCTCAGGGAGTCTCCGCGCCCGATGTCACCAGACGCGAAGGCCCACCGTGACCCGGAGCCAGGACATGGGCTGCTCGCCCTCGAGCTCCTCCACCGCACCCTGGTAGCGAAGCTCTCCACGAACCTCCGGATTGAAGAACGTCTCGTAGCGGGCGTCCACGCTCACCCGATCCCCGACGACCAGCCCCAGTCCGCCCGAGATCCCCTTCACGGGCTCCCAGAACGACTCGAGCTCGAACTCCTCCCCCACGGCCGTGACGGTGCCGTTGGGAGCCCGCATTACGCCGACCACCAATTGGCCCGCGAACCGGACACGGGTCGGTCCCGGCCCGATTTCGTACCGCAGGCCCGACATCAGGAGCGCCCCCCAGTACCGACCCAGGTCGACTTCGGCGGCCACCGGGATGTCCTGCAGGAAGCCCTCATCCACCCCGAAGCTCACGCCCTGGATAGTGGAGAGCCAATCCAGGCCCGACACGGCCGGGATCCGCATGGCCAGATCACTTCCGAAGACGAAGCCGGCAGTGGCGAGCCCGGCACTCTCACCCACGTCGTCGGCGAAGTCGCCCACCGGAACCCCAGCGCCGCCGAACACGCCGGCCGACCACCGACCCTGGGCATGGGCCGGCAGGCCGAGGAGGAACGGGAGCAAGGCCACCGGGATTCCGAGGCGCGCCCATCTAAGCGTATGCATGAGCCCCTCCTGGACCCAAGCTGCCGCAGCCGCACGCTGCGGCCCAGCACTCCAATCTCCCACAACGCGGGCGCCAGGACCTGTCCGGAATCTCCCCTCGAAGATGGTAGGCGCCATGGACACGTGATGGCGGCCCACCACAACGCCTGGGCTCGGGGGGCGGGCCGAGGGGGCGCCGGCCGCATCACGAATGCCTCGCCATGCGAAGGTCGGGGCGCGCCGCATACTGAGGGGCCCCTCGAGCGGGGCAATGAGACCCCACCCTCCGGACCCGAGGTAGAGATGCGCACGATCCCCCTGGCGATCTTCGCCACAGCTCTCCTGTTCACGGCGCTGATCTCGCCCGCACCGGTGGCGGCCCAATCCGCCGACGAGCTCGGGGCCATCGCGGCAGACCTGGAAGCCCAGGTGATCGAGTGGCGACGGGACTTCCACCAGCACCCCGAGCTCTCCAATCGGGAGTTCCGGACCGCCGGCATCGTAGCGGATCACCTGGAGTCCATGGGAATGGAGGTTACCACGGGGATCGTGCACACGGGCGTGATGGGAATCCTGCGAGGTGGACGCCCGGGCCCGACCATCGCGCTCCGCGCCGACATGGACGGACTCCCCGTTCCTGAGCGGAACGACCTTCCCTTCCGGTCGCAGGCCATGGGGGAGTACCGGGGGGCGACGGTTCCGGTCATGCACGCGTGCGGGCACGACACGCACGTGGCCATCATGTATGGGCGTGGCCGAAGCCATGGCGGCCATGCGTGATGACCTGCCCGGGACGGTGAAGTTCATCTTCCAACCGGCGGAGGAGGGCCCGCCCGAAGGCGAGGAGGGAGGAGCGGAGCTCATGATGAAGGAGGGCGTCCTCACCGATCCCGCCGTGGAGGCGGCCTTAGCCCTCCACATCGCCGCGGAGGTGGACGTGGGGAAGATCACCTACCGGCCCGGGCCTGCCATGGCCTCCGTCCAGGACTACCGGATCGTCGTGAAGGGAAGGCAGTCTCACGGAGCGGCGCCCTGGATGAGCGTGGACCCGGTGGTTACGGGCTCGCAGATCGTCATGGGGCTCCAGACCATCGTGGCGCGCAACCTGAACATCACGGAGCTCCCGGCCATCGTCACGGTGGTGCCGCTGGAGACCGGTGCCGAGGACTTCGCGTTCTTCGCGGAGGACGTGCCCAGCTTCTACTACTTCCTGGGCGGGAAGCCGCTGGACGTTCCGGCCTCGGAGGCGGCCTCGCATCACACGCCGGACTTCTTCATCGACGAGAGCGGTCTGGCGCTTGGGGTCGAGAGCATGCTGGCGGTGGCGCTGGACTACCTGAACGGGGCGAACCCCATCACGGAGCAGTAAGGCGGAACGCACTGCGGCGGGCAGGGGCGCCGACGGCGCACAGCCTTCCTGGGCGGCCACCCGGTGCTTGCACCGGGTGGCCGCTCGCTCATGCGGGCGCTGGTGAGCCCAGCTCCTTGCGGACCGCGGGGGCCACTACGGTGCCCAGGAGCTCGATGGCCTTCAGGACCTCTGCGTGGGGAATGGGCCCCACGGTCAGCTGAAGGAGGAAGCGGTGATGTCCGAAGAGCTCGTGCTGGTAAAGGATCTTGTCGATGAGCTCCTGGGGGCTGCCCACCATGAGGTGACCCCGCAGATCCGTGTGCGCGTCCAGCTGACCAACGGTGGTGGGAGGCCATCCCCGCTCCCGGCCGATTCGGCTCATCACCTCGGCGAAGGGCGGCAGGGCGATCTCGCGGGCCCGCCGCCCGTCCGTCGCCAGGAACCCGTGGCAGTTGATGCCGAGACGCAGCTCCTGCGGAGGATGCCCGGCCCGCTCCCATGCCTCCCGGTAGAGCTCGGTGAGCGGCTTGAACGCTGCCGTCTGGCCTCCGATGATGGCCACGGCGAGGGGAAGGCCCAGCGTGGCGGCCCGGACCACCGACTGGGGAGTGCCACCCACTGCGATCCAGATGGGGAGGCGGTCCTGGACGGGCCGCGGATAGACCCCTCGGTCCTGGATGGAGGGTCGGTGGCGTCCCTGCCAGGTGATCCGCTCGTCTTCGCCCAGGTCTCGGAGCTCGAGGAGAAGGTCCAGCTTCTCTGCGAAGAGCTCGTG
>JBDHLC010000016.1:0-64112 GCA_039586075.1 Gemmatimonadota bacterium | reverse complement strand
GATCTCTTCATTCGGCCTCCCTACCGGTTCCGGGTCGTGGAAGGGCTCATCACCAACTTCCACCTGCCGCGCTCGACGCTGCTCATGCTGGTGGCGGCGCTGGCGGGGTACGAGCGGACCATGGCGGCCTACGGCGTGGCGGTGGCCGAGGGGTATCGGTTCTACTCCTACGGGGACGCCATGGCGATCCTCCCCCAGGAGTAGGGAAGCCCCGGGAGACGGCGCGGGGCGGGTCGCGACGGCGCCCCCCCTACCGCACCCACCCCTCCACCCAGCTCTCCCGTCCCGCCGTGTGCCACCTCTCCCGTCCCGCCGTGTGCCACACCCGGTGGAACGCCTTCACGAAGTTCCCCTCCACGGCCTTGTAGATGTTCGGCACGAAGGTCTGGGGGTTCCGGTCGAAGAGGGGGAACCAGGTGGACTGGACCTGGATCATGATCCGGTGCCCGGGCTCGAAGGTGTGGTAGACGTCCTGGAGCGGGAACTCCACCAGCGTCACCTCTCCGGGCTCGAAGGGCTCGGGCCTCTCGAAGGAGTTCCGGTAGCGTCCCCGCTGGATCTCGCTCCGCACCATCTGCTGGTAGCCGGCCAGGTAGATGCCGTCCGGGGTGTGGTCGTTGTTGGGCGTGTCGTCCGGGTAGACGTCGATGAGCTTGACGGCGAAGTCGGCGTCGGTGCCGGTGACGGAGACCTGCAGGTGCGCGGTGAGGTCCCCGGCGAAGGTGACGGCCTCCTCCAGCGGCTCGGTCATGAACTCGATGACGTCGGGGCGGGATTCGGCGAACCGCTGGTCCTCGGACATGTAGGCCCGCGGGGTGAAGACGATGCGCGTCCGATCGGTGTAGGGGACGGGCTCGTTGGGGTCGCTGAGGTACTCGGTGAACTCGGCCTCACCGGGGGCCGGGGCGTCAGGACTCAGCACCTCCCGGTCCCGTAGGTACATCCGCATCCGCTGGGCGTCCGCCGGGGGCCAGCGGTCGAAGGCGGTCCATTCCCGGCGGCCGGTGTCGTACATGAGGGCCTCGAAGGTCGGCGCCTCTCCCTCCCCCTTCAGGAAGTGGCGGAAGAACGGGGCTTCCACCTCCTCCTGGAAGGACTCGGAGAGGCCGTCGCCGAACCAGATGTCGCCCACGACCTGGGCCCCTCGGGTGCGGCCCCAATCCCCGTGGCTCCAGGGGCCCATGACGATGGCGTTGAAGGTCCCGGGATTCTCCCTCTCCACGGTCCGGTAGATGTTCAGCGGACCGTACAGGTCCTCGGCGTCGAAGAAGCCACCCACGGTCAGGACGGCGTGGTCGATGCCCGTCAGGTGCGGGAGGATGCTGCGGGACTGCCAGAAGGCGTCGTAGTCCGGGTGCTCCACGATCTGCTGCCAGAAGACGGCATCCTCTCCGTAGAAACGATCCGCGTTGCTCAGGGGCCCCAGCTCGTGCAGGTGCCACCGGTACCCATCGGGCGTCGGGGGGCGGTACATGTCGTACCACGCCTGGGAGGTGGGCTCGGTCTTCTCGTAGGCGAACAGTCCGGTGATGAGGAAGTAGGCCTGCGTGAAGGCGCCCCGGTGATGGAAGTCGTCGAAGTAGAAGTCGGCGATGGGAGCCTGGGGGGAGGAGGCCGCCAGGGCCGGGTGCGCCTCGGGGAGGGCGGCCGCGGCGTAGAAGCCGGGGTAGCTGATCCCCTTCATCCCCACCTTTCCGTTGTGACCCTCCACGTTGGCCAGGAGCCAGTCGATGGTGTCCCAGGTGTCCGAGCTCTCGTCCACGGCGGTGCCGTCGGGGCCGTCACCGGGCACGTGCGGCCGCATGTTGTCGTAGACGCCCTCGCTCATCCAGCGTCCCCGCACGTCCTGGCAGACGAAGATGTAGCCGTCGGCCTGGATGGCCCGGGACGCGAAGCCGATCCCGATCCCGTCGGGCCCGTAGGGACGGCAGCTGTAGGGGGTCCGTTGCATGATGAACGGAAGATCCTCGGCGGCTCCCACCGGGGTGTAGATGGTGGTATGGAGCCGGATTCCGTCCCGCATGGGGATCATGACCTCGCGCTTTACGTACCCCGGCGTTTCCTGGCGGCCCTCAGTGGCCTGGGCCGCCACGGCAGCGGGGCCGGCCAGGGACGCACCCGCGATTCCCGGAAGCGAGACCGAGGCCGGCGGGGGAACCAGCGCCGCGAGCAGCAGCGCGGCGGTGATCCCGCCTGCGGCGCGGGATGGGCGGATCCGACGGAGGTGAAGCGCGGGCATGGTGGGTTCCGGGCTGGGGGAGTCCGAGGCGGGACTTCGGCGTCGATCCCGTGCGAACAACATGGCGCCCCGCCGCTTCCGCCCGCTGTGGCGCAATTCCTGACCCGGGTGTGGGGGAGAGCGGCGCCGCTGGAGGGGCCGCGGGGCCTCGCCAGAGGCCTCCGGCGAAGGGTGCGGGCTGTGGGATTCCCCATGACGTGAGCCGTTGGATTTGTCGCTCCACTGGACCTAGCTTGAGGTCATGCGCACCGGATCGTCCTCTCATCCCGCCGACGCCCTGGACGCCCCGCTGACCCCCTTCTCCTTTCGCCTCGAGGCCACGGACGGTCCGGCGCGCGCCGGGACCTTCAGCACGCCGCGAGGTGACGTCCTCACCCCCATGTTCATGCCGGTGGGGACCCTGGGGACGGTGAAGGGCCTCTCCCCGGAGGAGGTCCAGGCGGTGGGCGCCACCATGGTGCTGGCCAACACCTACCACCTGTACCTTCGTCCCGGGCAGGACGTGGTACGGGAGCTGGGAGGCCTCCACGACTTCATGCGGTGGGACGGCCCCATCCTGACGGACTCCGGTGGGTACCAGGTGTTCTCCCTGGCGGAGATCCGTGAGATCCGGGACGACGGGGTGGAGTTCAAGAGCCACATCGACGGCTCCCGCCACCTCTTCACGCCGGAGTCGGTGATGGAGATCCAGCGGGCGCTGGGAGCCGACGTGGTCATGGCCTTCGACGAGTGCCCCCCCGGCGGCGCCACCCGGGACGTGGCGGAGCGTGCCAACGAGCGCACGACCCGGTGGCTGGCGCGTTGCCTGGAGGCCTTCGCGCGCACGGAGGCGGAGGCTCCGACGAAGAGCCAGACCCTCTTCCCCATCATTCAGGGAAACGTCTACGACGATCTCCGCATCGCCCACGCCCGACAGGTCCGGGCCATGGGCGATTGGGACGGGTACGCCATCGGCGGTCTCTCCGTGGGCGAGGCGAAGCCCGACATGTATCGCACTCTCGAGCTGCTCCACGAGGAGATTCCCGAGGACCGGCCGCGGTACCTCATGGGAGTGGGGTATCCGGAGGACCTCCTGGAGGCGGTGGCGCGGGGAGTGGACCTGTTCGACTGCGTCGCTCCCACCCGCAACGGGCGGCGCGGCTCCGCCTGGACCTTCGACCAGGGGCAGGTCAACTTCAAGGCGGCGCGGTTCCGCCTGGATCGGAGTCCCATGGATCCCGGATGTGACTGTTACGCGTGCGCGAATTACGACCGCGCGTACATTCGGCATCTGATCGTATCGGACGAACGGTTGGCGGAGCGGCTCGTGTCCATCCACAATCTCCGCTTCCTCATCCGTCTGGCCGAGGAGGCGCGGGCCCACATCCGGGCCGGGGACTTCGGCCCCTGGTCGTCGGATTGGCTGGAACGGTACCGGAGGGCCGGGGTCTGACCCCGCGCTCCGATTCAACGGCAACTTCAGGACTCTTCAACGGAATCACACGTGACCGAATTTCTTCTGATGGTCCCCCGGGAAGGCGGGAACGCGGGGATGGTGCTCTTCGTCCAGATGCTCGCCTTTGCGCTCATCTTCTACTTCCTCCTGATCCGGCCCCAGAAGAAGGAGCAGGATCGTCACAAGCAGATGCTGGCCGCCATCCAGAAGGGCGACGAGATCGTCACCGGGGGCGGAATCATCGGAAAGGTGGTGGAGGCCAAGGAGGACCGGCTCACCATCGAGAGCGGGGGCACCCGGATGGTCGTCGAGCGGGCTCGGGTCGCCCGGCGCGTGAACAACGAGAAGGGTGCGTAGCACGGAGGCATGTCGGTGCTGTCGAGCGTGCGGGTGAGCTGACCATGGCACTCCGAACCATCGTCCTGATGGGGGATCCGATCCTGCGCCAGGAGGCCGCACCGGTGCCGGAGGACGCCTTCGGCCCGGAGCTGGAAGCCCTGGCCGAGGACATGTTCGAGACCATGTACCACGCCGATGGTGTGGGCCTGGCCGGACCCCAGATCGGGCTCGACACGCGGATCCTGGTAGTGGACGTGCGCGACCAGGACGAACCGAATCAGGGGAAGTACGCCCTGGTGAACCCGAGGGTGGTGGGCGCCTCCCGGGAGACCGACAAGGAGGTGGAGGGCTGTCTGTCCATCCCGGGGCTCGAGGAGGTGGTGGAGCGGCCCTGGGCCGTGCGGGTGGAAGCCCGGGATCCCAGCGGCGGGGAGGTGGTCATCGAGGCCGAGGCGCTCCTCGCCCGAGCGCTCCAGCACGAGATCGACCACCTGGACGGGATCCTGTTCCCCGACCGCGTGAGCCCTCTGAAGCGCCGCATGCTCCTGAAGAAGTGGCGGAAGCTGCAGGAGGCCGACTGATGCGCGTGCTCTTCTGGGGGACACCCGAATTCGCCGTCCCCACCCTGCGGGCGCTCTCGGAGGAGGGCCACGACGTGGTGGGCGTCGTCACGCAGCCGGACCGGCCCGCCGGCCGAGGGCGCAAGCTCAAACCGTCGCCGGTGAAGCAGGACGCGAAGGAGGAGGGGATCCCCGTCCTGACCCCGGAACGCCCGGTGGGAGAGGAGTTCCTCCAGCAGCTTCGCGAGCTGGACCCCGAGATCAGCGTCGTGGTGGCGTACGGCCACATCCTCAAGCCCGAGGTGCTGGAGCTCCCGCGCCGAGGCTCCTGGAACGTCCACGCCTCACTGCTCCCCGAGCTCCGGGGCGCCGCCCCGATCCACTGGGCCATTGCACAGGGGCACGACGCCACCGGGATCAGCATCATGCGCATGACCGAGGGCATGGACGCGGGACCGGTGCTGCACCAGGTGGTGGAGGCCATCGATCCCCTGGAGACGTCGACGCTCCTGACCGAGCGACTGGCGGAGATCGGGGCCCAGGCCCTCATCGAGGCGCTGGCGCTCCTGGAGTTCGGCGACGTCGAGCCCGTGGAGCAAGACCATGAGCGGGCGACCTTCGCTCCCAAGGTGACCCGAGAGGTGGCCCGGGTGGATTGGAGTCGTCCCGTGTCCGAGCTGGTGAACCACATCCGGGCCATGGACGCCGTACCGGGCGCGTGGACCGAGTGGCATGGGGAGCCCCTCAAGGTGTTCTCTGCCAGCGCCGACGCGCCGTCCGGTTGGACGGGAGCGGGGGTTGGCTCTGGTGACCCGCGAGACCCTGGGACGGTGGCGGTGGCCGACCCGTCCCTTCCCGGAGCCTTCGCCGTCCGGGCCGGCGACGGACTCGTGTGGATCGGAGAGGTCCAGCCCCCGGGCAAGAAGAGGATGCCGGTGGAGGCCTGGCTGCGGGGCCGGGGCGCCGAGGCGGGTCAGCTCCTGGGATAGTGGTCCACGCGGCCCGCGTCCCGATCCTCCACGTCGTCACCGACGACGCCGTCCTGTCGCGCCCGGACCTCCTCGCCGTCGCGCGGGAGATCCTCATCGCCGGCGGCGACGACGTCGCGCTCCACCTACGGGGACCCGGCATGGACGGGGGTCCCCTCTACGCCGTGGCCCGGGCGCTACTCCCCCAGGCGGACGCGGTGGGGGCGTGGGTCGTGGTGAACGACCGGGTGGACGTGGCCGGGTGCGCCGGCGCTCACGCGGTGCACCTGGGTCAACGGAGCCTCCCGGTGGAGGCGGCGCGTCGGCTCCTGGGAATCGAGCCGGCCATCGGGGTGTCGGTCCACTCCGCCGCCGAGGCGGTGGAGGCGAGGGGAGCGGACTTCCTCCTGGTGGGGACCCTCTTCGAGACTCCGTCCCACCCGGACCGCGAAGGCGCGGGCACGGGTCTTCTGCGCGAGGTGTCGCAGGCGGCCATGGGCACTCCGCTGGTGGGAATCGGTGGCATCACCGCCGAGCGAGTCCCCGAGCTGCGCCGGGCGGGCTCCCACGGCTTCGCCGTTCTTCGAGGCGTGTGGGAGGCGCGGGCTCCCGCTCGTGCGGTGGAACGCTACCTTACCACTTGGCACGGTGGGGGATGATCCCGCACCGTGCTTCGGAACCGCTCTCGGCGCCTCGCGGCCCGGGGTGATTCCGTCCGAGCGGCATTCCCCTCCCACAAGCAACCCAACCCGAAAGCAGAAGCCCCAGTGTCCCACGAAACCCAGACCATCCACGTCCACCTGAACGGAAAGGATCGCGAGATCCGCGGTGGCCAATCGGTTCAGAACCTGTTGCTCTCGCTGGACCTCCGGCCGGAGCTGGTGGTGGTGGAGCGGAATCGGCAGATCCTGGACCGCGCCCGGTATCCGGACGTGACCGTGGAGGACGGCGACACCCTCGAGCTGGTGCACTTCGTGGGCGGGGGCTGACCCCGTACACACACCGGTGACCCCGGTGGCGGCCGCGCGGCCCTCTCGGGGCCCAGGGCGCGGGGGCCGGGCGAGCCGGATCGGAGACGATTCGACATGACGCAGGACACCCCCTTCCGGATCGCCGGACGCGAGTTCGAATCCCGCCTCATCGTCGGGACGGGGAAGTACGAGACCAATCAGGTGATGGTGGACGCCATCCGTGCCAGTGGCGCCGACATGGTCACGGTGGCGGTGCGCCGCGTGGATCTGGATCGCACCAAGGAGGAGGGGATCCTCCACCACCTGGACCCCGAGGAGTTCTTCCTCCTCCCCAACACCGCCGGGTGCTACACCGCCGAGGACGCGATCCGGTACGCGCGGCTGGCCCGGGCCGCGGGGTTCTCCGACTTCCTCAAGCTGGAGGTCATTGGGGACGAGCGTACGCTCGTCCCGGACGTGGCCGCCACACTGGAGGCCGCCAAGATTCTGGTCGAGGAAGGCTTCAAGGTCATGGCCTACACCAACGACGACCTGGTGACGGCGCTGCGTCTGGAGGACGTCGGCTGCGCCGCCGTCATGCCCCTGGCCTCCCCCATCGGGTCGGGGCTGGGCGTGGTGAACCCCTTCTTCATTCGTGAGATCAAGCGCCGCCTGGAGGTTCCGGTCATCGTGGACGCCGGAGTGGGCACGGCCTCGGACGCCTGCGTCACCATGGAGCAGGGCGTGGACGGGGTGCTCATGAACACCGCCATCGCCGCCGCGGACGATCCGGTGGCCATGGCCGAGGCCATGAAGCTGGGTACCCGGGCGGGTCGCCTTGCCTTCCTGGCGGGACGGATGGAGGCCCGGGAGATCGCGGTGCCCTCCTCACCCGCGAAGGGGATGCTCGACTGACGATGGGGACCGTGGGCCAGGGAGGCTTTGCGCCTCTCACGGCCCGCCGGCGTGCCGTCCTCGTTACCGGGGGAACCCGTGGCTGAGGTCTCGCCGGGTCGCGCCGCGGCGCTGGAGGCGCTCCGGCTTTCCGGCCGGGGCATGCGGCTGGACCTGGCCATGAATCGGACGGGCGCCGGGCTCGAGTCCCGGGAGCGAGGATTCGCCCAGGAGCTCGCCTACGGCGCCATCCGGTTGCAGGGACGTCTCGATCACCTCCTGGCGGAGCACGTGCGGAGCGGGCTCGAGGGGCTTCACCACCGGGTGCTCCACGTGCTGCGACTGGGCCTCTATCAGCTCCTCTACCTGGACGTACCGGACTACGCCGCCGTGTCCCAGGCGGTGGAACAGGTCCGACACGTGGGGCAGGGAAGGGCCGCGGGACTTGTGAACGCGGTCCTGCGCGCGGCGGCCCGCGGCGGCGACGGCCCGGAGCGTTTCCCGGACCCCACTGTGGATCCGGCGGGGTATCTGACGACCTGGGGGTCCCATCCGCGTTGGCTGGTGGACCGGTGGCTCGGACGCTGGCCCTTCGACGAGGTGCGACAGCTCGTGGAGCTGGACAACCGGATTCCCCGGCTTCACCTCGTACCGGTTGACCCCGGCGGTCTCGACGAGGCCGCCCACCGCCTCCGCCGGGAGCCTGGCGTGGAGGTGGAGGTCCTGGCGGTTCCGGGGGTCCTGCGGGTGTCCGGAATCGACCCCCGCCGTCTCCTGGAAACGGTGCCCGGATTCGTCCAGGATCCGGCCGCCGCACTGGTCTGCCGGTACGCGGCCGTACCCCCGGACACGCTGGTGGCGGATCTCTGCGCCGCGCCGGGGGGGAAAGCCCTGTCTCTGTCCCGCCGGGCCCGGTATGTTCTGGCGGCCGATCCATCGGTATCCCGGCTGCGGCTGCTCCGGGAGAACGTGGACCGGTTGGGGCTCCCAGTGGGAGTGGTCCGCGCCCGGGCCGAGGATCCACCCCTGCGGGGGACGGGCCCGACCGCCCCGCGGCTCACCCTCCTGGACGTGCCCTGCAGTGGGACCGGGACCCTCGGTCGACACCCGGATGCGCGGTGGCGTCTCTCACCGACGGCTCCAGGGGAAATGGCGCGGGTTCAGGCACGGATACTGCGAAAGGCTGCCGGAGTGGTACCTCCGGGGGGGATGCTGGTGTACAGCACCTGCACCCTGGAGCCGGAGGAGAACCTGGGGGTCGTGGAGGTCTTCCTGGGGGATCATCCGGACTTCCGGTGGTCTCCGCCGGAGGATCCGGAGCTGGACATGAACGACGATGGATGGATGGAGGTGTTACCGCAGCGGACCGGCTTCGACGGTGCGTTCGCGGCGCGGCTGGTTCGAACGGGATGATATGTGATGCGGCTGGGTAGTTCGCTGGAACGAAAGAGGGATCCGTCGAAGGCGCGGCGCCGAAAGAGCGTGCGGCGCCGGCGTCGTCGGCGCATGGTAGGCCCCGACCTTCCCACCGAACTCCTGCTCTGGGTTCTTGGGGTGGCGGTGGGAGGGGGACTGCTGGGGTACCTCCTGGCCACGCAGCTCATGTTTCCCGCGGCCGAGCCCCCACAGGACCTCCTGACCGTTCCCGACCTGCGCGGACAGGAGGTGGAGTCCGCCCGGACGCTGGCCGGCGAGGCGGGGCTGGCGGTGGGTCGAATCGAGTACTTGACTCATCCGGTTGCCGATTCGGGATCGGTCCTTGGGCAGTCGCCGCTTCCGGGCCAGCTTGCGGTCCCGGGTGACTCGATCCGGATCACCCTCAGCCTCGGACCCGAGCGGAGGCGGGTGCCCGAGGTGACGCGACTTCGAGCCGACCGTGCGGTGGCGATGCTCCAGGCCACCGGGTTCACCGTGCAGGTGGACTCGGTGGAGAGCCGCGAGCCCCGCGGTCGCATTCTGCGGGTGGTGCCTGACGAAGGAGAGGAGCTGACCCTTCCCGGCGACGTGGCCGTGCAGGTGAGCCTCGGACCCCCGGCGGTGATGATGCCCGATCTGCTTCGGATGGCGGAGGACCAGGCACGGGACACGCTCACGGCGCTGGGCCTAGTGGTTTCCGAGGTGGAGGAGGTCTTCCGATTCGGACGGGATCAGGGCCGGGTGGTGGCGCAGGACCCCCCGGCCGGATTCGAATTGGAGCGGGGCAGCGCCGTGCGGCTCACGGTGGGTAGGCGCAGCGGCGGGTTGCAGGATCATTAGATTTAGGACGACGGTATGACGCCGTGACGGTGGCCGCCCCGTCACGGCGCGATCGGGGGTGCAGTCCGGTCGGCAGTGGCAGGGCGGAATGAGCGGTGAAACCCCAGCAGCTTCAACGGAGAGAGCGTTGCAGAGTCAGACGTCCTCGGACCGGCCCTCCCGGCTTCCATACATCTTCGGCCTCCTCTTCGTGGTGGCCGTGGTGGTGGTCGCCTGGATGGGGCGCGACAGTTACCGTCCCGTCATGGCGGGAGAGCCCGCTCCGGAGTTCGCCGCCACCACCCTCGGTGGCGAGGAGCGGACCCTGGCGGATTATCAGGGGAAGGTCGTCCTCCTCAACATCTGGGCCACCTGGTGCCCGCCGTGCCGAGAGGAGATGCCCTCCATGGAGCGTCTCTACGAGCGCCTGGGCCACACGGACTTCGAGATCGTGGCGGTGAGCGTCGATGCGGCGCTGCCCGGGAGCATCGGGTGGGGCGGGAACATCGGTGGAGACGTCCCCGCCTTCGTCGAGGAGTTCGGGTTGACCTTTCCCGTCCTTCACGACGCCTCGGGCGCCGTGGCCGACACCTACCAGGCCACCGGCCTCCCGGAGAGCTTTCTCATCGGGCGCGACGGGATGATCTACCGGAAGGTGCCCGGAGGCACCGACTGGGACGACGACCGCTACGTGGAGCAGATCCAGCGACTGCTGGACTCCTGAGCGGGGGCGGGCCGTGAACCTCCTCCCGCGTTTCGTAACCCACAACGCGCTGCTGAAGCTGCTGGCCTTCGTGGGCGCGGTCTTCCTGTGGGCCATCGTACCGGGAGCGCCCCAGGGTGGAGAGACGCTGACCAACGTCCCGGTGCGGGTGCAGGTGGCGGACCTGGACTGGGTTCAGGCGGCTCCGCCGGACCCGGGCGAGGTCCAGGTGCGGCTCTCGGGCCCCACCCGTGAGATCATCCGGCTGGCTCGAGAGGGCACGACGATCCGTGTGCCTGTGGATCGCATCACCTCCGCCGACACCATGGTGGTGCTCCGTCGGGACTGGGTGGCGCTCACCGGAGCGCCCAGCGTGATCGTCGAGGAGGTGGTGCCCGGCGCGGTGCGCCTGCAGCTGGAGCCCGCCTCGTCGGGGGCGCTGCCGTTCAACATCCGCACCACCGGGCGGTTGCCCGCGGGCTTCGCGCTGGCGGCCCCGCTGGGAGTGAACCCCCCACTGGCGAGGGTTCGTGGTCCCACGCGGCTCGTGAGCCAGCTGGAGGGCATCTCCCTCATGCCCCTGGACCTAACCGAGATCGACGAGTCCGGGATCTTCGATCTTCTCGTGGACACCGCGGGCCTGGGCAACGTCCTGGTCACGCCACAGCGGGCTTCGGTGGCGCTGCGGGTCGAGCCGGCCGTGGAGCGCCTCCTGGGCACCGTCCCCATCGAGGTTATGGACGCCCCCTCCTACCCCCTGCTGCTTCAGCCGGACAGTGCCGACATCCGCGTCATCGGAGCCGCGGCTCGACTGGCCGGGGCGAACGTCGGGGCCATGCGGCTGGCGGTGGATGGGCGGCTGCTGGAGGGGATGGAGACCGGCGAGTCGCGCACCGTGCCGCTGACCGTCCGGGACGTTCCGGCGCTCCTGGCCGCCCTGCCCGGGGTGGACTCGGTGACGGTGCTGCGATCGGTGCCCGAGGGGGGAATGCGCCGATGAGCGAGCCGGTGATCCTCGGGCTGGAAACCAGCTGCGACGAGACCTCCGCGGCGGTGCTGGTCGGAGACCGGCTGGAGGGACACGTCATCCTCTCGCAGGATGTGCACGAGGTCTTCGGAGGCGTGGTTCCCGAGCTCGCTGCCCGGCACCACCTCCAGCGGGTGGATCGCGTCGTGGATCGGGCCCTGGAACAGGCCGGCCGGACCCTCGAGGACATGGACGCCCTGGCGGTGACTGCGGGGCCGGGCCTCATCGGGGCCCTGCTGGTGGGGCTGGGGTGGGCGAAGGCGGCGGCGTACGCGCTGGACAAGCCGCTGGTCGCCGTCCATCACATGGAGGCCCACCTCTTCGGCCCGGTGTTGGAGAATCCCGAGGCGGAGCCGCCCTTCGTGGCCCTCCTCGTCTCCGGTGGGCACACCCTCCTGCTCCACGCCCGAGGGTGGGGCGACTACGTTCTCCTGGGCGAGACGCGAGACGACGCGGCCGGCGAGGCGTTCGACAAGGTGGCCAAGATGCTGGGCCTCCCGTACCCGGGTGGACCCGCGGTCTCGGAGCTCGCCCTCAGCGGGGATTCCAGCGGGATCTCCCTGCCACGGCCCATGCTCTCGGGAAGCCAGAGGCCCGGCGACGACGACTACTACGACGTCTCCTTCTCGGGCCTGAAGACCGCGGTCCTGCTGGCGGTCCGAAAGCTGGAGGAGACGGGCGAGCTGGGCCGCCGGCGCGCGGACGTGGCCGCGTCGTTCCAGGAGGCGGTGGCCGAGGTGCTGGTGGCGAAGACCCTGCGGGCGGTGGAGCAGACCGGCTGCAGCCGCGTGATCCTGGGTGGCGGGGTGTCCGCCAATCGCCGGCTGCGCCAGCGCATGGCGGACGCGCTGGGAGACCAGGGAAGGGTGTTCTGGGCCTCACCGCGGCTCTCCCTGGACAACGGCGCCATGGTGGCCCGGGCGGGCCGCTTCCACCTCCAGCGCGGCGAGGTGGCTCCCCTGAACGTGAATGCCTCCGCCAACCTTCCGTTCCCGGGCCTGGTCCGGTTGGACACCCTGATCTCGGTGGGCGGCGGGGCCTGATTACCCGAACCCGGAGTCGACGTGCTTCCCTATCTCTTCCGGTTCCCCGACTGGCTCCCCCTCATCGGGGGGGAATACGTGACGTCGTTCGGGGTGATGATGTTCCTGGCCTTCGTAACCGCGGGCGCCGTCCTCCGGAAGGAGATGGAGCGCGGTGGATACGACGGTGAGAAGGCCTGGGACCTGGTCTTCATGGCCGTCATCGGGGGGATCCTCGGGGGCAAGCTCTATTACGTCTTCCTGAACTTCGACCGTCTTCAGGCCGAGGGGCTCTCGTTCCTCTTCTCCCGTGGTGGAATGGTCTGGTACGGTGGGTTCGCCGCCGCCACCTTCCTGGTGCTCTGGCAGGCCCGCCGGATGCAGCTCCCGCTACTGAAGATCATGGACTTCTCGGCGCCCGCCCTCGCCCTGGCGTACGCGGTGGGGCGGGTGGGCTGCTTCCTCGTGGGGGACGACTGGGGCCGCCCCACCGACTCCTGGGTGGGCGTGCGGTTCCCCGAGGGCTTTCCCCCCACCACCGTGGAGAACATCGAGGGGTTCGGGATCGCGGTGGATCCCGCGCTGGTGGAGAAGTACGGAAACGTGATCCCGGTCCACCCCACCCAGCTCTACGAGGTGGCCATGTCCACCGTGATCTTCCTCTTCCTGTGGAAGATCCGGGGAAGGAGCGCGAGCCCGGGCTGGTTGTTCACCGTATGGCTGGCTCTCGCCGGTGTCGAGCGGTTCATCGTGGAGTTCTTCCGGGCGAAGGACGACCGTTTCTTCGGAGCGCTGACGTTGGCGCAGGTCATCAGCCTGGGGCTCGTGGCCTTCGCCCTGGTGTGGATGTCCCGGCTGGGCAAGACCTCGGACGCGACGTCGGGGTAGCACACGCATGATCACCCTGGTCCACGGCTCGGACGTCCACTTCGGGAAGCCTCACCTTCCGCATGTGGCGGAGACCTTCCTGGAGGCGGTCCAGGCGGTGGAGCCTTCGGCGGTGGTGGTCTCGGGGGACCTGACACAGCGAGCCAAGATCACGGAATACGTCGCCGCTGCGGAGTACCTCGAGCGGCTTCAGGACAGCGCGGGTGGAGTGCCGGTGGTGGTGACACCCGGGAACCACGACGTCCCGCTCTACCGGGTCGTGGAGCGGCTCCTGAACCCCTACCAGAACTACCGTCGGTTCATCAGCCAGGAGCTGAACACCGTCACCCGCATCGACGGCATGACGCTGGTAGCCCTGAATTCCGCGGCGCCCCGGCGGGCCATCGTGAACGGCCGGCTGCGGGAATCACAGCTCGAGTTCGCCCGGGACGCGTTCCAGGCCTCCCCCGGGGACGACGTGAAGGTCCTGGTGGCGCATCACCACCTGGCGCCGGCGCCGGACTACGAGGGAGACAATCCGCTCCCTAACGCGCGCGAGGTCCTGGAGGCATTGAAGGCCATGGGGGTGGAGATGGTCCTGGGAGGGCACCTGCACCGGGGCTACATCGTGAACTCGCTGGACGTGTATCCCGGTGAGGACCGCGACCACGGAGTCGTGGTGGTGCACTCGGGCACCACCACGTCGGCCCGGGGTCGGGCGCGCGAGCGATTGAAAAACTCGTTCAACGTGATCCGTGTCGCCTCGGCCCACCTGGACATCACGCATCACATCTACCACCCCGAGGAGGGCGCCTTCCTCCCGTTGAGCCGGCACCTCTTCCCCCGTCGCCCATTCCGGTCCCTGCCCGGCGAGCCCGGGACGTTGGCCGCGGTGCCAGCGGCCGCGCCCGTTGCCGGGCCGCTTCCCCGGACGGAGGCGGCGACGTGAGCGACTCCTGGCGGCGGCGCTCCCCGGACGGGCGCGAACGACTGATGGCCGGCACCGTGGGTGCCGCCGTGGGAGTGTCGGTGGGACTCCTGGCGTTCTATCTGGCCCGGGTCGCCCTGGGACGGGACCGGCTCCGTTTGGAGCCGCCGGACGAGCGCGGGAGCGGGGAACGGGAATGACCCGGGTCCGCAGCCCACTCCTGCTCCTGGCTCTGGTGGGCGGCCTGGTGGGAGCGATGCCGGCCCAGGCTCAGACGTCTCGCCCGGAGATCACCCGGATCCGTTTCGAGGGAAACCGGGTCTTCGACGACGACGACCTGCGGAGCGCCATCTACAACCGGGAGACCGAGTGCAAGCAGCTGGTCTTCCAGCCGCTCTGCTGGATGGGCGTGGAAGCGGCTCTGGATCGCCGCTACCTCCAGCCCCGGGAGGTGCCCCTGGATGCCCTTCGGCTCCAGGCGTACTACTGGCTGCGGGGCTATCGGGACGCCGCGGTGGACACCGCGCTGGTGCGGGACGACGGCACCGTGGGGATCGAGTTCCGCATCGACGAGGGTGAGCCGGTTCTGGTGGGGCGGATGGAGGTCTTCGGGCTGGAGGACCTGGACATCCCCGGAGTCGCTTCCGACCTCCCCCTCCGCGTTGGCGATCCGCTCAGCGCCATCCGCATGGAGGCGGTGAAGGACACGCTCGTCTCCCGGCTGCGCGAGGTCGGCTACGCCCACGCCGCCGTTTTTTCAGGCTTCTTCATCCCGGCGGACACCCGGTCGGCGGAGGTCACCTTCGACGTGGATGCCGGGCCGGTGGCGCGGTTCGGCCAGGTGTCGGTGGAATGGCTTCCCGGGCCGGACGGGGACCTGGTGCCGGAGCTGGACGAGACCAGCATCCGCCGCATGGTGCCCTTCCGGGCTGGGGGCCTCTACCGCCACAGCCAGCTGGTGGAGGGCCAGAGGAACCTCTACTCCCTGGAGATGGTCCGCACGGCCAGGGTTCGCCCTCTGGGCGATACCGTGGCCCTGGACACCATCATTCCGGTGGCCATCCAGATCGGGGAGGGCGACCTCCACTGGGTTCGCGCCGGGGGCGGGTGGAGCACCGCCGATTGCCTCAACACCGAGGCCCAGTGGGCCAGCCGGAACTTCCGCGGCGGCGCCCGCCGGCTCACGGTGCGTGGGCGTCTGTCCAACATCCTGACCCCGCAGCTCAACGGGACCGCCCTTTGTCGGCAGGCCGGGACGGAACCGTTCGACGTGCTGAACTACCAGGTTTCCGCGGAGCTGGTGCAGCCCTGGGTGTTCTCACCGAGGAACTCCCTCTCGGCCACCGCCTTCGTGGAGCGGCAGACGTTGCCGGACGTCTTTATTCGGAAGGCGACGGGGTTCACCCTGGCCTTCACCCGCGCCCTGGGCCGGCAATCCACGGCGACTCTGTCCTATCAGCCGGCGCTGACGGAGCTCGAGGAGGCGGGCGAGGTCTTCTTCTGCGTGTCCCTCTTCCTGTGCACGGCGGACGACCGGCAGGTGTTCGCAGGCAAGAAGTGGCTTGCGCCGGTGGTGCTGAGCCTGGGGCTCAACCGCTCGAACCGGGTCCTCAATCCGACGGCCGGATACTCCCTGGCCCTGGACCTGGAGCACGCCTCACGCTTCACGGGCTCGCAGTTCGGGTACAACCGGATGGTCGGAGAGATCACCGGCTACGTGGGCCTCGGAGAGGAGACCGTGCTGGCGGCGCGGTTCCGGGGCGGAGTGGTCAATCCCGGGATCTTCAAGACCCAACAGGATTCGTTCGCCATCTCCCACCCCCAGAAGCGCTTCTACTCGGGCGGGGCGGGATCGGTGCGGGGCTTCGGTGAGAATCGGCTCGGTCCCCGGGTCCTGTCGGTACGGGTGCCGCGGCTCGTGGAGTACCAGCCCGATGGATCCCGGGTATGTGAGCCCGAAGAGGTCGTGGACGGCACCTGTGATCCGCTGGGGGCCGACGCGGCCGCCCTGCGGTACTTCGAGGTGCGGCCCACGGGCGGGGACGCCCTGCTGGAGGCGAACCTCGAGCTGCGTTTTCCATTCCTCGCCTCGGACCTGCAGGGCGCGGTCTTCGTGGACGCGGGATACGTGTGGCCCCGGGAGCGGAACGAGCACATCTCCATCGACCTGAGTGACCTGGAGCTCACGCCGGGGGTCGGGGTGCGGTACTTCAGCCCCATCGGCCCCATCCGGGTGGACGTGGGATACCGATTCCGGGAGGCGGAGAACCTGCCTTTCTTCACCGGAGCGCTGAGGAGCTGTGACGCCGCCACCGAGCGCTGCCTGGAGGTCCGGGGACCCGCGGGCACCCCCATCGAGCTGGACTGGGTCGCCACGTCCGACCTGACGCAGCTCCAGGAGGTCAGCGGGGTGCGGTTCGGCGGGGGACGCGGGTTCCTCAACCGCCTGCAGTTGCACGTGTCCATCGGCCAGGCCTTCTGATGAAGCTCCACCTCCGCCTGGCCCGGGCCTCACTGCGCACCCTGGCCTGGACCCTCCTGATCCTGGCGGGAGGAGTGGTGGCTCTCCTTCGGACGGCGTTGGGCCACGAGGTGATCCTGGGGTGGGCGGTGGCCGAGGCGGACGCCCGAGTGGCGGGGAGGATCGCGGTTCAGGGGATCCGGTCCGGGAACATCCTGAGGGGAGGGCGCCTCCTGGGGGTGGAGCTCCGGACGCCGGAGGGGCAGGTGTTCCTCACTGCCGACTCGGTGGAGCTGTCCTACAGCGTGCGCGGATTGCTCGGGGGGGACATCACGCTGAGCGACGTCTCCCTGTGGGGGACGGAGATGGACCTGGTCTGGGAGCCGGGCCAGGAGCGGAGCACGCTCCAGCGATGGGTCTCCTCGCCACGGCCCGTGGAGGACCGGCAGGCCGGAGAGGCCGGCGGATCCGGGACCACGGTGAGGCTGCGGGACATCCGTGTGGAGGACGCGGTCTTCCGCATTCGTCGGCCCACCGGGCTGGACCCCGACGGCCTGGTGCGGGTCCTTCCCACCGACGGAGGCACCCTGGCGCTGGACGTGCAGCTGGAGTCGCTGCAGGTCCCGGAGCTCGTGGTGGCGCCGTCGGCCGAGGGGGGGACTGCCCTGACGGTGTCCTCGGCGACCGGGCGCTTGGACATCCTTCGAGAGACCATCCCGATCCGGGAGCTGGCGACCAGGATTCGCATTGCCGACGGCGTGCTGGCTGCGGACGTCGACGTGCTCCGTGTCCCCCAGTTCCGGGCCGCCGGAGGCGTCGAGGTCTTCCTGGAGGCTGAGAGCCGCAGGGTCGTGGAGCTCGACATGGAGGTGACGGAGCTGGATGGCGAGGCTCTGACCCCCATCGTCGCGTGGGTGCCCCCGGTCACCGGATCCGCGCGCCTCGAGGGCCTGGTGGAACGGGGGAGCTCCACCTGGTACTTCGACCAGCTGGCCACCACGTGGGCGGGTGGTGGAATCCGGGGTGAGGGCACGATCTGGATGCAGGACGGGGTCGGGCTCCGGAACGTCGATCTTCGCTTCGAAGGGCTTCCCATGACCGCCCTGTCGCGCTACCTCCCCGTGGCCGAGGGGAAGCCCGGGTTGCTGAGCGGAAATGCCCGGCTCGACGGCCCGGTCACCCAGCTCGGGGTCCTGGGCCGGGTGGGAATACGCGGCCCGGGAGGTGTGCTCTCCACCGCCGACGTGTCGGGGACTCTGCTCCGATCCGGGGAGGCCGTGGCCTTCTCGGATACCGAGATCCGCTTCGCCCCCCTCAGCTACCCGTCGCTCGACCCCTGGGTCGCGGGGCTTCCCGTGGCGGGGACGGGTACGGCTCGGCTTCTCCTGAACGGAAGCCCGGCCCAAGGTCTCCGAGTCGACTTCGACGTCACCCACCGGGGGTCGGTGGGGGGGGTCTCGAGGGTCCTGGGGCAAGGGAGCTTCCGGCAGAGTGAGGGCGTTTGGCGCGTCGACGTCCAGGGCGACGCCGCTCCGTTCGAGCTGGCCGCCCTGCGGGACCGGCACCGGGACCTGCCGGTTCAGGGGGCGGCGTACGGATCCTTCCGGGTGGCCGGACCGGTGGATTCCCTCGGCATCCGGGTGGAGGTCCAGGGCGAGGACGGACGCCTGCAGCTCGACGGGAGCCTGAACCCACTGGACCTGACCCGGGCCATGGCGTGGGAGGGGTCCATGGAGGGTTTCCGGCTGGGGAGCTTCCTGGCCGGGGCGGGGGAGCGGACGGAGCTCACGGGGCAGGTTCGGGCCCGTGGCGAGGGCCGCGGTGAGGCCATGGTGGGGGACGGGATGCTGCGGTTGGTGGACTCCCGTCTTCAGGGCGTCGCCGTGGATTCCATCTTCATCGACTCGCACGTCCGGGATGGATGGGTCGTGTTGGACACGGCCCGGGCGAGCGTCGGCGGCTTCGAATTCGACGGAGGAGGGGACCTGGCGCTCCCGGGCACCCAACAGCGCGCCGGCACCATGGAGCTCCGATTCCGGGGGGACTCCCTCATGGGACTCCGCTCCGCATTCCTGGGAGAGGTGGTCCACGCCCGGGACACCCTTCAGCCGCTGGACCGCGAGATCCTCCTCCTGGAGGGAGTGGATCCCGACACGCTGCCGCTCCTCTCTGACGTGACGCTCAATGGAGCCGTCCAGGGCCGGGTCGAGCTTCGGGGCGCACTGGACGATTTCGCCGGCACCGGCCGGATGACGCTGGAGCAGGGCTCCTATGGCGACTACTACCTGGAGCGCGCGACGCTGGAGGTCACCGGGCGGGACCTGCCGGGGGAGGGCGCGCGGCTCGAGGTGGCCCTGGACACCGATTCCCTGTATGCCGTGGGGCGTGGGCTGGCCGGTTCCCAGGTTCGGGCGGTGTGGGGCCGTGACGGCGTCCGGGCTTCGGTGCGCCTCGTGCGGAGCGAGACCGAGGACTACGTCCTGGCGGGCGGGGTGGTGGTGGACGACGGCACCTACCGTGTGGACCTCGACCAGGCGGACCTCCGCTTCGACACGCTCCAGTATTCCCTCACGGCGCCGGCACGATTCAGCTGGAGCGACTCCGCGCTGGTGGTGGACCGCCTCGAGCTGGTGCGGCCCGGTCCGGACGAGGTTCGCATCGTCGTCGCCGGCCTCCTGCCCCAGCGAGGCGAGACGGACTTTCAGGCCTTCGTCCAGGGCGCGCGACTCGAGCGGCTGGTGGGCGTGCTGCAGCTCCCCGACCGGGACTGGACCGGGAGAGTGGATCTGGACCTTCGTGTGACCGGGACCGCGGCGTCGCCGACCATCCAGGGCGAGATTCGGTCCCGGCAGCTGGCGGTGGCCCGGTTCGAGGCGGATTCCACATGGATGAGCCTGGACTACCGGGACCGCGAGGCCCAGGTGGCGGTGTCGGCTTGGCAGGACGGTCGCATCTTCCTGGAGGCCGACGGGACCGTACCCGTGGATCTCACGCTGCGGAAGGGTGCCGACCGGATCAGCGATCGGCCCATGGATCTCCGGGCCCGGATCCGTCAGGTGGAGGTCGCTCCGCTGCTGGCGATCATCGAGGACCTGGAGAACGTGGAGGGTACGGTCTCGGGAGAGTTCACGATCCGGGGGACCCTGAACGAGCCCATTCCCGAGGGGCTGGTCCGTCTCGAGAACGCCTCGTGGACGGTGGGCGCCCTGGGCGTTCGCCAACGGGACGTCCAGGGAACGTTCACCCTTACCCCGGACCGCAGCGTGGCGGTGAACGCGCGCGCCATCTCCGGCGGGCGCCTGGATCTGAGCGGGCAGGTGGTGCTCGATCCCGTGACCAACCCCCAGCTGGACCTGGAGCTCCGGTTCCAGGGCTTCCAGGCCGTGGACCGCCGCGACGTGACCGGGGCGCTCACCGGGACCCTCCGACTCGCCGGGGTCTACACCCGTCCGCGAATCCAGGGCACCCTGTCCGTGGACCGCGGCGTGCTCTTCCTGGAGGAGTTCCAGCGGGCCGCCGGGGTGGTGGACCTCACCGACCCGCTCTTCCTGGGGCTCGTCGAGCGGGAGACGTTCGCGCTCCCGGTGGATCGACCCCTCCTGGCGGGAATCCGGAACCCGTTCCTGGATTCGCTTCGGCTGGACGTGGACCTCACCGTGCCGCGGGACACCTGGCTGCGGAGTGGGGACATGAACGTGGAGATCGGCGGCGAGCTGGATCTGGCTTACGATCGCCCCCAGAGGGACCTGGTCCTGGTAGGAGAGCTCCTGGCCCGACGAGGGCAGTACACCGTCTTCGGACGGACCTTCGAGGTGCAGGGAGGGACCGTCTCGTTCATTGGGATCCCGGGGATCAACCCGCTCCTGGACATCCAGGCGGTGGCACCGATTCGACGGCAGGACGGCGGGACTCTGGAGATCCAGGCGTCTGTGCAGGGCTCGCTGGTGGACCCCCGGGTGACGCTCAGCACCGATGAGCAGGGGTACGCGCAGTCCGACCTGGTCTCCTTTCTCGTCTTCGGCCGCCCATCCACCGAGATCACCGGGGCCACCGGGGGATCGTCCACGGGGCAGCTGGAGGCCACGGCAGTTTCGGGCTTGGCCAACCTGGGTCTCGGGACGCTCGCCTCTCAGCTCGGATCGCTCGCCGCGCAGCGCACCAGCTTCATCGACTACCTCTCGGTGAGCCAGGTGGGAGACCTCGGGCTCGCGGGAGGGGGCGGGGTGGCCAGCTCCTTCTCGTCCACCCAGGTGGAGGTGGGATGGTACCTGGGTGGCGGTGACGTGTTCGGCGTCCTGGTCCTGCGGCCCCTCTCGGGACTCGGGCAGTCTGTCTCAGGAACGTCCAGGACCGTGGCGGGCGTCCGATTGGAGTGGCAATCCAGCGACGAATACCACTGGGAGGCGTTCATGGAAGACCCCTTCCTGCGCAGGCGGATCTTCGGGCTCCCGGAGCTGGACACGGACTACAGCTACGGGTTCGGCTTCTTCCGCGAGTGGGGGTACTGACAGCGGATCCCGAGCGTGCTCCTCCGGGTATGCTGGTACCAGCAGGGCGTCACGGACAGGTTTCCCGGGGCGCCCTTTCCACACGACGACGGACCTCTTCGGAGTTGAACGAGATGCAGATGGTCAAGGTGTTCGGGCTCATGACCGGGCTCACCCTTCTCATGGTGGGCGCCGGCGCCTACCTGGGCGGACAGGGAGGGGCCGTGCTGATGTTCATTCTCGCGGCGGTCATGAACTTCGGGTCGTACTGGTTCAGCGACCGCATGGTGCTGCGCATGTATCGCGCCCGGGTCATCGAGCGCGGTGACGCGCCGGAGCTCTACGGGATGGTGGAGCGCCTGGCGCGCAGGGCCGACCTGCCCACCCCCACGGTGGCCATCGCGCCCCAACCGCAGCCCAACGCCTTCGCAACGGGCCGTAATGCGGAGAACGGGGTCGTCTGCTTCACCGAGGGAATCCTGCGGGCGTTGCCCATGGACGAGTTGGAGGGTGTGACGGCCCACGAGCTCGCGCACATCAAGCACCGGCACATGCTGGTGGGAACCGTCGCCGCCACCATGGCCGGGGCCATCGCCATGCTGGCCGGGGTCGCTCGGTGGGCATTGATCCTCGGAACCGGGGGCCGAGACAGTGATCGCAACCCCCTGGGCGAGCTGGCCCTACTCATCGTCGCGCCCCTGGCGGCGGTGATCATCCAGATGGCGATCTCGCGGCAGAACGAGTTCCAGGCCGACCGGACCGCGGCAGAGATCGCCGGTACGCCACGGGGGCTCGCAAGCGCCCTGCGGCGGCTCGACGCCGCGGCCCGGCAGGTGCCCATGGAGGTGAACCCCGCGGCCGCTCAGCTCGCCATCGTGAACCCGCTGTCCGGGCGGCGCGGGCTGGGGGTCGCCAAGCTGTTCAGCACGCACCCCTCCACCGAAGAGCGGGTGGCGAGGCTCCTGGAGGCTTGACGGTGCCGGCCATACGGAAGGCGGAGCGGAGGGCTGACCTGCCCTCCGCTCCGCCTTTTCGCGTCGGCCCTCCGAAGGCCGACCGGTTCGCCTAGACCGGGCGTCGAATCAGGATCGGGATACCCGTGTGCCGGAGCACGTCCTCGGCCACGGACCCGAACAGGGCCCGCTTCATTCCGCTGTACCCGTGGGTCGCCATGGCGATGAGGTCGGCATCGGTCTCGTCACCCACGTCCCGGATCGCCTGAGAAGGCTTGGGATGCGCCATGACCATCGGCTCCACCCTCAATCCCCGGGCGCGGAGGCGTCTCGCGATCCGCTCCAGGTAGTCCTCTCCGGACTGCAGGGCATCGGTCCAGTGCTGCGGAAGCGCCGGGACCAGGCCGTCGCTCGTGGGGAAGCGGGACGAGACGATCTGAAGCAGCGTGACCCGCGCACCGAAGGCCAACGCCAGGTCCGCCGCGGACGGCAGGATCGCCTCGGCGAGTTCGGAGCCGTCCAGGGGGATGAGGATGTTGTGGATCACCTGTGGGGGACCCACGGGCTCTCCCTCCTCGGCGTGGACCGCGAGTATCGGCAGGTCACCGGCCCGGATCAGCGCCTCGGCGACGCTGCCCATCCAGACCCGGCGCACACCGGTGCGGGAATGGGTCGAAATGACCACGGCGTCCGCCTTAACCTTCTGGGCGTAGGCCTGGAGAGTGTTGGGGACGTCTCCTTCCAGCAGCGCGGTGTCCACCATCGCGGACGACTCCCGACTGACCCGTTGGGCGAGAGCCTCTAGATAGGTCTGCTCCCACGAGCGCTCATGCTCGTCGTACTCGTCCAGGTCGACACCCTCGTACTGGAACTGGGTGTTGGCCAGAAGAGCCTCCGGCGGACGAGGCACGTGGACGTGGGCCAGGTGAAGCGAGGCTCCGGTTACCTGGGCGATCCCTTCGGCGATGGGGAGGGCGAGTTCGCTGAAGCGCGTACCGTCCAGGGGAACCAAAAGCGAACGTAGCATTGGGCCTCCTGGTTGGGGGATTGGGGCGTATGTGCCTTCCCAATCCCAACCTAGACCTCGCCCGGGGCCGCGGGTGTAAGGAGTCGGTCGACGACCCCTGTGGGGGAAGTCCGACCGGCCGGGGGGGGCGGATGCCCCGCGGGGGGGAGTTGAGCCGCTCCGGAATTTGGGAGACAATTCGAGTCTATGGCACGTGAACAGCTCGTCGTCCGGGGCGCCCGGGAGCACAATCTGCAGAATGTGGACGTCCATCTCCCTCGGGAGTCACTGGTCGTCATCACCGGCCTTTCCGGCTCCGGAAAGAGCTCGCTGGCCTTCGACACGATCTATGCGGAAGGGCAGCGCCGGTACGTGGAATCCCTCTCCGCCTACGCCCGGCAATTCCTCGGGCTCATGGAAAAGCCGGACGTGGATGGCATCGAAGGGCTGTCCCCGGCCATCTCCATCGAGCAGAAGACCGTTTCCCGGAATCCCCGCTCCACCGTGGGCACGGTCACGGAGATCTACGACTACCTGCGGCTCCTCTGGGCGCGGGTGGGGATTCCCCACTGTCCGAACTGCGGTGAGCCCGTGGTCCGGCAGTCCGCCACCCAGATCGTGGACAACGTGCTGGCGCTGGGCGAGGGGACCCGCATCGAGATCCTGGCCCCGCTGGTGCGAAGCCGAAAGGGAGAATTCCGGGCCCTGTTCGAGAAGGCCCGGAAGGACGGCTTCGTGCGTGCGCTGGTGGACGGCGAGACCTACGACATCGACCGCGTCCCCAAGCTGAGCCGTTACGAGAACCACGACATCTCCATCGTGGTGGACCGCCTCTCCGTAAAGGTGGAGGACCGGGACCGGCTCGCCGACTCCATCGAGACGGCGCTGAACGCCGCCGAGGGGGTGGTCCAGGTGATCGAGCATCCCCCGGGGAGAGACTCGGACGAGATTCCGCACCTCTTCAGCGAGCACTACGCCTGTGCCTCCTGTGGCACCTCGCTGGCGGAGCTGGAGCCGCGTCAGTTCTCCTTCAACTCCCCCTACGGTGCCTGCGAAGCGTGCGGCGGGCTGGGGACCCGGAAGGAGGTGAATCCACAGCTCCTGGTGGGCGACGGCTCCGTTTCCATCCTCGAGGGGGTGGTCCTTCCGTGGGGCGAGCCCGGGGGACACCTCCGGCGCTCGGTCATCCCGGGCCTGAGCGAGGCGTACGAGTTCGACCCGGCCACCCCCTGGGCCGAGCTGCCCGACGACGTGCAGGACGCGGTCCTGAACGGCTCCGGGGCCATGAAGATCCGGTTCCCCTACAAGTCGGGGTCCGGAAAGTTCGAGGGCCACTACGAGGACGCCTGGGAGGGGGTGGTGGCCAACGTCGAGCGCCGGTACGCCGAGACCCAGTCCGACGCCGTCCGAACGCAGCTGGAGGACTACATGTCCACCCTCCCGTGCCACGAGTGCAGCGGGAGCCGCCTCCGCCCCGAGGCGCGAGGTGTCACGGTGGGAGGGCGATCCCTGGGGGACGTGGTGGAGCTCCCCGTGGACGAGGCCCTGGCATTCATGGAGTCCTTGAAGCCGGGGACGGCCCACCTTCCCGAGGAGATCGCCGGGCCCATCCTGCGACAGGTGCGGGAACGGCTGCGCTTCCTGGTGAACGTGGGGCTCTCCTACCTCGCCCTGGGTCGTTCCGCCGGGAGCCTGTCCGGGGGCGAAGCCCAGCGCATCCGCCTGGCCACGCAGATCGGTAGCCGGCTGGTGGGGGTCCTGTACATCCTGGACGAGCCCTCCATCGGGCTCCACCAGCGCGACAACGACCGGCTCCTGGATACGCTGCGGACCCTGCGGGATCTGGGGAATACGGTGCTCGTGGTGGAGCACGACGAGGACACCATCCGGGCGGCGGACTGGGTCGTGGACCTCGGCCCCGGAGCTGGCCGGCACGGGGGGCGTGTGGTGGCGGAGGGGCCCGTGCAGGCGATCCTGGACGCACGGGAGTCCCTCACGGGGGCCTACCTGCGGGGAGACCGGCGCATCGCGGTCCCCGGGAACCGGCGGAGCGCGGACCTCGAGCGGGTTCTCCGGGTCCGGGGCGCCCGGGGGAACAACCTGGACCACCTGGACGTGAGCTTCCCTCTGGGGACGTTCATCGGCGTCACGGGCGTGTCGGGCTCGGGGAAGTCGACCCTGGTGAACGAGACGCTCTACCGGGCGTTGGCCCGCCACTTCTACCGGAGCAAGGATGCGCCGGCGGTGCACGGCGGCATCGAGGGCATCGACCTCATCGACAAGGTCATCGACGTGGACCAGTCCCCCATCGGGCGCACGCCCCGGTCCAATCCGGCGACCTACACCGGTCTCTTCGGCCCCATCCGGGATCTCTTCAGCAACCTCCCCGAGTCCCAGATGCGTGGGTATCAGCCGGGCCGCTTTTCGTTCAACGTCAAGGGCGGGCGTTGCGAGGCCTGCTCCGGGGACGGGCTGGTGAAGATCGAGATGCACTTCCTTCCCGACGTGTACGTTCCCTGCGACGTCTGCAAGGGCAAGCGTTACAACCGCGAGACGCTGGACGTCTACTATAAGGGCAAGAACATCGCGGACGTCCTGGACATGACGGTGAACGAGGCGCTGGAGTTCTTCGATGCGGTGCCCCGCATCAAGCGCAAGCTGCAGACCCTCAGCAACGTGGGCCTGGGCTACATCCACCTGGGTCAGAGCGCCACCACTCTCTCCGGCGGCGAGGCGCAGCGCGTGAAGCTGGCCACCGAGCTTTCCAAGCGGGCCACCGGGAACACCCTCTACATCCTGGACGAGCCCACCACGGGTCTCCACTTCGAGGACGTGCGCGTCCTGCTGGACGTGCTGCACGAACTGGTGGAAAGGGGGAACACCGTGGTGGTGATCGAGCACAACCTGCAGGTGGTGAAGACCGCCGACTGGATCATCGACCTGGGCCCCGAGGGCGGCGCCGGCGGGGGAAGGATCGTGGCGGAGGGCCCCCCCGAGGTGGTGGCCCGGCACCCGGAGTCGTACACGGGCAAGTATCTCAGCGCCCTCCTGGCCGCGCGGTAGACCCGGCCCGTGATGCGCCGGCCGGCGGCCCCCCTTTTTCGAGGGGCACGGTGGTGCCGTGAAGCCTTCCGGGCCGGAGCACGTACCAGGTGGGCGAACGCCGGGGGACCCTTGGGGTTCGCCCGCGGGAGGGAGGGTCATTAGTTTCCGGCGTATCCGGGCCCGGAGGAGGGAAACCCCGCTCCCCCGGGGACCGTACGGACCCTGGAGTCGGTACGAATCAACGATCGCCCCCGCGGCGACAATGAAACGGAGTCAGTCGATGGTCACCCGTGAGGACCTCGAGAGCTTCCTCATCCGTATGGATGCGGAGTACGAAGAGTTGGAGGAGGGGATGTACTTCGTGCGCACGCGTGCTGAAGGGCTCCCCATCGTGCTGAATTACTCGCCTCCCCTCCTTCTCCTACGGCTGAAGGTCATGGACCTGCCCGAGGGAGCCGGGAGCGAGGAGCTCTACCGCACTCTCCTGGAGCTGAATGCCACCGACGTGGTGCACGGCGCATACGGCCTGGAGGACGGGGAACTGATCATGAGTGACACACTTGAACTTTCGACCCTGGACTTCGAGGAGGTCCAGGCTTCGATCGAGAGCATACAGCTCGCGGCGTCCGGGCATATCGGGCGGATTCGCGACATGGCCGGCGCACAGTCGGGGAGCTGATCCATGGGCATTTTTTCCAAGCTGTCTACCCTCATCAAGTCCAACATCAACGATCTGATCAACCGGGCCGAGAACCCGGAGAAGATGCTGAATCAGATCATCCTGGACATGCGGGATCAGCTGGCGAAGGCGAAGAGAGAGGTTGCGGCGGCCATTGCCGACGAACGGAAGCTCCGTTCGCAGCTGGACGACGAGATCAAGCAGGCGAAGGAGTGGGAGCAGAGGGCCATGCTCGCGGTCAAGGAGGGTCGGGACGACCTCGCGAAGCAGGCGCTGGTCCGGCACCAGGAGCACGCCGAACGGGCGGCGGCCTTGGATCAGACCTGGCGCGCACAGGCCCAGGAGACGGAGAAGCTCAAGGCCTCCCTTCGTCAGCTGAACGAGAAGATCGACGAGGCGAAGAGGAAGCGGAACCTGCTCATCGCGAAGCAGAAGCGGGCCCAGGCGCAGCGGCGCATTCACGAGACCATGTCGGGGCTGTCCGACACCTCGGCGTTCGAGGCCTTCAACCGGATGGCGGACAAGATCGAGGAGTCGGAGCGCCGGAGCCTGGCGGCCGTCGAGGTGGACGAGGCCCTCACCGGGGACACCCTCGAGACCGAGTTCCTGAAGCTCGAGTCGGGGAAGGGAGACGCCGGCGTGGACGAGCGGCTTCTGGCCCTGAAGCAACAGATGGGGATCCTGGCGGCGCCCAGCGGCGAGGAGCCGAAGCAGCTGGAGGCGGGCCAGGGCGAAGCCGGCGAGGAGGCCGGAGCCACCGCCGGAGACTCCAGGGTGCGGGACGCGGAAGTGGAGGCCGTGGAGGACGGGCCCGAAGAGGGTAATTCCTCGGGGGACGAGGTCATCGCCGAGGCCGAGCTCCTGGAGCGCTTCAAGGACCTGGAGAAGAACGCCGAGGCCTGAACCCGTCGGACACCCACGCACGCCAGGAGGCGGAACGCCCCATGAGCATCGTCTATCTCAACGGGGAGTATCTCCCCGCCGAGGAGGCCACCGTCTCGGTGAACGACCGGGGCTTCCTCTTCTCCGACGGCATCTATGAAGTGACCCCGGCCTACCGGGGTCACTTCTTTCTTCTGGAACGGCATCGCGACCGACTCCTGCGCGGGATGTGCGAGCTTCGCATCGACGCGGATCCGGCGCCGCTGGCGGAGATGCACGACGAGCTCCTCCGCAGGAACGGCCTGACGGACGAGCCTGTCAGCATCGTGTACATGCAGATCACCCGGGGAGTGGCGCCAAGGACCCACGCCTTCCCCACCACGAAGGTGCCACCCACCGTGTACGCCTTCGCCAAGGCGTACCATCGGCCCTCGGCGGAGCGGTGGAACGAGGGGTTCCGAGCGGTCACCGTGCCGGACCGGCGCTGGGCGAGGGTGGACATCAAGACCATCAGCCTCCTGGGGAACGTCCTGGCCCAGCAAGCGGCGGTGGACGCCGGCGTGGACGACTCCATCCTGGTGAGGGACGGGGTGGCGCTGGAGGGCGCCCACTCCAATCTCTTCGCCGTGTTCGGGGACACCCTGGTCACCCACCCGCTCTCCAACGTGATTCTCCCGGGAATCACCAGGGGGTACGTTCTGGAGTTGGCCCGCGACCTGGGTATCCACGCCGAGGAGCGTCCCATCCAGGTGGAGGAGCTGTACCGCGCGGACGAGGCGTTCTTCAGCGGAACCACCACCGAGGTGAAGCCCTGTGTGAGCATCGACGGAAAGCCGGTGGGGGCGGGGCGGCCGGGGCCAATCACGACGCGCCTCTCGGAGGCCTTCGTCGAACGGACCGACATCCACGCCTCCCCGGTCCCGGCCGGCACCGGCGACTGACCCGACCGTGCCGGCACGCCGCTTCGCCGGAGCAGCGGGCCTCCTGCTGGGGCTGGTGGGGTGCGTCCCCACGCTCGCGCCGGAGCGGTTCGCCTCCGGCACCGTGGTGGTGGGTCCCGCGGCCTCCTCCGCGGGTGCTCCGTTCTCGGATTCCTCGAGGGCGGACCGGGCAGACCGCCCTCCCACCGGGACCCAGGTGGAGATGCAATACCTGGGTGTGGGTGGGTGGCGGATCGAGACCCCGCACACCGTCCTCCTCACCGGCCCGCTGCTGACCCGGCCGTCCATGCTGGAGGTCGGCTTCGGTGGCCCGCTGGTCACGGACACCGTGGCCATCGTGGAGGCGTTGGAGGCGTGGGGAGTGGAGCCGATGGATTCCGCCGTCGCCATCCTGGTGGGTCACGGGCACTACGACCACCTCCTGGACGTTCCCTGGATCGCGGCCCGCCTGGCCCCCCGGGCCCGGATCCTCGTAAACCGAACCTCCCTGCTGCAGACCGAGGCGCTGGCGGAGGGCCTGGGGCTCGACCCGTCCCGGGTCGAGGACGTGTCGAAGTACGCGGCCTCCCCCACCGAAGGCGGCGAGTGGATCCAGCTTTCCCGGGACGTTCGCGTGCTCCCCGTCCAGGGGGATCACGCACCCCACTTCGCGGGACACACCCTGTACGCGGGAGTGCGCGAGGCGCCGCTGCCGGCACCGCCGGGTCCGGCCACCGAGTGGCTGGACGGGAAGAGCCTGGCCTTCCTGGTGGACGTGCTTCGGGAGGACGGCTCGGTGGGGCTTCGGCTCTACTACCAGGACGCGATCCCCCGGGAGCCGGCCGGGACGCTGCCGCCCGAGGTCCTGGCGGAGGCTCCCGTGGACGTGGCGCTGCTGGTCCCCGCTTCCTTCGCGGAGGTCCGCTGGCACCCGGAGTCGCTGGTGGAGAACCTCCGCCCCCGGACGGTGGTGGTGCAGCACTGGGAGTCCTTCTTCGATCCGGCGCTGGCCCCCCCGGAGCCCGTGGCCTTCACCATCCTGCCCCACTTCATGGAGCGATTGCACCGCGTCATGGACTGTGGGGAGGCGTGCATCTCGGTGCCCACGCCCGGAACCCGACTCGTCTACTCGATGTCGGCCGCCTCCCGGTAGGGCCGTCCTTCCCGGAGGATGTCGACCCCGGTCAGTACAGCAGGTAGGGAGCACGGCGCTCCCGGAACTCCGCCAGCTGGCGGTCCCAGTCGGCCGTGATCTCGTCCAGTCCGGCTCCCGACTCCACGGCGATCCGCACTGCGTCGGTGCCCGCCAGCCGGTCGAAGTGGGCTTCCCGCCAGCTCCATCGGTCCCCGGCAAGGCGGTATGCCTCGATGAGGGCGGCCACCGCGGCGCGTGTGGGATCGTAGGCTCCGCCGGCGGATACGAACCGGACTCCGCGCACGGTCTCTCCTCCGAACTTCCCGTCCCCGGGGCTCTCCGGCACGAACTCCACCGCCTCGAAGCGCACGTCCGGGAGGCCGTATCCGTTCAGCGCCTGAGCCAGCGCCTGGGCGTCCAGCCAGGGTGCGCCGATCTGTTGGAAGGGACGATCGGTGCCCCGGGCCACGCTCAACACGGTCCCCTCGAAGAGGCAGGTACCCGGGTAGTGGAGCGCGCTCACCACGTCCGGCATGTTGGGGGACGGCGCCACCCAGGGAAGGCCGGTGTCCCCGAACGTCATGGACCGCCGCCATCCCGTCACCGGCACCACCTCCAGCGACTCCGGATCCCCCGAGCCGAACTCACCGGCCACCAGTCGCGCCATCTCCCCGGGGGTGAGCCCGTGTCGCATGGGGACCGCGAACCGACCCACGAAGGTCGAGTATTCGGGGTCGAGGACATTGCCCTGCACCACGTCACCCCGGACCGGGTCCGGGCGATCCAGCACCACGAAGGGGATTCCCGCCTCGGCAGCCGCCTCCATGGCCAGCGTCATGGTCCAGACGTAGGTGTAATACCGGGTCCCGATGTCCTGGATGTCGAAAAGGAGGACCTCCACGCCCTCCAACATCTCCGGCGTGGGCTTCCGGGTCCCGCCGTAGAGGGAGTGCACCGGAAGCCCGGTGGCCCCGTCCACCGAGGAGTCCACGGCTTCCCCGGCTTCCGCTGTGCCCCGGATCCCGTGCTCCGGCCCGAACAGCGCAACCAGCTCCACTTCCGGGTGGGCGTGGAGCAGGTCGACGGTGCTCTGTACGGCCCCGTCCTCGTCCCGGACGATCCCGGTGTGGTTCGTGACCAGACCCACCCGCCGCCCGCGCACCAGGTCCAGGCGGTCCTCCAGCAACACCAGGGCCCCGGGGCGCACCGCCTGGCCGTCATTTGTTTCCGATCCGGCCGCGGGCGGTGACCCGGCGGAATCCCGCACACCGCCTGGGTCTCCCGGGGCGCATGCCGCCAGCAGGGCCAGGGCGAGAAGACGGAAGGATTGTCGCCGTATCTGCCGATCCATAGGTTTGCCGCCATCGGAGGGGATCTCCGGCGCCTCGCGTGCCGACCGCCGGAGGGCGGGGGGAACATCGGCGGGTGGTCGGATCCCGTCAATCACCCGCATCTCGAGCCTCGCCTCCATGCTTCGCAGGGTCCCGCACCTCTCCCCCCTGGCCGTCTCCCTTCTCCCCCTGGCCGTCTCCCTTCTCCTCCTGGCCGGGTGCGCTTCCGGACCGCCGGAGGCCTCCAGGGGGGACCCGGTCTCCCCTGAGGCGGAGCCCGCTGCCGACGCCGTGTACCTGGATCCCGGGGACGAGCCGGGCTTCACTCCCGAGGCGCGTCGTCCGGGATGGGCGGAGCGGACGTTGGCCGAGCTCACCCTGCGGCAGAAGATCGGGCAGATGATCATGCCCATCGTCCTGGGGGACTTCGCGCCCAAGGGAACCGCGGCCCACGATCGGGTCGCCCGGCTGGTGGAAGAGGTGGAGGTGGGCGGCATCATCGTCTCGGTGGGCTCGCCCACCGACGTGGCGGTGAAGCTGAACGACCTCCAGACGCACGCGCGCCTCCCTCTGCTGGTCGGCTCGGACCTGGAGACCGGACCCGGGTTCCGCCTCAGCGGCGCGGTCCACTCCCCTACCAACATCGTGCTGGGCGGAGCCACCCAGTTCCCCAACCTCATGGCCCTGGGCGCGGCGCGGGACGCCGGCCTGGCTTATGAGATGGGGCGCATCACGGCGCTGGAGGCCCGGGCGGTGGGGATCCACCTTCCGTTCGCCCCGGTGCTGGACGTGAACAACAACCCGGACAATCCCATCATCAACGTCCGGTCCTTCGGGGAGGATCCGGCGCTGGTGGCCCGGCTGGGGACCGCGTTCGTCCGGGGCGTCCAGGAGCACGGCGCCATCGCCACGGGGAAGCACTTTCCCGGTCACGGGGACACGGGGGTGGACTCCCACCTGGCCCTTCCTCTCATCGAGGCCTCCCGGTCTCGGATGGACTCGGTGGAGCTGGTTCCCTTCCAGGCGGCGGTGGACGCCGGGATGGGGGCGGTCATGACGGCCCACATCTCGGTCCCGGCGCTCAACGGCGGGAACGGGGATCCGGCCACTCTCTCCGCCGCGGTCATGAATGACCTGCTCCGGGGGCAGATGGGCTTCGACGGGATTCTCGTCACCGACGCCATGGACATGGGGGCCATCGAGCGGGGGTGGGGGAGGGAAGAGGCGGCGGTGCGGGCGGTGGAAGCCGGCGCGGACATCCTGCTCATGCCGCCGTCCCCGCAGGCGGCCATCGAAGGCGTGCTCAACGCCGTGGCCGAGGGCCGCATCTCCGAGGACCGGATCGACCGGTCGGTGCTCCGCCTACTGAGAACCAAGGAGCGATTGGGCCTCCACCGGCAACGGACCGTCCCCCTGGAACGGGTCCCCGAAGTGGTGGGGATTCCCTCGCACACCGAGGTCGCCGGGCGGGTGGCCCGGGAGTCCATCACCCTCCTGCGGAACGAGCGGGACCTCCTCCCGCTCCTGGGCACGCCGGGCGCCCGGGTCATCTCGGTGACCTACCGCCGGGAGGCGGACGTCCTGGCCGGACGATACTTCAACGCCACCCTCCGGGAGCGGTACCGTCGGCTGCAGACGGTGGACGTCACCCGGGACTCGAATCCGGCCATCTACGAGGGGCTCCTGGACCAGGCTCGCCGATCGTCCCTGGTGGTGGTTTCGCTCTACGTAACCGCCCTCTCATACAGCGGCACCGTCGCCATTCCCGAGGAGACCTCGACCTTCATCGAAGCGCTGGCGGACGCCCGGATTCCCCACGTGGTGGTCTCGTTCGGGAATCCATATCTGATTCGGGAGTTCCCCGACGTCCGCAGCTACCTCCTGGCCTACAGCGGCAGCGCCGTGAGCCAGCGCGCGGCGGGAGCGGCGCTCTTCGGTGACATCCCCGTCGTGGGACGCCTCCCCACCCGCATCCCGCCCCTGTTCGAGATCGGGGACGGGTTCCAGCTCCCCCGGGTGGTCCGGAAGGAGAGCCCGTGAGGCATCTCCCGCTTCTCGCGGGCCCGGCCCTAGCCCTGGCCCTGGGCGCCTGCGGTGCGGGTCCACCGCTTGAAGCCGGTCCGGCGGGAGTTCCGGGGTCGCAGCAGGTGGCGCGACCCGGCCGATACGCCCCGACTCTGGAGCCCCGTCTCACGGCGGACGGTGCGCGTTGGGTGGATTCCACCCTGGCATCGCTGAGCGTCCGGGCGGCTGCGGCGCAGCTGGTGATCCAGTGGATGCCCGGGGCGTACGTGTCGCCCACGGACCCCGCCTTCGACGAGCCCCGGCGGTGGGTGGAGGAGGAGGGCATCGGCGGGATCTACCTCTCCATCGGGTCGCCTCTGGCCTTCGCCGCCGTCTCCAACGAGCTCCAGGCCCGTGCGCGGGTCCCGCTCCTGGTAACGTCGGACCTGGAGGACGGCGGTCCGGGGATGCGACTGAACCACAGCTACGCCCTACCGTCGCTCCTCTCCCAGGGAGGTGGCACGGCCTTTCCGCCCACCATGGCCATCGGAGCCACCGGGGACGAGCGGTGGGCGTACGAGTACGGACGGGTCACGGCTCGCGAGGCGCGGGCGGTGGGTGTGCACCTGAACTTCGCCCCGGTGCTGGACGTGAATTCCAACCCGGAGAACCCGGTCATCGGCACCCGCAGCTTCGGGGGTGATCCGGAGATGGTGGCCCGTATGGGCGCGGCCTACGTCCGCGGGCTCCGGGACGGTGGAGCGCTCTCCACCGGGAAGCACTTCCCGGGGCACGGGGACACCCGGACGGACTCGCACTACACCCTTCCGGTGGTGGCGGCCGACCGGGCCGGCCTGGAGAGCCGGGAGCTCGTCCCCTTCCAGCGGGCCGTCGACGAAGGCGTGGATGCCATCATGACGGCGCACGTGGCGCTGCCGGAGATGCTGGGCCCCGAAGCGCCTCCCGCCACCCTCTCCCCCCGCATTCTCACCGGGCTGCTGCGCGAGTCCATGGGGTTCCAGGGACTGGTCATCACCGATGCTCTTCGCATGGCCGCCATCGCCGACAGCTTCGGCGTGGCGGAGGCCGCGGTCCTGGCGTTGGAGGCCGGGAGTGACATCCTCCTCAATCCCCGGGAAGTGACCGCCACCCTGGACGCCGTTGAGGCGGCGGTGTCCAGCGGGCGCATCTCCGAGGAGCGGGTGCGGGCTTCCGCCCGCCGGGTCCTCACCCTCAAGGCCCGGGCCATGCTCCACCGGGAACGGTTCGTGGACCTGGAGGCGGTGGACGACGTGGTGGGCTCGGGAGCACACCTGGCGGTGGCCGACTCCATCGCCGAGAGGAGCCTGGTGCTCCTGCGCGACCCGGCGGGGCTCGTCGGCGCGTTCCCGACACCGGGGGCGGACCTCGGCGACGCGCCCACCCCCCCGTATCGAATCGTGTCCATCACGGTGGCGGAGGAGCGGGACCTGGTGGCCGGGCGGGCCTTCGAAGCCCTGCTGCGCCAGGCGGGTCACGAGGTCACCGGTCTACGGCTCGGCCCCGACGGAGACGATCGCGACGTGGAGGGCCTACCGGGTCTCCTGGCCGATGCCGACGCGGTGCTGGTGGGGCTCTACCTTCCCACCCGGGCCGGGACGGGTCGGGCGGCCCTCTCGGCGCCGGTCCGGACGGTTCTCCGCCAGGCGTCCCGCACGCGGCCCACCATGGTCCTCCTTCTGGGCAGCCCGTACGTCACCGCCGCCGTGCCCCAGGAGGCCTCGGTCCTGCTGGCATGGGGAGGTCGGGAGGTCAGCCAGAGGGCAGCGGCTCGCGCCCTGCTGGGAGAGGCGCCCATCACCGGCCGCCTTCCGGTGACGCTCCCGAAGCCGGTGGTCCATGCGCAGAATGGCCTTGCACCGGAGGCGACCGCCGAGTCCTTCCCACAGGCCATCGGCACAACCGGGGTGGCCGTGGCGGCGCCGCGCTTCGATGGACCCCGTCGACGCGGGCCGGGGCGTTGGAGGGGCGGTTCGGGGGAGAACGGCGAAGCTCCGGGCGACGAGGGTCCTTCCACGGCTTCGTTCCCGCCGCGAGCGGGATTCCCCGGAGAGGTGTCCCCGAGCTCCGTGGGAATGAGCGCCGATTCCCTGGTACGGCTGGACGCGCTGCTCGACTCCGCTCTGGCGGATGGGGCCGCGCCGGGCGCGGCGCTGGCGGTGGGCCGGCACGGCCGGTTGGTCCGGCTCCGGGGCTACGGCACGCTGGACTGGGGCGACAGCGCACGGGTGACACCGTCAACCCTGTACGACGTGGCGTCCATGACCAAGGTGGTGGGCACCACCTCCGCCGTGATGATCCTGGTGGACCGGGGCCTCCTCTCCCTGGAAGACCGCGTCGTGGACCAGCTCCCGTGGTGGGAGGGAACCGATCCGCGGAAGGCCACCGTGACGGTCCGACACCTGCTCACCCACACGGCGGGGCTGCCGGCGTTCCGTCGCTGGTTCCTGGAGATCGAGGGTCGGGAAGCCTACCGGGCCGCAATCGCGGGGGAGGCGCTGGAGTACGAGCCGGGGGACCGGACGGTCTACTCGGACATCGGCGTCATGACCCTGGCGCTCCTGGTGGAGCAGGTCACCGGAACGACGCTGGACCGCTTCCTGGAGACCGAGGTCTTCGATGCGCTGGGCATGACGGATACCGGTTTCAATCCGGGCCCCGAGGAGCTGGCGAGGACCGCGCCCACGGAGGTGGATGATCTCTGGCGGGGCGGGCTCCACGTCCGGGGTTACGTGCACGACGAGAATGCCGACGCCTACGGCGGGGTCTCGGGGCACGCGGGACTCTTCTCCACGGCCAGGGACCTGGCGGCCTTCGCACAGTTCATGCTGGACGGTGGGGTGGCGGAGGCGTGCGATCCACGCGGCCGAGGGAGCCCCTGCCTGCGGGACCGGAACGGCGGTGAGCGCCTCATCCAGGCCACTACGGTGGAGCGCTTCACCCGCCGACAGTCCTCCACCTCCAGCCGGGCCCTGGGTTGGGACACGCCCGGGGACCGGTCGTCCGCGGGAGACTACTTCACGGAGGAGGCGTACGGGCACACGGGCTTCACGGGGACCTCCATCTGGATCGACCCCGAGCTGGACCTGTTCGTGATCCTCCTGACCAACCGGGTGAGCCCGACGCGGGAGAACTCGCGGCACGTTCCGTTGCGTCGGGCCGTGCACGACCTGGCGGCCCGGGCCATCACCGACCGCTCCGTGGCGCCACGCCCCGGCTCCCCGGCGGCGTCGCGGTGAACGGTTTCACCGGACTCGACCTGGGGGTCCTCGTCGTCTACCTCCTGGGCGTCACCGCCTGGGGAGCATGGCTGGGCCGTGGACAGTCCGGGGCCACCGATTATTTCCTGGGGAGCCGGTCCCTGCCCTGGTGGGCGGTGCTCCTCTCGGTGGTGGCCACCGAGACCAGCACCCTCACCTTCCTGAGCATCCCGGGGGTGAGCTACCTGGGAACCATGACCTTCCTGCAGCTCACCCTGGGGTACCTCCTGGGGCGGGTGGTGGTGGCGGCGGTGCTCTTACCCCGGTACGCGGAGGGGCACCTCACCACGGCGTATGCGCTGCTCACGGGTCGGTTTGGGGAGGGCACCCGGCGCCTCACCTCCGGGGTGTTCATGGGCACGCGGCTCCTGGCCGACTCGGTCCGGCTCTTCGCCACCGCCATCCCCCTGGCCCTCATCACGGGGTGGGACTACCCCGTGTCCATCGGAGTCATCGGCGCCCTCACCGTGGTGTACACCTACCTGGGCGGCATCAAGGCGGTGGTGTGGGTGGACGCGGTCCAGATGGTGCTCTACCTGGTCGGCGCGATCCTGGCGGCGTGGGTCCTCCAGGGCGTGGTGGACGGAGGGTGGGCGGCCATCCTTTCCCAGGCCGCCGAGGCCGGAAAGCTGAGAGTGGTGGATGTGAGCCTGGATCCCGGGATCCCCTACACGCTCTGGGGAGGGGTGCTGGGAGGCGCCTTCCTCTCCATGGCGAGCCATGGGACGGACCAGCTCATCGTGCAGAGGCTCCTCACCTGCCGCGACCTGGCTTCGAGCCGCCGGGCGCTGGTGGGGTCGGGCTTCGCCGTCATCCTCCAGTTCCTCGTCTTCCTGCTCATCGGGCTGGGACTGTGGGCGTTCTACCAGGGCCGCGCCTTCGAGCGGAGCGACGAGATCTTCGCCCTGTTCATCGTGCAGGAGCTCCCGGCCGGTCTCACGGGCCTGCTCATCGCCGGCGTCTTCGCCGCGGCCATGTCCTCCCTGTCCTCATCCATCAACGCGCTGGCGTCCGCGTCGGCCTACGACTTCTGGGCGCCCCTGGCCGGTGCCGAGGGCGACGAGCAGCGGATCCTGCGCGCCGGCAAGGGATTCACCCTCCTCTGGTCGGCCTTGCTGGTGGGCGGCGCCATCGTGTTCATCCCCCTGAGCCGCGAGACGTCGGCAGTGGAGGTGGCGCTGGCCGTGGCCTCGCTGGTGTACGGGGGACTCCTCGGGGCCTTCGCGCTGGGATCTCTCGGGACCCGGGCCGACGCGTTCAGCGTGAAGGTGGGGATGCTGGCGGGAATCGGGGTGGTCACCCTGGTCTGGGTCTTCGCCCGGGAATCGCTGGCGTGGCCGTGGTTCGTCCCCCTGGGGTCCGTGGTGACGTTTGCCGTGGGGATCCTACTGGGCCGGGGGAGAATGGGGTCCCAGGGTGCCGGCGAAGTCGCCGGATGAACGAGGCCGTGGTATGACCGGACCCGTGGTGGGGGTGGACGGAGGCGCCACGCGGAGCCGCGCGGTGATCCTGGACGGGGACGGCCGGGAGGTGGCACGGACGGAGGGCGGACCGGCCGTGGCCGATGCGCGCTCGCCCGACCGGGCGGCAGCGGGGGTGGCGGAGCTGGTGCGAGCCACCGCGACGGCGGCCGGAGTGGAACTCCCACTCCCGGCGGTCTGGGCCGGTCTGGCCGGCGCGGGACGGGAGGACAGCCGGTCCGCGGTCCAGGCGGCGCTCCGGGGAACGGCCGTGGCGGCGCACGTCCGGGTGGGCACCGACGTGGAGGCGGCCTTCCACCACGCCTTCCCCAGCGGTCCCGGGATCCTGCTGGTGGCAGGGACGGGGTCCATGGCCCACGGCCGGAGCGAGGGCGGGCGCGAAGCGCGCACCGGCGGCTGGGGACCCCTGCTGGGAGACGAGGGGAGCGGCTATTCCATCGCGCTCGAGGCGCTTCGGAGCGTGGTCCGGGCACGGGACGGCCGGGGTCCCGAGACGGCCCTCACCGCTCTGCTACTCGGGGAACTGGGCCTCGCGGCCGAGGAAGCGCTGGTGTCCTGGTCCGCGGAAGCCTCGAAGGGGCAGGTGGCGGCGCTGGCTCCCACGGTGATTCGGGCGGCCCTAGGCGGAGATCCGGTGGCCCTGGACATCGAGGCCCGGGCGGTGGAGGCGCTTCGCCAGCACGTTCTTGCGCTGGTGGACCTCCTGGGCCCCTGGGCCACCTCCCCCGCGGTGGGGCTCACGGGCGGGTTGCTCAACCCCGGAGGCCCCCTGCGGGACGCTCTCGCCCGTGCCTTGGCGGGGGACCCGGTGGTCCTCTTCAACGGGGCGGTGGATGCGGCGCTCGGAGCCGCCTACCTGGCGCGAAGCCTGGTCAACGAACCGTCGGCCTGAGGGGGGCCGGCTCGTCCCTCCCGCCGCCTCTGCAACGTTGGCAGTGCTCCCCGTGAGACCGTGCCGGAAGGGCAGAGCGCACGGGGCGGTAACCCCATGGCATGGAACATTGTGGCAGTTCCGTCGCCCCGGTGGAGTGGCACGCCGGTTGCACATTTCGGTCAGCGTACCGCGGGAGGCGCGGGGACGAAGGTCCCGGTCCTCTCGTGCGGAGATGAACACCTCATCCGACGCAAACCAACAGGAGTGGAATCATGGCCATCACCCGCTTCACGGCCCGGAACCCCTGGCGCGAACTGGACACCCTGAGCAACCGGCTGAACCAGATGTTCGGCGACTTCCCGTCCCCCACCCAGTCCGGAAGCTGGGTACCCGCAGTGGACGTGGAGGAGACTGCGGAGGAGCTTCTGCTCACCGCGGAGCTGCCCGGGATGACCCAGGACGACATCGAGCTGGAGGTGGAGAACAACATTCTCACGCTGCGCGGCGAGAAGTCCGAGATCCGGAAGGAAGGAGAGGAGAAGAAGTACCACCTCTGGGAGCGTCGCTTCGGGAGCTTCCAGCGTTCCTTCACCCTTCCGCGCACCGTGCGGGCCGAGGGGATCGAGGCCGAGTTCCTGGACGGTGTGCTGCACGTCCGCCTGCCCAAGGTAGCCGAGGCCAAGAGCCGCCGGATCACCATCAAGGCTGGCCAAGGCGCGTCCTGATCCCCGCACAGGGCGATCTCCGGAGCCCCGCCTCGGCCGGGTCGCCGGACGACTACAGGGGTCCGGGGGCACTGCCCCCGGGCCCCTTCGTGTCCGGCGTCAGGTCAGCTCCAGGAGGCCGAGAAGGGCCTCGAGGGTCTCACCCGAGTTGGCGGCCGTCACGCTCCCGGCGGGCAACGCCAGGGGCCCGCCTTCCATCCGTCCGGTGATCCCGCCCGCCTCCTCGATCATCAGCCACCCGGCGGCGTAGTCCCAGGGGTTGAGGAACTGTTCCCAGAACGCCTCGAAGCGGCCGTCCGCCACGTAGCAGAGGTCCAGCGCGGCGGCTCCGCACCGCCGGATCCCCGCGCCAGCGGCCCGTACCCGACCCATCTGCGCGGTGAAGGCGTCCAGGTCCTTCGCCCCACGGAACATGAAGCCCGTGGCCACCAGCGACTGCTCCCAGCCTCGCGGCCGGGACACCTGAACCGCGCGCCCGTTGCGCCAGGCCCCACCGCCTCGGCGGGCCCACCAGACTTCGCTCGTGGCGGCAGCGTGCACACAAGCCGCCACGGGCTCGCCGTCCACCGTGAGGGCCACCGAGGCGGCGTAGCTGGGGTGCCCGTGCAGGTAGTTTGTGGTCCCGTCGAGGGGGTCCACGACCCAGAGGGGGGTTCCGTCGGTGGGGATTGCGGTGCCGTCGGCTTCCCCTTCCTCCGCCAGGATCAGGTGATCCGGATGCCGCCGGCGGATGACGGACAGAGCGGCCTCCTGCGATTCGGTGTCCACGCGGGACACGAAGTCCGAGAACCCTTTGATGTCCGCCGCCAGAATGTCGATGCGGCCGGACCACTGGCGGTGAGCCGCTGCTGCTGCTGCGGCGGCGGCGTGGGCGGTCTCGAGCCAGGCATCCAGCGTGCGGGAGTCGGTTGTGGGCGGCATGCGAAGGCGGAGCGGGGGTTGGGGAGGATCTCGGGACGCCGCTAAGTTAGGCCTGTTTCGGCTCCGGGTGCACCACATCCGGCCCTCCTGCGGCTTCAATCACTCATCGATCCCATGGCACGGAAGCGCGTCTTCAGCGGAATGCAGCCCAGCGGCGAGGCCCACCTCGGAAACTACCTGGGGGCCCTCAAGCGGTGGGTGGAGATGCAGGACGAGTACGAGTGCATCTTCTGCATCGTGGACGACCACGCCATCACCTCCGGGAGCGACCCGGCGGAGCTGCCCCGCAACATCCTGGACCTGGCCATCAGCTTCCTGGCGGTGGGCCTCGATCCGGACAGGGCCACCATCTTCGTTCAGTCGGACGTGCCGGAGCACACCGAGCTGGCCTGGCTCTTCAACGCTGTGACGCCCGTGGGCGACCTGGAGCGGATGACCCAGTACAAGGACAAGTCCCAGCGCTTCGAGTCGGTGCCGGCCGGGATCCTCAACTACCCCATCCTCCAGGCGGCGGACATCCTGCTCTACCGGGCAGACGCGGTTCCGGTGGGTGAGGACCAGCGTCAGCACCTGGAGCTCACCCGCGAGATCGCCCGGAAGTGGAACGCGGCCTACGGCGCCGACCTCTTCCCCGAGCCGGAGGCCATCATCGGAAAGGCCGGTCGGATCCTCGGCCTCGATGGCGAGGCGAAGATGAGCAAGTCGCTGGGGAATACGGTGGGGATCCTGGCCGAGTCCGACGAGATCTGGGCCCGGGTCCGGTCCGCGGTCACGGACCCCCAGCGGGTTCGGCGGGACGATCCAGGCCGCCCCGAGGTCTGCAACGTCTTCTCGCTGCACCAGCACTTCACCCCGCAGGCCACCATCGACGAGATCGACGCCCAGTGCCGGACCGCGGCCATCGGGTGCGTGGACTGCAAGAAGATCCTGTCGGAGAACATCGCCACCGCCTTCGCGCCCATGCGGGAACGGGCCGCCCACTACCGGGAGCACCCCGACGAGGTGCGGGCCATCCTGGATCGGGGCGCCGCCCGGGCGCGGTCCCTCGCCCAGGAGACCATGCGGGAAGTCCGCATGCGGATGGGACTGGAGTGGAGAGTGGCCCTGGACTGATCCCGTCGGATATCTTGGGGGGTCGCCAATCCTGGAGCAGCGTACATGATCGAGATCTTCAAGGCCGCCATTCAGCGTGGGGCCAGTGACATCCACATCAAGTCGGGGGATGTGGTCCGGGCACGGATCCACGGGCGTCTGGTCCCTCTCAGTCAGCAGAAGCTGTCTCCCGACCAGGTGAAGTCGCTGGCCAAGAAGCTGATGCCGCACGACGAGGACCGGGATCGCATCGACGCCATCCTGGACTACGACTGCTCCTGGGGCTTCCCGGGCCTGGGGCGCTTCCGCGTGAACGTCCTTCGGCAGCGGGGCAGTCTCATGGTGGTCATGCGGGTCATCCCCTTCGAGATCCCCACCATCGGGGATCTCAAGCTCCCCGAGGTGCTGGCGGACATCGCCAACCACGAGCGGGGCCTGATCCTGGTCACCGGTGTGACCGGGGCGGGGAAGAGCTCGACCCAGGCGGCCATGATCGACTGGATCAACGAGCACAAGCCCCTTCACGTGGTCACGCTGGAGAACCCCATCGAGTTCCTCCATCGCGACAAGGAGGCCTCCCTCACCCAGCGGGACATCGGGACCGACACGGACTCGTTCATGATCGGTCTCCGCGCGGCGCTTCGTCAGGACCCAGACGTGATCCTCATCGGGGAGATGCGGGACAAGGAGACCATCGAGACGGCGCTGAAGGCCGCCGAGACGGGCCACCTGGTGATCTCCACCGTGCACACCAAGAACGCGGTCCAGACCATCTCGCGCCTGGTGGCGGTGTTCGAGCCCGCCGAGCAGGAGATGATCCGCCTCCGGCTGTCCGAGTCGCTCCAGGCGGTCATCTCCCAGCGCCTGATCCCGACCTCCGATGGAAAAGGGCGCGTCGCCGCGGTGGAGATCATGCGGGCCACCGGCACGATCCGGGATTGCATCAAGGACCCCGCACGGCTGGACGAGATCTTCGATCTCATCGAGTCCGGGCGGGAGCAGTACGGGACCCAGAGCTTCGACCAGCACCTCATGGATCTGGTGCGGGCCGGGACCGTGACCTTCGAGGTGGCGAAGGCGGCGGCCAACAATCCCACCGACTTCGACCTGAAGATGAACACCTTCGGGTCCTCCAGCCGGTCCGGGTCCAACCAGGAGCTGGGTTCGGACATGGCGGACGAAATGAACAAGCTCTTCGGAAAGTAGAGGCGAGTCGTGGATCTCTCCGGTGTCTTCATTCCCACCGTCACCCCGTTCGACGGGGCCGGCGAGGTGGATCTCGACGATTTCCGAACCGATGTCGCCGCCTGGCTCCGGCATCCCATCCGCGGCCTGGTGGTGGGGGGATCCACCGGGGAGGCGGTGCTCCTGGACGAGAGCGAGCGGAGCCTGCTGTGGGAGGAGGCGCGGGAACAGCTGGGGGACCGGTTGCTGGTGGCGGGCACCGGAGCCGAGTCGCTGAGAGCCACGCTGCGTCTGACCCGGGCCGCGGCCAGCGAGGGCGCCGACGCCGTCCTGGTCCAGCCTCCCTCGTTCTACAAGGGAGCCATGTCCTCCCAGGTGCTGGAGGACCACTTCCGGGCAGTGGCCGACGCGTCCGCGGTGCCGGTGATCGTCTACCAGGTGCCGCTTCACCTCAACACGCTGGACATCCCCAACGAGGTCACGGCCCGGCTGTCCGAGCACCCGAACGTGGTGGGAATCAAGGACTCCCGCGGCAAGCTGGAGCTCGTGGAGGAGCTGGTGGCCCTCTGCGTCGAGGGATTCCAGATCCTGGTGGGGAACGGAGCCCTTCTCTTCCCGGCCCTCGAGGCCGGCGCGGTGGGCGGCATTCTCGGGGTGGCGAACATCCTGCCCGGGGAGTCCGCCGGGATCGCCGCCCAGTGGAATGACGGGAACCGTTCCGAGGCGGCGCGGCTGCAGGAGGTGGTGGCGCCGGTCCATCGGGGCGTCGTGGGCGGAATGGGCGTTCCCGGTGTGAAGAAGGCCCTGGACATGATCGGTCTCCGGGGGGGAGCGCCGCGACCCCCGCTCCGGCCCCTGGCGGAGTCGCGCGAGGAGGAGCTTCGGGAGATTCTCCGGACGGCGGGAGTCCTCGACTGAGGCGCGCCATGGTTCGGGGAACGGTTGCGCGAACGGCCAGAGGTGTAGTCCTTTCAGTGAGCGGCCCGATGTGGCCGCTGGCCTGAGTTACACTTCGCGCACCCATTGCATGGAGCGGCGGAGCCGCTCCGGGATGGAAAGGCCGCCATGCGGACACGTACCGCAATCATCGCCGCAATCGCCGCCGTGGCATGTTCGGTTTCAGGCATCCAGGCGCAGGGTCTCACGCGCATCCCAGCCTTCCCGGCGCCGCAGGAGGTGGGCACGCACCAAGGACCCACCTGGGAGAGCCGGCTCCTGACCGGACTGGGCGGTGCCGCTCTCGGTGCCGCCCTGGGGTTCTTCGCTTCCCAGATCGACCGAAGCGACTGGGCCGAGACCCCCGGCCGGACCGAATCGAATCGAGCCCTCTGGTCGGCGGTGGGAGGTGGAATCGGCCTGGCCATCGGAGTGTCGTTTCCGCTGGGTGGGGGTCGGGCCGCGACGGGTCCCGGGTTGCCCGGGACACTCCCCCGGGGCCGCTCGGTGATCCTTCGTCAGGAGATCCAGGAGCTGTCTGCGGAGAACGCTCTGGACGTCATCGAACAACTCCGTCCCGAGTGGCTGAACGCCCGTCCACCAAGCCGCCTCGGGGAGTTGGATGAGGTGACCGTGCCTGTCTATCTGGACGACTTTCGCTACGGCGAGATCCAGTCGCTACGGCAGATCCACGTGCATGACATCGAGTCGATCCGCTTCATCCCGGCATCCGTGGCCACGGCCCGGTGGGGCGTCGGCCATGCGGCCGGTGTGATCCAGGTCATCGCGGTGGGGTGAGGCCCCCCCTTCTGGAAACGCGGCACCGCGGTCAGGCGTATGGGAGGGAGTGTGGACTCGTTTCGGTGCCCGGCGGGCACCAGGGAGCTTTGAGATGGTTGTGCGTTCCGTAGGCATGATGGCTCTGGCGATGATGACGGCCGTCGTCATGGGGTGCGCCCACGGGGCGAGCGATCGCACGAACGAGAGCGGTGCGCGGCTGGAGGGGGGTGCCTTCGTTCTAACGGGAGAGGCGCTGGAGGATGGCCCCGGGAGCCTGTTGGCTACCCTGACCGGGAAGGTCCCCAACTTCCGGCTTCAAAGGAACTCGGGCCGGTGCCCCATCATCACGCTTCGGAACGCGGTGAGCTTCCAGGGCACGGTGAATCCCCACGTGTACGTTGACGGCACCCGGGCCACCGACACCTGCGTGCTTACCTCCCTGCGGAGTCACGACGTCGAACGGGTGGAGGTCTATCCACAGGGCGTTACCCGTCGGCCCGGGTACGGAACTCACGCCCATGGACTCATCCTCGTCTTCATGAAACAGGCGCGGGGCTGAGGGCGCACTGAGACGGTGCAGTCCCGGCAGGGAGGCCGGCCGGTCCCCCGGTCACTCCTGGGAAATGAGTGAGGCCCCCCGGAGCTCGAGCTCCGGGGGGCCTCGGTTCATCCCGTGCGCTTGGAGGCTCAGTTCATCTGCCACCAGACAGGAGTCGTCAGAGCATCCGCGCCCTGCCGCGACACCGCCGATTGATAGTTGTTCAGGTTCAGCGACTGCTCCAGATCCGGGTACGTGAAGCGAACAGGAATCCTGCTCAGGGTGAGATCCGGACCGGCCGCCAGATCCGGCACCCCGGTTCGGCGGACGTGGGACCACGCCTCGCTCCCGTTCATGTAGAGCCCGATCCACTGCTGCAACTGGATCTGGTCCCTACCCCTGGCGGCGTCGTACTGGACCACGGCCTGTCCCAGGTAGGCGTCGATTTCCGCCTGGGTAGGGGAGTTCGCCGCGTTCCACTGTTCCATGTTTGCGCGGATTCCCGCTTCGTACAGCGCGGCGGGATCCGCTGCGATCCATCCACGCTCCGCCGCCTCGGCCTCCAGCAGGAGCACCTCCGAGTAGGTCATGATGGCCGTTGGTGTGGAGGCGCCGTTTGCGCGCCAGAAATCCCCGATGCGGGAGTAGAAGGCCAGTGAGAACTCGGGAGTGATGTCTCCGTTCTGCAGCCCTCGATAGGCCCCGTCTTCGGTGGCCGGCTCGGCGTACAACGCCAGGCGCGGATCCGCCAGGGAGAGCAGCGTGTCCACCATGGTGGCGCTGATCCCGTGGTCGTCACGTCCCTGCCAGTTCTCGAAGAGCGGGTTCTCGTATGGAGCCCCCGGCCAATCGAGCATGGCGTTGTCGGCGTTGCTTTCGAATCCACCTGCCGCGTAGGCCGCGGCGAAGGCGGCCTCGGCGGTGGCAGGGGCCACCTCCGACATCCGCATGGCCAGGCGCATACGAAGCGAGTTCGCGAACTTCCGCCAGGCTGTGAGGTCGTTGCCGTACAGGATATCACCCGAGCTGAATCCGTCCCCGCTCGCGAGCTGGCCTGTGGCCTCGGTGAGGGTCTGGATCATCCCGGCATAGATGTCTTCCTGGGCATCGTAGGCGGGCGTCGTGTTCTCGGCACCCATGAGCGCCTGGGAATACGGCACGTCGCCCCAGAGGTCGGTGACGATATGGAAGAGCCAGGTCTTCCATATCATTCCGATTCCCTCGATGGCACCGTCACTCCCCTCGACACCCTTGTCGATGACCGTCTGGATGTCGGCCAGGGCTCCGGCGTAGTAGTTGTCCCAGTAGGCCTGCATGCGCGCGGCCCGAACGAATCCCTCCTCCTCGTCGGGATACTGGATCTCGACGGCGTGTTGTGGCCAGATGGCCGTGTGAGAGAGCATCTGCCCCGCGCCGAACGTGGCCTCCACGCCGTTTCGAACGGCCTGCGGGAACAGGAAGGAAGCGCCCACGTCCGTGGGAGCGTTGGGGTTCTCGTTGACGGATGTCAGACTCTCGTCGCAAGCGCCGAGAGCCAGGACCAGCCCGGCCACGAGCACCCGCCTGGCAAGCATCGTGATCTTCATGATCATGCCTCCGGGGTCAGGGCCGAATGGAGATGGAGAGTCCGAAGCTTCGAGCCGTCGGGTACTGCCCGAACTCGATGCCCTGGACGTTACTCGCGTCGAACGCGGTCTCCGGATCGATGTTGTCGATGTTCGGTGCCCACAGGAACAGGTTCCGCCCGATGAGGGCGATGTCCCCGCTGGCGAGACCGAACGGAGCCAGCACGGATTCGGGCAGCTCGTACGCCAGCCGCAACTCGCGCAGCTTGATGTACGTAGCGTCGTCGATCCCGGCTTCCTGGTTCCCGTAGTTCCGCCCGAAATAGGTCTCGGGGCAAACGGTGACGTCGTTCACGCCATCCCCGTTCCAGGAGCCGTCGGGCAGGTACCCTTCGACCACGATGCCCGGGTCGCAGAAGTCGTTCTCACGGCCCCGAAGCGTGGATTCGAGCACGCCGGCGTATTCTCCGAACCAGTTCGTCACGGAGAAGATGTCCCCACCCCTCTGGCCATCGACCAGCACGCTCATGGCCCAGGGACCCCAGCTGAAGCGGTTCTGGAAACCGCCGATCCAATCGGGGTTGTAGTTGCCCAGGATCCGCCGCTCCCCATCACGCTGGGGACGACCTTGGGCGTCCAGGAGCCAGTTGCCGTCGTCGTCCGAGAGGTAACCGTTCCCGAAGAAGAGGCCGTACGGCTCGCCCTTGCGAGCCTCGATGTTCATGCTCCAGTAGGTACCCAGGACCAGGGTCTCCAGGTCGCCATAGAGATCGGTGACCTCGGAGTTGTTCTTGCTCCAGTTGACCGTCAGGTCCCACCGGAAGTCGTCTCCCAGCACGGGAGTCGCCCGGACAAGGAGCTCGTATCCCCAGTTCTTCACCTCCCCGGCATTCAGGATCTGGCTCGTGTATCCGCTCGTGCCCGAGATCTGGACGCCCAGGATCTGGTCGCGCGTCAGGGAGTTGTAGTAGGTGGCTACGAATCCCATCCGCTCGTTGAAGAACCCGAGGTCGGTGCCGAACTCGTATGCCGTGGTCTCTTCCGGCTTCAGGTCCGTGTTCGGCAGCTCGTTCGGCAGCGAGAACATCGGCACGCCACCGAAGGCCTGCTGCGAGTTGTAGACGGAAGAGAGCTGGTACGGATTTGTGTCGTTCCCCACCCGGGTCCAGCTGGCCCGGATCTTTCCGGAGCTGAACCATTCGTTCCGCAGGCCTAGCGCGTCGCTGAAGACGAATGCCGACGATATGGAGGGGTAGAAGTAGGACCGGTTGTCCTCCGGGAGCGTCGACGACCAGTCGTTGCGTCCGGTCACGTCGACGTTCAGGTAGCCCCGGTAGTTGAGGCTCGCGGACCCGAATACGCTTCGGACCTCCTTCTTGGACTCGAAGTCACCCGGGGTGGCGGGTACCGCCGCGTTGTCGATGGTGTAGATCCCCGGCGCGGTGAGGGCGGTTACCCCGACCGTGGAGGTCTGGAACTCCGTCATGCGGAGGTTCCCGCCGGCCGTCACGTCCAGCGTGAGGTCGTCGGTGAGCTGCCGAGCGGCTGTGGCGAAGAGGTCCGCATTCGTCTCGGACTGATACCGATTGGCCTCGTTGAAGCCCCCGTCGCCGGCATCGTCGAGGCTGTTGAATGCCACGACGTTCTTCCGGCGCTCACGGTACCAATCGCGGCCGACGCGGCCGGTGAGCGTGATCCAGTCCGTCAGCTGGTACGTACCGGAGACGTGCCCGAGCACCCGGTCGCGGTTGTCTTCGTTCGTGTTGACCAGCTGCTCCCAGAACGGGTTGTTGTGATAGTTGTAGTTCCAGTTGAACTGGCCGCCATCCGTGCAAGCGGTGGGGGCGTTGTCCCAGCAGCGGTAGTCTCGCAGGGCGTCCATGTCGACCTGGCGGCCGAACCAGATGAAGCTCTGCATGGGGTTGTCCTCGTCGTACCCGGTCCCCATCCGGTTGTTGGCGTTCTGCCGGGTATAATTCAGCGAGGCCTCGGTGGTGAGGCGGTTCGTTACGTTGAGCCCGCCCTTGAGGGCCACGCCGATCTTGTCGATTTCCTCACCGGGCGCCATGCCGTTCACCATCGTGTTGGTGAGGGACAGGCGTACGTTCCCCTGACTGCTGGACTGCTCGAACGCCAGGTTGGTGTTCGAGGTCAGCCCGGTGCGGAAGAAGCTGCGAACGTTGTCCGGGTGCGCGACCCAGGGCTGTTGGGGGCCGGTGAACTGGTCGATGAGCCGGCCGTCCAACCGCGGGCCCCAGCTCTCGTCCACGAAGTCCCAGGTCCCTGCGCCAGCTCCGTCCACGAACCGGAACTCACCGTCCACCCCTTGCCCGTACTCGTTCTGGTAGTCGGGCAGCTTCAAGGGGGTCTCGGCCGTGAAGCTTGACGAGAAGGAGAATCCTCGGGAGGTGCGCCCGGACTTGGTGGTGATGACCACGGCACCGTTCGCTGCGCGCGATCCGTACAGGGCCGCCGCGTTGGGCCCCTTCAGGACGCTGATGGACTCGATGTTGTTGGGGTCGACGTCCTGCACAGTGTTCCCGTAGTCGATTCCGCCGTAGCCGCCAATGTTCGGTGCCGAGTTGTCCACCGGGATCCCGTCCACGATGAAGAGCGGTTGGTTGTTCCCCGCGATGGAGTTGGCGCCCCGGATGACGATGCGGGACGACCCTCCGGTGGGTCCGGCATTGGTGATCTGCACCCCGGCAACCTGGCCCTGCAGGGAGTTCACCAGGTTGAGCTCCGGTACCTCGGTGATCTCGGGTCCCGAGACGTCCTGAACGGAATACCCGAGGGTCCTCTTCTCGCGTTGGACTCCCAGCGCGGTCACGACGATCCCCTCCAGGCCGATGGCCTGCTCCTGCATGGTGACGGTCATACCGTCTTCGATCTCCGCCTCGACCGTCTGATATCCGATCATGGTGAAGACCAGCGTGGTGGCGTCGGCAGGTATCCGGATCACGAAGTGGCCTTCACCATCCGCCAGGGTGCCGATGGTCATCCCCTTCACGGTGATCTGGGCGCCGGCCAACGGCCGTGCGTTGTCCGATTGGACCACTGTCCCTGAGACAGTTCTCATCTCCTGGCCAGCCAGGACGGTGGGAACGGCCCAGAGGGACAGGACGAGCAGGAGGCTCGCACGAAATGGAAGCCTCATAGTCCTCCTCCCTGGGTATGGACCCAACTAGGTGCGGATCGGTCCGCACCGGAACCCGGGGGCCGGCAGAGCGTCAGCCCCCGATCTCTAGGCGGGGAGGGAGCGCCGAAGAGTCGCCTTTCGTGCCGGCGGGGAGGGAGCGCCGAAGAGTCGCCTTTCGTACCGGCGGGGAGGGAGCGCCGAAGAGTCGCCTTTCAAACGGGCGGCGGAGTGACATCCGCCGCGCAGCAACCATGCTAAGCTGCGGCCGATCCGCACGCAACGATCAAGAAACACACGGGTGTGACATTCCGTCCCGCCCCTGTCATCTCCAACGTTGGATCACGTCAGCTTGACATACATAAGTGTTCGATGCATAGTGATTCGACGGTACCTGCGGTGATCGGCACTGCAGAACCGAACTCCACGTCGCGCACGCCATGACCCGATCTTCATCCATGGAACTCCTGAAGGGCACGCTGGACGTCCTGATCCTCAAGACGCTGAGCCACCGGCCGCTGCACGGGTATGGGATTTCCCGGTGGCTTCGGGAGACTACTCGTGAAGCGTTCCAGGTGGAGGAGGGGGCTCTCTATCCCGCGCTGAGGAGGCTCGAGAAGCGGGGGTTCCTGGAGTCCCGCTGGGAGGAGAGCGAGACAGGCCGGCAGGCCAAGTTCTACCGCCTGACGGCTGCGGGAAAGAAGGAGCTGGCCCGGAGCCTCCGGTCGTGGCACGACTACGTGGACGTCATGGCGCGGGTTCTGGAGAGCCCTTCGGGATGACCCCCCTGGACGGCCCCAGGGAGAAGGGGCGGGTCTTCGGCCTCGATGTGGACGAAGACGTGGACCGGGAGATCCAGGCACACCTGGAGATGCGGGTCCGGGAGCTCGAAGAGGCCGGATGGGACACGGCAGGCGCTTGGGACGAGGCCCGGAGGCGGTTTGGGAATGTGGAGGAGGTGGCCCGGGAGTGCCGGACCATCACGCGATCACAGATGCGGGCGGAGAGGAGGTCGGGGATGTTGGAGGCACTGTGGCAGGACGTGAGGTACGGGTTCCGGACGCTGCGCAAGGCTCCGGAGTTCGCGGCGGTGGCGGTCCTCACCCTGGGACTCGGGATCGGGGCGAACACGGCCATCTTCTCGGTGGTGGACGGGGTCCTGCTGGAGCCGCTTCCCTATGACGATCCGGGATCCATCGTGTGGCTTCGGGAACAGAACACACGCGGGGGAGCCATGCGCGTCGCCTGGGCGAACTTTCGCGACTGGCACCGGGAGAACACGAGCTTCCAGGCGCTCGCGGCGTACAGCGATCTCTCCACGACCATCCTGGGGGGCGAGGAGCCCGTCACCGGGACCGTCACGCTCATGACCGAGGACTTCTGGGAGGTGTTCCGAACGACGCCTCAGCAGGGTCGTCTGACCGTCGCCTCGGATCATGGCGAAGACCGACTTCCCGTGGCGGTGGTGAGCGAACGGTTCTGGCGGAATGAGCTGGCGGGAGCCCCCTTGGACGGACTACTCCTGGAGATCCTCGGAGACCGGCATCCCGTTGTGGGAGTGGTGGGCGGAGGGTTCGACTTCCCTGCCGGGGGCGAGGTCTGGATTCCCGTGAGCGAGGAGGCGCAGGGGGAAAGCCGCAGCAGCCACAATTGGGATGCGGTGGGGCGCCTGGCCGATGGGATCAGCCTGGAACGCGCCACCTCGGAGATGGAGGCCCTGACCCTCCGACTGGTAGCCGACAGCCCGGAAGACCGGGACTACCTGGCCACCGGAGTGGTGACGGCCACGCTCCGAGAGCGGATCGTGGGCGGCTCTCGCCGGGCGTTGTTTCTCCTCCTGGGCGCGGCGGGGCTGGTCCTGTTGGTGGCGTGCACGAATCTGGCTAGCACGCTTCTGGCGCGTGGGGCGACGCGCCACAGGGAGCTGGCGGTGCGGGCATCGCTCGGAGCGCCTCGCGGTCGGATCGTGCGGCAGCTCCTGACGGAGAACGTCATCGTGGCGGGGGCCGGAGGCGCTGCGGGTGTGGGGCTGGCCCTCCTGGTGGTCCGCTGGCTGAAGGCGCTGGGACCCACGTCCGTGCCGAGGCTCGATCAGGTGTCGGTGGATGCATCCGTCCTCCTCTTCACCGCTGTCGTGGCGGTGTTTACGGTGGTGACCTTCGGACTGGTCCCGGCCCGGCGCCTCTCCCGCACCGACTTCACCGGGGCGCTGCGCGAAGGGGACCGGGGGAACGCCGGACGGGGTCAGGCCACTATCTGGCGAATTCTGGTGGGGGGCGAGGTGGCGCTGGCCCTCCTGCTCCTGGCGGGATCGGGCCTGGTCCTGCGCTCGTTCCAGGAACTCCTGAATCAGGACGCCGGGTTCGACGGCACCGACGTGACCACCCTCGCGGTGACCCTTTCCCAGCTCCGGTACGAGACGCCGGACGACCATGCCGCCTGGTATCGCCGGTTCGTCGAGGAGACCGAAGCCCTCCCCGGCGTGGAGCGAGCGGGCTTCATCAGCGCGATCCCCGCGCAGGGCTCTCTCCCCAGCGGACGGCTGGAACTGGACGGCGACCCGGAGAAATTCGCCGACGGAGGATACGTCCTGGCCAGCGGCGGCGCCTTCGAGGCCCTGGACATTCCCGTGCTCCGAGGGCGGGTCTTCGACGATCGTGACGGGCCGGATGGACTCCATGTCGCGGTGGTGAGCCAGAGCTTCGCCGATGCCTACTGGCCTGGAGAGGATCCCATCGGAAAGTCGGTGTCCGGCGGCGGCATGGACATCTACTGGGACCAGGAGATGTTCTCCCAGGTGATCGGAGTGGTGGGCGACGTGCGCTTCCGGACGCTCGACCGGGAACCGGTCCCCACGGTGTACTTCAGTTACCGGCAGCGCCCCTTCCGTCTCCAGTGGTCGGGGCAACTGGTGGTGGAGGCCTCCAGCGGAGACGCGGCAGCACTGACTCCCGCCCTCAGAAGCACCCTGCGTCGCCTGGACCCGGACGTGCCACCGGAGGTCACCACGATGGACGATCGGCTGAAGGAAGCCGTAGCGCCGCAGCGATTCACCGTTCTCCTCCTCGGCGGGTTCGCACTCCTGTCTCTCGTGCTGGCCGCCGCGGGCATCTACAGTGTGGTGTCGTACCAGGTGGCCCAGAGGACCCGGGAGATGGGGATCCGCCTTGCATTGGGGGGAGAGCCGTCGGCCGTCCGAGGCCTCGTAATGAAGGATTCGATGCGCGTGGTGGCGCTGGGGCTCGTGGCGGGACTGGCGGGGGTGTTGGTGGCGGGGAGCGCGATCCGCGCCCTCCTCTACGGGGTGGAGCCCGGCGATCCCGTCACCCTGGCCGGTGCGGTGGCGCTCCTGGGGGTGGCTGCGCTTCTGGCCAGCTGGATTCCCGCCACGCGGTCCACCCGGGTGGATCCCGTGATCACCATGCGGGCGGAATAGCACGGAAGGCGCCCCTCCGTTGACGCCCTCCCGGGGCTCGGATAGCTTCTCCCAAAGGATTCAATTGCCTGCGAATGCAGGCCGTGGCCCGTCCCCCGCGACGGGCCTTTTCTTTTGTACCGCACCGTGAGCACCCCCGCTCACGGCCTGATCGGAGCGGTAGAACGTGGCTCCTGAAGCCGGATCCGGACGCTGCAGTGTCATCGTGGGTTGCCAGTGGGGCGACGAAGGGAAGGGAAAGATCGTCGACGTGCTGGCGGAAGACGTGGACATCGTCGCCCGCTATCAGGGTGGCGCCAACGCCGGCCACACCGTCCATGTGGGTGACGACGAGTTCATCCTCCACCAGATCCCGTCCGGGATCCTGCACGGGGGCAAGCGGTGCCTGCTGGGGAACGGCGTGGTGCTCGACCTCCTGCAGTTCTGTGACGAGTACGACCACTTGGTGGCCCGCGACATCCAGGTGGACGGTCGCGTGGGGATCAGCGAGCGTGCGCACCTCCTCATGCCCTACCACCGCGTCCTGGACCGGGTCCGGGAGGACAAGGCCTCCGAGAAGATCGGCACCACCGGGCGGGGGATCGGCCCGGCCTATGAGGAGAAGGCGGGGCGGCGGGGCATCCGGGTGGCGGACATCCGGAACGAGAAGCGCTTCAGCCAACTCGTGGAGGACGGCGTCGCCCGGGCCAAGGACCGGCTCGACGCCCTGGGCGGAGACGACGGCGGAGCCCTGGATCAAGCCATGGACCGGACGCTGGCGCTGCGCGACCGCCTCCTGTCCCTGGCCACCGATACGGGGCTCGAGATCGTGGAGGCCCTGGACGCCGGACGGCACGTCCTGCTCGAGGGTGCCCAGGGCACCGCGCTGGACCTGGACCACGGGACCTATCCCTTCGTCACCTCGTCCAACACCACCGCGGCCGGTGCCGCCACCGGAGTGGGAATCGGGCCGACCCGCATCCACCAGGTGGTGGGAGTCGTGAAGGCCTACACCACCCGTGTGGGGAACGGGCCGCTGCCCACCGGTGGGGACGCGGCCGTGGACGAAAAGCTGCGTCAGCTCGGGGGTGAGTTCGGCGCCACCACCGGCCGTCCCCGGCGGTGTGGATGGTTCGACGCCGTCCTGGCCCGATACGCGGCCCGGGTGAACGGGCTCACCGGGCTGGCGGTCACCAAGCTGGACGTCCTGGACAGCCTTCCGGAGATCTCCATCGGCCTGGAGTACTGCTTCCCTGACGGGTACTGCACCCGGGAGTTCCCCGCCGACACCTTCACGCTGGGATCGGTGGAGCCCCGGTTCGAGACGCTGCCGGGTTGGGAGGAGGACACTACGGGGTGCCGGAAGGTCGAGGATCTCCCGCGCAACGCCCGAGCGTACCTGGACCGGATTCAGGAGCTGACCGGGACGCCCATCCGGTTCATCTCGGTGGGAACCCGGCGGGACCAGATCATCTTCGTGGACTGACGCGGCGGGTCGGTGGGTCCGGGGGAGCATCCCCGGACCGGCTCACCTGCCGCTGCGGTGTGAGGGTTCGGTCCGCAGACGACGCTGGATCCAGCCGCGCAGCCAGAGTCCCGGCGGGAAGACGGCCAGGGCGAGGGCGACCCCGGCGAGGGCGTCGACTCCGTAGTGGAATCGACCGTAGACCGTCCCCACGCCGAGTCCCGTCACGGGAACCAGTAGGGCCCAGAAGACGCCCCGGTCGTGCCGCCAATTCACCAGCAGGATCGTCACCGCCACCGCGACGTGGGAGCTGGGGAAGGCCGCGCCCCGGGAGCCTCCGTCCTCCAGCACCGTGTGCACCAGACCGTACCAGAATCCATCGGCCAGGGGCGGGCCGATGGGGGGAAACTCGTAGTGGGGTCCCTGCACGGGCCAGAAGATGAAGATCAGGTAGCAGGAGAAGAAGGTGACCAGGAGCGACCACACCAGCTCCCGGAGCCCCTCGGTGCGTCTCCGCAGGTACAGGACGACGGCCGACAGGGGCAGCAGCGGCCAGTAGAAGGCGTAGCAGAAGTGCAGGAGCTCGCTCAGCCACATCGTGGGGACCCGCTGGCTGAACGTCATCGCCACCTGCTCTCCGAAGAGCCACTCCTCCCAGCCCAGCACTGCCGGATCGTGGAAGCCTTCCGAGAAGAGGAGGGCGAGGTACCGGAGCTCGAAGTAGAGCGCGCCGACGAACAGGAGCGGGTAGAGATCCCGGAGCAGACCGCCGAGCGTGCCCGACTCCGGCGGTCGTGCGCTCCAGATGGCGGCGACGGCCAGTAGCCCGACATGCAGGGTGACGAGTCCCAGCCAGATCGCCGGCGAGCCCAGCACCCATCCGGCGACCAGGACGATCATCCCGGTGAAGGCCACGTAGGCCATGAAGAGGACGTCCGCGGGACCGGCGCAGGCGGCGGGACGACCCATCCGAATCAGCGCCATCTCCACTCCCGGTACCAGTCCGCTGTGTGCTGGAAGCCACTCACCAGGCCGTAGCGCGGTGACCAGTTGAGCTCGCGCACGGCGGGCTCCACCTCGCAGGTCCACGCCCGCTGGACCAGGTCCCGGGCGCGGCGGAGATCCAGGCTCCCGGCTCGGGCCCCGGCCACCGCACCCACCACCGCCCCCGCCAGCACGATTCCCGCCGACGGCACCGGCAGGGCGCGCGTTCGCCGACCCACCGCCCGTCCCGCGGCCGCCACCACCTGCGACCACGTCGCGGCCTCGGGGTGCCCGACGAAATAGGTCCGGCCCACGGTCCGGGGCGCTTCCGCGGCGAGGCGGAAGGCCCTGGCCAGGTCCTGCACGTGGACGAGCTGGACCATCCTCCGACGGAGTCCCGGCGTGATCACCCATCCCCTCTGCGCCATGCGAAAGAACGGGAGGGTGTCCGGGTCGCGGGGCCCGTAGACCGCCACCGCCCGGATCGCGGTGGACTCAATGGACGGGCCCGTGCGCTGGATGACTTCTTCCGCCGCCAGCTTGCTCCGGCCGTACGGGGTCGTGGGCTCCGCCGGGTCCTCCCAGCGCCGGGGTCGGTCCATGGATCCCGGTCCGGCGGCGGCCTGGCTGCTGCAGAACACCAGGCGGTGCCCGGGGTCGGAGGTCAGGGCGTCCACCAGGCGGCGGGTGACGTCCACGTTGACGCGCTGCAATTGGCGAGGCGAGCCCCGGGTCAGACCAGCCAGGTGGAAGGTGACGTCCACCCCGGCAACCAGCGGTCCCAGATCGCCGGACACCAGGTCCACCGGGTGTAGATCCACCGGCTTTCCGTCGAGCCACTTCCGGTCACTGGTGGCCCGCACCGGTACTCGCACCCGGTAGCCGGAGGCCAGCAGCTCGTCCACGAGATGGCTACCCACGAAGCCCGTTCCACCCGTGACCAACGCAAGCGGTCCGCTCACAGGCTCTTCTCGTAGATCCGGTACGTCTTGTAGATCCGGAATCCCATCTTGGAGAGCGCCCGGTTCATGAGGGTGTTGTCCTCCAGGACCCACGAGCTCTCGCCGTGGTAGCCTTTCGCGGTGGCTCGGCGGAAGGTCTCCAGGTAGAAGAGGGCGTCCAGCCCCGTCCTCCGGTGCTCGGGCAGGACCCCGAGAGTGATGATCCGCACGCGGTCGATGTGTTTCCGGCCGTGGAGAAAGCGGAGGAAGCCGAACGGAAAGAGCCGGCCGTTCAGGGGTTTGAGGGCTTGGTTGACGTCCGGCAGGGAAAGGGCGAAGCCGGCGGGCTCCCCGTCCACGAGGCCGATGAGCGCCAGCTCCGGGTCGATGATGGGCTTCAGCCCGCGGGCCATGTGGGCGACCTCGGCATCGGTCATCGGGGTGAATCCCCAGTTATCCTTCCACGCGCGGTTGTAGAGCGACCGCACGAGGTCCACCTCGGCGGGGAAGTCGCGCATGTCCAGGCCCCGGACCTGGACGGCGGCCCCGGACCGGCGGATGACCCGGTCCAGCGTCCGGAAGCGCCGCTCCTCGAAGACGGACCGGTCACCCACCCAGGCCCACAGGTCCTTCGCCTGGGTCATCCCCCATCCCTCCAGGAGGCCCCGGTAGTAGGGAGGGTTGTAGGTCATGAGGATGGCCGGCGGGTCCTCGAAACCGTCCACCAGGAGCCCCGACTCCTCGTTCAGCGAGAAGTTGACCGGTCCGCGGATCATGGTCAGGCCCCGACGGTGGAGCCAGGCGGCGGCCGCTTCCAGGAGCGCGCCGGCCACGCCCGGGTCGTCCACCGACTCGAACTGCCCGAAGAACCCCACCTGGTCGCGGTGATACTCGTTGTGCAGGGTGTTCTCCACCGCGGCGATCCGACCTACGGGGATGCCATGGCGGAGCGCCAGGAAGAGCTCGACGGCCCCGTGCTGGAAGAAGGGGTTCCGGTCCGGGTCGAGTCGCTTCCTCTCCTCCCGCAGGAGCGGAGGTACCCACGCCGGGTGTCGCTCGGGGTAGATCGACCAGGGCAGTCGAAGGAACGCCTTGCGGTCGGAAGCCGATCGGACGGGGAGGATCTGGAGGCTCACGCGCGGGTCCAAGGGGGGCACCGGAGGGGGCCGAGGAAGATACGCCCACGGCGGCGGAGCGTCAGCCCGGTCGCCTTCACACCCCTGGCGCGGGACTGTATCATTCGGCGCTCTCGGAGCCACCGGGGGCCGGAGTCAGCGGGGAAGGGATGTTCGACGAACTCAGCGGCAAACTCGACGCGGTACTGGGGAAGTTCCGGCAGCGTGGCGTCCTGACCGAGCCCATGATCAAGGAGGGGCTCCGGGAGGTCCGGCGCGTCCTGCTGGAAGCCGACGTCAACTTCAAGGTCACCCGGGACTTCCTGGCCCGTGTGCAGGAGCGGGCGCTGGGCGAGGACGTGGTGAAGGCCGTTTCGCCGGGCCAGCAGATCGTCAAGATCGTCCACGACGAGCTGGCCTCCCTCATGGGCGAGGGCCGCCCCGAGCTGAAGTACACCTCCGCTCCCCCCACTGTCATCATGATGGTCGGGCTCCAGGGCGCCGGTAAGACCACCACCACCGCCAAGCTGGCTCGCCGCCTGGATCGCGAGGGTCGCAAGCCCATGCTCGCGGCGTGCGACCTGCAGAGGCCGGCCGCCGTGGAGCAGCTCCAGACGCTGGGCCGCCAGATCGAGATCCCCGTGCACGCGGGAGAATTCGGGGGGGATCCCGTTGCGACTGCGCACGCCGCCGTGGAGGCGGCCCGGGCGCAGGGCCGGAACGTCCTCATCGTGGACACCGCCGGGCGTCTCCAGATCGACGAGACGCTCATGGACGAGCTCAGCCGCATCAAGGACGAGCTCGCGCCCCAGGAGATCCTGCTGGTGGCCGACGCCATGACCGGTCAGGAGGCGGTCCGCATCGCCGAGGGGTTCAACGAGGCGCTGGACATCTCCGGGGTGATCCTGACGAAGATGGACGGAGACGCCCGCGGCGGCGCGGCGCTCTCCATCCGGGGGGTCACCGGCAAGCCCATCAAGTTCGTCGGCGTGGGCGAGACGGTGAACGATCTGGACTCCGCGGACCCGCAGCGGCTGGCGGGCCGGATTCTCCAGATGGGAGACGTGGTGGGCCTGGTGGAACGGGCCCAGATCGCCATGGACGAGGAGGAGCAGGCCGCTCTCTCCGAAAAAGTCCTGGGAAAGGGCCGGTTTACCCTGGAGGACTTCCTGACCTCCATGCGGCAGGTCCAGCGCATGGGTCCGCTGGAGCAGGTCATGAAGCTGATCCCCGGCATGGGCAAGCTGAAGATCCCCACCGGTGGGGTGGATCCGAAGCGGATGAAGCACGTGGAGGCCATCATCCTCTCCATGACCCGGGAAGAGCGTCAGAGGCCGGAGATCATCAACGGGTCTCGTCGCGCTCGCATCGCCAAGGGGAGCGGGCGGCCCGTCTCCGAGATCAACCGCCTCCTTAAGCAGTTCAAGGAGATGCAGAAGTTCATGAAGAGCATGAAGGGGCTCATGGGCGGCGGTGGCGGCGTTCCCGGAATGGGGAAGGGCTTCCGGGGAGGGCTCCCCTTCGGCTGAGGAGGTGCGCCGGCGGCGGCGCGCCCTCCCCGCACCCTCAGCGCGCCGGAGCCCCCAGCGCTTCGGCCACGAGCTCGGCCTGCCTCCGCAGGGTGTCCTCGATGGCACCTCGTCCGACCCGCTTCTCCAGCCCGTTGAGTCCCGTGGTCCGGCTGAGGTTCACGTGCACGAGCGCCACGCCACCTCGGGTCGGGAATGCCACCTTCACCGATTCCTTGTAGTAGACCGGCTGCTTCCCATCCACCTCGCTGAGCACCGATTGCGAGTGCTCTACGGCAACGGGACCATCCACGCGGTGGACGTCGTTGCACGCCAGGGAGGCCGAGAGGAGGAGGGGCACCCCATCCACCCGGTAGCAGGTCAGCCCGTCTCGCTGGAAGACCTCCTGAAGCCGGGACTGGGCACCCATGCGGGTCTCCGGCGACACGTAGAGAGCCAGCACCGACTTGGGATCGGAGGCTTCGGAGTAACACGCCACGAGCCCACTGAGCACCAGGGAGTTTTCGAACCCGTCCCGGGTACCGTCGGGGGACGGGAGCCGGCTGAACCGCTTTCCGGGGAACTCGACCCAGGTCCTGTCGGAGCAGCCCTGCTCCAGGACCGCCGCCACCTCCCTCTGCAGTCGCGCCTCCACACGCTCTCGGGCCACCCGTGCGAAGTCGGCCCGGTAGTCCGGTAAGAGGCCCCCGCCTTCGTACCGTGCCAGCTCCCGGTCCACCCCCGGGTGCACGGGGAGGTCCTGCAGGAATGTGCTGAGAACCGAGTCCACGGGTGCCCACTCGGCGGAGACCGGTGTCAGGTCGGGGAGGGAAAGCTGCTGGCCGGCCACCGCCCCGGGAAGCCCGCTGGCGAGGAGCGTCGTCAGGAGGAGAATCCCCAGGCCCCGAGGCCGAGTCACCGGTCCATGGGTCCGGTGGCGCACGGGGGTGGCCCGGGGAACCCTGGCGAGCCTTCCAAAAAGGCCGGAGAAGATGGTCATGCTCCGTTCTACCGCACGACTCCGTCCCCGGGTCCCGCAGGTCTGCTCTCCCGGGTCCCGGCCGGTGACCGTCTGCCCCCCGGAGACGGGTTGTAACCGACAAGAAATCGGTCTATCTTTTCAGGCTCTCTGCCCCCTGAATTCGCTCGGGGCTAGCTTCTGGATGCATCCTCAAATTACGAGTGCCAGATGGCTGTACGTATTCGACTCAAGCGCATGGGCCGAAAGAAGGCTCCCCACTACCGGGTCGTCGTAGCGGACTCCAAGTCCCCCCGCGATGGGCGCTTCGTGGAAACCCTTGGCTACTTCAAGCCTCTCTCCAACCCCGCCCGCCTGGTCCTGGACCTGGAGCGGGTCGACTACTGGGTGGGTAAGGGTGCTTCGCCGTCCGGGACCGTGAAGTCCCTCATCTCCAAGGCCCGAGCGGGCGGGGACGCGTCCCTGGCCGTGGGCGAGGAGGACCTGGAGGCGAAGCGGAAGGCCGAGCAGGAGGCCCTGGCGGCCCGCCGCGCGGCGGAAAAGGCCAAGGCGGAGGAAGAGACCAAGGCGGCGGCGGAAGCCGAGAAGGCGGCCGCGGCGGAGGCGGAGGCGGAGGAAGAGGCGGCTGCGGAAGCCGAGGCTGAGGAGGCGCCTGAGGCAGAGGCCGAGGAGCCTGCGGAGGCGGAGGCTGAAGAGGCACCCGCGGCGGAGGCCGACGCTGAAGAGGCACCCGCGGCGGAGGCCGAGGAGCCTGCAGAGGCGGAGGCCGAGGCTGAAGAGGCACCCGCGGCGGAAGGCGAGGAAGCCGCCGGAGACGAGGCTGCCGACGCAGAGGAGGAGAAGACCGAGTAATCGGTCGGGCTCCCATGGGTCGCAGCGAACCGACCCACCTGATCGTGGGGCACGTGAATCGCCCCCACGGCGTGAAAGGCGAGGTCTTCGTCCAGTCGCTCACGGACCACCCCGAGGGGATCTTCTCCCCCGGGGTGGTTCTGCTTCCCGCCGATCCGGACGGCACCGAACCCGACTTCGACCGCCCGCCGCTCCGCATCGAGTCGGTACGGCCCTTCCGCGACGGATTCCTTGTTCTTTTCGGAGGGATCCGGGACCGGGACGATGCCGACACCCTTAGGAGGCTCTACCTCATGGTGGCCATGGATGCCCTGGCGCCCCTGGAAGAGGGCGAGGTCTTCTACCACCAGCTCCTGGGAATGACCGTTGTGACGACGAGTGGCGTGGAGGTGGGCACGGTTCGGGAAGTCTATGAGCTGTCCCCCGCCGATCTGCTGGAGGTGAGCACCCCCCGAGGCTCGGTCTTCGTTCCCTACCGGACCGAGGTCGTGGTGGACGTGGACCCGGAGCGGGGGCGATTGGTCGTCGACCCTCCGGAGGGGTTGCTGGAGGTGAACGAGTAGCATGCGCATCAACATCGTCACCCTCTTCCCCGGCTTCTTCCCCGGCCCCCTGGGACTCTCCATCCCGAAGCGCGCCTCCGAGATGGGCCTGGTGAGCTACCGAGTGGTGGATCTCCGCGACTACACCCACGACCGCTACAAGACGGTGGATGACGAACCGTACGGCGGCGGGGCCGGAATGGTCATGAAGCCCGAACCGTTCTTCGAGGCGGTGGACGACCTGGCACCGGCTGGTCCGGTGGTCCTCCTCTCCGCCCGCGGCCGTCGCTTCACCCATCAGGACGCCGTGCGCTACTCGGTGCAGCCGGACCTCACGCTTCTCTGTGGCCACTACAAGGACGTGGATCAGAGGGTCGGCGACCACCTGGCCACCGAGGAGGTCTCCCTGGGTGACTTCGTCCTGTCCGGAGGAGAAGTGGGGGCGCTGGCCATCACCGACGCCGTGGTCCGGCTCCTTCCCGGTGCCATCTCGGACCACGACGCGGCGGCCACGGACTCCTTCTACGACGAGCGGCACCTGAGCGCGCCGTCCTACACGCGGCCCCCGGTCTATCGTGGCCACGAGGTGCCGGAAGTCCTACGCAGCGGGGATCACGCACGCATCGACGCGTGGCGCCGGGAAGCGTCTGAACGCATCACCCGCCAGCGCCGCCCGGACCTCCTGGAACCGGGTGAGAAGTGAGGCTTCACCTTCCGCCAATCCCGCATTATCTTACGCGTCTGACTGTAATCCGGCCGGCCAGGCCGTTTTTTGTGGAGACGTGAGCCATGTCCGATCTGCTTAGAGACATCGTACAGGATGAGCTCCGGGGCGACACCCCGGATTTCTCCCCGGGGGATACGATCAGGGTTTCCTACCGTATCCGAGAGGGTGAGAAGGAGCGGATTCAGGCCTTCGAGGGCGTGTGCATCAAGCGCCGCGGTGGCGGCACAGCCGAGACCTTCACGGTCCGGAAGATCTCCTCGGGGATCGGGGTGGAGCGTGTCTTCCCCCTGCACGCCCCCACGGTAGAGGGAATCGAGGTGGTGCGCCGCGGACGGGTCCGCCGCGCGAAGCTCTATTACCTCCGTGGCCTGCGCGGGAAGGCGGCCCGGATCCGGGAGAAGCGCTAACCCCAGAACGGGAGGCCCGGCAGCGTGCCGGATTCAGCGACGGAGCACAGTCAGCGGCCCCGGGACCCCCTCGCGTACGAGCGGGGGTTCTGGGGCCGCGGTCTTTCCCGGGTGGCGGGAGTGGACGAGGTGGGGCGCGGACCCCTGGCGGGTCCGGTCCTGGCGTGTGCCGTCATCCTTCGCCCTGACGATCCCATCGACGGCGCCACGGACTCGAAGCAGCTGACCCGGTCCCGTCGCGAGGAGCTGGCGGGGCACATCCTGCAGAAGGCCGCCGCCGTCGCGTTGGGAGCGGCATCGGTTCGGGAGATCGATCGGCTCAACATCCTCGTCGCCACCCGGCTCGCCATGCAGCGGGCCCTCCGGGCGCTTCCCCAGGCGCCGGACCACGTGGTGGTGGACGGCCTGCCGGTGAAGGGGCTGGGCTGGCGCCACGAGGCGGTGGTGAAGGGAGATCTCAAGGTCCACTCCATCGCCTGCGCCTCCATCGTGGCGAAGGTCGTGCGAGACGACCTCATGCGCCGACTGGCGCTCCGGTACCCGCACTTCGGGTGGGAGAGCAACGTGGGGTACGGATCCCGCCAGCACCGCGAAGCCGTGGACGCCCGGGGGCCCACGCCCCATCACCGCCTATCGTTCCTGGGGACGCAGTTCAGCCTGGACCTCTGAGGGATCGCGTGGCGCGGGGCCGAGACTGGTGACCGGTCCCGGCGGGTCCGCCCTGGCGCGGTGTGGACCTTCGGGGCGTTCGCGCTAGCTTTTCCTGTCCGACCCGGTAGCTCAGCTGGCAGAGCAACGGACTTTTAATCCGTAGGTCCTGGGTTCGATCCCCAGCCGGGTCACTGTTGTAAGTCGTGATTGCAGTTGTGCTTGAGGCATGGCCGTTGCCTGCTGTCCCCGCGTGCAGTAACGTGGATCAGTAACAGGAGGGCTGTCCCATGCCGAAGCTGTATCAGCGGACCACCACCGACGAGGTCGAAGCCTATAAGCTCCTCGCTGCCAAGATCGAGGAGATCCAGAGCGGTGGGACATCTGCCACTCCTGGCTCCCTGGGGGACTTCGCCCGGAAGTTCGTCGAGCGCAATCCGGGGGGCGTGACTGACCAGTGGCTGCGTGAGATCGCGCTGCGCCTGGAGCGGGCGACCGCCTTCTTCGGCACGAATCGCCCCCTCGACTCCATCAGTCCTGGAGACGTCCGCACCTGGTTGGACCGGAAACTCCAGCACCTCGCGGGCGGCACGCAGCGCCACTACCTCCACGCCCTCTCGGGTCTCTACCGATACGCCCAGGAGCTAGGGGCCGTACCAGTCGGCTACAACCCGGTGTCGGGGCTCTATCGCAAGCCAAAGGCGGCGAAGAAGACGCGCCAGCGGACGGAGGAGTTCTTCGAGATCGATGAAGCCGCCCGGTTCCTAGATGCGGCGGTCCGGCTCCGCCAACACCCGGCGCTTGTAGCCACGTTCCTCCTCACAGGAGGCCGACGATCCGAAGTCCTGGGGCTGGTGGTTGGGGACATCGACTTCGATGCGGACCTCGTGCGGATTCAACCGCATGCCCACCGTCGTTTGAAGCGAG